>QQSC01000016.1:82003-163091 GCA_003602475.1 Candidatus Poseidoniales archaeon | reverse complement strand
AGTTGATGGGGTTGCCTTCCGTGGGGGTGTACGCCAAGTCGTCCTCGATGATGGTCCCGACCCAACCCATCATGCGTTCCATGTTGGTTTGGTTAGCGCCTGCAATGCTGATTTCCCAATCGTACTTCGTTGGAGCAAACAAATCGCCGGTCAAGGGATCGATAATGGGTTCCGTCAACGGCGTGATCGGGTAGTTGAGCGAGACCATGTCGAAGTTCATGTACGCCTTGACCGAGACGTTCTCTGGCAGGTTGGCCACGTAGGCTGCGGAGCCCAAGAGGCCTTCTTCTTCGCAGGCCCACAGGCCCGCTACAACCGTGTGGTCAAAGTCCATTTGAGCCAAGGCTTGGGCCATCTCGAGGGAGACCGTCGATCCGGAGGTGTCGTCGTTGGCCCCTTCGTTGGTACCACCACTGGGTGGTGTGAAGGCGTAGGCAATGTCAAAATGGCCGCCAATAACGATGTATTCGTCTGGATTGACCAAACCGTAGTTGTAACCCACAACATTGAGTTGGTCGGGGGCGCTTTCGTAACGGGTCACTTCGACGAAGTCAAACCCGAACCCGCGCATTTCCTCAGCCATGGCTTCGGCCGCTGCTTCATAGGCAGCACCGCCTTCATGGATGGAGGCTGAGGCGCACCAACGGTTGTTGTATGAGGACGTGAGCATGTCAATGGTCTGGTAAGCGCGACGACCGTCGACCAGCATCAAGTCCGAACTGTCTTCGAGGGCCATCGTAGCGTTCCAGGTTTGGTCACCTGCAGTGACATTGAATTCAATGCTGTCCCGTTCGGAATCAAACACCAACACCGTGATGTTGGTGGTGGTGGGCGGCAAGGTGAGGCTCAAGTCGTCGCGAAGGACGCCAAATTCGTCTTGAAAGAACACGCCGGGAGAACGGCTGATGGTCCAGTCGACGGTGCTCTCAAAATCGAGGGTCAAGTATTGGCCACGGGTGGCCGTGGTTGGCATGTCAGCCCCCGGGGTCAACATGGCCTCAACCTCTTGGGTTGATTCTTCACCAAAACATCCGGAGAGGGGTGCCAAGGCAAACATCGTTACGAGAAACAAGGCAGACAGTGTTCGATTCATGTGATTCAACCCCAATTGCACGGTTCAAGAACCGTCTGACCGCCCATGTGGGGCTGAAGTACTTCAGGAACGGCGATTCGCCCGTCCTCGAGTTGGTATTGCTCCATGATGGCTACAAGGGCTCTGGAGGTGGCCACCGCAGTGGAGTTGAGGGTGTGGACGATGGGTTGGTTGGGATGGCCGGGTTGGCCGTACCTGATGCTCAATCGGTTGGCTTGGTAGTCGGTGCAGTTGGAACATGAAACGATTTCCTTGTACTGGTTGGCTCCCGGAATCCAAGCTTCCAAATCGTACTTTTTCGCCGCAACCGTGCCCATGTCTCCCGTACAGATATTGACAATTTCATAGTGGATGCCGAGGCTGTCCCACAAATCGGTGCAGTTCTGGAGGAGTTCTTCGTGCAACGCCCAGGAATCTTCTGGCCGAGCGATGATGATTTGTTCGATCTTGGTGAACTGGTGAACTCGCCAGATGCCCATGTCCGATTGTCCGTGACTTCCCACCTCGCGCCGGAAGCACTGCGAGACGCCCACCATGCGCAGTGGAAGGGTTTCCTCAGGAATGGTTTCGTCCATGAACATCGCTGTAAGCGGGTGTTCTGAGGTGGCGATCATGTAGTAGGCATCGGGCTCGACGCCGTACATGACGGTCTCAAAGTCTCCCAAATCGGTCACGCCTTCGTAGGCCGCTCGATTCATCATCACCGGAGGTTGAACGAAGGTGTATTCACGCTGCCGTAGAAAATCCACCGCATATTGTTGAAGAGCGAATTCCAAACGGGCCAAGTCGCCCTTGAGGAAGTAAAAACGGCTGCCCGTGATTTTGGCTGCCCGCTTGAGGTCAACCCATTTGTTCATCTCAATCAACGCGTTGTGGGTACGCGGTTCGAACGCAAAGGACGGTTTTGTGCCATGCACTGCATGCACGGTGTTGCCGGATTCATCCTCTCCCTTCGGGACATCGCTGTGTAGAATGTTGGGGATGGACATTCGAAGGCGGTCTCGAGCCGACATGGCTTCGTTGGTCATTGATTCAAGGTCGGAAATGCGTTGGCCGAGATCGGCCACCTGAGCCAAAATACGCTGTGCCTCTTCTTGGTTGCCTGACTTTTTTGCGGCGCCGATTCCTCGGGCAGCTTCGTTTTTTTCTCTGCGGAGTTGGTCGGTTTCGTGAAGATGGTTACGCCATGTTTGATCCAGAGCAATGACCTCTTCAATTCGGTCGTGAGGCAACCCACGCTTGTCATGGTCGGCCCGAATCATGTCAGCATGTTCACGAAACAAATTGATGTCCAGCATGCACTCACCACGAGATGTTGAATTGGAAGACGTCCCCGTTAAGGAAGAGGAAACCACCGATGATGTAGCCAAGAATGGCGCCACCGTTGAGCAACGGTAAACCGGCCTGAGCTTTTCCGCGGGCCACGTAGGTCATCAGGGCGAAGTACCCTGCGAGGCCGCCGATCAACGTCGACATGGCCACTGCAAATGCTCCGCTTGGGTCCAGCCACTGCAGCGCAGAGAGCACCAGCATTCCAGGGAAAATAATGTCACCCAAGCCCATGAACATGGCTTCACTACGCTTTTTCTTGGGACGCTTGGCCACAGGCTGATCCGACATCACCTTTCGGGGCGCCTCGCCTTGGGTTTCTTCGATCAGAGAATAGTTTGAATCTTGAGGCGCCACCAACAAAATGGGCAAGCGAAGACCAATCATGGTGTCTGCCAAATCCAACATGTGCTTGGACTTGTAAACAGCCCATGCATCGTAAACAGCGGCGAGGATCATGAAAAGGATGGCCAAAATCGGGACAAAGGTCACGCCAAGCATCACCACGACGCCACCGCCCAACAGCACGCCAGTGGTGTTGACAACGTACCATTCGCTATGGACAAAGAGCAGTACCATCAGGATCCCGGTGACCAACAACCCAGCGATGGTTGGCCACAATTCGAGCTGAAGGCCGTACAGAGGGAACATCTCTTCGGACAACGGACCTTGAGACACAACCGTGTTCAGCAGGGTGGTGTTGAGGGCCAAGGTCACCAGAGAAGCCTCGTCACCGTCCACGAGGAAGAAAGCGTCGTTGACATCATCGGCCACATCGAACGAGGCTCGGTTCACCAAGGAAGAGGTGTAGAGCCAATGGGATTGGCCGTCACCCGTAATCAGCACATCAGCGTAGCCGCTGTCGTCAAGGTCGGTGATTTTCACGCTGTCAACGCTGCCCACCAAACCGTTGAGGAGCATTCGCTCCTGTTCAACAAACATCGATTCCTGATCTGCAGATCCGTTCCACTCCACTCCAATGATGTCGCCGTTGGTTTCTCCCATCAAGATCATGCGTCGGTCGTCGGGAACATCCACGGCCTCAACCTCTTCAAATGGGGAGAGGCCAACATCAACACTGCCGTAGCCGCTGTTGTCGGCAGGCGCCCGCTGGTAGACCATGATGGCTGGGTCATCGTTATCGGGGTTGTTGATGTCGCGAGCGTCGTTGTTGGATTCCAAGGCCACCACGCCAACGAGGTCTTCGGTAGCGATGAACAACTCGTAGGGTGTGGAGAAATCGTTGGGTGAGATTGGCCAAGCAGACCGGGTGTCATGAACGTGAGCTTGAAGGAACTTTTCATCGCCCATTCCAAAAGATGGAAGGCTCCAGATGGCCATCTGTGTGATGTTTCCCGGGGCTTCATCGAAGGTTGCGTATCGAATCATGATGTCGCCGTTGTTCACCAGATACAGCGAACCTTCGCCATCGGTTTCGCCTTCAATTTCAACGGCCAATGAACAACCGGTTTGCATGTTGGGCAGGGGTTGGCGCGTGTTTTCTTCGGTGCCGGGAACAAAGCATTCGTACGTGGATTCAAGATTCCCATCCAACGAGGAGAGGGTCCAAGCGTAAACGCCGCTAGCAAAGGTGAGCATGTCGCCATTGACCGTCATGTGAACCCGAGAATGCTCACTGATGAAGGAGTGGTCATGTGTTGTTGTCCAAATCGGCGCTGCGTACATGTTGTCTGGGGACCACATGCTGATGTTCACGTCAAAGTCACCGCTTTCTCCAAAGATGTCAGCGGTGACGAAACGCTCGCCATCAAGAGTGCCCAACCAATCACCGTCAATCGTATCGGAGGAAGTGGATTCAAACGGCTCGGTTTCAAAATCGAGGACCAACATGTGAGCGAGCGGGACGGTGCTGTACATCAGGGCCATGGTCAACACCGCATACATACCGTATTTGATGATGAATTCCTTCCCCCAACGTGCCAGGAAAATGATGAGCGCCGTAAAGGCAAAAATAGCGACAAGTTCGATGGCAACGTACCGAACTTGCGTAGCACCTGAGGCTCCGAATGCATGAAGTTCCCCCACGTCGTAGTAAGGGCGAATGTAGATGCCCAAAGCGATGGTGAGAACAAACATCCCCGCCATTCCCGCCATACCACGCCACTGATCGGCCAGCAACGAGCCAAGGGTGTCTTGTTGGCGAAGTTCTTCCTCAACCTGCTGGAACCGAGCGTTGGCTTTTGGCGAGGTCTTCGCCGCGGTCGCATCGCTCATGGATTGGCCAATCGCCCCTTCCATATCAGCCTCGCGCTCCTGTTTGGGTACAACCCCGCCCCCATCACGGCTTAATGCAGCGACGCTTTGCGAACCACATGGCAGGGGAAACGGCATGCCGTGCATGGTTGGAAACAACCAAGCAGCGAGGAATGTCGCTGGGCCTCAAGACCACAAAATTAGCCATGGAGAAGATGGACGACAACGGTCATCGCCCCTACACCGTCCATGTTGCGGGAAGCAACGGCAAAGGCACCTTGTGCGCCACCCTTACCGCTGCATTGAGCGCCGTGGGAAGCAAGAGTTTGATGTTCTCTTCCCCGCACCTCGTCCGTGTTGAAGAACGGTTCAGAATTGAAGGGGTGCCCGTTGCACCTGAAGTCCTGAATCAAGCCCTTCTAGAGATTCAAAGCATTGACATCACCATGGATGGCGTGTTGACCTTTTTTGAAATCACCTTCCTTGTGGCGGTCCACTTGGCTCGTCGAGAACGCGTGGAGGTGCTTGTTCTTGAAACGGGCTTGGGAGGTCGTCTCGACGCCACCCGTTGCGCACCGGCAGACCTTGCTGTCGTGACTTCACTGGCTCTCGAACACACCGATGTTTTGGGTGACTCCTTAGAAGAAATTGCGCATGAGAAGGCGGCCATTGCTCGACCAGGTCGTCCGATAATCGTCCGTCGGCCCGACCAAGCCTCGGTCAAACGACGGATTGAACACACCGTAAAGAGCGCCGGTCTTCCTCTTCTCGGAGAACGTTCCAAACCGGCCAACCTCGAATGGGTTGACGTGCCCCCGCAAACCTCCTATGCCGAGGAAGCCGTGGTGCTGTGTCGGGCGCTGTGGCGTCATCTTCCTCAAGGCTCCGAAGGTTCAATGCCCAGCATCAATGAACTGCATTGGCCAGCGCGAATGCAAACCCTTCCTTCGCCAAACCCCGCCTCACCTTCCTGGATACTGGAAGGAGCGCACAACCGAAGCGGCATGGAAAGGGTCGCCTCGGAGTTGTTGGAACACCCCTTTGTTTCTGAGCCATGGGTCCTGCTGTTTGGCTCCACACCGCAAGACAGCCTCCGAAACATGATCGATCCTCTCGTCCGCATCATGACGGTTCATCCGCCGCTTGAAGTCGTGGTGACCGAACCGCAAGGAGGACGTTATGTCGGCGTGCCCAGCGAGGTATGGCAAGAAGTGTTCCTCCCTCTTGTTGCGTGCCCTGTGACATGCATTCCCGCACCAATTGAAGCAGTGAGGCACTGTCAAATCGCCCACGACGCCAACGTCACCGTGCTGTCCATTGGTTCTCTGTACATGCAAGGCAACGTGCTTGAGGCGCTTGAAGCCGCTACAGACGAACACCTTTCGGTTCATGCGAAGGCATGAAGAGGAGGGCGGGGCGTGGTGACGGCATGAAGGACAAGCACCTACGGATTCGTATTCAACAATGCTTGGCCTTGGCAGAAGCCTCAAACTGCCCACGCAGGAAATTTGGTGCTTTGTTGGTGGACCCTGCCCGAAACGTGGCGTTGATGGACGGCTACAACGGGGGTCCAAGAGGTGGAGGGCGACTCTGCGGTGGTGAAGAATGCCTTCGAGATACAATGAACATCGTGTCCGGCACACGGGTAGAAATCGGGTGCCATCACGCTGAAATGAACCTGATTTGCAACGCTGCTGCCAACGGCGTGTCGACCAACAACGCATGGCTGATCGTAACCGGCGAACCGTGCACCATGTGTGCCAAGCTCATTCACCATGCCGGCATTCAGCGAGTGGTCATTGTGGACGGTGGGTTCATGGGTGAAAACGGGGTCGGTTATCTCGAGAATCACGGGGTTGAAATTCAACGAACCGAAGGCCCGCAAGATCCGCGTGCATGAACCGGTTCAGAAGTTGTTGTCGTTAAGGCGTGTAGTTGACAAACATGAACACACTGAACACGAACACCAAGCAAGGAATCACCAAGATTTCAAAGAACGAGCGGTTTTGAGAAATCAAATCCAATTCAGTTCCGTAATGCAGAATGGAGTGTTCACCCGTATCGCTTGAGGGGACCATCATCACCAGAGAATTGGCCAGCGTTGCGTCCCGGCCCCATTCTTCCATGTGTTCATGGGTTCGAGGAATGCAATCCCCCAGCACATACACCGGGTCGCCAACTCCCAAGCCAAAGAGTTCCCATTTCCAATCCCCTTTTTGCCACGTTGAAAGAAGAGGCCCGTGGTCAAACTGACTTTCCTTTCCATCCCACTCTGTGGGATCGATCATCATGCCCCCGGAGCCATCGTGTAGGATGAAAGGGACACCACCGATTTCAGTATGACGGTGGTCCCATGAGCAGGACGTGTTGCCTTCGCTGTCGGTTCTGCAGACGTACTCGTAAGAGCTCCATGTCCATGCCACCATGCCTTGAAAGACCTCACCTTGAACGCCCAATTCTGGCGTCCCCGCCCGCGAGGGTCGGACTTGTCCAACAAGTTCCACTTGGCCAACGGCTGCACTCCGAACGGGACTGGTGGGCAAATCAATAACGGTCCGCACCAACTTGAATTGATTCCATGCCATCATGAACCAGAACACATTTACCAACGTGACCACAGCAGTGAGGGCCCAGCCCAACAAGGTATGGAAGTCGCTCCCGTCTCGTGCTCGAAGGTCTGCGGCCAGCCAAAGAAACGATGCAGCGAACACAAGTCCACCCAAACTGTACAGCGTGACCATGGGGGCTTTCACCACGCCAATTTTTGACGGATGTTCAGAAATCAGTGTTCCGTCACCATCGGGTGCAAAGAAGTTCAGGTATGCAGAAGGGAGCGGTGGGGCTCCAAACAACCAGTCGTTTTCCCCATCCCTTTTTGGACGCTCGGCAGCCCCCAACACCTCCCCGTCCGGACCCAAATGTTGCAAGAGCCGGCCCTCAGAACCCAACACGCCCACTCCCGAAACGACATCGTTTGCTTTGGTGCCGTTGGCTTTGCGTATCCTTCTCAAATCGTATCTTAGCGAAGGCTCCGAACAGAGCATGATGATGAAACCACCAACCCCGAAACCAAGCAAGGCCAAACGACCCGCATCCTCGCGTTGTGTAACCTCTGGTGGGGCGGTGTTTTGAACCCACAATCCCGTTATTTCTCGAATTGAAAGGACCTGAAAACGCTCTGGTTCTTGTTCCACAAGCATGTATACTGCAAAATGGAAATTGTCGCCATCGCCCTCCTCCTGGCCTTCAATGGTTCGAGACCATTCCGAATAACAAGGAGGTTCAATCGTCTGCCCTTCCGGTTCCAAGGAACCTTGCAAAGAAAACGCTGCCTCTATTTGACGGCCTGATGAATCAACAAACCGAAGGGGTTCAGCATCACTCATGTGAAGGGCATAGGTCCAACCTCCTCCGTTGCCTTCATCGTCGGGTTCAACCCAGTAACATTCATCGTCGGCTACTCTGCCGCTTTCAAGGGTCAGAGGTACGATGATGAACGCTGCTTCTTGTTTGTACTCATCGTTGTCGTAACCGGACTGAACGGGTGCAAATTCGTACAATGAATCGTCTTCTGGAAGCGAAGAGAGGGGCGTCGCTTCATCAATTCGAGGAACGTCAGGGATGGAAAGGCTGCTCAAGCCATGGACAAGAGCGAACAGAAGGATACTCAGGGCCACAAAACACCCAACACCCTGCTTCAGTGTTAGAGGAGTGATTCGGAACAGGCCATGGTCCAGTTCCGTGACCCCTTGCAATTGACCCACGCCAATCTTATGTCAATCTAAGGTATAACTCCTCCTCCGTACGAAGAGGGACGATGTGTGTTGTTCTGTTTATGGAAAAACACCTCACCTCACCTCACCTCTACGGTGGTGTGCTAGATCAGAAGGCAGGGGAACGATTCGCCTGAACATTTTGTTCTAAAACGAGGCTCTCACCCTGCGACTCGTAGTGCCGGGGGCAGGATTCTCACCCGAGTTCTCTGCGAGAACAAGGCTCTCACCCTGCGACTCGTAGTGCCGGGGGCAGGATTCGAACCTGCGAAGCAATATGCAGAGGAGCTTGAATCCACCCCCTTTGACCACTCGGGTACCCCGGCTTCTGTATCGGGCGTGAGACCCCGCGTTCTTCACTATTGCTCTTCGTGGAGTTGAACCAAACGCTTCGCTCCTTGCTCCAGTTGAGGAGCGTTAACGATGCGTCGAATGCGTTCGATCTGGTAGGCCTCTTCACGCTGAGCTCGGTTAAACCGGACCACCAACAGGACACAGAGAGCGGCAACGACCGCCAAAACAGAAAGACTCAGAACCGCCATTTCTCCGGCCGTGTTGTCGGCTTCCTCTGCGCCTACATCGGCGAGCGGCACAGGTATTCGGGGGGTGATGTTCACGAGTTCAACCGTCAATCCAAGTCGTCCTTCCGACCATGCATCCACGGTCCAAACAGTACGGATTTGTTGCGAGACATTGAATTCCATGTGTTGTTCTTCAAGAACCGTGCCTTCGTTGTCTCGCATCAACAGCGTCACTTCACCGGGAAGAGCACCGAGATTTTCAACTTGAACATACACAACGAGAGGGTCGCCAACCTTCGGGCGGAACGGGGTGGCCGAAAGATCGGTTATTTCCGGTTCAAAGGCAATCCATTCCATGCCCACCGAAACAGGGTTGCTTTCTGTGCCCAACCCGGAAAGGCCCCGGCCAGACCGATCGTACACATCAAACCAAACAAGAAGCACATCGCTTCTGAGCATATCAACACCGTTTGGATTCAGGTCAACGGTTGAAGTAAACAGGTGAAGAGATCCGTTCACTTCATGGAGGGGGATATCAACGGTGTGTGTGGACCCCGGCACCAATTCACCAACGCGGTAAACCGAAACGTGCATGGTCAGTTCTGTTCGGTCAAGTGCGGTGTCATCCACAATGCCGATGCTGACGGGAACCTCGTTCAAATTCGTTGAGCTCACCCTGTCAAGCATGCCAGAGGAAAGCAGGAGACGGGGTGAACGGTCGTCAATGACCACGTTGTATTCGAGCTCATTGACCCCGTAGACTTCCATGCCTTGAGTAACCATTCGAACCGTGCCGTTGTCGTGGTACATCACGTTCTCGTTCATCATCAGCGTCACTTCTGTGACTGAGGTCGGCGAAAGAACGACGTCACCGGTGATGGAACGTTCGCCATCCGAGAGGGTCCATCCCAGCGTCCCGTTGTGAGGGGCATCCACAGCGAGAAGTGTGCTGTTTCGATGGAACAAGCCCACCTGATGATGGACTTCGTCGTTGAGATGCAACCAATGCGTTGTGGAGGTGTTCCGGCCGTTGGGCTCGGTGGTGTCGCTGATGTTGATGAATCGGAGATCCAACTGATTGGAAGCGACCCAGGACCATTGGTTCAATCGGAACAAACCCAACCCAAGGTCAAGGCCTTCGTCCAACACGGTAAGCGATGGCACGCCTTGTTGAGTGGCGGTGTCAAAAGACGCATTCCAGGACAATCGGAAATCGAACGACACACGATTGGACGAACCACCGTTGAGAGGCACGACTTCAATTGCAGGTTGACCGATAAAGCACGACACATCGTGAGTAACCGTTGAAAACCGTGGCCCAAATTCAATCCAGCAGGGAGCCTCCTCCGCATTGCTCACGATGTTCAATCGCAAGGCGTCGAGCGATGTCAGCCCGTTACCATCCGTCACATCAAAGGCAAACCTGTAGGGTTGGCCCGGGTACAATGTTCCGTTGTGAGCATTGAGATGAATGGATTCAATGGGAATCGTCGTGTCCTGACGACGTTGAACGGTAAACGTCGCCAAATCACGATCGGCACCAAAACTTCCACCGCCCTGCATCGGGTTGCCGGCGAGATCTTGTCCACCTACAACGATGCTCACCCTTCCCAAAGATGCCTGAGGAGAAACCGCTTCCGACCAAGCAACCAGAGGCAGATCCACCTCCATCTCCTGAGCCCCTCTGTTGACGCTGAGGGTTGACATGCTGTACTCTTGCTCCTCCATGAGGCCGTTGTCATTGACGTCGTCTCGATGTTCAAGCCACGTCCACACCCTCAACGGGGGAGAAAGACCCTCTTGATCAGCGATACTCAAACGGAGGGGTACATCTTGTCCAACCATCCAAACGTGGCCCTCTGCGGGGAGTTCTCTGCCCGCATCAAGAACACGCAACGCACCCACTTGAGGGAGAACCGTATCGTGCAGCACACGAACCGGATTGAGGACGGTCGTTTGATCAAGACTGCTCGAGGCGTTGACACCAACCGGTCCGCGTCGGGTGATTGAGGGCGTCAGTTTGAGCCAAGTGTTGCTGGGAACGCCCTCTTGTTCAACAGGTGTTGAGAGGGCAATATCAAACCTGCCGGTGCTGTCAACTTCGCCCGACCATGCCCTTGACCAGTCGACGGCTGAATCCGGCCATTCATCAGAACCCCCCGTCAAGTTTCGAGGCGGTACCGCTTCCAATGTCAACGTCACTTCAGCGTCACCCTGCCCCACCCAAGCTCCCGGAATGCCTTGAAGGCGAACTTGACCGGTGGCGTAGAGGGAGGTGTTGGAACTCAAATGGTAGGGCCACATTGGACTGGTCCAGTCGTCAAGACGTCGCTGTTCTGCATCCGTAACCTGTAAATCCATCACCTCAAGGTCGTTCTCAATCTCATTGAACGCTGTTTTTTCAACGCCGACAGCCGGACCCACAGACAGACCGCTCACGTCAACCGCTTGGGTCAACACGTGGAGATCATCCATGTCGTCGAGCAACCACGTGCTCTGAAGCACCCAATCCACATCGCAACTGTTCAACGTGCATGAGACGGTGGAGAGATTGGTGAGGGACGCCAACCCAGATCCTGAGGTTTGAATGAACCGAGGGGTCGTATCCAACCTGTCCACTACAATTCCAATCACCGCATCGTCAACAGAATTGGTTGGCGAGAGATGGAGCGATATTCGGGCGATATCGGGAGCGTCATACGTCGTATCCAGGGGGTTGAGACGGGTGTGTTGTGTGCTGAAGGTGACGGTTTGTTCGGGCAACCAACGTTCATGCAAGGTTGGCATCACCGACTCCACCATGATGGGCTGAATGGAGGCATTGATGGCCGTGGTGACGCTGCCCCATGCCGTGCGTACATGAAGAGGAATGTCCAGTGTTGCTCTTGTGTCGCCTTCAAACGAGTCGTTTTTTGCATCGTTGAGAAGGCTGGCGTTCAAACGCCGTTCGTAACCGAACAGACTCGGAAGGTGATGAAGCATGGTCAAGGTTAGATCTGCTTCACCATCCAACGTGAACGGAACGGTGCAGCGGTACCAATCGCTTGGATGAAGCGGATCCACGCTGTCAAGGGAGGCATGGGGGCAAGAAGAGGTGGGTTGGAAGGTCAGAACAGAAGGCGTGGAAAACGTCCCGTGCAGTTGTCCATCAATGGAGATGTTCACCGAAGATGAGATGTTTGACAGCAGGATTCGGTAGCCAAGTGTTCCCATGTCGTTGGCGAGGGAGGCCGGTGTTTCCCTACTGAAATAAGTCAGGTTGGCTGAGCCGTTGAGCGCGGTCAAAGGCAAGGAAGACCATGCCCCCCGCAAAGGATTCGGAGAATCTGAAAGAATCACATCTTCTGAGGTGTATCCAAAGAACTGAGAAGATTGGTTCACCAAACTCGTTCGGTTCACACCCAAGTCCAAGCGAACCTGCGAAGTTGGCCGTTGACAATGAACATCGACGATGGCGCGCTCAAACGAATCGCCTGCCATCGCTCCAAACACCATGGAAGTGCTCAACGATGGACGTCCGTTGATTGTGGCGTTGAGGTAACCAGCAGGCCCCTTATCGGGAACGAATCCCGAGAGCGAAAGCAAAGCCCCGTTCATGCGCCATGTCATGTTGTCACCGTACGTTCGGATGCGAACACCGTTGCTGGGGCACTCCAAGAACACGGGCAGAATTACGGTGAACGGTGACGTAACCAGCAGATTACCTTGAGACGACAAGTTCGAACCGGTTGAAACCTGACTGTACGCCAACAAACTGGCTGGTGAAACGTACATTGACGACCCAAGACCCATGGAATGCACCTTAGGTGTGAGCAACGTGTTGTTGGAATTCAATGTGATTCGTACGTGAATCGAAGGATGGAGGAGGGCATTGATACCCAAATCAAGCGGGAAGCGTTGACCTTGGTGACCCGGTATGGGCGTCATGTTCGCATCCAAAACATCGACGGACAAGTTGGTTCCCTCCGGTTCATCGTACCACCCGTCAAGCCGCCCATAACCGTGAACTTCGTGAGGCTGAAGGGCGGTCGACACCCAAGTTCCTTGCGGTTCAAAAACGTCAATTTCGATTCCAGCATCATCGATGTACCAACCGTCTTCTTCGACATAGGTGTCTGAGAAAAATGAGAAACGGACGCGGACGGTTTGACCTGACAGATTGGAGATGTCGAAGGTTTTGAGCTCAAACGGACGTGCCTTGTTCGACCCGCAACCACCCGGGTTGCTCGACCCGTCGATGATGCCCTCCAAATAAAACGGAGATCGAGGGTTGGCCGTAGAAATTTGATCGTGGAACCCCGGTACGTCAGGAGGCAACAGCCACCATGTTTCGCCGCCGTCGGTGGACAGCGACACGGCTCCACCGTCCCAATTGGGTTCTGAGCACATCCACGACCTGAACGAAACGCGAGCGGTGGCGTTGACAGGAATTGTGGTCTCTGGGGAGATCAAGTGAGTGTCGATGTTGTTGGCGTACGCCGTGCTGAGGTTGATGGCCGCACCGTTGCTTTGGGAGTGAAAAACACCCGGCCCGTACCCGGAAGTGTTTCTTGTTTGACCGATTTCCCAACCGCTCGACCCGGTTCCTTCAACGCTCCAACCGGCTGGAGCAGTCACGGGTTGCTCAAAGGAGTCTCGATACGTCACGCCTTCGTTTCGACCAAACGCCGTTGACCACACCCATTCATTGGCAAAGCCGCTCACGTTACCCAACCATCCCGACGGGTCTTCCGCTTGACCCAATGGGGGGTCAGTGAAATTGGCCAAGGGGGTCCGAACGGCAGGGTTTGTCCCAACCTGCTGAACGATGGCAACATCGTCAATGGCAAGACCTTCCCACCCGTTTGTGCCCGCTCCGCCGTACCCAATTCGGTAGTCCGTTTGCAACGTAAATCGGATGAGCACCTCGGACGCATTGACATGACCGCCAACGTTCGCTGGCAAACCGTGGTTGACTTTCACCCACCCAAAGGTCTCATCCCCGTAATATTGGCCTTGAGACGTGTAGCCGTTACCGGGTACGCCAGGGATGCCGGAAATGAGTTGCCAGGTTGAGCCGTTGTTGATGCTGACCGAGGTAAGCAAGTTATCGGCATAGTTCCCCTCTAAATCCCAGTTGGCCCAGAATTCAAGGTCCATCTGCCCGCTAAACCCCGAAAGGTTGGCCCTCAAAAACAGATGAGCGATGGCGTCGTTGGCATACACTCCGGTCATGTTTCCGTGGAACCATGCACCGGGCTCGTCGCCTTGGTTGTGAACCACAACGTCATCCACCAACCAGCCGTCCCGCACACCGGTCATGCCGTCTGTGGCAAAACAAAAACGGACATCAAAGTCGGACCCGTTGACGATGCCTTGCGCTTCGAGGTCAACAACCACCGAGGACCAAGACGAGACGTTACCTGACCAAACTCGGGTGGGGGCATTGACCAGGCTGGAATTGTTGGTGTAGCCACCCACAGGGTCGAGAACTGACCATTGGCCGTTGTCGGTTCGTGCCTCCAGCCATGCTGCATCGCCATCGTTGAATGCCATGCGATGTTGAAAACTGAACGTGAAGTTTGCAATGTAAGCTGGAACGGGCCAAGATGGCGAAATCAGGCACCCGCTTTGTTCCGCGTCCAAGCCCCCTCGACCCAATGTTGACAGCATGTGAGACCCATCGGGAACAAGAGTGGAATTCGAATTGATGAGTGAGGGGTGCGATGCGGTGACCACCGACCAATCTTCATGATCCTCACCAACACCTCGCCAATCGGCGGCGACATCAACGAGGGTTTCAAAATCCGTAAGTGTGGTCAATGAAGACACGGGCTCCAGTGTCAATTGCCCTCCTTGGCCGATGCCGGATGTGCCGTTGTGACTTCCGGACCAACCCAAACCCCCGTCCATGCCAAACCGTTGAGTCATCGCACCTTCGGATGTCCAGACCGGTTCGTAATCCAGGGAACCCCCGGTGAACGAATGATTGTAGGGTACGCTCAGAGCGTCCTCTCCCGTCACGTTCACTCCGGCCTGATTGCCCAACGGGGGATGCAACACTGGAACGCCCCCGACCTCAACCGCCCCCACGACGCCGGGGACGGCACCGGTCCAAGCCACAGTACTCATGAGCAAGGCCATGAGCACACACGACCGGACCCGCCGGTTCGAAGGTCGCGAACGCGAGAGCGAGGGCATGGGACTCAAGATAAGGTGCAGTCGGTGTATTATGAAAGGATGTGATGCTAGCATCGCGCTCGAGGCCGACGATGCACAGAAGAGGATTCAAAACCCGTCACCCGTAGGAAGAACCGATGTCCTCCGATGACGATCTCAGCAGCGCTCAAGCGCAAGAGGTCCAGGAGCAATTGTTCACCACACACAGAGGGCAGATTTCACATCAAATCCCCGTTCCTCTGCCACGGCGCGACTTTTGGCAGAAAATCAGGGCCTTGCTTTCTCATCTCGACATGGAAATTCAGGCGCTCGTGCGAAAAGGATCCATCGACATGCGACTGCAAAATTTGCAAAAGCGTCAAACCAACATTCGCCGAATTGCCTCGGAGCTTGCGCGTAAGCGAATGGTGGCCATGATGCAACATGCGGCGTCTCAGGCCCTCCGGAGTGGGATGACGCCGGGCATGAACCATGAATTGCCAGCCTTGGACTGGCAACGCCACGACCCTGCTGAGAAAGCCTTCTATCATGCCATGCAAATCAGCCTTGACCGTTTCAAGAAGGATATCGAATGGACGTCAATGCAACAGGGCATGCTCGGTGAGCTGATGACGCCTCTCGTGCCTCACGCACCCGGAACCATGCAACTGGACGCTTTTGTCCCCACGGGATCAACCATCACCTCCGGACCTCCCCCCGCATTGGCCTTTGAAGACGACTTGCCCCCGCTACAGGAAACCGAATTCGATGAGGAGGAACGGCTTCACGGTGCATCCGATTGGACGGATGAGGAAGCCTTCATGTTGGAAGGTCATCATGCCACGGAATCGACAACGGCTCCCCAACTTGAGAGATCAAACACCGGACGCCACGCTGCTGCCATGGAATTGGCCCCTTCACCCAGCGGCATGGAAATCGGAGATCTCGGGGCGGAACCCTTGAACGAACCTCTTGATGAAGCCAACGAAGCGGTTCAACCGGTCCCTGATCCGTCTGAACGTCTTGTCAGAATTCGCATCTTGGAAACCATGCCCGAGCCCATTGTCACAGAAGACGGCGATGAACTTGTGCTCGAGAGCGGCGATATCCACGTGCTCAGCAACGACATGGCTGAGTGGCTCATCGATGCTGGAGTTGCCGAGGGCGCCGCTGTTTGACGCCCAACGCTGAACGCTACCTTCAGGGCAAATCATCAACTCAATGTTGAAGCCCATGTCCGTCCATAAGGTCAATTCGGCAAAGCCTTCGCTTGAGCCTTGATGGCTGCGAGGCAACATTGGGTGTTGACCCAAGAGGCGCAAGAGGGCCGTATTCACTTGGCAGCGCGCATCGAAATTTCAATGCTCACGGTGTCAGGGATGGGGATCTTTGTCACCAAGCGAAGGGCGTTTTCGTCCTTGCCCGTTGAGATGTCCATCTCAAGGAGGCGCTTGTGGATGCGAAGTTCCCAGTGATCGTACGTTTCGCTGCCTTCACCATCGGGTGCCTTTCTGACGGGCACGACCAATCGGCGGGTTGGCAAAGGAATGGGGCCACGCAGAGTGATGCCGCCACTGTCGCAGATCGTCTTGATCTGTGCAGCAACCGAGTCAATGTCTCCGTGCTTCTCACCTGTCAGTTTAATCACGGTTACAGCTGCCATGTCAAGTCCTCCTTGTCGAAGTCAATTTGCTGAGCGAACTCAAGCCTTCTTCTCGATCTTCAAGCAGACGCCAGCGGCCACGGTCTTGCCCATGTCACGGATAGCGAAGCGGGAAAGCTCGGGGAAGGTGTCCATCTGCTCGATGGCCATGGGCTTGGTAGGCTGGAAGCGAATCAAACAGGCGTCACCGGTCTTGAGGAAAGATGGGTTGGCTTCTTTGCCAGCCCGGTTGGTCTTTTCCAAGAGGTCCATGAACTTCACAGCGACCTGAGCGGTGTGGGCGTGGAACACAGGTGTGTAACCAACCGACACGGCCTTGGGGATGTCCATGAGCTGGATCTGACCGACAAAGGTCTCGTCGTGGCGCACGAAAGTAGGTTCGCTGTCGGTGTAACCGGCAACGTCTCCACGGCGGATGTCGGTAGCGGCGAGGCCACGAACGTTGAATCCGACGTTGTCGCCGGGCTCGGCCTTGTCAACCATGGTGTGGTGCATCTCAATGGACTTCACTTCACCGCCCTTCATGGAAGGGTTGAACACGACGTTCTTGCCGACGTTCAGTGTTCCAGTTTCGATCTTGCCAACGGGCACGGTACCGATACCGGAGATTTTGTAGACGTCCTGGATTGGCAAGCGAAGAGGCTTGTTGGATGGCTTGTCTGGCATTGGTGTAGCGTCGATGGCCTCGAAGAGGGTTGGACCCTTGTACCACGAGCACTTGTCCGACTTTTCGAAGACGTTGTCGCCGTTCAAAGAGGATGCGGGAATCATGGGGATGTCATCGGGCTTGAATCCAGCCATCTTGAGGAGCTGGGAGACTTCTGCACAAGCGGCCTTGTACTTTTCTTCTTGCCAGTCAACACCGGAGATGTCCATCTTGTTGACGTGAACGATGAGGCCCTTGACACCAAGCACCTTGGCCAAGAAAGCGTGCTCCTTGGTTTGGGCGTTGACACCGTCGTTGGCTGCACAGAGCAACACGGCGGTATCGGCTTGAGAGGCACCGGTGATCATGTTCTTGACGAAATCACGGTGACCAGGAGCGTCAATGATGGTCCAGTAGTAGGTTGGGGTGAAGAATTCCTTGTGAGCAACGTCGATGGTGATTCCACGCTCGCGCTCTTCCTTGAGGCCGTCCATGACGTAAGCAAGACCGAAACCTGCTTTACCGGATTCGGCAGCGAGTTTTTCGTTCTTCTCAATCACGTGGTTTTCGATGTGACCGGAGTCGAGGAGGAGGCGTCCAACGGTGGTGGACTTTCCGTGGTCGACGTGCCCGATGAACACGATGTTGCGGTGAGGCTTGCTTCTGTCTTCCCATTGTGATGGCATGATAATCGCTCCTAAGCAATCAATCCGAAATGAACCCCCTATATCAATTCCGCGACGCGGCCAACCTGCGAAATTTGAGCCTCAGCACTCATTAGAGGTTACTCCGAACCGAGAATTTCCCCTTCCGACCCGATTTTGTATAGTCGAAGCGTGCTGGTAGCACCTCGCATGGCCAGAGGGCTGCCCGAGATGGCCACGACCCGATGGCCAGGGAGAATTCGTCCGTCTTTGACCAGATGCTCGATGGCCTCCCTCATGGTTTGCGAACCGCGATCATGTTCCTTGGCCAAGATGGTGTCCACCCCGGGCATCATGCAGGTTCGGCGTAACGCCCTCACTCGATCGCTGATCGCTGTGATGGGGATGGCGGGTCTGTACCCGGAGACGAAACGAGCGGCGTTGCCGTGTTCGGTGGCGACGATCAGTCGGTTAGCACCGGCCTCTTTGGCCAATTCAACCCCTGCATGGGCGACCGCTCTGGTCGAACGGAAGCGGGCCAGAGCGTTGGGACGTTGCAATGTGGATTCCAGACCACGTTCGGTTGATTGGGCGATGCGCACCATGGTTTGAACCGTTTCAAGCGGATACGAACCCGCGGCGGTTTCGCCAGACAGCATCACAGCGGATGCCCCGTGTCGAATGGCGGTTGAAACGTCCGATACTTCGGCGCGTGTGGGCCTGGGTTGCAGCGTCATGGATTCGAGCATCTGGGTTGCGACGATGACCGGCATGCCACGTTCAATGGCCCGGTCGATGATGTCTTGTTGAGCAATAGGGACTTCCTCAAGGGGAATCTCAACACCCAAATCTCCTCGCGCCACCATCACCGCATCTGCTGACTCAAGAATTTCGTTGAGGTTCGCCAGGGCAGATGGATGTTCTATTTTCGCAACCACCGGCACATGAAGTCCTGCTGCCTTGATGGCCGCTTTTGCAGGAGCAAGGTCTTCGGCCGTTCGAACATAGCTGACGGCAATGTAGTCTGCACCTTCCCGCAATGCATGTGCCATGGCTCGTTCGTCCTTGGGACCAATCGCTGGTAAATCCACCAACGTTCCCGGGACGTTGATGCCTTTTCGGCTGCTGATCGGGCCTCCGTCCAAGACCTTGCAAACCACTTCTGCGTTGGCTTGAGCGGGTGCGTTGACGACTTCCAAACGAATGAGACCATCCGCCAGTAAAATGGGGTCGCCTTTCCGCAATTCGGCCGACAGCCCGCCGTATTCGACTGGTAACCGGCCACCGGTGACGTCGTCAGCGTGAAGTTGACCGCAAACCAAACGAAGCAAATCACCGGGTTCTACATTCACAACACCAGGAAACGTACCAAGGCGGAGTTTTGGGCCAGGAAGATCCGCCATGATGCAAGTGGGCCTTCCCAATTCGTCTTCCATGCCTCGTATTCGATGGTAGAGTTCGGTTTTATCCTCAGGCTCTCCATGAGAATAGTTGAGACGGCACACGTCAACCCCTGCTTGCAAGAGGCTCAACAGGATGGCATGGCCCTGCGAGGCGGGACCGATGGTGGCGATGATTCGAGTGGAGCGCGCCAAGATTCAGCCCCCTCACTTGTAGAACAATCGAATGACGAACTGGTCCACCACAACATCGTTAAACCGTTCGTTCTTGATGCTGAACGTCCATTCGCCGTCTCCATAGGTGCTGTCGGTGTCGGTGAACATGTAGGATGAAACGGTCAAATGCACGCAATCTCGTTCGTCATCGCAGTCCCCTTGGTCGCGAGAGTCAACACCGGTATCGGTGGTGTTGGAGGCTTCATCATCTTCTTCATTGTAGGCGAAAATATCCAATTTGTTTCGGTTTTGTTCGCTTGAACCGCCAGCAATCCAGTCGTCGTCTTGCTGCGGATATTCCAATTCAACAACGACCTTTCGAACGGTGTTACCGACATCACGGTCGTAATGAACCAGGGCTTCGAAATCTATCTCAGCTGCTCCGCTTGTGCCGTTCCCTGCGATGTCGAAATCGCCCCAATAACCCGCATAGTTCACGAACACACGAATGGTATCTGCATCGACCATGCCCACGTTGTTGGTGATGGTCAGCCCTACTTCGTATTCACCCGGTGCGACGTTCGTCCAATCAACAGATTCTCCTGTGAGGTCGCCGTCGTTTTCCGTGTCTCCATCGTTGTCGCTGTCCTCGTCGAGGTTCAAATCCCATGCGTACTCGGAAATGTACTGGCTGTTGTCACCTGCTGAAGATGACGATGCGTCAAGTGTAATCACGGCTGTTTCGGTCACCACACGGTCCGTTTGGCTTTTGCCCCGGGCGCAAATCCACACGACGATGTTGGTTGATTCATCAATGGTCTCATCCTCGCAGTCTTCAGCGTCGGCGTATTGATCGATTTCCGCAACCGGCGGTTGCGCTGAAGCGTCAACCACCGTTAGGGTGCGGGTTTGTTCCGACAGGGTCGTGCCGTCGGACACTTCAAGGGTGATTTCGTAGGCTTTTGCTTCGTTGAACGTCCAGGTTGCGCTGCGACCTGTGGCGTCGATGTCGGTGGAGTCCACCGTATCAAAGTTCCAGCGATAGGTGAGGGAGCCGTCTTGGGGTGTTGAATCACCGCCGTCAAAAGAAACGGTATCGCCCGTTCGAACATTGGAGGTAGGCGTCATGGTGAACACGGCGAGAACCTCGTCCGACGAGGAACCTTCACCGTCTTCAAACAGGCAACCCGACAACGAGGCGCACAACAACATGGCCACCATCAAGCATGGTTGTACGCTCCATCCCATGGCCTCATGACGGTGTGGTGGATGAAAAGGCCTTCCTCTTTTCGCCTCGCTCAGAAGGAAAACAAGGAGGTTTGCTTGTGCCCGGAAAGCAAATCTTTGGCTTCCCAATCGAAGACATCGGTGATACGACCGAGGGCCGAAGCCAGCCGTTCAGCGTAAAATTGTCCGTCGTAGGTTCGTGTTGAAGGACCCTCGTCACCGTCCAACCAAGGCGACACCTGCATGGGCCGATGGTTGGCATTGGTCACCAAAAACGAGACTTTCATGCCGGAGGTGAACCCCAAGCCAAGGGCAATTCGTGCCTTAGCTACCCGAACTTGAGCCATGGAATCGGGATTGACATAATCCTTGGTAAAATCGACATCAGCGATGGTTTTCACAGGATTGCGCAGCACGCGCCCTTTGCAGGATTTCGCCAGCACCACCTCGCTTGGGTCAACTTCATGATTTTTCACCGCCTTCACTCGTGCTTTGGCATAGGTCACCAAGGCTTGACGTTGGTCCGCTAAAGCGAACTTGAACACCTCTTTCATGGTGGAGGTCAGGTAAGGGAATGAATCGGTGCGTTGAGTCTCATAGCCCTTCACCAGCATTTCTTGATTGGGCCACACCACTTGGCCAATGTATCGTTTTTTTGCCCCGTGGCTGAAAAACACAGAAAGACCTCGTTCGAATTCCAACTCAGCAGAATCCCGCGTGTACCTCTGTGCCAGTTCTTGTCCAAAGGACACCATCGAGTCGACGGCAGCCCGGTGAGCCTCAATGGATTTGATGGCATGAAGGTCACCCGATTCGGCTTGAAGGGTGACCTCAGGTTGGATCATCGTCGGTGCGTTTGAATCAACGGGGCATCGGACAAAAATCGAATCCGTATCGGAATAGACCACACCGTGACCTTCCTCTTCGAGGGCGGCGATGATGGTCTTGATGTTCTGACGCGCCCATGCCGTGATCGAGGAGCCCAAATCTCGATGAGTAAATCGGTAGAACCCGCTTGCGAACACTCCGTAGAAAGAATTCATGAGGATTTTCACAGCGTATTGCATGGCATCGTGAAACGAGGAGGAGGCCGTGTTGCCTTGCTCTTTTGCGGTTTTGAGAGCGCCTTTGTGCTCGTCCCGTTGAGCCATGAGCAACTTCAGCAAGGCCGGGACCATGCCCTCTCGGTCTTCAGCCAATCGAAACTTGGCATCGGTGGGGGCCACGTGAAACCGACCTTCACCGGGTTGGTTCGGTTGAGCAGGGTCCACGCGAGTGGTGTAACAGATGTTCTTGCCGATCATAATGGAAGGGTACATGCTTTTGAAATCCAACACGGCAATCCAAGGATGCAAGCCTGCTTCGACATCGTGGACGTATCCACCTGTGATTTGGCCCACTTTGGCTTCTGCTGAACCGGTGAGCGGCACCGCTACAGCGTTTCGGTCAGCCCACCGAATCACCAAGGAGTCGATCAGTTGACTCGTGCTGCCGTTGGCTGCGGTTTCAAACGTGACCTTCGCAACGGCGGCCACGGCTTCCTTTCGGCGCACAGCTTGAATCGCATCAAGAATATCCAATGGCAAGGCTGCGTCTCTGATGCAATATTCCATCACCTCATCGGGCCGGTTGGCCCATTCCAGGTCCATTTTAGAGGCATCAACGTCCATTTTGTGCTTCTCTGCATCGTCGGGAAACAACAGGTTGGCCACAAAGGACAGGGTCTCTCGCCGAGGTCGAAGCGCTTGGCGGGCTTGCCACCAAGTATCCATAACAGCACGACCAGCCAAATTCCATGCTCGGTTGCTTTGTCGACGAGGAATCAAGGCGTCCCGCTGTCGCGTCAATTCACCTTCATCCACCGGTACACGGCCCCAACCGATCAGGCTGGCTGTTGAGTGTTGACCGCTTTTCAGCACCTTCGCCCTGTCGACCAAACGAGGCAGGTCAAAGTTGTCGATGTTGTACCCTGTGATGATGTCCGGGTCGTGGCGGTTGACCACATCGGTGAGTTGTTTCATCATCTCTGCCTCGTCGCCACGGAAGCTAAACGACTGCCGTTCTCCCGTGGCGGTGTCTTGAATCCAAGCTGCGGCACACAACACTTCCTCTCGTTCAATGCTGGTTTCAAGATCAAATGAAAACACCTTGAACGGGACTGAAAAAGGCTCTGCGGCCGCTAAATCAACCTTGTCGCATCGGACCGTGATGTCCACGGGATATCGACCCGACCCACCAGCACTCAACACATCAGACGGGTCACTTTCAACGATGCTGCGTTCATCAACAACCTCGCCAGTAAAGGCGATGTGCATGCCCAAATTGCCATCGAGCAACAAACGGTTGACAAAAGGAACGTCGCCTGAGAACACCCTCCAAGATTGAGCCTTCAAGGCCTTTCGCATTTGGGGGACATGGAACGGTTGAGCCGCTTCGACCGTCCAGACGGGGCGGACCCCGAGTTCCGTCCATTTTTCTACCGGACCCGTCACCTTACGGACGTGTTCCAGTCGCTCCACCGTTGACAATCGATCCCGAAGAAAGGCAGGAAGGTCGCCTGAAGCATCCCATTCTCCAATGGGTGCGATTTCGAAAGTGGGACGAAGGCCGTGAACCAACAAGCACACCGAGCGTCCGTCATCCATGCGTCCGAACAGTTCAATGACGGTTGAAGGTTCAGGTTGAGCAACGTTTCCCGTGGTGAAGGAGCGGTACCGACCCGAAATCAGACCCATTCTCCCCTCCAACGTGAAGCCTCCGAATGTTGTCAACTGACGACCCCATTAGAACCCATCTGTGGGGGGGTTGAAGACCATGGAAACCCACAGCAACCATTGAAAGCCAAGGCCACCCCTTTGGCAACTGGGAGAGCAGCATGAATCAACCAGTGGATTGGGACAGCCTGACGTTTTCGCTGACGCCAACCGATACGATGTACATCACGACCACACTGGACGGTGCACCGTGGACCCCTGGGAACCTGCAGCCCTACGGCGACATCCCCATGTCCCCTGCTGCAGGAGTGCTGAACTACGGACAGGGTTTGTTTGAGGGCATGAAGGCCTACACCACATCAAAAGGACGAATCGTGTGTTTCCGACCAGAAGAGAACGCTCGACGAATGCAACGGGGTGCTGACCGTTTGAAGATGCCACCCGTGCCAGAGTCGATTTTTGTCGACGCCGTAGAACAGGTGGTCAACGCCAACCGTCATTGGGTCCCCCCCATGGGCAAGGGAGCCCTCTACATTCGTCCTCTCTTGATGGGGTCCGGTCCCGTGTTGGGGGTCTCTCCTGCACCCTCCTACACGTTCTTGATTTACGTCACCCCCGTTGGGCCCTATTTCAAAGGCGGCATGTCTGCCATCGACCTGCTTATTTCCGACCATCACCATCGTGCTGCACCCGGAGGATCGGGGGGCGTGAAGGCCATCGGCAACTATGCGCCGGGAATGAAACCGAGCAAGGAAGCCAAGGCCGAAGGGTACGCTGAGGTGATTTATCTTGATGCTGAAACACATTCGCACATCGAAGAGGTCGGGGCTGCGAACTTCTTCTGCGTGAAGAACAGCGTGTTGTACACGCCCGAACTTACCGGCACCATCCTGCCGGGCATCACCCGCGATTCAATCATCGAAATGGCCGGTTCCTTGGGCTACGACGTCGTGGAAGGAAAGGTGGATGTTGCATCGGCGCTCGAAGCCGACGAAGCCTTCTGCTGCGGTACTGCCGCCGTCATTTCGCCCATTGGGAGCATCACGCACGAAGGCACCAAGGTCGTCTACGGTGACGGTAAACCCGGGACCATTACCACCCAACTGTATGACGCACTCACCGGATTGCAAAACGAAACCGAAGAAGACAACTTTGGGTGGATTCATCCGCTTCCTCAAGACTGAGGGCGAACGACCACGGCAGCCAACGCTGCGACCAGCAGACCAACAAACGGTAGAAACGGAGTGTCTTCGGACACGGTGGGTTCAACCGGTGGTGTTTCAGGGGGAAGAGCGGTGACCACAATCTCACCAACCATACCCAACCCTTCGTGGGGTTCGCAGACGTAAGTGTATGTGCCGTTCATGCCCCGTTCAAAGGTGAAGGAATAGTCAACGGTTCGTTCGGGGTCGCCCGAATCGAAGAGTCCATCGTCAGCAACAGCGTTGTGTGCCAGGGCCTGATCGCTCCAGAAAAACCGGACCGTGTCGCCTTCGCTGACCTCGATGCTGCTGGGCGAAAAGCGGAGACTCGTGCTGTCAACCGACACGACCACCGTCTCGGGTTCTTCGGCGGCTGGAGCCGCTAAATCCCCGGCCAAGAGACCGCACAGCATCAACAGCAACGCAGCTCGTAGCATGTTCCGACGGTGAGGTCTTTGGTTAAGAAAAGGTGTTTTTTCTTCACCGTTTTTTGAACCCGGATCGCTTTTTGAATCCGGAACGCTGGCCTTGAGGAGTTTTTCGTTGAGAACGCGCCCTGCGGTCCCCGGTCTTGGGCCCCTGTTGATTCTTGGATTGCTCGGCTTGCCGGCGATCCCGTTGCAATTGGCGCCATTCGCCACCGAGAAGTTGAAGCAATTCTTCTTTAGAACCCGCACCAATCGCTTCCTTCGCCCCCGATGCTGAAACCCACAATCGACCTTCACGGCCATGGGGCCGGCGGGGGTGAGAAATGTTTTCATCTCGCTTGACCTTTCGCAAGCCAATGCTTCGGGCAGCATTGAACAAGCCCTCAAGGTCGGGCTTTAGTACAGCGGAGTCCTTTGGAACACGTCGTCCGGAGCGGCGCGACATTTTGAGGTCAAAGTATCCCGGCCAGACACACAATCGGTCGGGGTTGTGGTCCATGCGCCTCACTCGATGAGCACGCCGTTGATGACACCGTCCTTACCTGGACGGGAGGTGATGCGAACACGACCTTGGCTGGTCTCGATGACGGCACCCTTCACGAGGATGTTTCGTCGGACGTAGTTGGGGTCGGAGGCGTTCTCGACCACGCTGTGAATATCGCCCAAGGTGGTCTTTCCGGACTTGGGATCGTTAATGCTGACCTTGTTTGCAGCCATTACACGGACCATGATGTTGCCACCGGTCTTCCGGTAGATCTTGCGCTTGGGGTCGCCAACAAGAGCGAATTGTTTCTCTGTGGAGATTTCTGTGGACCGCTTGCTACGGGCCTGAACCTTTCGTCCACCGGATGATTTGCGTCGTGAAATTCCGTGCCATTGAGCCATACCAATTCCTCCTGCGTCGCCAGCGACCAGCACGGGCTATATGAAAGCAACCCTCACTCGCAGGGGACCTCAATTTCTGACATCACACGGTCCTGACGGAGCAATTGAGCTCGAATCTGGTCCCCTGGAAAGACCTGCCCAACCCCTTGCGGCGTCCCGGTGAACAGCAGGTCGCTGGGCTCCACCGGAGCCCATTCCAGCAGTTCCGTCATTTGGGCTTGGGGGGTGACGGTCATCTCTGAGAGCAAGGCGTTTTGACGTTCCTCGCCGTTGACCCAAAGCACGAGACGGAACCCTTCTGCGGGATTGACGAGGGCATCAAATTCCCCCGACCACACAGCAAGTGGGCCCAAGACTGCGCTTGAGCGAAACGTTTTGCCTTTAGCCCAAGGGTATTGTTTTGCCCGAAGAGCGCCTTGAGCAGCACGGTCGGTCATGTCGAGGCCAACCGCCAAGGCCACGGGTTGGAGGTCGTGGCCCAACTTCACAACGCATTCAACTTCATGGTGCATTTCTCCAGGATGCGAAGAAACCGGAAGCGGGCCGCCTGCGTGCAAGCAATTGGATGGTTTGACGAACACGATGGGTTGTTCAACAGGTGCATTGCCGAGTTCTTGAGCGTGCTTGGTAAAAGTTCGTATGGCACACCACATGGTCATGCCCCGTCCTGCACCATCTCGTTCATCAAAGCCCCGTTCCCAAGGCTCATATCCCGGACCACCCACCCACTCATGTGGCCCAAGACTGGACGGTAAAGAAGCGGCGACCCGTCAGGCGAAAGCACATTGCTCCATTGCTCAAACGGTTGGAACAAGACCTTGAGATCGACTTGAACGTGGACGGGGCCTTCATCGAGATGGCGAACTTTGGTCCTTGGACGATGGCGTTTCTTGATAAAATCCCCATCGTGATTGAAGTGGTGAACGACAAAGGAGAGCGATACGTGTTTCTCACCCTGAGGGGCTTTATTCAACAACCTCAAGCAAAGAAATGGGTCGAGGTTGATCACGGCGCAATCCCGTTTTTGATGAACGGCGCAGATTGCATGATCGCAGGCGTTCACGATGCCGACGACAGCATCGTTCCCGGTGATCTCGTTTGGATACGCGACATGACACACAAGAAACCCCTCGCGGTGGGATGGTCCGTAATGACGGGTCCGGACATGGTGAACGGCATCAAAGGCAAAGGCATCAAAACCCTTCACTGGGTTGGAGATGAACTTTGGGAAATGGAATGAACACAACGCTTCGTAAGTTACATGAAGCACCGGTCTCAGTTGATGACCATGTCAGGTAAAGTGCTGTCTTTTGGATTGATGATGCTGCTGATGATCGCATCGTCCGTCAACGCAGCGAATGTCACCGGTGGGGAGGATGTCAACCCCGATGAAACAGAGGTCCCGTTCTCCATTGAAGAGCGTACCACGCCGTCCCAGGACAGCGAGAGTTGGGCTCTAAGCGTCAGCCTCGACGAAGATGCTCATGAAAACGGAACAACCCTCACCATCACCACTCAAATTTGCCTCAACAACGGTGTGTGCGACCCTCCCGTGAATCAGGAAGCGGTGTTGTCGGACGACGGGCGTATGTACAGCGCCAGCCTCACGCCACCTGCTGACCACACCTACGTGAATTGGCGTGTGGAAGCCACCTACAGCAACGACACGACAGAGAACTTTCCACAAGGTGACTGGTACAAGACATGGTCAACCTGCTACTACGACGACGGTGCATACGGAGGCATCCATGCTGACGGTGACGGATGCAACGTCCCGACAAGCAGTGGTACAGAAAGCGAGGGTTTCCTCCCCGTCGCAGGCCTTGTCGCCGTGGTGGGGACACTTGGGTTGGCCGTTGTTGCTTCACGACGCAACGGTCAGTCCTGAAGGGCGTTCTCAACCAACCGCTCGATGAATCGACGTTGCTCTGCCCCCCAATTGGTGAGAACGACAGAGGCTTGCGTGCGATCCTTAGCAAGAGTTCCGTTCACAAAGCCCTCAGCCATCATATCGCTGGCCACCAAAGGCAAGCCTGCTCCTTCGACAACGACCAGACAGCCCTTTTCAGTGATGGATGCCTGTCCAAACCCAAAGGCAACGGCCCCCTCGTGTTGAACCACGTCGCCACCACCGGCCCTGAGGTACCGTACCAGTGCCTCGAGAATGGACGCTGGGGTGACAGAAGAGGCGCCTTCCGTCCCGCCGTAAGCCGAGAGGAATGGCAACTCGGTTTCGTTCTGTTCCATCAAATGGTCCAGGCCACGTTCGTCTTCGCTCATGACATCACCTCGCTTGCTTGGCGTGAGTCCACCCCAACACACGCCCGTCGGTACCATCGGCAAGAAGAGAGAAGGTGTTGGTCCAGGTCGGATCGTCCCATGACCGTTGCACGTCAACGGTGGTCGCACCGGTGACGCTGTCGAACAAATCGGACAGATCAAAGCCTAAACCGCTGCCAGGGACCACCACGAGATAGCCGACTCGGGTCGTGTCGTGGAGACCACCTGAATTGAACAAGGCCTCATCACCGGTCAGATGGGGAAAGCGCTGCGTCGACCTCAACCGTTCCACCATGCTGTGAAGAGGAAGCGCATCTGGGATGGAATCGCGGTTGTGGGTCACCGATTCGTCGTAGGCCCCCCTGCTAAGGTATTCGCAATCAACGTTCTCGTCGTCACCACTCACCCCGAACAGCAACCAACCTGCGCTTGAATCGGTCGCCACCCAGGAGATGTTCCATTCCGTCGTGGAACCGTTCATGTTGTTCTGCGCTCGCCAGATGTAACCTCCATCGTCCAACGCTGCGTTCGCCGCACTGGCAGCGCTGCCAAATCCGTCGATGCAGTCCACAGCTTGGTCAAGCGGGTGAGCGCGCAACGTGGAATTGTCAGGTAGGTGGAGCCCGTTGGGTCCCCAATTTGCAAGTTCGTCCTCGTCAGGGTTGAGATCGTTGGCTTGCGGTCGATTGTTGTACGCCAAACCCAATTCAATGGATTTGACTCCTCGGGTGTTTGAGGTTCGCTCAAAGGTGTGATGCAATTCGAGCTCACCCTCGGGCAACACGGCTTCAACACCCCGTTCCAACCATCCCGAACAACTGTTCTGGTTGGCTTCGTTGCTGCTGATGGACACGTCCACGGTTTGCCGGACAACCCATGGACTGTCCGCTTCGAGCCAGAGGTTCATCGTGGCGTAGCCCAAACAGAAATCTTGTATGTCTCGATGACTGGCGGTCACCTTCCACACCTCGGTGTTGCCGAGCATTTCAGCTCCGATGACACGCCATGCCCAACCCGATGACGTCCCAGAAGCGTCGTCCGTGATGTACGTGTCGCCGAAGAAATTGGCAAGTTCAACCGGCTGAAGCACCATGCCCAAGCCCGGTGAGAGGTCCTCTAAACCGCCCAATAAGCCACCAACGCCGTAAGTCATGGCTTCTGCCTCGTACGTCCCCTGTGTGTTTTGGAGGTAGGCATCTACATGCGTTGCCAAGGTGGCTTGTTCGCGTAGTTCATTCCAGCGGGTGACCGTCAAATCGGCTCGTCCTTCCGTGCCCTCAGCAAAGTCAGGACAATACGTACCCCCTCCGATGCTGGGCGCTGAGTTGTGTCCGTAAATGTTGAACTTGGAGAGACTCATGGCGTTGACCGTCTCAACCGTTAGCCATGACATCCCTTGACCGCCGCGTGCAGAAACGGCACCTAAACGATCCTCTGTTGGTTGACTGATGAGATCACCAGAGGTGCCTTCGGTGATGGATACTGAGCCGGTTCCGGCAAACAACAACCGGATTTTGCAATAGTCCGAGAGATCCTCAAACTGTTCGGTGACGAGTTCAACGTATTCTTCAGAAGCCATGAATTCGCCTTCAGTTACCGTGTAGCCCATCGTGTCTCCATAGCGAAGCGAATCGGCGGTAAAGGGTTCCAGTTGATTGTTAAGATAGTACCAACCGCCTGCCCCCAAGACCAACACCGTGAGGGCAATTGCGACGAATTGCGGACGGCGAATCATCTCTGCTAGAGTGGTGGGCGAAGCCGTTTTGGACGGCACCGGCACTGGAACTGAAGACTCGGCCGTGGGCAGTTCAACCGAGGAACTGACCGGCGGCTTTGAAGACGCCAATGGTTCAATTGGGGATTCGTCAAGGAACAATTCGGCCTCCAAGACCTCCTCTTCAGGAGACTCGTGGTGAACATCAACACCGCTGTGGGTGTCTTTTGAATCATCCACCGCCTCCGCCGCAAGGGGAGTGAGGGTATCGTCGTCTTCAAGTGAAAACATGAGTTCTCCATCATCGTTGGTGGAATCAACCGCAGCTGGTTCACGTGTTGAAGCCGCTTTAGCGACCTCTTTGCCCACCGAATCAATGACCTCAAGACCCAAGGTTTGGCGGTCAACACCCGCTTCAAGCAGGCGTTCGACCAAGTCCGCTTTTCGCCCGGAAGTTGGCAAGTCGTTCAAGACACACAGAGCCTTTAGTTTGGCCACGGTGAGGGTGGATGCTGATGCGCCGCTCATGCCTCTTCCCTACTCCACGGTTGGGCCGGTGCCTTTCAAGGCTGGCGATGAACGGGCGGTGTGAGGTGCTGTTCATTGAGGCGCTTGATAGGGTTGATAGCTCCCGTCCTCGGCTTGTACGTAGACGGTTTGGTCGTAGGTGCCATCGGCCATCTTGCGGAAGAAGTAGCCGTTCTCAGCGGGTTCATACACGTCTTCTTGTGAGGTTTCTGTTCCTAGATGAGGGGGCGAGGCGGGCCCGGTTGTGGGCGGTTCGGTGGGCCCTGCAGATGGAGGGCCGCTTGGACCGGCGGAGAGGAGGGCTTGGTTCGCATCCGCCAACACCTTCGATTCAATCGTTTCATGTTCTCCCTCGAGGATGGACCGGAGTGCAGTTCCGTGTTTTTGTGCTCCCAAGAAGGCAAAAATGGACAACCCCAAACACAGCAAACCCAGCACGCCACCAAAGAACTGGTTGGGGTAGAGTTGACCGTCCACGGACATGTCTGCGCCCGAGCGCGTGATTTTTGCCCCTGTTTCGTTAAAGTATTCCACGATCAGACAGTATTGACCGGGGTCGATGGCGAAATTGAATTCGTACGTTCCATCAACCAGAATCTCCTCACCGGAAGTCTTGAACTGGTAGGCGTGAGAGCCACCGTTTCGTGCTGATTCGGTGGCAGCGCCAAGGTTGCTCGAACAATCGTCTTCGTTGAGGATGTAAACCCCGATGTCCACGTTGTTTTGGGCTGGAGGGTTGCTGGCCGTAACTTCGATGTTCATGGGGACGTCGAACAACCCTTCTCCGCTCAGCGGCAAACCCCATACGAGGCCGATGTCCTTTTGTGCAGAATCTGTGAAGTCGTCGTATTCGGCAGAAAACGGCATGGGAAACAAGGCAAAACCGAACATGATCGCAGCAACACCAAGGTAGAGAAACACGTTCCATCGGGTGCGTTTCAACCGCTCTTTGCGCTCATCAAGCGACATCTCCTCCATCAATTCGTCTTGGTCTCCATCGACCACCAACGCTCCTGTGGGTTCCTGAGTCGCCTCTTCATTCATCATTTTCCGCCACAACTGCCGAGCATTTCAAAGGCGCGCATCCTTCGGATAACCACCATGCGCAGGCTTGACGATACCGGCCCTCACCCGCCCACAAAGGGCGCAGGGTTGCGTTTGGCCGTCCTCAGCCGAGGTCCTCGGCTCTACAGCACTCGGCGAATTGTGGAGGAAGCGAGACGGCGAGGGTTGCGTGTTGACGTCTGCGACCCGATGAAATTCTCACTGACCATCTCTGATGGAAGCGTGGACGTGCTCCACAAAGGGGAAGCGTTCTCCTACGATGCCGTCATCCCACGAATCGGCCATTCCATCACCCAGCACGGCGTGGCTGTCCTGCGCCAAATCGAACAGTTGGGCATGTGGACTGCCAACAGTGGGCAAGGCATTCTCCAGAGTCGAGACAAACTTCACGCCTCCCAAATCCTCGCTCGAAACAGAATGCCAGTCCCCAAGACGGCGTATGTTCGAGACATCATTGACGTGGAACACGCCATCGAGATGGTCGGCGGTTTGCCGGTGGTCGTGAAGGTCACCCAAGGCACGCAAGGTGATGGTGTCTTCCTGCGCCATACGGCGTTTGAAGTCCGGAACCTCGTGCAGGGATTGTTGCTGACCGGGAAGTCCGTCCTCGTCCAAGAGTACATCGCAGAATCGCACGGTAAAGACGTTCGTGCCCTTGTCGTGGGGGGCAAGGTTGTGGCCGCCATGCGACGTCGAGCGAGAGGCCGGGAATTCCGAAGCAACTTTCACTTAAATGGAACGGTGGAACCGGTCGACCTCTCTCCCGAATACGCCGAAGCAGCATGCCGTGCGGCCCGAGTTCTTGGGCTGAACATCGCTGGTGTGGATTTGCTCGAGGGGGCGAACGGTCCGTTGGTGCTCGAAGTCAACTCCTCCCCTGGCCTTGAGGGAATCGAAAGAGCGAGCGGTGTTAACGTAGCGGGTGCCATCGTCGACTTCGTCATGGAAGACACGGCGTTTGGTGATGTGGACCTTGATCAACTGCTGAGGACCGTCCCCGGTTCTGGCGTTCTCAGTTTGCAACTTCGGAACCACCCGAAAATGGTCGGACGACGATTGAACGAAGTCTTTGCGTCAATTCCAGTGTTTGCCCTTTCAAGGGGAGACCGACTTGTGTGGAATCCTGACCCTGAAATGCAACTGCGATTCGACGATGTCTTGGTGTGCTACGGTGAATTGATTCAACTTCGGGCCTCGTTGAGAAAAGCCATGCTCAGCATGCCGGTGGAATCGTTGGGGTCGGAGTCTTCCGTCCAATCGCCGGCATCACTCAGCGATCACCCTGAGGATTCTTGAACAACGAATCCGTAATGAATGAACACCTCCATGGGTGTGATTTCCTCAACGCTGTTTGAATTCGAGAAGCCCTCATTCAGGGCGCAACTCTGTTGGATTTCACCCGTCCCACAAGCCTCTATGGCGAGTGGAGGGCCCAAACACCCGTTTCGTTCTTTCTTGCCGTTGGACTAACTCCAAAAGCGTCGGGTACGGGCGTATTCGACCTCGGCATGGTGGATCGCTTTCAACAACGCCTGTTCGTTGCCCTGTGGGGTTTTCATCATGATTCGAGAAGCGGTGGCTTCACCCACACCGCGCCCCATCAACGCCATGATGGCTTCCACGCCTCGGTTCGCCACCAGTGCTGCGTTCTTCGCCATTCGATCTTGGTCCTTCTGATCTTCAGAAGCCACCCACCCTTCAAGCATGTTCGTTAAGCCTTCGCGGGCGCAAGCCAAGCGTGTCCCACCGCACTTGAGGCACGTTCCAGGTCGATCGATTGAGAGGTATTTGGCGATTCTGAACCGGCGAAGGCTGTGACAACGAAGGCAACACAACACCGCTCGCTCGTTGGTCAGCCTGAGTTTCAAGCGTTCACGCAGCGCTGCATTGTCCCAGTTCGGCAGGAGCATGTCATCTTGGGTTCGGTTGGACAGGCCCAATGGACCTGATGCAGTAATGTGCAACGACAACACGCCCGATTGGAGCCCTTTCATCACATCACTCGCTCCCCGAACATCCATTCTCTCATGGAACAGTTTTGACAGAACTTCTTCCATCACCACCGTGCCTCGATATTTTCGTAACAAGGCTTGAAGGTTGATTTTCCGAGGATCAACGCCGTGACGCAGAACGCCGAACGTCTTGGCGACCTGTGCAAACCTCCAACGGACCTGTCGTGAATTTGGAACCGTGATGCTCAGCAATTGCTCGATGGCATCGGGCGGGGTTTCCATCAACCATGATACGATGTCTTCTGGGCGTACGCCCGATGTTTGGAGGGCAATTCGTGTCGGTTCCACCACAAGGCGGCCCCAAGAACCGGATTTGGTGGACGCCATGGACAGCAGGAAGTGACCGAGGGCTTCGTTGATTTTTGACCCATGACAGGAGTTGATCACAAAGGCATCGTTCCGTTCTTCAATGGTCATGGTTCGGTCGGTTGGCAGGTGTCCTGTGGCTTCGATGTGGTCTCGAACAACCTCGGCTACCAGCGAGAGCGCTTCGCTGTCAAGGGGGAAGGAGTCCAGAGTGGTCGCTTCCCGAGTCACCAAACCAAGTGGGTCCAAGTTCGGCGGACTGGGTGCTTCGACAAGACCAAGATCGTGCGCGATAAGATGCCGGAGATGACCGATGTCTCTGGCCACCTGGGGTGGCACAGGAGGCAACTCCCCCAGCCATTGGGGGGCCTTGCCCTGATCGTTAACCGGGGTAACCAACAACTCGGATTGTTCGGGGTCTGCATCGATGATCATCCACGTTCGTCCTGCAATCACGAATCTTCGTGGTGCGCCGTCTTCATCCTCACCCGAGTCGTTGAGGCTCAAAACGAACGCTTCATCCACGTTCCCAAGACTTTGCCGAGTCACGGCATCTCGAACTCGATAGGACTTTTTGTCGGGTATCATCGACAAATGGTGACTGACCCACTCTCGAGTTCTGCCGGCTGTGGCCAACCAGCCACTTGAAAACGCCTTTGGAAGGGGCAACACTTTGCTCTTGTAAGCCACTGGAACCTCTTCCTCGGGGGTGGAATACAGCGGCAACATCTCTGGGAAGGTTTCGGCTTCATCGCCAATCATGGCCAGAGCCGCTTCATACAGTGCTTTGGGCCAACGGTACCAGGGGACTTCCGAGGGCTGCTGAACCACCTTAATGACCCAACGTTCGGCCAAAACCGAAGCAACTGCGACGGTGTCGTCTCGCGTCCAACCTTCAAATTGGGCGGTGGCTGCGAGCACTTCGGTGGCGATGTCCAAGGAAACAACCTTGTGCGCATGCGCCATTAAAACAAGTTGATTGGCAGCAACCGTACGTGGCATCGGACGCCATTCGACGGGTTCGATGTTGCCCCTCATAGCCCCCCGAGCGATGACGGCGGCTTCGACGAGATGGTCGGTGTCCCATGAGAGGATGTGCCCTCTGCCCAAGCCACCCAAACGATGGTCGGCTCGACCTACACGTTGCAACATTCGGTCCACCGATTTTGGAGAGTGGACCTGAACAATTCGCCGCACGCTCCCCACGTCGATTCCAAGTTCCAAACTGGACGTGCAAACCAATCCTGCCAACGCCCCTTCCCGCAATTGGTCCTCCATGGACTGGCGAGTTTCGGCTGCCAACGAACCGTGATGAACACCAATGCGGAGATCTGGAGCCAAAGAAGAAAGACGCGACGACAGGGTTTCGGCATCGCTTCGGCTGTTCACGAACACCAAACACGGAGCCTGATTCCGGAGTATGTCGCACAGTTGACGGTAACAGGCGTGTTGTCTGGGACTAAGCATAAGGTCCGTGGAACCGATTTCGTCTTCAGCTGTGGGGATGGTGGATTCCACGGTGAGTTCAGTCTCTCGCATCCCCATGGCGATGAGTGGGCGGCCGCGTTCGGGCGACAACCACGACGCCACTTGTTCGGGATTGCCTACGGTGGCCGACAAACCCAACCGCTGGATGGTTCGGCCTGCCAGGCGGTCCAATCTAGAGAGCCCGACGCTCAACTGCCAACCGCGTTCCGAGGCGGCTAAATCATGAACTTCGTCCACAACAACCGCTCGGACACCACTGAGCATGGCTCTGACGTTCTTACCGGTGAAAAGCAACTGGAATGTTTCAGGGGTCGTCACCAGTAAATTGGGCGGGCGCCGGGTTTGCTTGGTCCGCTGAGATTGGGGCGTGTCCCCGTGGCGCACATCCACACGCAGACCGACCGCCTCTGCCAGTTCGGTTAACCGACGATCCACGTCACGGTTCAACGCTCGAAGAGGTGTGATGTAAAGGATGGATAACGAGGGCCATTCCTCCTCAAGGCAACGGTGGAACAGGGGCAGAATGCCCGCCATGGTTTTTCCCGAGCCTGTGGGGGCGATGATGATGCGGTCTTCCCCTTTGATCAGTTCCGGTACCACCAACTCTTGAATGGGGGTCGGTGTCCAACCCTTGTCCGATAAAGCGGTGTGGAGTTTGGGGTGCAGCATTGAAAACGCGCGCGACAACACCACTCCCTCCGAAAGAGAGCCCCCCTTCAACACGATTTGAGCGTTTGGCTGAAGCCTCGGGTTCAGTCGTCGTCGTCGTCGTATTCGTCGTCGTCGTATTCGTCGTCGCCCTCTTCGTCGTCGTCCCAGTCCTCGTCGTCATCAAAGGCTCCTTCGCCGAAATCGATCGATGTGCGTGTGGCGACGGTGAACACGATGGCCAAGGTCATGATGGTAAGCAAGATGAACATCCAGGCAAGGGGTTGTTCACGAACAGAATCGAACCATCCAAAGTACTCACCGTAGGCAATGGTCACGGCGTGCTCAGCAGCGTTGTCGTTGTCGTTGGCTTCAGGAATTTCATTCTCGAAATCAACCACCACTCGAACCCGGTCGACCTCTGTTGAGGTCCATTCTGCCGGCACCGAAAGGCGCTCACCAGCGTCCATTCCAACGATAGCCGCTACGAAAAAGGGCTCTTCGGCGTCGCCAGCAAAGAAGGCGACCTTGAATTGAGAGGTGGTGTTGCCGCCTGTGTTCAGAATGTTGGCGGTGACCTTCACCTTTGCACCAGGTGCAATGTGATCGTCGCTCAACGCAATGTTATCGACCCGTAGTTCGGGTCCAACGGCACCCAGCCTCACCCATTGGCGCTCGAAATCAAGGTCGTCAACGGCCAATTCTGGAACGGGACTGGCCTCGGAATTGGAAACGACCGGGAACTGATTGCCTGCTGCATCGTAACCGGTGATGTAGAACCCGACGAAGTCACCCACGCGTGGAACGATGGTTCCGCCTGCTGTGATGTCCAATACGGCTGTCCAACGAACATCTTGGTCGTCTTGCTGCATGCCCAGAAGCGTGGAACCCGAACCGATGGTCATGGTTCGAGTCGCGTCTCGCATTACCCAATGAACGATTTGTTGCGAACCGGTTAGGTCGGCGTCCTCCGTCCCTTGGAATTCAACCGGCACTTGGGTCAGGTCGTTGTTCGCGGAAATATCAATCACGTTCAACGGACCAATGCGGCGAGTGACGCGAGGGGCAGCGTCGTCGACGACCACCTGAAGCGTGGTCGACACCAATGTGCCCGTCATGTCTTCTCCCCGCCCTGGGATGTTGGTGATGGAAATCAAACAGGTTCTGGATGGTGAGGATTGGAGGGTTAACGCCGAAGAGAGTGGCACTTCAACAGCGTAATCCCCGTCGCTGGTCAAGGATCCGTCCGACCAGAGCTTCTCTCCGTCAAAGACTTCCACAAGAATGCCCACGTTCCGTGGTGCGGGAACTTGACTGCCTTCGTACACCACACGGCCGGCGAATGCCAATCGGTCGTCCTTACGGACCCGACTTCCGTCCGCTACCGGACCGGTTCGTGGTTGGCTGATGTCATCCACTGAGAAATCGGTCGGGGAAAGCATCAGGTCGTTCTCCACGCGGAAGGTGTGTTCCAAAAGGAGGATTCGAGCCGCTTCATCGCTGCCCAGTTCTTTGTACAACAGGGCCACATCCCCCATCTCTTCGTCCGGCCAATCCCAACTGAAAGTAAAGTGGAAGTCAAGGAGGATCCATGGCAAACCGGATTCGTTGGTCGTTTCCGTCATGAGGCTGCTCGGCAGTATGTGGATGTAGGATGAATCCGACCAAAAGGTGTTGTTCAAACCAGAGTAAGAGATGGCTTGCGCGTCACGAAGCGGGTTGGGGCCCTCGAAATCGAACACGAGCGAAATGTATTCGAAATCAATGGCGGTGTTGGCGTCAATGAAACCGAGGCTGATGGTTTGTTCAAGTCCAGCATAAACGGGTTGGTTGTCCTCGTGACCGAACCATTCCAAGCCGGTGAAAACGGCCCTTGAGTCCTTTCGAGTTCGGAAGGTGGCATCATCGTAGAGGAACCCGTCTTCGGATTCAAACTTGAGCACTTCATCCTCGTTGTTCATGGCCGTGTAGTGCAACGGGTTGCCGGCTTGGTCGCCGCCGTCCCAGAAGTAGGAAACACGGCCCATGTTGGGGTTGCGCGAGGTGTCGATGGAGGTCATGAACCATTTCGCTTGAGCTACGGTGTTGTTGCGTACCGTTTTGATGGCGTACTCTTCAGGGTCCGCCTCACCGTTGCGATTCAAATCATGATCGGCTTCAACCCAGTAATTCAACACCAATTCCATGGGGTGGCCCACGGCGTCCTCGACCAACACCTGGATCGGTTGTTCAATCGACGCAGCTTCGTAATCCTCGTTTTGCGGGTGAACAGCCATCCGCTCTGGGGCAGTGGCGTCCACCTTGTAGGTCCGGCGCCATTCGGCGTTGGGTTGCTGAACATGTTCAGGACTTCGTTCGTTGTACGTTTGGACCTCGTAGGTCATCCCGTCCGGCACGTCGATGTTTGGAAGATCGATCGAGATGAAGAAGGTCCCGTTGTTGTTGGTGACGTCTCTGGCCGTGCTCTCCACGTACCCGTTTCGAGAAATCCGCACGTCGAATGCACTGTCCTTGGGAGCGTCTTCTGTGTCCATGAACCACATGGCGCCAACGAAATGAAGCCGTTCACCTGCTGCAACCCAGGAGTGGTCCGGCACGTCTTGGGAGGTCATCTCGCCGTCGTTGTCACGAACGTTGAGCCAGCCCAAACCAAAGGAGCGGTTGACACTGAGGCCTTCTTGAGAAGTCAACGGCAGAGGGGAAAACCCGGAAGCGCCGCTGTCGTCTTGGCAGCTGACCTTGAAGCGAACGTTGTCTTGATCGGGGAAATCGCTGGTCACAAAGAATTTCCAATGAATCTCCAAAATGCCGTTGTTTTGTGTGGAGTAGGAGGATGGATCCATCTGAATGTATTGTCCTGGGTCGTTGGGAGCGGGGAAAATATCGCCGAATTGCCAAGTCAAAATCGGGTTGTTTGCCAGCGAGTTGGTCATCAAGGTCAACTCTGCACTGGCGATTGAGGTTGCCGTTTCCCCGATGACGTGCCGAGTAACCACTTCGTAGGGCTCAACCCGTTCGTGCAGCACTTCACCCTCTGGAATGGTCATGTCAAGATTGACGGTTTGCATGGTGTACGTTATTTCAAACGACTCGAGAACGAGAACGCCCGAACTGGCGGCTACCAGATCGATTTGAACATCCTTGATGCCGGAGCCGGTGTCGGGAATGGCATCGTTCAGTTTGTCCACCAGTGTGTTGCCAGGTTGTGTTGAGCGCACGGCCAAGGGTCCCACGAGCGCCCCGTTGTTGGCCGGCCAGCGGAAGGCCGAACGCTTGTCGATGTTGATGCCGGGCTCACTTGGAGCGTTGGAGTGGAAGGCGATGCTCAAGTTGCTCACCATCGGCGTCAATCCAGTGTTCGACGTGCTGAGTTCAACGCGAATGCACGGGCGTGAGTTTCCGCTGTTGACATTTTGTGTGGTGTTGGGTGAAAGGAAGGATTGAACTCCTGTGGAGCCAGAAGTACAACCGTTGCTGGTGGAGTATCCAACCATCACGCGAACCGAGGTGCCGACCGGGACATCTTCGTCCCAATCTGCGGTGATGGCAACGACGTTCGAGCCGCTGTTGTAGGAATAAGCGTTGTAGTAGCCGTTTGACAAATAACTTGTCACGTAGGACAGAATGATGTCACCCAAGACGGGTGCCTCGGTTGATGTACCGTTCAACGTGGCCCGCCATACGAGACTGGAACCCGGAGCGGCGAAATTTAGTCGCTGACCGGGCGAGCCGGCCTTCCAAGTGCTGCCCCCGTCCAATGAAATGTCCACATCAATGCTTGTCCCGGTTGGGACGGCGCCAAGAACGGCACTGAGGTCCACCGTGGTGATGGCTCTGGCCAGTGAGGTGGTGGGGCCGACCACCGTTGCCGTAGTTGAGGTGGGGGTTCGAGGGTCAAACAGCGAGCCGTCCCCGTACGTGAACGCCTTACGGACCCCCTGAGTGCAGTAGGCCGTTGAGGAGTAATGGCAAGCGTACATGACCGTGTTGTCTTCGCCTCCACCCACGAGACCGTAATGCCCACCTCCGGGCATGAGGATGGAACCTTGGTTTGAAAGAAGGCTGTTCTGCATGTTGAAATGGTGATGCGTGGACTTCCAGTTGCCGTTCGAATTGGCAGCGTAGACGTTGTAGATGATGGAGGGGAGGCTCACTGAAAGCCCCATGCCGTACTCCCAATAGTTGGTGGTGGAAGTCATGAACCACGTGGAGTTCACCACGGTTGGTGAAGCAGGGTTAACCTCTCGAAGTGAGTGGGAAGTGGTCGTACTTGAATAGTGACCCACATACATTTTGCCGGTGTTGTCGTCAATGTCCACACCGGTGATGTAATTGTTCGATGGGTATTGGTGGTTGGATTGGCACTGCCAATTTTGGTTGTTGGTCCCGCTCAAAGCCCACTTCGTGACCCGCCCGCTGTAGGTGTAGTGGGCGGAGTAAATGTGGCCATCGTACACATCTGCGTCAACGATGTAGTTGCCAAGGTTGCTTCCTGTGCAGGAGCCTGACAAAAACGAACCGGTCCCCAAGTAGGCTCCAGTGGTGGCGTTGTAGCGTTGCAAATAGGGCGTGGCCGAACTGCTTGAACTCGACATGCGAATGACGTGAAGTTGATCTTCCGAGACCGGCACCACAACGCCAGTGTAGCTCCACGAGCCCCCGGTCAGAGAAAGGGTGGCGTAGTCCTTGGTTGGGCTCACATAGCCCTGGTCGCCGAGTGAGACGAATTCCCCCGTGGTGTTCTGGTGGGCTCCGTCAAGGTCGCTAACCTGATTGGTGTTGTCAAAGATTGGGGCCAGCAACGACGGATTTCCTTTCAGTTCCATGGCCGAGCGTTGAACATTCACTCCGTTGCGGGTGATGTATTGATAGGGGGATGGCGGTCCACCGTAGTTGCCGTTCAAATTGGCGTCTCCGACCCCTCCAAAGTGATCGTTGGTCGTGAAGTTGGTGTAAGCGGTGGAACTGGCTTCGCCGCGGAGGTTGAAACTGGCAGCGGTGACCTCAGCACCGTACGGGATGGAAACGACACCTGCAGTGCCGTTGCCCAGTCCTGTGAAGGTGTGGGTGTAGCTCGTTGAACCGTCCTTGAATTGGGTTTCAGTCGTTGAGGCCGCGGCGAGTGGGGAAAGAACGGACAACAGGAAAATCAATACAAGTGCAACTGCTTTCCTCATGTCAACCACTCTGCACTCTTATGCAGGCCCACCATCCCATTTGAATTGTCCCCCGCATGGCATCCTTTGATTTGCTTGGCCGTGCCGCTCAAGAGCACTTGATTCAGGCCGCGGGCTCGGTGTTATACGACGTTTTGGAGGCCTGTATTGGCGCCCCTGCGAGCCGACTTGATCTCGGCTCATGCGCTGCACGCATTGGGGGAGGGTTCAAGAAGCCGAAAACAATCCTCACGTCGTGACAAGTGCATGACAGACGAACCTTCCTTTTTCGGCAGACTGTGGGCCAAACAACACGGAAAACAATACGCCATCACGGCCGTGACCGCTGGCAGCAGCGGCGCGTTGTTGGTGCTGTTTGGCATTCAGTTGCTGTTTCTACAAGACAGTCCCACATGGGGCGACACCACCGGCCTTGCTCTGGTCGGAGCCGTTCTGGCGTTGTTTGTACTGTTGTTTTCCTTTCCCGAGTTTCTCCGCTTTCGCGGGCACGTCTTGACCATTGAAGAGACGATGGCCATTCAATCAACGGCTGAGTTGCGAAGGTCAAAAGCTGACGCCACCGCATCCGCCGAAGCCTTGGGTGCAGGCCACCTTGAACGTTGGAACGCATTCCTTCAAGAACGGGGCCTCCGACGCTGAGTTGGAGCGAGCATCATGACCAACCACGACCCGTTTCGGACGTTGGTGTTGGAACTTGTCCTTGCTCTGGGCATGATTGCTTGCTTAATTTCCGCCATGGTCCTCCATACGGGTTCCATGCCACCTCTGGTCGTTGTTGAATCAAGTTCAATGGTCCACGAAATCGAAGGGGAAGTCGGCAGCATTGATGCGGGTGATTTGATTCTGGTGCACGACCAAAACCCAAGCACCATCGTGACGTTCGCCGAGGCGACAAATCCAGAAGTGCAAAGGCACCATGGTTACAGCCAACACGGCTTGGAAGGTGACGTGATCATTTACGAGAAGAACGGCGAGAACGGAACGCCGATCATCCATCGCGCCATCTTGAGAGCGGAAGCCGCCCTCACAACACTGCCCGACCGGGACAGCGACCAACCCTGCAGTGATGGGGCAGTGTACGACAACATGCTCGTTGGGGAGGATGGGTTGGCCGGCTCTTGCATCCTGACATGGAACGTTCCCGGCACCAACGCCACCAACGTGACCAGCATCACGGTCATGTTCGACGGTGTCAACAACGGGTACTACGATTGCAAACGGCCAGCTCACGGAAACGTCGAGCCGTATCTGGTGATATGGGATTGGGTGCCGTCTCACGAAGGCATGCTTACCCTGGGAGACAACAACCAATGCTCGGTTGACCAAGGGTCCGATGCGACCAACGGATCAAACGGTGTTCACGGTTCAAGCGGATTGGTTGGGCCTGTTCGAGACGCATGGGTTGTTGGCGTGGCGGGTGGAGAAATCCCCTGGCTCGGAACGGTGAAGTTGATGGTTGGTGGACCAAGTTCCTATGGAACACAAGATGTTCCTTCTTCGTCGTTTGTGTTCCTTGGCCTCCTCATCGGAAGCGTCCTCATCCTCCCTCAAGGCGTGGAGTGGGTGTTCAAACGATGGCTGTCCAATGCTCCGGAAATGAGGCTTCAATCCGCTGTTTCCACACCTGAGGAAGAGTAACCCGACGCCAACAGCGCTTGGGCCATTGTCATCGCCCCCATGCAAACAGCGGTGGCCAAGGCCGTGCTGATGGTGATGGCGCCCTTGGAGGCCCTGCGACTTCGCCGTTGCCAGTCCTTGACTTCACCATCGGTCGGGGCAATCGTTCGCCATTCTCGAACTTCGTCACCGGATTTTTGAGCGATTTTTAGCGCAGAAGCCTCGTGTTCATGTCGCGAGCCACCTTGACTTGTACGGTGCTCGTTCACCACTTCCACCGACCATCCGTGTTGAAGAGCGGCGTTGATGAAGCGGTCTCGCTGAACAGGAGCACCATGGCCCACGCGGACGAGCACCTCGATGGGGCCGTGAAGGGACTTCAACGAACGGACGTGATGAACGGCAGCCTCGATGGACTCAAGGGATGTTTTCCCCAGAATGGCGTCGTCCCCCAACCAAGCACAGCCGGGTCTTGGGCCGGGGTCGATGCCCACCACGAGCCGCTGAATCGTGGGTCGTTTTCGGTACCGTCGCCACCATTCCTCAACGGCATCGTTGACCGACTCTGCATCAGCAGCAACACCGTTTCCGGCGAATGTTTCCACCTCTCGAGGGGTTCCAAACCACCAACCATCGGGATCGGGAAGAGGGTCGCTTACATCCACCAGAACGGGTGAGACGCCCTTCTTTTCCAGCACCTGGAGCAGTCGGTACGCCATCCGAAAATCGGAAGTTCGAACGAACACCCTCGCCACGATTGGGTGTTGTTTAACGGCGTTCTAAACGTTCGCTTCGTTCCATTCCACCGAGAATCTCGCACCGAACCGTGGCCCCCACCGAAGTCATGAAGAACGATTGACGCGATGTTCAAGCCATGACGGGGGCCTATGAACGCGAGTTGAGGGACGTGCTCGCTGGTGTTTCAAGGGGTGTTGAGAAGGTCATCAAAACCTGCACGCCTGAAGAACGTGAACGAATGCGTTCTGTCGTTCAACGCCCGTTTCTTGTGGTTCGAGCCGCCGGATCTGGCATGGAAGGCAGTGGGGACTTGGTCGCTTTGAGGGGCGATTGTTCGTTTCCAATCGAGGTCAAAACAAGGAAGGGGAAGAAACTCTACCTTGCTGGGCGAACCAAGGATCAACTCGCCGCCATGATTCGTGAGGCAGAACGGAGTGAATTGATGCCTTTGTACGCCTATCGATTGAAAGGTGTGCGCGGTGATTCGTGGCGCATCTTCCGCGTGGAAACCAACAACCTTCGCGGTGTTCTCAAGGCCCTTGCTCAACGCATACCCTCGTTGCCCCGGACGCGAACGGGTTCACTGTTCATCGATTGGGATCAAGGCATGCCCTTGAACGAATTCATCGCTTTGATGTGCTCCAAACCAAAATCAGATGACAGGGTGGTCAACTCATTGAAGGCCAGGGTACCATCTGAACCATCGTCCCCGGTTGTGAAGGATTCAGAACTTGATGTATGGGCCGAACTCAAGGCCAGAAAGAGTTCAGAATCGTCCCTGCTTCAAAGGTAAGGGATGAACATCGTGAACAACAGCATGCCCAGGAGCAGCAAGGACGAGTAGCTGGATGCCCGAGAAGAGATATGATCGACGGTCATGGGGTGCAAGTCCCACAACTTGATTGAACGCCCCAAGCGTTTCACGCCGCTCAAACCAGCGTGCAGCATGTCCTTGAGCATGTGCCCGCCGTCGAAGGGCACCATTGGGATGAGGTTGGTGAACCCCAACAGAATGTTCACCCACATCAGCCAAAACAAGAAATTGGCGATAAACAGCAACCCAGAAGTGCCAAACAACGAGCCCATAAACCCTTCATCAGCCGCCAAGAGGGTCTCTTCAAACGGGTGGATGGCGACGCCGTTCAACTCGAAGGGGATGATGACCACGCTCAACACGTGGAAGGGGGCAGCAAGTACGCGTTGGCCAATCGAGCCTTCCCAACGAGGGGACAAAGGTCCCGCCAGACGATCGATACCCGAAGTGGATTCAGAGAGGCGTTCAACACCCAAGAAGGCATCACCAGGCTGAATTTCGAGCGATTCAAGCATTTCTTCGCTCCACCCGAGTTCTGCATAGTATGCGTGTTTGTCCCCCAGAACGGCGGTAAGTGTTTCTCGTTCGCCGTCTTGGTGCCGAACAACGATGTCAACGGATTCGTTGGCTTGGTGATTTTCGAGAACAACCCTGAAGTCATCGAGCGAGGATATAGGCGTGGCATTGATGGAAAGAATCGTGTCCCAGGGTTGCATCCCAGCATCGTCTGCTCCACCTCCAAGGACAATGCCTTGGACGTGGATGTTGTCGTCAACCGCCACGAATTGCGCAGCGACACCGCCCAGCAGCAACAGCATGACCATCGCTGCGAAAATATTGGTTGCAGGCCCTGCTGCAAACATGCGCAACCGCTCACGACGAGGAGCGCGCATCAATTCCTCACCTTGTGGCTCAGCAAAGGCTCCAAGGGGCAAAGGGCCCAGTTGCAACAAACCGAACGACTTGACTCGCATGCCATGTCCTCGAGCCAACAAGCCGTGCCCCAGTTCGTGAATCACCAACGACACCACGAAGGCCATGGCGCCCCAACCAAGAGGAATCACCGGGTTGAGACCAGGCACCGCCACCAACTCGCTCGCAGAGGGTGGGTCGACCGTAGGAGGTGCCATGATGGATGAGACGAAGGCCAGAACAACGAGCAATCCCACCATGAGCATCGCAACAGAACACACCCAGAGCGAGAGCTCACCGTAAAACCGCCAGAAGCGCCGTGGTTTCGCCAGGCGTTCAAGGAGTCGTTGGCCGCGTTGGGTTCTGACCATCAACACGATGCCAAGCGCTCGTGTTGCGTTCCATCGGTCCAACGTACCGTTTCGCTCCCAAGTTTTGATGAGCACGTACCAGACGAGGATGAGGGCAATGACCAATGTCCAGTCCGCTTGGACCGACCCCCACGTCCCCACCATACCGTTGCGAGGCTTTGCACCGACTTGAACATGATGTGTTCTCCAAGCCACGGGTGACAAACCTTCATGACCACTGGGCGAGTGTTCTTTTCATGCATAGCCATCACATGGCCATTGAGGCGTGGTGCGAAGAAAACATGAGCGAACGCCCTGCAAAGGTTTCCGAGTGGGCCACCCACGACGACATTGTCCAAGTGTTCATCAAACTCTCTCAAAGCGTGCTGATCGCAGATTTCAGACTGGACAGCAAGGGCATGCTGAACATCCAACAGCACCTCCACATCCCTCTTGAAACGTGGAATCCAGGATCGATTCAAGGACTCCGTACTCCCGAGGCGAAAACCCGCTTTTCACATCGAAGGCAAACCATCTATTTGTCAAGCGAATTAAGGGTGCCCGAGTGGGGTGCTGCTCTTCTGGAAGATTGGTTGTTGAGCATTCGAAGTCGAGGGGCTCGACCAAAGGACCGAAACCAACGGTTGATGGAAATGCAGCGTATCCGTTTGTCCGTCCAGAGGAATCTCGAGTCGGCTGCGCTGGACAAGTTGGAGAGCGAAGTGGCCTTCCTTCACCAGCGGTTGGATGGCGTCAACGAGCAGTTAGCGGACTGATTCTTCCATGGTGGTGTCCATGCCAGGGAACTGGTCTTCGCCTTCCCTGTACACCGTGCGCATGTTGTTGATGAAATTGCGCTCCTTCACGACGATGGTGTAGGATTTGATGCCGTGATCCTTTTCGCCGTTGAGCATCTCCAGAAGGACCTGAAGAGTGAGGCGAGCGCCCTCGCGATGGGGGTAGGCAAAAACGCCCATGGAGATTGGAGGAGACACAATGGACGTGACATCGCCCAAATCTTCAATGGTTTGAAACAGATTGGTGTAGGTCTGTGTGAGCAATTCCCGTCGCGTCTCGTCTTGATTGGGACGACGGCAATCGGGACCCACTGCATGAATCACCCTCTTGTAGTTGGATTCCAGAGCGAAGGGCTCGGTGACGACGTTGTTCGTCACAGCACAGGGTGGTGCGTTGATTTTGCGCATTTCCAGACAGATGTTCCGAGTCACCTGCGTGAGCTCCTTACCGGCTTTGGCGTGAACGGAGGCGTCGATTCCTTCTCGGCCAGAAAGGCGGTTGTTGGCTGGTGTCACGAGGACGTCAGCGTTGTGGTCCCAAAGGTCACCGCCCATCACACGCAAGACGCCCCACTTGCATGTACGAGCCATATAAAGTTCCGGCATCATGTTCGCAGAGGGGGCCACCCTACATATTCTCTCTCCCACCAAGGGATGAAGTTCGCCGAATTTACAGCGTTCAACAACCGGCAGAGTCGTGAGGTTCATCTCACCGAGAGACGACACCGCTAAATCAAGGCGCAGTCTGCTTGCAGCATGACCAAGAAGGCGATGAGCACAACGCTCCTTGTCCTTCTTGTTCTTGCCGCAGTACCCCTCTCGCCGTTCGAGAGCGAAACAGTCGGGCTTTTGGAAGACAGAAACGAGGCGATGTTCAAGGGGTTCATGGTCGGTGAGGAATCCCACCCCTGGAACAGCACATCGGCGTGGGGTGAGGCCAAACCTGAGGGGTTTGCATACCTCGACGCCATCGACTACACCGACGTCGGCGTGGTCATCAACAACGCTTCAGAAGAATCGCGAACCATTGGGTGGGCCTTCGTCGCTGCACGAAACATACCAATTGAGCGCGTCTTCGTGTTCAACGCTTCTGGGACACCCGACTCAGAAACGATCAACCGCAATCAATTCGACACGTACTTTGCCACACCTTTTCTTGAAATGCTGCAAAACCGAAGTTCCTCCAACTCCATCAATTTCCTTGTGACCACAAAAGGTGTGCCGTTGAGAATCAGCGGAGGAAACGACAAAGCAAGTTTCGATCAAGAGTTGTCCCTGCTTGGCGGCTCATACAACAGTTCCATTGGCAACGATTACTGGTTTGACCATGCCTATGGCCCGCTGGCAGGAAAAGCCATGGAACCGTTTACACGGAGCAAATACGGGTTCTTCCTGGTCACCCGACTGACGGGGTACACTGTGGAAACTGCGTTGGAACTGATCGAACGGGCAAATCAAAGCCTTGGACAACGGGGGGATTTTGTGCTCGATGTGGCCACCAATCGCAACAGTTCAGGGTATAAATTTTGGAACGATGCCTTGTACGATGCCAACACCACACTCAACGGTTCGATGAACCTACCCGTGATGCTCGATGAAGAAACGGTGTTTCTAACAGGATTGGACAATCTGATGGGGTACGCCTCTTGGGGAAGCAACGATGGAAATTGGAACAGCAACCTGCTTCCCAACGCCGGCTTTGACACGGCCGACACGGCTTGGTCGAGCGGGGCCCGATACTGGAACAGCACCATGCCAACCGTTTCCGGTGGAGACACCATTGCATGGGCCCATCAGAGCGCCACAAAGCGAAACGGAAACCATGCCATGGAACTTGCCTTGAGCACCGCTTGTGACCAAGAAGCAGGGCGAACAATGAACGGAGTCTACGCAGAGTACTTCGACAACGACGGCGTCTCATTCAACAGCGGCAGCATGCCGACGCTGATCGATCGCACGCCCGACCATGTCCGTGTGGAGTCCCAACTTGATCACAGCGTATCCAACAACGCCTATCCGGGCCTGGATGATCGGTTCAAACAGCACTGGGGTGCCCGTTTCAGTGGATTTGTTGATGTCCCTCACGACGGGAACTGGACGTTTTACATCAACTCCGACGACGGCTCAGAACTTTGGATCAACGGGGAGAGTGTGGTACAGAACTACGGCATGCACGGGATGCGCGAAGGTTCTGGCTGGGTCAATCTAACGGCTGGGCTTCACGATTTTCGAGTTGAATTCTTCCAGGGTGGAGGACCGCACGGCCTGATTTTTTCATGGGAAGGCCCCAACACCAGCAAAGCCGTTGTACCGACGTCGGCCTTTTTTGTCAGCGGGGGACCGACCCCTCGGGCCGCAGATCTTGTGCACGAATGGATGTTCGAAGACGGCAGTGGCACGTCGGCCGAAGACAGCGCTGGCAACGCAGACTTTGACGGCGTCGGCAACGGCAGTTGGGTCTCTTGTGTTGACGGTGGGTGTCTGCAATTCGACGGAATCGATGATGTTGTCTCGGTGGACGTTAACGATTGGACCGGCTCATTCTCCGTTAGCCAATGGGTGCTGGCCAACGTGAGCAACATGTCGAATTACGCATCCACCTTTGCTGTGGACAACGCCGCTGGTTCAAGCGGCTCGTTCCAACACATGGTGTCCAATCAACAATGGCGTTTCCACACCAACCAAAGCCATGTCTTTGGTGACGTTGAACCTCAACGGTGGTCGCACCTCGTCTCCACCTTCAACAACGGTACTGTGAAGCAATACATGGACGGTGTCCTCGTCAACACGCTCAATCTTTCAAGCAACCAAACATTGACCATCGACAGGTTGAAGCTCGGTGTTAATCGAGCGGGCAACGCGTATTTCCACGGGAAAATCGACAACCTGCGCGTATGGGACGCCCCTCTTGACGATCATGACATCACAACGTTGCGCCGCGAAATCATTGACAATTGCACCGCTTTCTCCGGTCACGGCAACGACGTCGCTACCGTCACCACCGTGTACGACTTCAGCGGTGCTTCTCAAAATTACACCGAACACGCTTGGCTTCTCTCTGCCTATGGTCAGCGCAGTGGTGATGTGTTTGGTTCCTTTTCTGTTGAGGTCGAAGCACTGGATTCTCAAGGGCAGATCGTTTCGGTGAACAGCACAACTGAACGGTCGTTTGGGCCATCGTGGTCAACGGAAGTTCTGCGGTTCCGCCCTGACGTTCGGGCCACAGCTTTCCGAATCACAGCTTCACTCGACATCGTCCCTACCTCAACAGGCGGTTCGCTGTTCCTCGATACGATGTCGTTGCGCCCCATCCGCCCTCACATGTCATGGGTCAACGGGTCGATTGGTGAAACCGCAGTTTCAACCGGGGGGCGGTCGTTCAATTGGGGCACAACATACGGCCAATCCCTCATCGCCGACCTGCTCGAGGATGGTGTATCTGGAGTGAAGGGTTACGTCTACGAACCTTACCTGACCGCGGTCGGCCGCCCCGACGTGTTGCTGCCGACCTATGCCTCTGGGTACAACTTGGCCGAAAGCCATGCTGCAGCAAACCTGCAATCCGGTTGGATGGGCGTGGTGGTCGGAGACCCCAAAATGAGCCCTTACGCTGACATCTATCACGACGTTCGTTTGATCGATGTGCATGTTCAACAGCCGGTTCACAGAGGAGAAGACGCTGTTGTGCAGGTTCTGCTCGAAAACCGGGGCATGTCGTCTTCCAACGGCACGTTGCGTCTTGAGACCCTGGTCGGCAGTGAACTCTTGAACAGCACGTCGCTCACCCTACCTGCTGGAGACGAATGGGGCAGCCGAACGGTGATCAACCTCACCATGGTGGCCCCTTCTTCAGGCCTGTTGGACCTGAGACTGAGGTACACCAATTCGACGCCCGAACGTCTGTTCCACAACAACCTGCTCTCCTTCCAAACCCAAGTCAACGACCCGCCTTCCATCAGCAGCACTTCCTGCCGTGCCAGCAGCGTCACGCGAGGAACGTACACCATTTGCTCTGCCACGGCGTCTGACGACGGTAACGTGACGTCGGTTCTGCTTGAATGGCGCATAGCCGATGAAAACAACGCATCAAACAACAGCCATTGGAACGCCTTGCCGTTGGGCCAAATCAACCCCGATACGTGGGAGAGCGCACTGGTGATTCCCGTTGATGCGCCGCTGGGTACGCTCGTTATCCGCGCCACGGCAACCGATAACCTGGGGTTCAACGTGACGTCGCAGGCCATCAATGCCTCGCTGGTGGTGGATTCGCCAGCAAGATGGTACGGTCCACATGTTTCGGATGTCGATGACCCTGCCTGGACAGGGGATTCCATGCTAAATCCCCAACCCAGCACCCCCATGCCTCGGCATTTGAACCAAACGCTGCGAGCTTGCGTTGCCGATGAAGACCGGCATCCAACCGAACCAGCGCCGGTGTTCCTAACTGAACGCGGACAGGCAACACCAACCGTCACCGTTTCAGAGGAAAGACCCGGGCTCTTCTGCTTTGAATCAACCATCGTGTTGGGTGCGGGAAGTTCGCTTGAACCTCTGGACATTGAGGTGAGGACCGTCGAAGGTTCGTTGCTTCTTCAACGCCAATTCAGAATGCTTGACGTGGCGCCAACCTTGACGGTCAGCGCAGAAAACGGAGAGGGCGAGACGCTGGACCGATTGGTTGGTAACGGGATGGAATACATCGTCACCAGCGTAACGGATGTCGACGACCCAAACCCTGCGTTTGTCGGAGACGCGTATGTTCAATGGCCGGGAGGGGCCCCCTCTCAGACACCCATCGACATCCCCGCCAGCAATGCCTCCCACCGTCTCCTCCTCTCTCAAGTGACCACAGGATTGGAAGCCGGTGATGTCGTGGTGGAGGTCGTGGGCAACGGCCCCAATGGTGTTGAAGCGAACGCTGAGGTACGGTTGCCGTTCCTGTTGACCCCTCCCGAAATTGTGGCATCCATCCCGTGCAACGATCTGAGTCGTTTGGAGAGCATGACCTTTGGTGAAATTGGAACCCTTCTTGTTGGCGTTTCAAGCGAGCGCCCAGTCGAACGAATCACCGCCCAACTCGTGCAAGAAGGCTGGGCGGTGACGGCGCCGATCACGGACGATCCCGTTTGGGGTGATGATGCGCCTGAACCTTGCGCAACACCCAACAGGCTGAACGGGTCTACCGTAGAATGGACCACGTTTCGATTGCGTCTTGACCCGTCCTTTGTTGACGGAAGTGGGCAAGTGTTGGTCAATGTCCGCGACGTCGATGGCTTGTCAAGCACCTCGAGCATCACCCTGCAATTTCAGCATGCACCAACCATTCTTGGACCCCTGGTCGTTAACGGCACCATCCCAACTACGGACCTGAACATGGACCTCAATGTCTCTGACCGGGACGGTTTGAACAACGTGGTTTGCTCCTTAGCGATTCGAACACAGAGCGGAGAGAGCGCCATGCAATCCTCCAAAACCGCAGGTACAGCAACGACGTTTAACACCACCATGAATTGGATGTATCCTTTGCCTCGCTCCGTTGCCAACGAAACCCTCACCCTCAACGTCACATGTTTGGATGAACGCTCCAACACGTTCAATCTCCAGAGGACGGTGGCCATTGGCCCTGCTCCTACCTGCACCGATTGCGACAACAATCCCGATGTCCCGGCTCTTCCAGGTGAAGCAGCGTCCACGTTCAGCAGCAAGGGCATCCTCGGTGCCGGAATCATCGCCCTCTTCGCTGCGCTCCTTGTGGCTGGTACGGTACTGTTGAGGCGCAGAGGCTCGAGCAACCTCGAAGAGGTCAATTGGATGTCCACTGACCCGGGAATGGACGCTTTCTTCGATGCTCCAGATGACCCTGAGGAAGAAGCCGTGAACTCTCAAGGCGATGGGTTGGTGACCGAAGATGAAGAGAGCGAGGAGCAGCCTTTGGAAAACGATGCGTCCCCCTTGAGCATACCTGAAGGGTGGACTGCGGAACAATATCTTCGTTGGCTCGACGGGCCTCTCCCCGATGGATGGACGGAGGACCAATGGGTGATGTACATCCAAGAGCATCGGCAGAGCGTGATGGAACGAATCAACCGAACCGAACCTTGAAGGCCGTTCAACGCCCCTCGCTAGTTGAGTATCATGGCGATAGGGTATGTGTTGATCGATGTGGATCCGGGGACTGAGCGCCGTGTCCATCAAGCCTTGTTGGCCTTGTCATGTGTTACTGACGCTACGGTTCTGTTTGGGGACCACGACCTCATTGCCAAATTGGAAGGCGAGGACTTGGGTTTTATCGCAAAAGCCGTGGTGAACGAAATCAGGATCATCAAAGGGGTTCGAAACACCAAAACTCTCGCTGGGGCAGATGTCGAAGAGCAGGCTTGACGCCGTCCGTTTTTGCATATTCTTGGTCTTGGAATGGGGTACTGGGTCGCATATGGGGCGCAGTAACCCTCTTTTTCGGAGAAAGTATTATATGTCCACTGTACAAACGAGCAAATGGAGGAAATCCAAATGTCAGACGGAAAGAAATACTTCGTTCTCATGGAGAACGGAAAAGATACGAGCCAGGTTTTTGCGAGCAAGCAACCCCGTGGTGCAGCCTTGAAGGCAGCAACCCGCGGACACGAGACCATCCGCCTTCGTGAGCGCGGCACCAAGCGTGTCCACGTGTTCACGGGCAGCATCTCGATGGTTGACAAGCCAGAAAACGGACCAGCATGGCTCCCAGACAAGATCAAGAAAGCCAACGTCAAGAAGCAAGGCATCGAGCACCTTTGAGGACTCGTTGTTAAGCCGATGGCTTTCTCCAACTGATCCAGTTGTACAACAGCTCATCCGGGGTTACGGCCCGGGATGAGCCTTTTTTTCATCACCTACCGACGGTTTGATTAAGCAGGGAGCCGAGTGCAAACTGTCCTTCGGGACACGGGATGCACACCCGCAACAGCGGGGGGGCGGTGACGCCAATGAACGAGAAACGCGCGCGAAAGCCTCAGCCAAAAGCCAGAAGACCCAGCCAAATGCGCTTGGTTGAACCTGAAGGGCCTGCTTTGCCTGCTCGCTTGGTTCATCTGCGCCACCTCCCGTGGAGAACCTGCTACGAGCGTCAACTCAACGCGGAAAACAAGTCCATCAACACGCAAAAGTCCTACTTCTATGGATTGACCCCGCTGATTGAAACGACACTACCGAGGGAAATTTCCCTTGACGACGAGGACATGTCCGCTCTGAGCATCGAATCCATGGCCGCCAGAATGGAGCCCATGAACGGCCGTTTGGACCTCTGGGCTCACAACATCGCTGGCCTCCGCCCGACAACCTTCAACGCTCGACTGGCCGCTGCTCGCCATTTCATCAAGTGGTTGGGCTTGATGTGGCCCGAGCATCTTCAGCGAGTGCGGACCGGAAAACGCCTTCCAAGAACCTTGACCAAAAGGGAACTGACCGCTGTTCTCGAAGCCGCACATTGCAGCGAACACCCCGCCATGGCCCTGTTGGTGACCCTGATGCTGGACACCGGACTACGGGTCAGCGAAGTCTGTGAATTGAACATGGATGACATCGATTTTGAGGACGGTTCGGCTCGGGTCCTCGGCGGCAAAGGGGACAAAGATCGGCTGGTGTTGTTCACAACACGGACCATTCGTGCGTTCGAAGCTTGGCTCCCCATTCGTCAAACGATGGCCAACGATGAAACGGGTCCTGCATTGCTGAATCAGCAAGGACGACCCCTCATCCCGAGGAGTGTTCAACGAATGATGGACATGCTGGCTGTTGAAGCCGGGGTCCCGAAGGGGAAATTGACGCCTCACGTGCTACGGCACAATTTTGCCACAGGATTGTTGGAGCGCGGCGCTGATTTGGTCACCATTCAGCGGCTGATGGGGCACGCCACCATCGCCACGACGAGGGTGTACCTCGAAATCTCCGACCAAACCCTTCGAGAAGTGTACCATCGGGCGCAAGCTCTCCGGCTGGATGAAAACAACGATGACGCTGGTTCGGTTGAACCGCTCACGCCCTCGACCAGCGGCGCTGGGCTGGAACGTTCATGAACGTCGTTTTTTCCGTTTTGGGATGGTTTGTGGCCCAGCCCACCTCTTGTTGGCCATGACCTCTTGCCCGGCATGACCGTCGATAGGGCAGTGCTTACCTGAGCGGCATCGGGAACAATTGTCCTTGGACGGTTGCTCAACCGTCTTTCTCAGACGACCGTACTTCCGTCTCGGCATGAGACGCCATTCGTTCTCTCGGTCCTCAAAGGTATGGGTGATGTTAGTCCTTCTTGAACCAAGGCATGTCCTTTACCGAGCGCGGGACCTTGATGGTCGAGCCTTTTCTGTTGTCAACATTGGTCCTGTTCAAGGATGCGTGTTCCTTGGTTTTTTCAACCACCCGTTCAGCGACCTTTCTTCCTTTGGAGACGACTTCTTCTGAAGTGTTTTTTGTGGCTTTAGCGGCTTTCTTGGCTTTTGATTTGGTGGCGCTGGCAGTGGATTTTGCAGCAGCAGAGGCCTTGGCTTTAGCGGCCTTGGCTTTCTCTTTGACCGATGCTCCTGCAGCTTTGACGTTCGTTTCGACGATGGCAACGCCTTGAGCAGCTTTCAACACCTTGGTGGCCATGCTTGGCGAGAGGCCTGCTTTCTTCAATGATCCAGGCGTTGAACTCGCCACTTTGGCCACGGTGCTTAGGTTCGCTGCCATCAATTTGGCGACGGTTGCTGCACCCACGCCGGGCAAACTGTTCAATCCGCTTTTCTCGGTCTTCTTTCGTGCCATGTGTCCACCTAACTGGAAGAGAATTGGGACTGTAGATGAATGTTCCTCTTGTTGAGCCGAGGTGCTTAAGTGGCCCGAGGCCGTCATGAGGTTGAAGCATACGGTGGCATCATGAACGAACACCAAAACAACCCTGATGCGACCACAACAAGCGTGCTCTTTGGTCAAGTTCGCCGTGCCAGTGCATCACACAAGGTGGACACGAACCATGGGCTTCTCCGGAACCGTCACTTCACCGGACAGCACACCGTGCTTTATTTGGGGGATTTGGCCACTGCACTGCTTGGTCATCTGCAAAACGCAGAGACGCCGACCGTGGGGGAAACACCGGGATTCAACGAACAACGTTGGTCATTGACCACCCAAAACGGCGACTTGCACGTCACGATCACGTCTCGCCCCTACTGGGGGTTCGGATTGTTGACGGCTGGTTATCTCAACGTCATCCACCTTCAGGGACCGAAGGCACTTCGCAATCGACTCGTGCTTGACGTGGCAAGCAGTTTGGGTCAACGGCCTTGGGAATGGTCCCGTCCATCCCGTGCCTCGCGATTCCTGCACCGTCACTTTCCTGAACACGACCTCAAGAGCAACGAAATTGAATGGCAGGGGTTGGCTGATGGCGGACGTGATGACCTCAACGAAGCCATCCATGGGTACCAGACCCGTTGGGAGGATATGCGCCAACGTGCCGACAACGAAGAGGATGAAGCCCTCAACCTGGCCATTGAGGACGACCTCCATGTGGCACGCAAGGCTCTTCTGGAAGACCACACGACAGCCGTAGAGCGAGCACTGGCACGAGTGGAGGGGAACCTCATTCTCCTCAACCCGAGCACCAATCCTTCCAGTTTTGAGCCCCACAAAACGATGCCTTCGATTGGAAACACGCCACCATCAACCAATGCTGAGGTGACCTTCGTGGATTATGCGGCCCTGCTCGAGGAGGCTTGACCGCGCGTCGCGTTGATAAGGGGGAGGACATTCGCTAGAACCGGTCCCCATGGCTTCGAAGAAGAAGAACGACGGCAGCGGCATTCAGCAGGCAGCCGGTTTGATTCGCTATTTTGATGAAGAATCTGAGGAATCGTGGAAAATTACTCCAGCACAGGTTTACCTGGCCTGCATCGGCCTTGGAGGTTTCTTTTACCTCGTCAACCAAGGCGTGGTTCAAGCCATCTGGAACCTGTTTTGAGTTCAAAGTGGTTGAATCAACACCACTTTAGCTTCTTGCTCAGCCATCCGCTGAGCGACCATCAAAGCCGTGTCCAAGGTTTGTGTCACACCGATCACCGTCTCCTGGTCGCCCTCCGCCAGCACCAATCGGTGCGACATGGCGTCCAAGGTCGACTGATTGATGCGTTCAAACACCCAATGTTCGTCTTCAATGCGAACGAGAGAAGGAACCGGTGACATTGGACCCATGGTTGATTGGGTGGCATGAGCGCGGAGTTTGAGCGGACGTAAGACCGATTGAACCGTCGGCCAACGGCGCTGTTTCAACGGCATCTCCAGTTTACGCTTCGCTTCTATGCCGCTTCGAAAGGCTCGTGCCATGAGGGTCCCATCCCTTGAAATCTTGCGATTTCGAATGGTTCTCCGATTGCTTTGCCTATAACCATCGCGATGCCATCAACCCCAAAAACGATGATTTCAGGATGTCAAGGGAAGAGAGCGGACGGTCAAAACCAGCCCACCGGCAACGCCGATTGAAACCGTGGCTTGTGCTGCCATGACCAAGGGCCATGAGATTGAACTCCATGCCAAAGCGAGGCTAAGCCCAACCACAAGGATGGCTCCCAGAAGGGCCCGGGTTCGAGCCGATGGGAGGTGAGGGTGTTCGACAAACCATGGCCACAGAAGAGCCAATGTACCTGCAACCAACGTTCCTTGAGCCAGCAAAACCATGTCTTCGGTGAGGACCAGACCGACCGGGACTCCACAACACAACGCCATTCGGAACCACCACAACTCTGGCCGATGTGCTGCGTCCAAACCGAGGGTCGGAAGGGTCATGCATCCCCCAACCACCAGCATCCAAGCTCCCGTTAATCGTAGGGACACCCAAGCGCCATCAGTTGAGGTCCGAAAACCGGCCTCGTCGGCCACCGACCACGCCAACAGCGTCATCACCACCAGCGAAGCAATCACGGTCAAGAGCAAGGTTTCGGTTGGGTGTTGGTGGGTGTGCCATCGGCCTTCCATCTGCAAGGCGGGTGCATGTACGGTGGTCATCATGGTGCCGTACACCATCACCATCATTGCCACGCCCCACCAAAGATGCGATTCAGGGCGTTGCCACCATTCGTTCAACCCCACTCCGGTTGATGCCCAACACCACCATGCCAAGGGCAAAGCGACGGCCATTTTCATGAGCGCTCGCTGAAGCAACAGAGCAGGTTCTCTGGTCGTTGGCATCAGTCCTGTCGCAGCAATGATCTCGCCGGACATGATGAGCACCAAGGTGACCAAGAAAACTAGACCGAGGACCGCGAAGGAAGCCAAGGGTTGGGTTGGCTCACCGGGCAACACCGTCATGGATTGATACTGCGATTCAGGCAAAAGCAACGTCAACAACCCCATGCTCCAAACCCCAGCATGAGCCACCATCCGTCGTTGAACGGCGAGTTTGGTCTCGAGGCTTGCTCCACGCAGGCTCGGAAGGTGGCGACTCATCACCGAAAACAACAGAAAACTAAGCATTGCACCCTCAACAGCACCTTGCCCGGTGAACAGGACGTGGAGGCGGGCAACCGTTCCATCGCTGCTCAAGAGAAGGGTGGCCACCTCTGGGTGATTCGTGGTGTGGCTTAGCAAATCACCCGCTCGGTCGATGAGCATCGAGAAGAGAACAAGAACGGGGAGGGCGTGCATCACGGCCCGATACCAGCGTTGCCGGGCTTCATGAACGGGCAGCATTGGAGAGATGGCCCAAAGCCCACAAGAGAGGAACAGCAGGGCCATCAGCCACCCTTGCTCCTCCATCAGCATGAGTTGGAGCAACGGCACCCACCTTTTGGTCGTGGCGGAAGACCCAAAGACGAACGCCTTGACCAACACCCGTGAGGGGCCCAACGGACCGTGATGAAGAACGGCGTAACTTCGCACAAACCGCGCCGTTGACGAACATGGTTCGGGCCTTGGGTCGCGATGCAGAACAGTGGCTTTCGTTTGCCCTGAAACCGTTGCCAGAAACCTTCCGCGTCTCTCCACATCGACCCGACCGTGCTTGGACGCTTGAGCAGGTCGAAGCCCTGGGAGGCACACCCATGCCTTGGTTGCCGCACGGGTCAGCCTACACCATGCCGTTTGCGCGCGGACGGGCACCTGAAGGCGATGCTAAACGGCTGATGGCCATCTTGCACGAAACGGGAAGAATCACACGTCAAGAAGCCGCAAGCATGCTCCCGGTCCCCCTGTTGGATTCACACCAGCATCACCTCGCCTTGGACATGTGCGCTGCTCCGGGATCAAAAGCCACGCAGTTGGCTGAACGCCTGCACCCCAACGGTGTGGTCGTGGCCAATGAACCGGTGTCGGGTCGGCTGAACATGTTGGTGAGCAATCGCAGCCGTCTCGGATTGGCCAACATGGTCGTTTCTCAACACGACGGTCGTCATTTTGCACGCATCCCTCCGCCCGGATTTGACTTGGTCGTTGCCGATGTGCCCTGTACGGGGACGGCGACCACGCGGAAAAACAGGGACGTGTGGTGGGATTGGACGCCAAAGGAGGGGCGGAAGATGTTCACCATGCAGGTCGAAATTGCCAGCCGCGGCGCCAATCTGCTGGCACCCGGAGGGCAACTTGTTGTTTCAACCTGCAGCGTCGACCCGGTTGAGAACGAAGCCGTGGTCGCTGAACTCCTTCGGCGGTGCCCGCATCTTGAGCTTCTCGAAATCACCGAGGACATGCTTCCTGGGCTGGTTCTGCACAACGGATTAACGGCTTGGGACATGCTCGACGAGAAGGGTCACCCTGTCACCGATTCATCGTGGCCCGAACTCCACTTTTTTGATGCGTCTCAACTTTCACCCGAAGACCGGATACGCACCGTGGAGGATGTTGACCAGTCCATGGAACGCACCATCGAATCAAACTTGGGCAAATGCAAACGGTTGTGGCACAACGACCACGACACGGGTGGATTTTTCCTTGCCCTGTTCGCACACAAAGCGGACACGGGGCGAACCAAAGCGCCCACGTACCACTCTCGGCGCGAGCGCCAGCGAGACACCACCGAACCCATTCACCTCCGTCCTATGCCCCGTACGACATCAAATTCTGTGGTGGAAGCCGACCCGGAGATCGTGCAGCAAATCGAAGCGTTGTACGGTTGGCCGTTGGAAGAACATTCTGTTTGGATGCGAGGCAAACGCCTCAACATCGCCCCAAAAACCGTGCGTTCCCGATTGTTCGATCCGTTGTGCCCCACCAACAAGGGCGATGCATGGCCGGGAGGTACCTTTCATCCGCTTCAAACCGTCCACGTTGGTTTACCAGCGTTCACACTGAAGAAGGATTCTTGGAGATCCCGTCAGGAGAGCCTCTATCTTTACGCCGACCAAATGACAGCAAACGTGACCGAAGTTGACGAAGACACCTTCAAGGAACTGTTGCAGGGATGGGCGCCGATGGTCGATGCCTTCGTCGAACACGTGGGCGGTCCGCCGATGAGGACGGGCGCTTGCCTCATTCGCTGCCAAGTGTTGGGTCAAATGGAAACGATTTCGGTGTGGGTTGGAGCGCGCGTGACCTTGATGATCGATCGCAACGAACAAGATGTTCTGCGGCGAAAATTGGGATTGCCATGGCGAAGCGAGGAGGAAACAGAATGAGGCTTCTTGCCCTGTTTCTCGTGATGATCTTCGCATTTCCCGTCGTTGGCGCCCAAGAAATGACGGTTGAGGCGAGCGCAACCATTGAGCAGACCGAATTCATCGGCTTGGACGAAGTGTTCCTTTCACCGAACCTCGACGAACCAGCGTCCTACACCCGGGGTTATGCAGCGTGGCACTGGTGGACATGGAGCGATGAAACAGGCTCGGATTGGCCCGATGACGATGCCAACTACCGACTCAGGCAGTACGATCAAGACCAACCTCATGAGAATCAAACCCACACGGTATCCCATTCGTTGCTGTCAGGCAACGCGATCAATGTTGAGGGGACCGTGGAGGTTCGTTCGGACGGCGCAAACTTGCGTTGGATAGCACTCGATCTGAAGATTTCACCTCAAACCAATCTGTCCAACCAGACCATTGCTTACATCGTGTTGCAAGAAGACCATGCCGTCGATCATCACCGCCGCACCACCACCCACCTGGTCCGAGAATTGCGGCCAGAGGTTGGCTTCGCCCTGAATGAAGGAAACGAAACCACCGCCACGTTCCAATTGCCGGCAGACCATCTGTTGGCCGCTGGCATTGACCTGCTCAACAAGAGCGAAGGTTGGACATATGCCATCGCCATTTTCGGTCAATCTCTCGAAGGGGAAGAAGACCCCGGCCTCCTGTACTACACGCAGGGCCCTCTCCCCAGTTCCAGAACCTTAGAACCCACATCACAACGCTGGCTAACCGTGGCACTGCTGGCCGTTGGATGCACCGTTCTTGGAACCGTTCTCACCAACGTTCGCCGACGAGAACACAGCATGCCTCTGGTCACCGCCTCCTGGAATGAAGACGACCTCGAAGTCACCGTCGTCGCCGGAAAGGCCAACTTGACCGTGAAGGACTGGACGGTTCGAGAACCGTGGAAATTTCGCCGACGCCCGCCCAACATTGAACTTCAGCCAGGACAAACTCGAACCGTTCGAGCCACCTTCGTTCGGATGCTGGAAGAGGATTGTCATGTGGATTTGGCCCTCGATATTGACGAAATGGGGGCGTGGCAGCACCATGTTTGGCTGCATCCGGCTTCCACCCCAACCTTGGGAAGCGTTGAAATCGTTGAGGAGCGTCCTTGACCCATGAACTTGGACCGCACGGACCAACGGCTCCTTCAAGCCCTTCAGAACAACGCCAGAACCAGTCAACGGCAGTTGGCCAAGCAACTCGGCGTGGCACAAGGGACGGTCACGAACCGACTCAAGCGGCTTGAAGACGACGGGGTGATCACGGGTTACACGGCCACGGTATCTCCGGCTTCACTTGGCTGGAGCATGACCATCATGGCGGGGCTTCGCATCATGAAAGGCCGAATGATTGACGTGCAACAACGCATCGCTGCAGACCCACGTGTGTTTGCTGTGTACGACGTCACAGGCGATTGGGATTCCATCGTTCTTGCTCGCGTCAAGGACCGGCAAGATTTGGACAACCTCACCAAGACCGTGTTTACACTTGAAGGCGTGAGCCGCTCTTACACCCACGTGGTGCTCAACACGGTGAAGGAAACCATCGCACCTCACATCGATGTTGAGGACGTTTGATCGAACCTGTCGACCAGAGGACGAAGTGCATCGATCAATCCAATCATGCCTTCCACCACTTTTGTTTCGGGTTTCAAGGCCACCATCAACCGTCGTCTGAGCTGTTCGTCCACGGATGCATCAAAGGACAAAAATTTCTCCCTCAGTGTGCGCTGGAGGCGCCCACCCGTGCGATCCCAGTCCATCAGCAGCATGATGGTTGGTCCACCGTCTACAGGGTGACGTGCGCCGTACCGTTCGAACAAATGCGTCACCACCCGTTCAAGGGGCCATCCGCGGTTGAGTCGCTCGATCGGGCCGGTAAATCCCAACAGCACAAGCGCCCGTTGGTCTCGCTTTCCTTCAACCAACAACGGAACCTCGAGAACCCGATTCCGTTCTCGTGCCGTGGCCAACGCTTCGGCTGCATCGAGCCACCGTTCTGAGGCGTTGGAACCGCCCCGAACGTGTTCACGATTTCCCATTGTTCTCCCCCAGTGCTTGACGTATTCTCAAAGCGATGCAATCGATTTCCATGGATTCAATTCGGATGGTTTTCTGTCGCGATGTCTGACCTGACAGGATGGAAAGATCGGCCAAGGAGCAACGAAGTTGAGCGGAGAGGACGGACATGACGGCGTTGTTGGCTCGGCCGTGTTGAGCCTGCGCTCGAACGGCAACCTTCACCCGGTTGCGCCACTCGTTGAAGGATTGGAACCCTTGGCGGTCCGAACCCGGCAAAACCTCAACATCCACCAGGACAGCGCCATCAAGCGTTGGTCGCAAGCACCCGCCGAGGTCCATGTCAGTCCCAGAACGGCACGGTAAATGAACCGCTCCGAGCAGTGGGTGGGCGGCCCCTGCGAGGTGTGATGTTTGGTCGGGCGTTCCTACCAAACAATTGGGGGGTGGGCCCCCGTTCATCGCTTCCTTGTGAAAGGGAAACAGCGCGCGATTCTAACCCCCCTCAACAAATCCTTAAGGAGGGCAATCACGGCGGGTAGAACAGGGTGATTGCATGGTAGCAGAAGATACTGTATTTTCCGTTCTCTATGATAAATTCATGTTCTGGTCCATTCTTGTCGGCATCTTCACCTTTGGGTGGATGTTTTTGGCTATTTTGCGCTACCGAGAAGGGGTTGAGCCCGACACCACGCATTTGGACCACATCGAGGTTGGTGCGTTTCCTGTTGATCGGCACAACACACGTCTCGAGGTGTTCTTCTACGTCCTTCCCAGTCTCATCGTCGTTTGGTTGATCATGATGGCCCTTGCCTCCAACACCGCAGCGTGGACAATCCCCGACGAAGAGGATGCCCAAAACATGACCATCATCGGCAAGCAGTGGTTCTGGGAATTCCATTACGAAGACCCCCTCACCTGGGAAGACGACCCCCGAATCACCGGCATTGATGTTACCTGGGCCGATGGTTTCGTGTTGGTGAACGCCACGGGCACCGAAGCCACCAACTTCTCTGTTGATGTAGCAGGCAACGCTCTGGACTATCCCATCGATTCCGCCACAGGCCTAGGCGCAGCGGCGAACTACTCCTTCAGCATCCGAGCATTCGCAAGCGTAGAAGTCACCAACGCCGAAGGAGAAGTCATTCACACGTGGATGCACATTCCCGGGATTGACCCCAACGGGAACATGTTTTCCTTTTCATCAGCCCTTGGTGAAGACATGATCATTCCGTGTGACGTTGACACCGTGTTCACCATGCACTCTCAGCCCTCCGACGATTCCAACCCGAACTACATCGGCGTTCAGCACTCCTTCTGGCTTCCTGAGTGGGGTGTGAAAGAGGACCTTGTGCCCGGAATTGAGGGCGGCACCGTGATGACCGTGGAGGCCGATGACCCTGGAACATTCCCCATCCGCTGTGCTGAATACTGCGGCGCTCAACACTCTCTGATGTACGGCCAAGTCATGGTCGTTGCCAAAGAGGGTGAGACCTGTGATACAGACTCGGGTGTAACGAAATCCGGTGCATCCCCGCCTGCCGGAGGTGCCTACTGATGCGCACTCGAATCACCGTTGTTCTTTCCCTTCTTCTTCTGGCCTTGATGGCCACCCCGCAAATGACCGCCGCACCCGGTGGCATCAACAGCGCAGGCAACCTCGGTTGTTCCTGTCACGGGGGCGCTAGCCCCGACACCACCGTGGTGGTGGACGGGTTGCCAGAGACCTACAACGCCAGCGAAACCTACACCTTCACGGTGACCGTCGTCAACGACGTCATGGTCCTTGACGGCGATGGTGTCGTTACCGATGGCGCTCGCACCGTCCCCTACGGTGGCTTCAGAATCCTCGTCTCCCACGGCGAAGTGAACACCGTCCCCGATGAACTCAGCCACATCATGGACGACGGACTCACCCATACGGCAGAGGGCAACATGGTGCGCTCGTGGACCATGGAATGGACGGCCCCTGCAGCAGATGACCTCAACGTCGAGATGACCGTGTTCGGCAACGCAGTCAACGGAAACGCTGGCGGTGGCGGTGGCTCAAGTGGCGATTACTGGAACGTTGCCAACGTGATGATCCCCGGTATGAACGCCGGCGCCGTAGCTCCCAGTGCCAGTGCCCTCGTGATTTTCATCACCTCCATCGGCTTGGCCGTTGCACTCATCTTTGCCGGAGTTCTATGGACCTTCTACCGAGCGTCACCAGAAACCTTCACCATCGCTCGGTTCTGGGGCTTCCTCAAGCCTTGGCTGACGACCACCGACCACAAAGAAGTCGGCATCATGTACTTCCTCTTCGGTTTCTTCTTCTTCCTTGTTGGCGGCCTGTTGGCCTTGCTGTTCCGTATCCAACTCGCCATTCCGGAGAACGATTTCCTCACCTACGACGAGTACAACTCGTTCTTTACCCTCCACGGCACAACCATGATTTTCCTTGCAGCCATGCCCATGATTGCTGGATTCATGAACTATGTTTTGCCGTTGCAAATCGGCGCGAAGGACCTCGCCTTTCCCCGCATCAATGCCATGGGCTTGTGGCTGCTCGTCTTCTCCGCTCCGTTGATTTTCACCGGCATCTGGTCTGGTGAAGCGGCCGACATCTCATGGGTGATGTACCCGCCCTACTCGTCGCTGACAGAGTCCAACCTCGGTTCGACCCTCGCTGATTATGGTTCGAACCCCGGAACCACGGCGTTCATTTCTGGCATGATCATGCTGGGTGCTTCCTCCACACTCGGTGGTGTCAACTTCATCACCACCGTGTTCACGATGCGAGCCCCCGGTGTGACTTGGATGAAGATGCCCCTGTTCTCATGGTCGGTCTTCATCAGCGTGTTCATGCTGTTCATGTCGCTTCCCGCCTTCATCATCGGTGTGGCGTTTTTGCTCTTTGACCACACCATTGGCACCCAGTTCTTTGTTGCTGGAGGCGACCCGTTGCTGTTCCAACACCTGTTCTGGTTCTTCGGACACCCGGAGGTCTACGTGGTCATTGTGCCTGCGTTTGGCATCGTCTCCGAGGTGCTGGCCACCTCCGCCCGACGTTCAATTTTCGGTTACAAGTCGATGGTGTTCGCCATGGCCGGCATCGGTATCGTCGGCTTCGTCGTTTGGGGCCACCACATGCTGACGTCCGGAATGGACCCGTTCTGGCGAGCCCTGTTCATGATCATGACCATGCTTGTCGCCATCCCCACAGGTGCGAAAATCTTCAATTGGCTGGCCACCCTTTGGGGCGGCTCGCTGGTCATGAAGACCCACACCTTGTGGTCGCTCGGCTTCCTGGTGACCTTCACGCTTGGCGGCATTTCTGGGATGTTCTTCCCGGTTGCCGGTCTTGATATCCACTTCCACGATTCCTACTTCGTCGTGGCCCACTTCCATTACGTCTTCATCGGTGGAACCGTCTTTGCTCTCTTCTCTGCTGTATACTACTGGTACCCCAAGGCCACCGGCCGCAAGTTGAACGAAACGCTTGGACTGTGGCATTTCTTGATTGGATTTGCTTCCTACAACGCAGCGTTTTGGCCCATGCACGCCCTTGGAATCATGGGCATGCCACGGCGCACGCATTCCTACACCATCGAGTCCGGTTTTGCAGAATACAACGCAGCGGTCTCAACGTTTGCCTTCATCTTTGGGCTGAGCCAGCTTTTGTTGCTGTGGAACATCCTCTACTCTGCTCGCCGTGGAGAAGAAGTGGGCAACGACCCATGGGGTGGCTGGTCCCTCGAATGGTCCACCACTTCACCCCCGCCCACTCCATCGTTCCACGACATACCTGTCCAGCGCGACATGAACGACCACTACAGTCACCACGACAAGAGTGAACAGCCCGGATTGAAGAAACGGTTGTGGGACGCAACCCCTTCCGGAGGTGCTGAAGAATGAGCGGAGGAGAAGCCCATGTGGACAACAGCATCTGGATGCGAGCCGTCGTGATTGGCGGTGTGTTTCTGGCCATTGGTGTGCTCGCCTTTGCCACCATGGGTGTGGGTGTGGCGAACGTCAAACACCACGACTATGAAGATGCTCAACACGATTATGAAGAAGCGAAAGATCTCTACTACACGGCAAAGGACGCCTACACGGCAGCCGCTGCTGACGAGAACACAACGGCTACGGAATTGTCCGCCCTTGAGGATGAGAAAACCACCCTCAAGAAGGCCTACGACGATGCCCATCACCATGAAATCGAAGCGCATCTTTCCTACTTGACCTGGCGAACAGCTGGCGTCACCATTCTGCTGATGTGCATCACCTACGCTGCGTTCATGGCGCTTGGCGGATTTGTAAACTCGGTTCAACCAAGTGAAGATGATGGTCATCAGGAAAGCCACTACGGTGGCGACGACCACGAGCACCACGGATCGGCTTCGCCCATCGTGTTTGCCTTGGGCCTCATGCTCTTCCTGATGGGATATCCCAAGTTCCAAGAAGTTCTGGGCAACATGCTTTCCGGAGCCGACTTTGCGTTGGGCGACCTCAGCATGTCGATGCTTGGTTTGACCATTGTTACCATCGGTATCGCCAACTGGTGGAGGGAAGACCTGCCGTTCATCGGCAACGGCGAGCAAATCGCCACCTCAGCTCCTTTTGAGGGACAACACATCCGAAAGGCCGGTCTTTGGGTGTTCATCATGTCCGAAATCATGGTGTTCGCCACGTTCTTCTCGAGTTACCTCCGCATGCGCACCGGATGGTGCACCAAGTGGTCCTGGGACGAAGGCACATGCCGAGAACTGGACCTCGACGGCAACGGAGTGACGGACGTGTTTGCGAGCCATGAACTCCATCCGGACTTCGTGATGACGGCTTCGGACTACCTGCGGCCAGACGGTGCTGCAGGAACCGGTGACTTCTGGACCATGTTGCCCGGTGCGGTCAACACGTTCGCCCTCATCATTTCCTCGTACACCATCGTGTTGGCCTTGAAAACGGCCAAGGCAAAGAACTGGGAAGCGCCCAAGGGCGCTCTTGGCAAGTTGATGCCCACCCAGAAGGCAGCCATCAGGAATTACCTGTTCGCCACCTTCCTGCTCGGTTCGCTGTTCATCGTTCTGAAGTTGATCGAGTGGAGTCATCTCGTCGCCGAAGGGTTCACCATCGGTTCCCAAGCAGGTTCAATTTTCTTTATCTCAACCGGAGCACACGGGGTTCACGTGTTTGTTGGCCTGTTGGTCATGCTCTATTTGGTGTTCAAGGCTGACACCGTGGGCTACGATGAGAAGAACGCACAAGGCATCGAATACTTTGGTTTGTACTGGCACTTTGTCGACTTGGCGTGGGTGGTCATCTTCCCAGCCTTCTATCTGTATTGAGGTGATATCATGGGAGAACACGAAGCATCTGGAATTTTTGAAAAAACCTTTGACGGCCTTTTGGGGCAAGATATTTACTTTTGGAACTTCATCATTTTGATGGTGTTCACGCTCGCTGAGGTCGGAGCTGTCTTCTTTGTCGGCATCCCGCTCACCGCTGTTTGGGCCATCCTCATCGGTGTTGGTATCGTGAAAGGGTACGGCATTGCTGCTTACTTCATGCACCTGAAGGGCGATCCTCGCATCTACACGCGAACGGCCCTTTTTCCGGTGTTGTTCGTGGTTCTGATGATTTGGGGTATTGGGCTTTCCAACCCCGACGGCGTTGACGCACTACCAGGATGGTGCAAACCTGATTGGGACTATGCCAATACCCGATGAGGCGGTTCAATGCGCTTGTTCAAACCCGTTTTGGCCCTTGTTCTTGCAGGTCTGCTGTTGATGCCGGTAGCGGCTTACAACGGAAGCCAACTGGTGCGGGCTCCTGTTCAGGATTTTACCCTCACCACACAGGACGGTTTGACCTATGAATTTCAACGACAAGACGAACCCGTGATGGTGGTATCCTTCATTTTCACTCGGTGCCCGGACGTTTGTCCCGTCATCACCCAATTGCTGAGCAGCGTGCAAAACGAACTGACCGACGAACAATCTGCAGATGTCCAGTTCATTTCGATCACGGTCGATCCTGAACACGATACCCCTGAACGACTGATGGAGTACACCCAAAGGCATGGGGTCGAGTGGCCTCATCTTACTGGAGACCGGAACACACTGGAAGATGTTTGGGCAAATTTTGCCCTGGTGGTTCAACAACAAGTCATCGACGCTCACGTCATGGAATACCAGCCTGCAGAGGCCTCGGTTACCGTGGTGAACACCAACAACACCACCAGTCAAACGATGTTTGAATGGAACGGTTACACCGCCACAACATGGGCTGCAGAGGAACTCGGTTTGACGTTGAACGTCTCGCAAAGTCAGTATGGGCATTTTCTTTCCGGCATCAACGGCACGAATTCCCCTGATGATTGGTCATGGTACTGGGAACTGACCGTATGGAATCACACCAACAACACATGGGAGTCATCCCCTGTGGGTATGGACGATGTCGACCTTCTTGACCACCCTCACATCGCTTGGAAACCGTCGCACATCAACGCCTCATTGATACCAACACCCGACACCAACATGACGTCGACGGTGACGGTGCAGTGGTCAAACACTTCGTCGCAAACGGCTGAGGTCAACGGCTTTACCGGCCACCATGTCACCCATGGCGCCCTCATGGGTGCCGCCATCGACGTCAGCATCGAAGATTCAAGTTACGGCCACTACCTCACATCGATCGGCAACCAATCCGCTCCCGAGGATGACAGCTGGTGGTGGAACCTCTACGCCTGGAACGACACCGGAAACAACTGGTCTTCTTCAGACGTGGGCATGGACGGTGTTGAGCAACCCCGTCATTTGGCGTGGGCACCTTCCAGCATCAACGTCACAGAGATCCCCGTACCGGTTCAGCCACCTCAAGAGACCGCATGCAGCGGCCATGGTTGGGAGATGGGAAGCGGTTCGGGACTGCACTGCATGTGCGACGACGGTTACACCTGGGACGGCGACGACAGGTTGTCCTGCGTCCCCGAAAGCACAGAAGAATACAACGTAGGTCACTCCACCATCACGTACCTTCTCAACGATCGCCGAGAGCCCGTTGTGGCTTGGACAGGTGACAGGTGGAGCGTGGACGATTTTACCGAAGATGTACGAGAAATGCTTCTCAACGAAAACGCAGGCGGTTACGAAGACAACGACACGCCGTGGCCGTCCGCAGCCCTCACGTTGGCTGGGCTAATGGCAGCTGCAGCGTTCATACCCGGTCGCCGGGACGACCGCTCCTCCGATGAAGAAGAAAGGAAAGGAGAAAAAGAGGGAACAACCCCGACGACTTGAGCAGTCGTCGCATAGCCTGGTATTGCGCCGGATTTGAAATCCGGTGTCCCCGTGACTCGGGAGTTCAAATCTCTCCGACTGCGCCACCACATCATCCCAAAAGAACGAGGGAAGGGTTCTCAAACTCAACCCCACATTCCCATTCATGCGAGGCGTGCTGCTGGCCGTGTGTCTGCTCTCGACAATGACTCTGGCAGGATGTTTGGGTCCATCAACAGCGTCATGGGGCACGGGCGACAGCGCCGTTGAAGTTGAATATTCAATGGAACAGGACGGCACAACCGTCCGCAGCACCTTGAGTGGAAGCAGCACAACCGTGAGCGACCTCACCACCGTTGGATGCACCCCCGGCACAGAAGGTGGAACCTTGGCAGCGGGCAACGGCTCCGTCATGACCTTCTCAGGCTACCTTTCCGCCAGTCAAATGTACGACTCGCACAACGATCAAACCGGCGCACGAGGACTTGATTTTGGTGTCGCAGCTGCAGCAGCGATCGAAGCCATGCCCTTTAGCCAAGCCCAAGCGGTTGAGGAAGGCGATGGTTCGAGAATTGTTCCGAAGAGTTGGGACACGCCGTTGTTGCCCACCACTTCAGGGACGGTTGAACTGCATGCCATGGACCAAGAAGCAGAAACAAAATGGTTCGTCCTCGGGATGATTCCCGCTTCCGAGAACATTCTCAACGGCATGACGGCGCTTGACGAGTGGCACCAACCCATCACCGTTGAGGGCTACCTCGTCAAAAGCAACGCTTCGCAAACGGGCATGTGGACCGACAGAGCCTACAGGGTCGCTAACGATTGCTCGATGGGTGTGGGCCAATCCAACCTTGAAAGCGTCTATGTCTTGGTCACCGGCATCAACTTCGATGGCAGTTCGGTCAGCCTTGACGGTGAAGCCGATGACGAATGGCTTCAAGGCGACATTCCATTGGTTGGACGAGGGTTGTTTCTCATGCTGTTCTTGGTAGCAGGCGTGGGTGGTTTTGTGGGAACGTACATCGTTTCCACCAACATGCTGAACCGTTCAGCCAACCGAACCATGGAAATCTTGGTCGGCAGCGAGGGCATGAAAAAAGCGAGCAAAGTGAAGTCCGATGCTTCGGCCGCCCGAGAGGCTGGGATGGAATCACCCGCTGAGCGGAAGGCTCGAAGAGATCAAGAGCGCCGAGATCTGGAAACGGCAGCAGCAAGGTCAAAACCGAAAAAGGAGCAGTCAGAACCCAAGGAAGAAAGCGGGTCTGATGACGCCCTTGGTGGATTTGATTTGGACAGCGTGTTGGCTTCAACTGGGTCTTCATCATCGTCTCGTGGCGGCAACCCATCAGGACGGTCTTCATCGGTCGTGGTAACCGACGCTGCTGCAAACATGGACCGAATGCAATCCTCCTCGCCCCCGCCTTCCAGTTCTGCTCCTTCTCGAGGTGGAGGACCGCCACGTGGTCGTTCGCCGCCCTGGCGTTCAGCATCCACGAAGACGGTGAGTCCGTCACCTAACGAAAACGCCCCACCGGTGAGGCGTAGACGAATCGCAAAGAAAGCCGAACCGGTCGTGGAAGAAGCTGAGGAAACGGCAAAGACGTCCTACAATGACGAGGAAGAAGAGTTCTCAGACTTCTCGTTCTGAAGAAGGCACCAAAACGGTCACGGCCCCTGTCATGACCTCCATGGCCAACGGCGTTGAACCGAGATTTTCTCCGTCGACGTTCACGGCTGTCGGTTCTTTTGTGGTGATGCTCAACGTCTTGAACCGGTGATAATCCACCCGTGGGTGGTAAACATGCCTTCCCTCTGCTTTCAACATTCCAAACGCTTTGAACACCTGACGGCGTGTCATGCTTTTCAGAAGACCGATGTCCATCCAACCATCGTCCAAACTTGCGCCCGGAGCGAGGGGGAGTTGCGACCCGCCTGTCTGACTGTTTTGAATGAGCAGAAGAGTGAAATCATCCTCAATTCGGTGGCCGTCCATTTCTAAAACCGCCGTTCGGCGTTGATTGGCCAGAATGGAAAGGACAATCCCCACATCGTAGCGTACAGGACCCATCCAACGCATTTTCTCCGCTTTAATCGTCGAGTCAACCCCCAGACCCCAGGTCACCAAATTGTGACTGTACCGCACAATCCGCCCTTTTTCGGCACCGGGCAATCCCTCGGTCAGTTCCACCCTGGCCAAATCCATCCGTTGGCCGAGACCGTGGAGGATGGTCTGAACCGCTTTGTCGACCGAATCAATGCGCAGGTCGTGCGCTTGTGAATTCCCGGTGCCAGCTGGAACAAGAGCAAATATCTCGGCTTCGGCGTTTCCTCGCTCAAACCGCCCTGTGATCACCTCAGATAAACTGCCGTCACCACCAACGACGGCAAACACATCACCCTCTTCGGACTCTATGGAGCGGGCAAGCATGACAAGTTGACCGGCTGACTGGGAAAGGTGCACTTCCACGGCCAATCCAGCAGCTGTCAATTGTTTGACCACGTGTTCGGAAACAGCAACCCCCTTTTTCCTCCCGGAATACGGGTTGACGAACAAATGGATGCGTTGAGGAGGTGATCGAGGATGTGCTGGTAACGTCCACACGGGTGAAAATTTTGGCCGCTGGGCGCCCTTTTTCCGTTTGCTTGAGGCATCGGGCTCAAACGTCAACGGAGAGGGCCATGTGGGCGTTGTGGACGTGTTCATGCTCTTGGCATGAGGGAATAAACTTAGAATCCTTCCGTGAGACGGTGCGTTCATGCAAAGTGAATAAGTTAATCTCACCTTGCATGACTCGCGTCAATGGCTCCACGGAAAGCAAGATATCATGAAGCCGTCACCCTTCCTAACGACATGGGTGAAGGTTGGTCCGATGAGGACAAGGCGTTCATGCAGCAGGCGTTGCGGGTCGCAGAACGTGGCCGTGGCCGTGTAAGCCCCAATCCGCTGGTTGGGTGTGTCTTGGTGAAAGACGGGGAGGTCATCGCCGAGGGCTGGCACGACCATCTCGGGGGTCTTCATGCAGAGCAGATGGCCATTCACGACGCAGAAGAACGGGGCCAGTCCGCCAACGGGTCAACGGCTTATGTCACCCTCGAACCCTGCAATCACTTTGGTCGCACTCCACCGTGCACGGAGGCGTTGATGTGGGCAGGTGTCAGCAAGGTGTTCATCGCCCACGAAGACCCGAACCCCACCGTTCGCGGCAAGGGGGGAGAGGTGCTTTTGTCCAACGGCATCCCCACCTCCTTCGGTTTGCTCAGAGACGAAGCGGGCGAGCAAATGAGAGGGTTCCTTCATTGGTGCAAACATCGGAGCCCGCTGATTACGGTGAAAATGGCGATTGACCGGAACGGTTCGGTCGATGACCGCTCGGAAGATGCACAACGGTTTACTTCCCCCGGGTGCCTAGAGAAGGTGCATGAACTGCGACGAGATTGCGATGCGGTGATGGTGGGTGTTGAGACCGTGGTTCGGGACGACCCTGCTCTTACCGTCCGTTTGGTGCCGTGTGAAAAGCAACCCTTGCGGTTGGTCCTCGATCCCAATGGCCGTATGCCCCCCAAAGCCAACCTCCTCAACGATGGCCATGCAACACGGGTGGTTCAATCGGATTTTGTGTCCTTGGAACGGTTGTTCAATGAATTGGGGGACCTGAACATCCAGCGGTTGCTCATCGAAGGGGGTCCGACCACCGTAGCCAATTGTCTCGAGGCGATGGTCGTGGATGAATTCTTGTTGGTTCACGCCGATACGGCCCATGTTGAACCCGTCCCCTCAGGCATCAGCCCAGAAGTGCTCAAGCAAGCCGGCCTGCACCTTGTCGATGAATTCGTCTGGGGCGAAGAACGTGTGGAACGGTTCCTCCGTCTTACTGAACGGTGAGGACAGAATCCCAACGGTGCGATGAGCCACGGCGAAACAGGCCTTCGTGAAAGGCTCGCTGCTGGAGATGAGCGCACCTTGCGAGACGGCCTCTGTTGTTGTAGCAGCCTTGCCGAGTGTGGACGAGGGCCATCACGGACCCCAGGTCGATGGACGGTCCGCTCGGGGCTGGTGCAGAACGCTTGACGACCTCATGTTGGCCATCCCAGTCGATGTCGGCAGCGCTGGGCGGCTCGAGAAGCGGGTCGTGTTCAATGCGAAGCTCGCCTTCTCCGAGTTTGACGGGTCGCCATGAACCTCGAACCCCGTTTTCAATCCATGAACGGATGAGTTTGAGCTGGTCGAGGGTCGCCATGCCAAGGTGGACGGTCTCCCACCAGCCGGGGGTTCTTGCAAGCGTCACATGGTGTACGCCCGGTTGGGTTTCTCTCGGGTCCAAACCGTCTGACCATGTGGTGCAGACCCCCTCAAGACGCACCGTGAACAGAGGGAGTGGGCCCATCTTCATGTCCTGAAGGCGGTAGGGGTTAGCCAACTCTCCAAGCAGCAGCACAGGTTTGCGTTGGTCGAGACCTGGCGCATTGGCCGCTTGAAGGGCGTCATCGAGTGATGCATTGACCGTTGTGTATCCAGAGAGGTAAGTTCGAAGCCCTTCCGTGTCAAGCACGTCGCTCAACGAATCGCTGTTCTGGTCCTTGGACAGCGAAAGCGTTGTTTCTGAAGTAAACAGGATGGCCCGGTCCGGGAGGAGGGACGGTGAATTGTTTGGGCTGTACGGCCAAAAGCGAGGAGGTCCGTCGTCCATGACCCATGGCGGGCGCGCAACCTCATCAATCAACCGATTAACTGGTGTACGTCGTTTCAGTAAGACACGATGGACAGGTGACTTTGATGGGACGTACATCAGGAATGCCCAAGGCAACACCGCAAGCCGAGCACAGAATGGCCTGGCTGACCTGTTCACGGCGAGCAGCAGCGGCTCGACTTGGATCGTATTCGTACCTCAGCCGGTCCTTGTCGATCATGGTGGGTTGTTGAGCGACGGCGGCAACGGGACGGTCCTTGTGCGACGTGTCCCAGCCTGTGGAATCCTTTTGCTCTGGCGTTGAAGACGGGGCGGCCGATGAGGTGAGGAGAATCTTCAATGCTGGCTCATCCACGCCGTAGGTCCTGCACACACGGTCCATTTCCAGCATTTGATCGTACCCTTGGAGGGAGCGAAGTTTGGCGAGTTCATGGTCGGGAACTTGACCCATAAGGTTGGGTGGCTGCGGTGGCATTTAGCAGTTGATGGGGGTTGTCCGCGTCAAATGCCCCAATACCGCTCGCTTTGCACTTGGCGGGCCTTGAGGGAACGTACAATGGTGGTCACGGTCCACAACACCACCACCCAAATGATGGGGTCGGCGAGGTCGGCGAGGATTGTATTGACGCTGAAGGTGTACGCCTCTCCGTCAAGAACACGGATGGCAATGTCGAGGGCTGAGTTGAGGAACGAGTACACGACCATGCCAAAGACGCTGAGAACGATCAAGCTGCCAGAAAACGAGCCGCGCTTTAGCCTCAAGAGCATGAAGCCTGCCGTTGAAGTGAGGAAAGCAATCACCGTCCATGCCAACGATGAATGAATCACGTTCAACCACATGACCGATGACGCACCGGGAGCATCGTAGGAGCCAAACGCTCGCCAACCTTCTGCCACGGCAAAAATAGCACTGAAGAGGGTGGCCGTCCACAACAGGGAAGAAAACATGGCAGCGTCGGCATTTTCTCGCATCTCTTGAATGACACGATTCACGGTGCTTTCAATGCCGGCTCCTTTGCTGAAGATGTACAGACCCAACACCAGCGGAAGAGCGCCGATGACGACGCCTCCGATTTCGTTTGGCAGCATGATTCCCAAGCCAAAAATGGCCATAACGGCTCCCACCGGGATCATGATTCTGGAGCGCCATTTTTCGTCTTCCAAGGCTTTGACGATGTAGTAGTAGGTTCCCTCGATTCCCTTCGATTGCTTTACAATGACTTTTTCCACGTGGTCAACACGAACTTGAGATTGGATGATCGGCAGAACACTTTCGTCTTCAGCCCCGTCGGTTACCAGCAGAGCTTGGTCGGGTTGGAATGCAGACACGACCTCCTCAAGTTGAGCAGCGATTGCACGGTCGGAACGGACGCCGACTTTTTCGTCCCCTGTTAGAATGGCAACTTGGACTTCGTCGCCTTCTGCTTTGCTCTCAACCAACTTGTCAAACTGGGACAGCGCTCCAAGTATGGCGTTGGTATCGCTCTCTTCGGGATCGGCGATACCGAGTTTGAGGGCAGAGGTCAAGACCTGCCGTCGTCCGACCACAGGGCCACGTATCGAGGTCTTTTTTCCGAGATCGTCGTCTCGGTCAACCGTCAACACCAGCGTTCGAGTCACGAGCTCCCCTCCGGTGGTTCCACCCTGCTTCTTTCATTCAAACCCTTGTGCGAATGTCCCGAAGTACCGTTCATCCATTCACCACCTGAATGCGGCGGTAAACAGCCGTGGCGTCATCGGTTCCCGACGTCGGTTCAACCCAATCGTTGTCCCCTGGCAGCACCAATGTGGCTCCCAAACCGACCAAGCGGGCAGCCAGTTCTTGCTGCCGCACCACAAGATGGTCCCAATCCTTGCTCTCGTCTTGCCATGCTTGCCATTGGCGCAACCTGCGACTGGCTCGCAACCAACGAGCAAAGAGGTTCATATGGGCACGGGCGCTCAACGGCCAAAACAACATGAAGACGATGAACATCCCCGCCGCAGGAAGAAGGGTGACAAGCCGAAGCACCTGATGCGCAGCAAAGGCTTGATGCACAGGACTCAACGGGTCAAGCAGCAGCCATGTCAGCATGATCGCCAAGGTCAACCACCACAAGGGAAAGAGGACGACCGAAGTCAGCACTTTGATGCTGCCTTGCATCGAATCGTTCACACCTGCTCGCCGAGTAAAGCGCTCGAGAAGACTCTGAAATTTGTACGGGGCATAGTTTCCAATCATGGCGCCCCATGTTACGAGGCCAAACATCCACACCAGCGCCCATACCCAGGAACCAAACGCTTTGACGGCGCCAAAGTTTGTCACCTCTTCTGGGCGAGCATCGATATCATGAGGGGAGAGTGAACGGGTTTCAAGGTCGTCGAAATGATGTTGGCAGTCGTGAACAAGTTGCTGAGTCACCTCCGGTTCATGTTCGGCCATGTACTCCCACCCAGCCCTCAGTCGCCGCGCTCCCACAATCGCCTCAGCGTAGGAAACTCGGGCCACGACTTGACCGGCTTGCCGCTGCTTTTCGGCATGCACCAAGGCCCGTCCCTTCCAGATCAAGGTGCGTTCTTCCCACGACGTTTTCGACAAGTTGGCTCGTTTCAATTCAATTTCCAGTGCTTTGGTCACGGTCGCCACCCACGCCTGATCTGCATCCTCGGTGTTGCCGCCCTCCGTGGGCACAGGCGGCAGTTCCATTGCCCTTTCGAGGACGATGGCGGCCCGTTCCCTGAACACATGCGATGCTGAATAGTGCAGGCCAACCGGAACGACGCGAGGTCTTGGTTTTCCAGCAGCGTCCGCTTGGCGGCTGGCTGAAAGAAGAATGCGTGCCGCTCCTGACCTGACCCGCTGTACCGTGGCATGGTCGTGAGTGGATTCTTCAGGGAACATCAGCACTTGGCCGCCAAAAGCGAGTTCTTCTGACATCTCATCGAGGACTTCGGATGTGTTCGGGCCCAGGCCAATGTTCACTCGACCCTTTGGTTTCATGCCGAATGGGATCACGCCGGCTTTCCGGAAAACCCAGCCGACAAAGGGAACTCGAAACATGCCGTGATGGACCAAGGTCGACAACTTCCCTGGCAATCGTGCGGTCATCAACATGGGGTCGATGAGACCGTTTGGATGCCACGTGAGAAACAGCACACCCGCTTCATCGGAAATGTATTCATCGTCAACGACGTTGATCTCCCGAAACCAAATGCTGGTGATGAACCTGAACAGCCATCTGAACAATCGGTAAAGCAACGGGGGGTTTGGCTTGGATGAACCAACCTCGCCCTCATGCATGGACCGTGATGAATGTTCTCTCATTTATTGGCATCCCCGACAATGTCGGAGGTGTTGTTTACTTTCTCCGAATTGTTGGCCTCCGGCGCCGGTTCTGCCTTTGGTCGTGTCAATCGTTTCCAGCGCTGGGTGGCTCTGATGTACTTGAGGGGGTGATCCATCCAAGATTGATCGCACGTTCTGTTGTCACCCGGGAGAACTGGACAGTTGTGGTTGATCTTCAGTTTCCCACAACCCGAAGGGGTGTAACCGTGCTGGTACACGTGTTGCACCTGATAGGTGGTCGTGCCTTCGCTGAAATCGGGCGCTCCGCGGAAAAAATTCACGCACGATTCCTCGGGTAGCGCTAAGGTGGACGCCATGGAAGCCAAGAACAGACGACCAAAGTGGTTGACGTTGACGCCCGTGGCAAGTTCTGCAACGATTTTCTGCATGCACGGGGGCCAATCCGTTTCATCGGCCCCGACCAGCGAAATAGCTTCACTGGCCTTGCTGGCCATCAAGTTGCGAACCATGCCCACCGGCTCAGCCAGACGAACGGCCAAATCGGTGTTGATTTCAGCCATTTTTTCAAGGGCGTCCGCTTCAACTGCGGCTTTGATTCGTTCTCGCAACAACCTTGCAAGTTTGGCCGAAGACGCGTATTGGCGTTCGTTGTGCAACGTGACCCAACCGCCTTCGACATCTGCATTTGGCAACCTCCAGCGCTGCCCGGTGATTTTCGGACAGATTTCAATAAAATCCGACAACCCGATTTGCCACAGGTCCGACGTACCTTGACGGCGTTGGCGGAGTGGCGTGCTTGGGGATGCGGCCATGGTGGGCACGGCGACGCTTTCCTTGAGACGAAGTTCTGTCACGTAGGTGTTGGCCACGAGGGGGAGGTTGACAGCGTCAAGCATCAACAGTTGCTCCGCTCGGGCTGCTTCTGCTTGAGCCCATCTTGCCACCAATCGCTCATCCTCACTTGCGCACACCACCAAGCGTGCGTAGTAAAACGAGAAGGCCTCCACGATGCGCCCCTCTTCGGTGTGGATGTCGCCCCCCGACACCTGAACACCTTCCTTGGACTGGACGGTGTCAATCAATCGCAACCGTGCTCGTTGACGGGCCTTGTCCATCCACGAGCCGTCAAGCAGTTCGTCGAGGTTAATGCTGTGCCGGAGGGCCATCCCACGAATCCATTCCGACGCCTGCGGTAGGAACGGGTACCGAGCCAGCGTCACCTCGTCCGCTATGGGTGGTGGTGTGTGAGGCACCGGCATGAAATTGCCAGCCGCTCCACCCGTTATCAAGGTCGGCTTGCGGCGGTGAGATGATGAAGGGTGAGGGGGTGGCGCCCCATGATGAAGGCGGTGGACCCTCGCCTTTTGAGTGTTCAAGACGAGGTGAGAGAGCACTTTGGTTGGTCCCACGATGACGATGCAGCCAGTGCCAAGAGGTTGCTGTCAGCCCTCAGCGGTTCATCCCCTTTTTCCGTTCACCATTGGTCACCGGACGCCAGACAAGCCACCCTTGAACGGTTGGTTCGCCACCTGAAGGCGGCCTCTGAGGTCATTGTGGTTGGCGCCGCTGCAGAACCAGAAGACGTGGAAGCGGTGTTGACAGAGGGTTCTGTGGTTGTAGCGGCTGATGGAGCCGTCGGGGCCTGCCATGACGTTGTGCCCGTTCTGTGCGTGGTGACCGACTTGGACGGTGGTGAACATTTGGACAGAGCCGCAAGAGAAGGCGTACCGTTGATCGTTCATGCTCATGGAGACAACTTGGACACTTGGCCTGGCTTCCTGGAGATGTGGTCCTCGCTTGACGCGCCGCCACCCCTGATGTTGACCCATCAGACACGAGAACATTTGCCCGATATGCACAACCCCGGCGGGTTCACCGATGGGGACCGGGCGGTGTGCATGTTGCTGGCCGCCGGCGTAACCCCAAATCGGATTCAGCGTGTCGGGTTTTCCACGCACCGGGTGGGGCGATGGTCAGGCGTCACCGAACCAACCCGGAAATTGGACAAATTGAAGTGGATGGAACGGATTCTCGGGTGGATTCTCCCTCGGAATTAGGCCTTCTTCACTGACCGTTGAGAACAACCTGCTAAAAACAAAGGTGCGAATTTGAGACCATGTCCACGAGACCCGCATGGCTCAATCCAGCCTTGTGGGTGTTGGCTGTCGTGGGCATCAACATGTTGTGGTTCGTGGTCGTCGACCAGGAAGCCCCCATTGAACTCAACAACGAAGAACAGGTTGAGTCGTTTCGCTCCTTTGACCTGGACGGTCCGTTGTGGTCCGATGATCCCATTCCTGCTCGCCTTGTCCTTTCGCTTTCGACCGAACTCCCCGATGAAACCAACCTTACTTACGTGCTCCGTCTTGACAACCAAACGGTCATCACCAAATGGGACGGAACCGTTGCTGAGGCCCCCGAACGATGGGAGGGTGAACTGGCGCCGGGGACATACGTGCTTGAGACTCAAGTGCCCGAAGATGTTCAGTTGGAACAAACCCTGTTGGTGGCCCCCTTCAAGCCCGTTCAAGCCATCGGCCATCTCGCCCTCACCGTGGGCTTGTTGGTGCTCGCCCTTGCAGAGCAGGGTGTGAGGGATTTGATTCGCAACCGAGTGGCTGCTGGCACCTCAAGCGGCCAACCCGAGCGGTCACCGTTCAAGCCACTTCAGAAGGGGATGCCCGATGCCGACCGTTACATGGTGGACGACGCCCCGTGGCGCGAACCGGTTCGCTGATCAAAGGAAGTCGGACAACGAGAGTTGTTTCGCTCGGTCGTTGTTGAAGAGGGAATCGGTGCTGTTGGCCAACCAGTCAGCGTTCTGCCGGGTGTACAAATCAACACCGTAATGATCCATGACGTACCTCATGACCTTGATGTATTTTCGAACCGCACCTTGCGACACGGTAAGGGCCAAATTGCCCCCGCATTGTTCACCCTCTGCTTTGACCACACCCATTGAGGCGAGGCCTCGACCAGAGGCCTTGCGAGCTTGGATGCATTTCCCCGAAACGGGCATTCGTCGGTAGGAGTGTGCGCATTTGAGGCACCTCACTTTTTGTCGGCCGTAAGCGTTGAGGTTTCCACGCAGGTCAGGAAGGAAGTGGGAGCGAACCACGCTCGATGCCACGGTTCGCACGTTCACCCCGCGAAGGCGATGGCCAATGGCCAGTTGTCCGTTCATTTTGTCGATCATCGTTTCCAGGGTTTTGTACGCCGATAGGGCAGGACCTGCGTCCAAGGCGTGGCAATCGTGGGTGTAACCATAGCCTCGAACCGCTGCAATGCTCCCCAAGCGACGTTCCACGAAATCCATGCGCTTGGCGACCTCTTTGGGATGAGGCTGTTCCAAGGTGGCTTCGTAAAAATCCCGTTCATAGAACCAACCTGCGTCAACGTTCAGTGCTTCCTTGTCGACTTCAGTTGGGTTGAGCCGTGTCGTCAAAACCAACGGCGCATCCATCTGACCCCCTCTGTTGGCGGGCAAAATGTCTCGGCTGAAATTCAACAAACCGTCCATCAGCATGAGAATGGCATCTTCATCACCGTCGCAATTTCTTCGCTTTGCAGCGTGGAAGAGAGGATGCGCGTATCCACCCGAACAGTCGGCCCATCCAATGATGCGGGACAACACACCTCCGCTGGTGTGAGGGGCCAAAGCGCAGATCAGCTGGCCGACCAAATCATCGGCATGCTCTGCGTTGTAGTACGGCTCCATGCCGTA
>QQSC01000016.1:58278-81996 GCA_003602475.1 Candidatus Poseidoniales archaeon | reverse complement strand
GTGAGCAACTCATCGGTGAATTTCGCTGTTCTGAGAAGGAAGTCTTGAGCGTTTTTGGCGACAATGAAGTCCTGAGGGAAAATTTCCAACATTTGCTCGTCATCGGACAGCGGCTCACCAAAGTGGTCGTGAGTGTAGCCCAGTCCGTGCAATTTCTTCCACGAGACTCCAATTTCCCTTGGGGTGAAATGGGTGATGGGCACGTCGCTCATGTCGTAACGTACCGTCCCATCGCGGAACACGGGGAGGTTGTATTTGGCCCGTAGAATCCCTTTTTCGATGGGTTCTGGGGTTTGATCTCGGCTTGAGAGTTTCTTCATGCACTTGACCTGATTGGGAAGGCGGTCGATGTTAAGGCGAATTCGGGCATCTTCCACCATCTCGTCCATCCGAACACTTTGGACTTCCCCACGCCGGCGGGCGTTTGAGTTGGATTGCACCGTTTCTGTGCGTCCATCGCACACCTCGCCCGCCCGTCGTTCACCAAACTCGTCCAAGGATCGATGGTGACACCTCAGGAAAGGCGATTCTTTGCCGCAGCGTTCACAGCGACGGCGTCCCAACTGGACCCGGATGGTCTGCTTATCCAGCGCGTTGGCGAGGAGGCGCTGATTGCCACCGTTCAGTTCGATGGGAAACAGAGAATGCGTCATGGGGTTCATGATTCGCGGGGCTGCTTTTTCCGGACGACCCATCCGACATCCGATGCGAACCGGTGCACTGTGCTCCCACCGTAGGCTGGAGAGTGTGCGCACCAAGACCATGATGCCATGAATGGCGTGCTCGTCCTCGAGTCGTTGGGCTGAAAGGTAGGCGTTGGGGTCCTTTGGCCCAACGTCAATCACCTCATCGGCCGCACGCTGGCCAACTTGATCGGTTTCGGTGATGCCAAGCCCGCGCTGACGAGCATTGGTTTCGGCTGCGATGCGGACGGTGGAGCGTTCCTTTTCCAACCCGCGAACACGCTCACGTTCCTCGTCGAGGACGGTTTTGGCGTTCTTCAGTTGATTCATTCGGTCCTCAGCCGCCTTGGCCAGGTCCTTCGTTTGCACCAAGGCTTGACCGTCGACAACAAAGCCAAGTGCTTCGCACATGGCCTCCCAACCCGCCGTCACGACGAGGTCGTCGCCATCGTGATGGTGACGAAGCCCAAGCAACATCATGCCTCCTTTGACCAGACCGTGTTGACAGAACGTCCAACCTTCCGGCATTTCAGCGGCAAACAACGGAGCAGACAAGGTGGCAGGAGGCCCGGGAATCGCTCGGCTGTCAAACGGGGGCAGCCGTTCAGGTTGCAACTCGTCCATGCCTGTTGGTGTCCAACCTTTCACGGCGTTGGAGAAGCGGAGGTGCATGGCACTCCCCAACGGGCGAGCACCGTCCGATGAGGGAGTGGTTGGTGATTCAACCACGGCGTTCTTGACTTGGTCCAGCAAGGACGGCAACCATTCCAACGGCAAATCAAGCAACCAGGGATTGTGAGGGGGAGGTAACGAGGTCTTGAACCGCTTAGCGAAACCCAGCGCTTGGTCCCAGGTCATGTCCGTGCTGCGCAAGCGTTGGTGCCAGGCTCGGCGCACGAGAAACTGAGCGTCGGCATCGGAAGCCTCGTGAACGCTGATGCCCGGCAGGCCTTCGGGCCACTCGGCTTGGGAGTCTTGAATCAAATCGAGAAACGCCTGAAGGTCTTCTTCGGTTGACAGGGCCTCGATCATGTCGCTTGCCCACCAGTCCATTCCATAACCGGCAGGAACGAGATTCTTGTTGTTCTCCATGAATTCGCCGTAGCCCACGACCAACTCTCCGTTGTCCCAAATTTGTTTCACATCTTGACGAACAGCAGCGAAGGCCGTTGCATCGTCAAAGCGGAGGAAACGTCCGTCTTCGAGCACCACCCAGGGTCCTTCTGAATCGTCGCATGGGGTAATCGCGCAGGCTTTGCCGGGACGTTCAATTTTCATCTGTGTGCCAATCGTGATAAAATCGTCCATGGCGAGCATCGAAGCCGTGTTTGTTGAAGCAGCTGCCAAACCCGAGGGGCGGGCTCGTCCATATCGCAACCGAAACCCACCCGGTTGAAGCGGTCCTCCGAACACGGGACGGCCCGCGATGATGTCCCGCATGAATTTGGTGATGGGGGGGACTTTCTTGCTCTTGAAGGCGTCCTTGTGTTCACTGCCGTCCTCTTTGCCTCGAAGGGCGAATTTTGAGATGAAGTCCCAGCCTGGAACCCCCAGCCGCTCGGTGTGTTTCTGTATTTTTGGTGCCTTCAAACACATGCCTTCCCCGATGACGAGCAAGACACCCCCGCGGATGCGGGCTTCGTCGATGTTGCGGACGTTGCCGTAGCCCGCACACTCAATGCGTTCGGTGGATTCACCGTTGATCATCACCGGGCAAGCCCGAACGATCTCATCAATTTCTGGGGGCGAGGGGCGGTATTGGAGGTTGCCACGATAGAGCCCGAATTCTTCCTTTACCCGTTCAACCTCGGGGTCCGTGGGCTGGTAATGGCCGATGTCAAGTTCTCGACGAATCATGTCTGCAATCAGCACCGCAAGAGCTTGAGCGGTGCCCCCTGCTGCCCGAATTGGTCCTGCGAAGTGAACCGAAACAAACTGGGAGCCGTCAATGTTGTTGAGGAGGCGCACCTCACTGATCCCTTCCAACGGAGCCACCAGAACAGCCTCGGTCAACACGGCCAGACCAACTCGAAGCCCGACGTCGATGGATTTCTCCAAATCGTATCCCTTCTCCCGGAAGCCACGAGAGACGGATTGAGCCATCATGATCGAGGTGGTTTCACGGTCGTGTTCCTCAAGCATTGAACGGATGTCGTCCGCAACCGGGTACCCGTCCAAGTGTTCAATGAGCAGTTTTTCTGTTCGCCCTGCAAGGTCCGCTGCTCGGGGGATTTCAACCCGATTTTTGTGATCGTACCCCTTTTGGCGGGCTTGTTCTGCAATCATGTAGGCATCGTCGGCTCGTTCGTCAAGCCATTCGTGGTACCGTTGCATCTCGGCCTCGAGACGAGCCACATCCAGCCCCAAAAGAGGGTTGTGAGCCCCCAGTTTGGAAACCGATGATGGTGGCGACATGGTGATTCACGAATACATGATGCCGACCCTTTATCATCCGAGCGGTTCGCTTGGATGACCCAAAGTTCAAACGGCGCATTCTGCGACATGCAACCATGACCGTTCCAGAGAACATCCGAAACCATTCTCAATGGCCTCGACTCGTGGAATTGATTCGTGAGTTGGCCTTTCTTGATGGCGGCCATGATGAAGCGTTTACGCTGGCCAGTGGACGCCATTCAAGATGGTTTTTTGACACAAAACCGGTGATGATGCATCCCGAGGCGGGTGCGTTGCTGGGGTCGATGATCAACATGCGAATCAAGGATCACAACGCTCGGTATGTGGGTGGCCTTGAACTCGGAGCCGTACCGCTCACGGCTCTTGTCATCGGCTCTCCCTCGGCGGATGAGCATCTTCGCGGCTTCATGGTCCGGAAGAATCCAAAGGGCCGAGGTGGTCGAAAAACCAACAATCCGCCCGGGATTGAAGGTTCCTCACTGGCAGAAGCAGGCGATGTTGTCATCGTTGAAGACGTCACCACCACCGGAGGCTCGTCCATCAAGGCCGTTCAACGCCTTCACGACGACACCGATTGCCGTGTGGTGGCGGTGATCAGCATTCTGGACCGAGAAGAAGGGGCAAAGGAAGCCTTCGCTGAAGCTGGAATCCCGTTTGAAAGCCTTGTTACTCGGTCCGACATCACCAACTCATGAGGCTGGGGCATGCACGAGGTTATCGATCCAAATTCGGTTCAAGACACCGGGACCACTCAGACCAGTGCGGACGCCACAGCACCTGAAGGACTGCTGTTCCATCACGCCAACGACGGACGTCCCTTGGCGACGCCTTGGCAAGTGGCCACTGAACGCTCTCTCCGACTTCTCGATGTCCAGTTGGCCGATGGCATCATTGTCGACCCCGCTTGTGGCAGCGGACTCCAATTGTGTGCGCATGCCTTCACGCTGAAGCGGCCCGCCATTGGCATTGAATTGGAACCAAAGCGAGCACAGGCCAGTGCCTTGAACTTCCAAGCTGTTGCCAGTCTCGCAAAGCAACAGGCCGCCCCGTGGTGTGCCCAAACAAGGATTCTGTCGGGAGACGGGTTGGCGGCAGACCTCGCCCTGGCTTCGGTGAACGGAGAGGCGACCCCGTGCGTTGCCATGCTGCAACTGGACCCTGCTCGCCCCAGAAACAGCCGGCTCCACGATCTTTCAGAAATGCAACCGCCGCTTCATGCCGTTCTCGATGCATGGAAACCCTGGTTTTCTCCCCATGAACGAGGCCCTGCCATGCTTTTGGACCTGTCACCGAGATTAAGCGCCGACCAGCGAGAGGAGGTCGAAGAGATGGTCAAACAACGCTGGCCTGAACTTGAGTGGATGTGGGTGTGGACGTCGAGGGGCCGAGGACGAGTTGACCGATTGGCGTTGTGGACAGGCCCATTGGCTTCACGTGGAGTGAACCGCCGGTTTGTGCGAATTCCGCCTCGTCTTGGAGAACGACCTCTGGTGGTCGACACCTCAGAGCCCATCGCTCCGTTGTCGGTTACGGTCCATCCACCTCAACGGGGGGAACACGTCAGTTTGCTTGATGCGGCCCTTGTTGAGAGCGGTTTGGTGAACTCGTGGCTCGGTACCGTGTCAAAAGACCGAGACATGCGATGGGGCATGATCGAAGGTCGGCGCCCTCAACTGCACCACCCGCATCCGCTTCGACTCGGTATCGGCGACGACCTGCTCGTCCAAGCCAGCGGGAAGGTCGTGGCGCTTCATCAGGGCGCCCTTACCGATGAAAGTGTTCAAGACGTTGTGGATTTGGCCCTTGAGCACCAATTCAAGTCCGTGAAACTCCGATTAGCAACGCCACCAGAACGGCAGCCAAATTGGCAGGGCTCGCTTGACCGACAACTGTTGAACAGAGGCGGCCATCGGAAGGGATTCGTTGCTCAGCACCCCAACGGCATGACCTTGTTGCTGTGCGTGGAACCCGAAACAGAACGTCCATAACGCCGCCGTTCGCGGCTTTGTCACCCAGTTTGGGCATCGCGGTCTTGATATATGGGGGGTTGGTCGCAGGATTGCTTGACACTGTGTGTTAACATTGGGTGAAATTATGGCACGACCGAAGGATGAAGACCTTGGCGACGACTTTTCTTACATTCTGCGTATGGCAGATACGGACATGGACGGATTGAAACCGTTGGCGACAGCCCTCACCTCGGTGAAAGGCGTCGGAGCTCGAACCGCCAATCAAATTTGCAAGAACACCGGGTTCAACCCACACAGCCTCGCTGGGTTCCTCACCCCAGAGGAACAAGAACAACTCCGTGGCGCCATCGAAACCTATGCCGACCACGTTCCCAGTTGGATGCTCAACCGAGAATGGGATCTCGAAAGCGGCCGTGACCTCCACGTCACCGGCCAACAAGTTCGCTTCACCACGCTTGACGACATCAGCCGTCTGCGCACCATGAAGGCCTACCGAGGTATTCGACACGCCTCGGGGAACAAGGTCCGTGGACAACGTGGACGCTCCAACGGCCGTGGCGGTCTGACACTGGGTGTCAGCAGAAAGAAGTGATAAGGAGGGAACATCATGGGAGAACCAAAATTTTCACGACCTAAATTCGATACGCCATCCCACCCGTGGAAGGCGGACCGAATCGAAGAAGAACATGCCATTCAAAAGAATCATGGCCTCAAGAACATGAAGGAGATTTGGAAGGCCAAGTCTCAACTCCGCCGATACCGACAACAAGCCATGCGCTTGATTGGAAGCATCGACACCTCCGAAGGCCACGGCAAGAGAGAGATGGAAGATTTGATCCATTCACTCTACAACAAGGGGCTCATTGAAAGCAACGCTGAACTCGGCGATGTTCTTTCATTGGGCACCGAAGACGTGCTAAGTCGCCGACTCCAAGCCCAAGTCTACTACAAGGGTCTGGCCTGCACCATGAAGCAAGCAAGGCAGCTGGTGACGCACGGACAAATCTGTGTTGGTGACCAAAAGGTGACCATTCCGTCCTACCCTGTTTCCCGAGACGAAGAAGGCGATCTTTGCTACCACCCCTCTTCCCCACTCAACGACCCCAACCACGCCATCCGTCAAGCCATTGAAGGACGCCGTGAGATGGCTGAATATTCTGAAGAAGGTGTTGACCCCGAGGCCACCCCTGAATTTGCAGAAGAAGTTCGTGTTGCTGCTGAGGCATCCAACGAAGCCGTCACCCAAGGAGGCGATGAGTGATGACCCGTCGAGCTATTGTGAACATCTTCAGTTCATACAACAACATCCTGATGACCGCCACCGACCTTACGGGTGCGGAGACCATCACCACCTGCAACGGTGGCGAGGTCGTCAAAGCCGGCAAGGACAAAGGAGGCCAATTCGCTGCCACCCGCTCCGCTGAGCGCATGGCCGATGCCCTACGTGACAAGGAATTCACAGAATTGATTGTCAAATACCGCGCACCTGGCGGCAACCTCTCCAACAACACCGGGCCCGGAGCACAAGCTGCAATTCGTGCATTGACCCGTGCTGGCATGACCATCACCCGCATCGAAGACGTGACACCAATCGCGCACGATGGAACCAAGAAGAAAGGCGGCCGCCGTGGCCGACGTGTCTGAACAGGAAGCGTGACCATCATGAAGACCGAAATCGTAGAAGGCTGGCCTCAAGGCCACGAAATCCGTATCCTCATCACCGACACCGACGCCGCTCAGGTCAATGCGATCCGCAGAGCCCTCATGGCTGACGTGCCCAAGTTGTCCATCACCCGTGTGGACTTCTCGCAAGGCGTAACCCAAGACAACAAAGGAGAGATCGTCGAATCCGTCAACGTTCTTCCCGATGAAGTGATGGCTCACCGCCTGGCCATGATCCCCGTCCCCACCAACCCTGACGAAGGCCTGTCCTTCCCTGACGAATGCTCCAACTGCATGGACGTTGTCGAAGAAGACAAGGGTTGCCCCATGTGTCAAGTGCTCTACACCCTCTCGGCCCGTGGTCCATCCTCCGACAGCGAGGACGAGTTCCGAACCGTCTATGCAGGCGATATCACCACCATTTCTGACCCGGTGTTTGACATCCGTGAAGAACACAAAACCATTCCGTTGACGGTGCTTTCAAAGGGACAGTACCTTGAGTTCTACGCCTTTGCCGTTCTCGGCCGAGGTCGGGATCACGCCAAGTGGTCTCCTGTGGCAGCTGTGGGCTTCCGTCCACAACAAATCGCCGTTCTCAAGGACGCCAAAGCAGCAAAAATCCTCTTTGATTTGGGATTGAAGACCACCGACGGCTCAGCCATTGACGCCAAACTGTTCGGCAAGGGCAAGAAAATCACCGACATCAACCACGTGCTTGACCTCGAAAAGGCCCTCCACCAGGTCGGCCCGGGTACAGGCCGAGACGGGACTTTCGGCGAAGCCATCGTCATGGAAACCGTTGAGAACGCTTACGTGTTTTCCTACGAAACCGACGGTAGCCTTGACCCCGTCATGGCCTTCAACATGGCCATGACCGAACTTGCGGGACGCTTTGATGAAATCAAGGGACACCTGCAAGGTGCTTTGGCCTGAACGTCGTTTGCTCACATCATTGATGAGCCGACACACACACCTGCGATTCATGCCCGAGGCCACCGCCCGACAAGGCGGCCACATCACGTTGTTGTTCACTGTTGAGAGTGAGCAACGACTGCCACGCGACCAAGGGAGTTGTGGAGCCGGATTCACCGTGCACCACGGCGTGGAGGCCGCAGGCACCCTCACCCTGGTTCGGCAGCAACCATCGGCTCAATCCGCGGGAGTTGAACCCGACCAACGAATCACGGATCCTGTCGCTCAGAGAGCTGACATCACCGTTACCGACCGCCACGGATCAGCCATCAACGATGATCGGATTTACCGTTCATACATCGAATCATGTCGCTTTGCCACCTTGCTGCGCCCACATGAACACTTGACGTTGCAGGTTCGGTTGGACTGCCCTCCGAGCCAAGGATTTGGAATGTCTGCCGCTGGCCTCATGGCTCTGGGTGGGTTGTTGCTGAAGTTGACCGGGCGGGGCTCGCGCCGTCAGTACCTCAAAATCGCGCATCAGGTGGAGCGACAACACAGCGGGGGCCTCGGCGATGTCCTCGGAGCTTCTGTCGGCGGCGTGGAACTCCGAACACACCCTGGAGCACCGGGATGGCCAGGGCAAGTGGAATCGTTTGGGGCGGAAACACCTGTTCTCCTCGTTTGGGAAAGCACGCAACAACGCCACACATCATCCTACATCGATGACGCTGGATGGAAGTCGGCCATCACAAAAGCAGGTCACGATTGTATGAAGCGACTCACGCAGATTCCGTGGGATGCAAAGGCGTGGCCGAGGCTAATCGAAGAATCCGCAACCTTCGCCGAAGCCTCGGGAATGATGGAGGAGGACGGTCGATCTTCACTCTTGACCACCGTCAGGGAAGCGATGAAGAAAACCGACTTGGAGAGTCTTGCCGTACCCTGTTTGTGCATGTTGGGCACCTCGGTAGCTGTTCTGCCCGTTGATTTGGACCGAACTCCTCAGGAAGAACAATTGGAACAATTGGGTGCATTGTGCCTTGAACAGGGCCTTTCGATGCTGCTTACTCGCTTGGCCCCGGTTCGCTCAAACGAGTGAGGTCAAGAGGACTGGCATCGAGCATCAACACCCCAGGCAGGTAGAGGTTGTCCGAGAAGCCGTGTCGAAACACGATCGCACCTGACCCCCATTCGTCGATGTACCTCTGCATTTGTTTCTTCATTTTCTTTCGCTGGAATTCAACATCTGCGCCGTAGAAGTGTTTTGCGTCAATCCAAGCTACGGGCTCTCCGTTGATGGTCACGTCATCGAGAAAAAGAAGGTCTGGCGTGCGAACCGGCCGGCCGTGTTCTTGCTGTTGTTCCTTGACCATCTCGGGTTGGCGTCGAAGTTTGACACCTTGCTCCTCAAACCAATCGGCGAGGATGTCCTCAAACAGGTCGGCCCGCAGTTGAGTTTCGGATTGGTCCACGTTTGAAACACGGTCCGTGGCCTCGGCGGCTTCGAATTCTTCTTGTTCACGCTGCTTCATGGAAGCAGGGTCCCTGAAACTGTCCTTGATTTTGTTCTTGGACCAGCCGTTGGCCTCCAACACGACCCTGAACACGTTCATGGGAGGGAAATCGTATTTTTTAGAAAGATCAACGATGCTCGTGCCGTTGCGATAATGTTTGGCCAATTCCTTGGCCTTGCTCTTCAATTTACCGTGAGAATACACCGTTTTTTGTTGCAAAAGGGCAGAACGGAGAGAGAGCGCCTGATCCACCGTCATCGGAAGGTCATCGACAAAGCGAGCAATTTCCTCGACTCGGTCATCGTCTACCCAACCAAATTCACCGCGACGAACAACCTTCTTTGCCACCACTTCTTCGGATCCCAAGGGAACGGGTTGAACCTCCCAGTCAAGTCCAAAAACGGAGGGTTGAATCGGTTCATCTGGGAATCCCATGGGCGTGGGTGACCGGGTAAAGCGGTCCTTTGCCCGGTTGTTCATCACCCTGGTTGAAGCTTCCTCCCGCTCCATCAAATGAGCCTTTTTTGCTCCTCCGTAGCGTTTACGGCGCTGTCGTTGACCCTCGTTGCCTCGTTGATGGCGATGCCGATCGTTTCGACCCATGGGTACCACGAGTATTGCGACCCTCAATGAAGGCTTGGTTGAGTGGATTCAAAGACAAGAAGCCGGTTTCTTCTTATGGAACGGCAACGGAGACAACCACATGGTTTCCCGGGGGTTCGTTTCGTTGTTCCTCGTGGCATTGATGGCATTTGCCCTCGCGGCACCCACCCCAACCATGGGGCTTGATGCGGAACTTGTACCGCCCTTGCGCACAACGGAGAACATCAACCTCACCGGGTGGTTAGCGGCAGGCGACGGTCAAGGCGGTGAACGCATCAACGACATGGTGGCTCTCGAAGACGGACGAATGGTGACGGTTGGTTCCTTTGAACAAAACATCGCCTTCCACGGGGATGTGAGCGGCTACTCCTCCAACGATTCATCCTATGGACAAGATCTCTTTGTTGCTTGGGTGAACGAAAACGGCACATGGAACAGCACCATGTCAGCCTCTTCATCGGGATTTGACGAACTTCGCCATGTTGAACTCATGTCCGATGGAACCATGGTTGTGGCAGGGTTGTTCTGCGATTTGACATATGGCGAATCTTGCAACATCACGTTGGGTGACCTCGCGCCTGTTCTCAAAACGAACGACAACGATCCAAACGGTCTGTTTGTAGCCGGCCTGTCCACAGAAGGCGATTGGTTGTGGGCTCGGACCTTTTCTGGTGGGAGCGAAATGAGAATCGTTGATATGGAAGCCACCAACAGCAACAGTTTCCACCTTGCCATAGCTCACCTCGATGAATTTGTGTTCGCCAACGTCACCTCCCCAGGGACCAATGAACGGGTGCACATCGCCATCCTCGGGATGGACAGCGCTGGTAACGATGAATTCATGCTCCCGATTTCCTCCAATCAATCCCTTGAGCAGGGAGGGGTGCTTTGTGAAGATCGTTTGGGAGCGACCTATTTTGGCACCACCTATCTCGGTCGTGTGGTGTTCGATGACGAACAAGAGCACGTCAGTCAGGGCGGTTCAGACGTGGCGTTTGGGCGTTATGACGGCACGGGGTGGTCGTGGACAACGGCGGCGGGTGGACCGGGAGACCAGTCCATCTCAGATTGTGCGTCCGGACAGGTTGACGGCGTTCACATCGTGGGCGACTATGACCAAACGATGAATTTCTCAGGCAACGTGTTGTCACCATCGGCATGGGTTGATTTCTATGAGGCCAGCATTTCTCCAACAGGGCAATGGATTGATGCCCAAGGTTACGGAGGGTCTTCTTCCGACCACGCCGTTGGCATTCAGGTCACCGAACTGGGCGAGTCCATTCTCCTTGGGCGAACAACAGGGGCGTTAACACTCGGAAACACCGCAATGACAGACCTGGACGGATTCAATGACGATGGGCATCACGATTTGTTCATCGCTCAGCATCGTTCAGGGGAATGGGATTGGGCCATTCAAGGAGGCGGGCTCGGCAACGACCTGCCTTTGAAACTGGCCATCAGCCCGTCGGGCTCACCCGTCACCTCGTTCATCAGCAATGACGATGCTGAATTCAGCGGGCACGAGTTCGATCATCGGTACAACTACGATTTCGGTCTCTGGATGTACGTGACCGATTTGGACACCGATGGAGTTCTTGACGGTGAGGACAATTGCCCTCAAATCAGCAACCCAGACCAGGCCAACCGAGACATGGATGCTTTCGGAGACCTTTGCGATAACGACGACGACAACGACGGATTGAACGATGAATTCGATGCTTGTCCACGTGGTGACGTCGGCTGGAACAGCCTCTTGGTGACGAGCGATCATGACGGCGACGGGTGTCAAGATGTCACTGAAGATTTCGACGACGATGAAGACGGTGTTTTTGATTCAAGCGATGTGTGCCCCAGGGGGCCTGTAGGCTGGGTCTCAAGCGCAGAGAACGATGTTGAAGGCGATGGGTGCTCCGACACCGATATCGACGAAGACGGTTTCATTGACCAACGTGACAATTGCCCAAACACGAACAACCCGACCCAAGCAGACCTCGATGGCGACGGTATCGGTGATGAATGCGACCCTGACAAGGACGGAGACGGCGTCTCGTCCCCTGGTGACGGGTGCCCGCACGACCTCAATTCATGGACATCCAACCCCACCACAGATTACGACGGTGACGGGTGTATGGACGCCACAATGGACACCGACGACGATGGAGACGGTGTTGAGGACGGAGTCGATGTGTGTCCCTTCGGCGAGCGGAATTGGGCTGCTCAAGCAGCCGATGTTGACCACGACGGTGACGGGTGTGCCGATGACATCGAGGACAACGACGATGACAACGACCTGTACCTCGATGCCAACGACGGATGCCCCAGAGGCATGGTCGGGGTCGCTCAACCCGGCCAAGACAGGGACGGTGACGGGTGCATCGATGCTGTTGAGGACGACGACGATGATGGAGACGACGTCCTCGATCCCGTTGATGCATGCCCGAACACAGCAGAGGGGGCAGAAGTCACCTCAACGGGCTGCAGTCAGGTTCAACTCGACGACGACGGTGATGGCGTTTCAAACGCAGATGATTTCTGTTTAAATTCTGCATCCGATGCAGTCGTTGATCTGCGAGGTTGTGCACAACCGCTTTCCACGGCTTCGCAAAGCGACGATGATGGCCTTGGATTGGCTGGATGGTTGCTTCTTCTCGCCGCAGCTATCTTTGCTTACGCCTTCATCAACAGCCAACGACAACCCGGGCCGCCAATGCCCAAATCCTCGGCTCTTCCTCGTTCAAGTGCACAGCCCAATCAGCATACGATCCAAGAGGCCGAATAAGCCTCAAGCATAGACGATTGCAGGAGAAAGCGGCATTGCGGAAGAAGCCCGCCCTGTCGTGTCCTGCTCGCTTTCACCCAGCACAACATCAACCGTCGTGAGTTGAAGTTCTGAGGAAATAAAGGAAGAGGCCATGCTCAGTACGCGTGCCTCGTCAAGTGTTGAGGCCACAACCGCTTTGGATGCATCGTCCCATTTGAACATCTGAGGCAACATTTTCTTGCCCCAGAATCCCATGACTTCGCCTTTACGTTCTCCTGATGCAAGAGGATGATTGGCAAGCACGGGCATGAAATTCTTTGGATGGCCACCTTCATCGACGAACGTCAACGCTGCCTGTGCGAGGGTTCGTTTCCAGGTTGGTGAGACCACAACGGTCGCCGAAGTGGCGGGGGCACCGAGATGGCGCTCAGCCACGACTTGAACCCGTCGAGCTTGTTCCAAGAAATCTCGAACGTATTGCTCTCCTGCGATGGTGGTGAGTTCCTGAGCCGTCATGGGCTCAGGGTTCGACATTTCGCTCGAGGCGGCGTAGACCGAAGGTGCCTCAGCAAGGGTTGACCACCACTCTTCTGCGAGGTGAGGGGTGGAAACAGAAACCATTTGGGCCCATGCAGGCAACATGGATTCAGCCAAGGCTGGTGAGCCTCCACCACGACGCACGTACCAGTTGATGTCCTTGATGAGTTCGTAATGAGAGATTTCTACCGCTCGGCGAAGATCGTATTCGTCCATGGCGTCAATGAATTCATGCGTTCGCTGTTTGAACCTGGCCGACATCCAATCATCCATATCTGAGGGGCCTGCTGTCCAAGAGCGCATGAGTTCAGGATAGTGCTGGAGTTGAATCATGACACGGTGGTTGGCTTCAAGCGCCGTGTCTGACCAATCCATGCCTGCGGTTGGATTGGCAGCAAAGAGAATGAACAAGCGAACGGTGTCGGCGCCGTACTGTTCGACCATCGCCTCGGGAGATACGGTGTTTCCCATCGATTTGCTCATCTTCGCTGAGCGGCTTCCGAGCGGTTCGCTGCAGTGGGGACAGTCCTCCCCCTCGTGGACCACGGGGAGGGTCACACCACAAGGTGCACAATACGGTGCGGATTTGTTGACCATGCCCTGACAAAGCAGTTCGTTAAACGGTTCATCGATGGTGGTGAGGCCAAGGTCACGAAGGGCTTTGGTCATGAAGCGAGCGTAAATGAGGTGCATTTGTGCGTGTTCAATGCCCCCACAGTAAAAATCAACGGACATCCAATGGTCGGTGATGGATGACGAGAAGGCTGCTTCTTGGTTCTGGGCATCGGTGTAACGGAGGAAATACCACGAAGAATCGATGAAGGTGTCCATGGTGTCGGTCTCTCGGCGAGCGGGTTGGTTGCACGTCGGACAGTCAACACGGAGGAACGATTCAGAAGTTTCCAATGGGTTGCCTTCACCGAAGACCACGTCCCTTGGAAGTTCAACGGGCAAATCCTCCTCAGGAACGGGTACGGCGCCACAGGCATCGCAATGAATCACAGGTATGGGGGTGCCCCAATACCGTTGACGCGAAATCAGCCACGGTCGAATTTTCCAATTGATCGTTTTGTGTCCGTGACCGGCAAGAGCAAGTGCTTCGCAAACGGCGTCTTTGGCGAATTGACCATAGAGGCCGTCAAAGCCTTCGAAAGGCGTGTTCACCATCCAACCCAAATCGGTTTCTGCTGCTTCGACAGGTTCGGTGCCCGAATCGTCTTCTTCCATCACCAACACTCGCTTGATGGGGATGCCGTACTCCTTCGCGAAGTCAAAATCCCGTTCATCGTGAGCAGGCACAGCCATTACTGCGCCGGTTCCGTAGGTAGCAATGACAAAATTTCCGAACCAAATGGGGATGTGTTCACCTGTCAGTGGATGGGAGGCAAATCGTCCCGAAAACACGCCCTTCTTTTTGTTCATGTTCTTGATGCGGTCAAACTCTGACATGCTGGCCACTTCATCGTGGAGGTCTTTCCAAGCCGATTCGGCCGGTGAACCCTCGACCAAAGAGGCCGAGAGGGGGTGTTCAGGGGCGAGGGTCACAAAGGTTGCCCCAAACAAGGTGTCCGGGCGGGTGGTGAACACTTCGATGGATGAGTCTCCACCGACGACATCAAAGGTGATGTTGGCGCCTTCTGAACGCCCGAGCCAGTCCCGCTGAAGTGATTTGACGTGTTCAGGGAAATCGATGGTGTCCAGGCCGTCGTAGAGTTCTTGCGCATACCTTGGGGTGTCGAGGAACCATTGACTCATGCCCTTTTGCTCCACCGGACCGTTGCAGCGCCAGCAGCGCCCAGCTTTCACCTGTTCATTGGCGAGGACCGTGTTGCAAGGTTCACACCAGTTCACCGGTGCGAACTCTCGGCGAGCGAGGCCTTTTTTGAGAAACCGCGTGAAAAACACCTGATTCCATTTGTAATACTTCGGATCGTGACTCATCAAGGTTCGACGCCAATCGTATGAGAATCCCATGCGTTTGATCTGTTCGGTAATGGAAGCCATGTTGCGCTCGGTGATGTCATGAGGGTGACCCCCTTCGGACATGGCAGCGTTTTCAGCAGGCATTCCAAACGAATCAAAACCCATGGGGTAAAGCACGTCAAAACCCATCATTCGCTTGTATCGGGCCACAGCATCACCGATGGAATAGTTCCGAACGTGCCCCATGTGCATTTTCCCTGAGGGGTATGGATACATCTCCAAGCAGTAAAAGGCGGGATTCTCCTCGGACAGTTCCGCTTCAAACAAGCGAGCTTCGGCCCATTTTTGTTGCCAACCAACCTCGTCGATTTTGGACTGCTCTTCGACCATAACGTCCTCTCCTTCGGGGTAAATTGGTCCAACATACAGGTTCTAATGAAGACCGCGCCTCAAAACGGCTCATCTGCGGTGTCGCATGGGGTGAGGCATTCAGCGGAAGTCATCGTTGGTTTCCAACAAGAAAACGGCTTCTCGAGTTAACTTGTAACGCTGCTTAACACCCATTTTTCGACGCTCGACAAGGCCGAACTTTTCCAACGTTCGAAGGTGGTGAGACACCAGTTGCTGACTCTTCTCCAAACGCTTGGCCAATTCAGCTTGTGTGGGGAATTCTCCAAGGCCACCTTCGCGGTCCAAGAGCGTCAAAATCTTGCCTTGTAGGCTGTTCGGGTCGGGTGAAAGTGGAGGGATCGGGAGATCGGCTTCCTTCATGTTCGGATGAAGTTGGGACGTCAGAGGGTAATACCTCACCAAACGACCGTCCTTCTTTCGCCAAACGTGTTCTTCGTTCTCAAGAATTCTCAGGTGGTGGGATATTTGCCCGTTGCTCATTTCAAGAGCGCTCATGAGGGCCCGGAAATGGCAACCTGGGTTCGCCGTCAAGTATCCCATCAGGCGACCGCGTTGGTAACGGCCGTCGGTGGTCTCGTGGGTTTTCCCTAACAAACCAAGGAACCACAGGCCCGCCAACGTCGAGGGGATGCGAAGGGATTCGTTGGCTGCCACAACGGCCACCAGCAAGGAGAGGACGGAGGCCGTCACGACAACCGAAACCACGGCTACAGGCTGAATGACAGGCGTGTCGGCGACGACGGCCTCGTTTTCCACGGTGGTTTCCGGTTGTTCATCCACGGGGGCAGCAATGGGTTGCTCCACCATCACTTCCGTGATTGAGACTGAAGATGCCTCGTACATTGAGCAGGCAGGAGATGGTTCGCTGGGGACCACTTCGTACATGCCTTGCATCGAGGACGATGGGGCCCACAAACCGAGGCCGATGGCTCTTGACAAAAGGTGCATGGTTCCACCGTCCTCCAACACCCAACAGGTGCCATCCGGAGTCATCAGCCCGACCCACTGACCTGCAATGACAAAGGCCTCTGGTCCAACTTCTGCAGGTTCAGAAGGCGTGGCTTCCGTCACTTGTTCGGCATGAATAAACGGGGCAGAAGATGTCAACCGACCCGAGGTGAGTAAAGTCGCTTCAAGCGTGTAATCCCCAGAGGGGAGGAGGGTGAATTCGCCTTCTTGGGTGGCGAACTCAACGCTTTGGAAATTGAACGTTTGGCCCGATGGAACAACCAATGCGCGACCGTCGTAATCGTTGCACATAGCGGGAAATTCGTGTTGAACCTGTTGATTCGCATCGAGGAATTTCAGCGACAACGAACAGGCTTCAACCATCCGAAGGGTGGTTGCCGTTCCTGCGTTTGAGAGTTGCAGCTCCAGTCTGTATTCGGTGTCAGCGGTGCGTTCGACATCGATTGACATCGACATCTGGCTGTGGTCCAAACAAAGGTTGGGAGCAGCGTGTTCGCGCATGACGGCTTGAGAGGTAGCCATGCCCAGTTCTGGCATGGAAGCCACCACCAACAGCCGTCCAGAACCTACACTGCACCCGTCACCGGTGACAAAGTCCCATTGCGGCAACGAGAACCATTCCGTGCTCCCTGCTTCAAAACCCATCTCCAAATCGATGGTGGTGCAAACGGACTGTTCGGATGAATCGTAGAGCAGTGAACCGCTGTCATCAAACACCCACAGTGCGGTTTTGCAACTTTGTGTGAAGGAGAGCGATTGGTCGACATTGGCGTTGGAGGTCAGGTTCAATCGTGGCGCAAGAGCATCACCGGTGACGTAGGCCTCGGTGATCGGCTGGAGCAAGTCAAGGGCCAAGGTTGCATCTGGAGCGATCGGTGTGGTGGATGCGTTCAACCGAAGCATCTGTGGAGACGCGTCCCCTTGAACCGCAACGGTGATGTCCATGGCCTCTGAAGGCCACAGAAGTTGATGGCCCAAGTGGAGCACTTCTCCAGGCATGAGGGAGGGGACTTCTGTGAAACAAGCGGGTCCTTCGCTGAGTTCGCCGTTGATGGTTAATTCAAGCACACACGGTGGCATGTGTTGAAGGTCAACCTCAGCATTGGTGGGGTTGTTGACGGACATGGTGAGCAGGTGAGGTTCGTCGGCTTGTCCCGTGGGATGGATCTGAGCGTCAACCACAACCCCTTCTGGCAACACCACAGGAGTGTGTACTCGAACGTTGATGTCATGGGAACGGTTGGTTGCGGTGTGGAGCAGTTGGACGGTGTATTGACCGCTGGGCAGCCAACCATCCGTGTCGTCAAGCATCGACCAAGTGAGGGTATCAAACGCCCGGGTTTCACCTGAAAAAAGATCGAAGGCACGTGAACGGTCAAGGCAGTCTTGTGTTCCGTTGTTGACCAGCACACCGCTGCTGTTGTACACCATGAGAACCGCATTGCACGACGGATTGTTGGGGACCGAGAGGATGTCGCTTCCCGTGTTGGAAAAGGCAGCGGTGATGTTCAAGGGGTGCGCAAGGTCGTACCAACCTCCGGTCGATGGGCTCGACGTGGTGACATTCAACGCCAAATCGTCAGGGTTGGCCGATGTTGTGGGGGCGGTAAACGCCAAAGCACCCAACATGACCAGCAGCAGCAACAGGGCTGGCTTACGCTGGTTGGTCATGCTTGTTGAGACAGGCCCCCCCTTGAAAGGGCAGCGGTGCAAACCTTGCGTAGGCCAACCTCAGAGATCTTCGAGGGAGACCATGGTTGGGATGGCGGCCTGTTGAGCTGCTTCTTGCTGCATTTCATGCTGCTTCCACTGCGGCAAGCCTTCCTGCCCTTCCCAGCCCAGGGCCCGTGCCTCTGCATAGTTCCCTTCAGCGATGTAATGCTGAATCCAGGCCAGTCGGCGTTCGTCTTCCTCTCCAAAGGATTCCTGAACCATTTGCTCCTCTCGCTTGGCAGCCACTGCTTTTCTGCGTCCGGCAGCCCGAGAGATTTGTGCCACGAAAATCAGAGCCAACATGAAGATGATGGCCCCACCCATGTAGACAATTGTGTTGTCAGCCGCTGCAAGGAAGGAATCCGATTCATCATCGGTAGCCGTGGCGTTGGGATCTGAAGTGATGGAGCATGTCACGGCTGTTCGAGCACCGTCCGACACGGCTGGATCCCAGACACAAGGATCGTTCAGGTCGGACACGCCGTCGCCGTCCGAATCAACGCATCCAAACACATCAACATAGGATGTGCCCGGTTCTTTGAGGCACTCATCCGGTTGATAAGCAGGGAGTGGGGTGTCGGTTTCGTTTGAACCCACGGGGAGGTAGAACACGTTGTCTCCGAACCCGTCCCCGTCAAAGTCGTTCCATTGGGAAACTCGCATCGGGAAATTGTCCACTCGGTTGAAACTGCTGAGGTTGTCGCCCCAACCGTCGCCATCAACATCGGACCATTGGGTGGCGATGTCCGGGAAGGCATCGCCACGCTGGTCGCGAACAACAAGCACCTCGCCAACGTTGTCCTCATCGGCGACCGTTCGATTTGTGAAGAAATAGTTGTCACCCCATCCGTCACCGTCGGTGTCGCTCCATTGTTCACCGTCTTCTGGGAAGGCGTCGTCAACATCGGCCCAACCGTCGCCGTCGCTGTCAAGACAGCCCTGACGGGCGTTCTCGTAGGAGGTTCCAGCGACATCAATGCAATCGTCTCCGTTGGGGACGCGTTGGTTGTCGCCAAATCCGTCGCCGTCGGTGTCAACCCATTGGAACGGGTCATCGGGGAAAGCGTCAACCGGGTCTGAATACCCATCAAGGTCAGAATCGGGGCACCCTCGAGATTCGGGGTTTTGCGATTCACCGTAGTCCGTTGGGCACAAGTCCCCGTTGGTCCCGTTCAAATTGTCGCCGTAACCGTCGTTGTCCGTGTCGCTCCATTGAGAGGCATCGGTGGCGAAAGCATCGCCGTTCACGCCACCAGGGTTGTCTCCGTAGCCATCACCGTCCGTGTCGGCCCACTGGCTGCTCTCATCAGGGAAGAGGTCCGGGTTGTTGCCGGTGAGGTTGTCACCGCGTCCGTCACCGTCACGGTCCGACCATTGAGTGGCGTCGTTGGGGAAAGGGTCGCCTGCGTTGGAATACCCGTCGTTGTCCCAGTCGGTGCAACCTTTGCGATCGATGGTTGATGAACCGGCTGATGAAGGGCAATCATCGGCGTTGTTGCCGCTGACGTTGCTGCCAAATCCGTCGTTGTCCTCATCGCACCATTGGGTGGCGTCGTTGGGGAAGGCATCGGCCCCGAAGCAATCGGTCGTGGAGCCCCAGCCCGGAGTTGGGTCGGAATACCCGTCACCGTCTGAATCAACGCAGCCCAATCGATCAAACTGAGAATTGCCCGGGTCGTTTGGACATGCATCTGCTCGGTCGCTGTTTTGGTTGTCCCCGTAACTGTCGCCGTCCGTGTCCATGTGCTGGGTTCGATCGAGCGGGAAAGCATCGGGCATGCCTGCGTCCATCACGTAGGCGCCAGGCCATTCAGAAGGACGATTTGTGCCCCACGAGGTGTTGGCATAATTGTCGCCCCATCCGTCACCATCGGTGTCGTTCCACTGGGTGGCGTCGGCGGGGAATGCGTCTCCGGTTTGGTTGATGTGAAGTTGAAAGTCGTCAACCTCGAAGAGGTAATTGTCGCCTCGGCCGTCGCCGTCAACGTCGACCCACTGCGTGCTGTCCGAGGGGAACGCGTCGGCGCCATCAACGGTGTCCCATGTGCCGGGCACAGGATCGGAGTATCCGTCACCGTCGCTGTCAAGACAACCGAAGCGGTCCATGTTGGAGGTTCCAGCTGTGGCGATGCATGCGTCGGGTTCGGTCGCAGGTTCAGGGTTGTCACCGAATCCGTCGCCGTCCGTGTCGGCCCACTGTGTACCGTCGTCGGGGAAGGCGTCAACAACGCCGTCCCCTTGGTTCGTGCTGTTGTATCCATCGTTGTCGGGGTCGAGATCTGCAAACAGGAAGTTGATGCCTTCGTAGTTGCGGCTGACGGCCGCCACGAGGTGAATACCGTCAGGGTGCCATGAAGCGCTGTTGACGTTTCCGCACGGATTGTTGTTGTTTTGATTGCAAGAATTGGTTCCTCGAGCAAGTTGAATGCGATCGACGAGAAGGTTGCTTGCTGGCTCGTACACCAACAGGGAACCTCCGTCGGCTTGGTAGTAGCCAATGGAAAAAGCGACTTGTTTGCTGTCTGGAGAGACGTCCACACCGTAACAGGAACTGGTGGCTTGTTGGTTGAACAAGGAGGCCCCAGTGGACGTGGCAAAAGCTCGGAGCCGAGAGTTGCCGTTGTCGTAGCCGGTGCACATGGCGATCATGGTGCCGTCAGGGGAGAAGTCAATCGAGTGGACATAGCCACCGCTCTGCGGGTTCATGGCTCGGACAGTGGACCATGTGGTGGTGTTGATGAGGTAGGCGTTCCCATCTCCTCCAACCGCCATTCGGCTGCCGTCGGGTGAAAAGGCAACGGAGGAATACGACCCGGAATTTCCAGCAGGTGTGACCTCACGCCAAATCTCTCCGTCTTCGACGTTGACCAGCATCACGGCGCAACCTGAACAGGTGCCACCGCCCCAGCCTCCGCTGGTTTCATCGACCACGGCAAAAGAGGTGCTGTTGGCCATAAAGGCCACATCAGAGAACGTTCGGCTGCTGCCTGAATGCGTGATGTCGTCATGAATGAGGGTCAAGTTGCTCGCCCATAGCAACGCTGCTGTATCGTCGGAAAGTGTGGTTGCAACATACATGCCGTCGGGGCTCCAGTCCAGACTGGTCACGTACGCATTGTTGCCACCAACCAAATCTGGAGACGTGGACACGATGGTGAAGGTGCTTGCGTTGTAGGTGCGCACACGGTCTCCCGTGGCCACGGCAACCGTCGAGCCGTCCGGGTTGTGGTCAACGCTGTAAGCGTTGATGTTGTTGATGAAAAAGTCCTCAGAGAAGTTGGGGTTGGTTGAGGTCCAACTGTCTCCCAAGTCAGAGGTCCCGTCACCGTCACGGTCGGGGCAACCGTCTCGGTCGATGGTGGAGGTTCCGTAAGCCCAAGGGCAATCGTCCAGCGTGTCGTTGACACCGTCACCGTCCGAGTCCATGGCCGACACGGTGAGAGGAAAAACCGACAACAGCATCAGGGTTGAAAGGAGCAGGCTTGCCAAGCGCAAACGGCGAGGTTGCTGGTGACTCATGGTGTCGCCATCCTCGTAATGGTATTAGGTTTGTTGTCATGTTGTGCCAACACAAGAAGGCCTGAAGATGGCCGCACCGCCAACGAAAGTGTTGAACATTTACCGGACCCAGCCCTCACCATGGCGGGCGACATCCCCAAGGTGAACGTCGCTGCCCCCGACCGTATCCTTCTGCACTTGCTGGACTGCGACGGATGGGCCGACCGGTTCATGGTCCCTTCTTCCATGACCCGACCCGGTATCGCCGAGGCGTGTGCCCAGCATCCGCCAAACGTCAGCCGGACCATGAAAAATCTCCTTCAGGACGAGTTGGTTGAGGAACACACCCGTAGCGTGGAGGGCACCGAGCGCAGACAAAAAACATGGCAGTTAACAAGCACGGGTCGCAGGGAGGCAAAACATCGGAAAAAACACCTCTCGGCAACCAAAATTTTGTTGCGCAACAAAGAAGGCGAACTCCTTGAAGTGAAATCAGAAGACGTTCCTGGAATGCTCAACACCAACATGACGCTCCTGCAAATTCTCCTTCATGCTCAACACGAAGGGGTGCTGACCTACGGCGACATCCGTTTCGGAGCGATCACGTCTGGTGAAGACGGGAGCCCCAATGCACCTGGTCGACTTCTCCCTTTGGTTGGCGTTCATGCGACCTACGCCAACGTCCCACCGGCCACTCGGCCGGTTTACGGACGGGATCAGGAAATGGAAGTGCTCCAATCATGGCACGACGATCGCCGACCAGCCATGCTGGTTCACGGCATCGCGGGCATCGGAAAATCCACCCTGGTGGCTCATTGGCTCAAACGCCATCTTGGAGAGGACACCAACCTGTCGGTTTGCTGGTACACCTGCCAACCATGGGATCGGTCACTCGGGTTAGCGACGAGTTTGCTGCATCGGTTTGGAATTGATGAATCGCACGACCCTTACGGCCTGATTGAAACGCTCCCGTTGACACCGGGGGCAACGATGGATGTCGATGCGTGGCGACGACGGTTGTTGGCCTACATGACCGATGCAAACACCATTCGTGAACGGTTCAAAGACCGTTCAGGAGGCCCCCCTCCGTACTGGCTCATCGTGTTGGACGATGTCCATTACATCAGCGAACACGCCAAACACCTGCTGGGGTCCCTTGTGCAGTTGGCTCAGCAGGCGCCTTTGCGCATCGTGTTCATCTCCCGCACCACCCTAAATTTCTACGATCGGCGGGACGTGCACATTCGAGACCACGTTCGCGAATTGCCCTTGAGCGGGTTGGGGTTGGACGCCATCAAGTCGTGGCTTTCCACCATTGAGCCTTCAAACTCCACGGCTGAAGACGTTCACATGGCCACCGGTGGCCATCCGCTGGCGTTGGAATTGTTGGAACTGTACGGTCAACCAACCCACCAGGATTGGTTGCGGTTCCTCGATGAAGAAATTTTGACCCGCCTACCAGAGCAAGAAAAGGAACTCCTTGCGACCCTGGCGTTGGCGGATGCACCCGTGCCATGGGAACAACTGGCCAACAGCACGGGGTGGGACGGGTTACCGCCCGATTCGCTGCTCAAACACGGGTTGTTGTTGGAACTTGAAGAGGGAATGTGGCTTCACGAAGCGCTCAAGGAACGGTTGTTGCGAGAAGTGGGCCCCACCAAAGTGGACCGGAAAGCGCGACTTGGCTGATCAGAAGTCGTCGGCCGACATGACCTCGTCAATCCAAGCCAGCAAGGCGGGTTTCTTCATGCCGCCTGATTTGTTGCTGACCATCGTACCGTTGCGGTAGATGAACAACGAAGGAATGCTGCGGACGCCAAGCGACGCTGCAGTAGCGGGGTTGGTGTCGGTGTCAACCTTGGCCACCAAGAGTTCGCGCTCGGCTGCAACAGCCTCGAGCACGGGGGCGATGGCCTTGCATGGACTGCACCAAGGCGCCCAGAAATCCACGATAACCCATTCGTTGCCGCTGATCGTGTTTTGGTATTCTGCGTCGGTAATGTTCCTTACTTCGCCCATGGGTTCACCCGGTTGTTCGGTCAGCCGGTCCCGTTATGATGGTTTGCGCTGGTGTGAATGGGGTTGACAAACGACAAGACTCATCAAACCCCCAGCCGTGGCACGAACATGGACAGCATGGTGAT
>QQSC01000016.1:54016-58079 GCA_003602475.1 Candidatus Poseidoniales archaeon | reverse complement strand
GAAAACGCTGAACGTTGCTTCCAAGATTACATCGATGCCGGTTGCAACCATCTCACGGTTCATGTTGAAGCGGTGAAGCATCTTCATCGCTTGGTAACGGCCATTCGGGCTGGCGGAGCCAGCGTTGGCGTGGTGCTCAACCCCGGCACACCGGTCGAAGCGGCTCTTGAGGTGCTCAGTGAGGTTGATCTCGTGCTCATCATGAGCGTGAACCCTGGATTTGGTGGACAATCGTTTATTCCGGGGGTTGAGCAAAAAATCAGGCGATTGAAAACGGCCATTGACGAACAAACGGCTGCTGGAGGCCGCCCGGTACAAATTCAAGTCGATGGTGGCGTCAAAGCCCATAACATCGCCATGCTGCAGAGCTGGGGTGTGTCCAACTGTGTCGTTGGTTCTGGATTGTTCAACGACCGTGCATCGGTCAAAGACAATCTTGATGTCATTCATGAAGCGTTGATGTCTTGAGGATGTGGGCGCATCAAAATTCTCGTTGTTTCGTTGCTCTACCCGCTGCCAGCCAACCCTGCAAGAGGGGTGTTTGTGCACGACCATGTTGAGCTGCTCAAGAACATGGGCCACGACGTCCGCGTGGTGAACCCATTGCCCCGCATGCCAAGGTTTGCAGAAGCGCGGCGATCGACCATGTTCGGGGTGTCAAAGGCGCCAAAACGTTGGAATTTTGAAGGTGGTGATGTCCAATGCCCTCGGTTTTTTGGCCTGCCCGAACACCCGTACCCATCGGTCACGGCATGGAGCATCAAGCGGCGAGCGGCGAGCGTTGAACAGCACTTGGGATCATGGCGCCCTGATGCGATTGTTTGCCACACCCTTTGGCCGGTTGGCGTTCTTGCGAACGCTCTTGCCAAGCGATGGGCGGTCCCGTGGATTGGGGTGGTCCACGGTCATGACTTCGATGTTGGGCTGAACACCCATCTCAACAAACACATTGCTGGCCTTGCCGCTTCATGCAGCAAATTGGTGTGCGTTACGCCACGTTTGGCCAACATCGCTGAAGGCTTGCCTCAACCACCTCAGGACCTCACAATCATCCCGTGCCATACTCATGTGGGCAAGGACTGGGCAAGGCCCATGAAGCCGTGGAGAGGACGATGGCGAAAAGCAAGCATCGATCTGCTCTTCCCTGCCGACCCTCGCCGGCCTGAAAAACGGCATCTCTTGGCCCTTCAAGCCGGAGAAATCTTGGAACAACGGGGTTGGGTGGTCGGCGTGACCACGTTGCGCCATCAACCAAGGGACGTCGTGTTTGACCGGATGATGGTTGCCGATGTGACCGTTGTCACCTCCTTGAGAGAAGCTGGACCTTTGGTGGCGAGAGAAGCGTTGTTGTGCGGCACGCCCGTGGTGAGCGTTGATGTTGGAGAAGTAGCAACGTACCTCCCGTCGAGCTGGGTTGTTGAGCCAACGCCAGAGGCCCTTGCGGACGGTGTTGAGAGAGCGTTGCATGACGGTTGGCCGTTGGAAGAAACACCGCAAGATGTGCTGGCCTTCGCCTCGGTTGATACGGTCAAGAACGCGTGGACTGAAGTGCTCGAAGCCCTGAGGGAATGAGCGACACCAACGGGATTGCAAACACCCACCACAGGGTTGAACTCGCCAATCCCACAACAAAAAATCCCGTGCCGAGAAGCGCCAACCCCCAGTCGTCAGATCGGGCTCGAACCCATCCTACTTGGCCGCTCATCAGCCATGAAGCGACCAAGAGCACCCCTGCAGAAAGTGAACTGGCGATGGCTCCTGCCCTCAACCAACCGCCAGGCGTTGAAGCAAGGCTGATGATGGCGACGTAACCGATGGCAATGGCGAACAGAAGGACGATGAAGATGAAGCCTGTGAACCTCCAAGGGTTGAATGAAGTCATGACGGCCGTGTAGGTTGGCGTGGCGAGCAACGTCAAGGCCCAACCCAACAGCATCACGATGAAGAGGTCCACCGCCGAGGCACCAAACGTTCCGTCAAAATACTCGCTTGGGAACGCCACAGGTGCCAACAAAGCCACGACCATGTAGCCACCGATCAACCCGATGGGCAGCAACCCCATGCAGAGGTCGAGGGAGGTGTCCAGGGCTTGACGAACCCTCAACGGGGAGTCGCGGGCTTCACCCAAAACCGGCAACAGAGCCGCACGGAGCGCTGCTGGAACGACCAATCCAGCCAACCATGCCAGTTGAGCCACGTGGAAGACTGCTGCCAGTTCTGAACCGCCTTGCAGCGTGACGAGGAACTTTTCGATTCGAACCACATAGGGCAACACGCCAAGGGTCACCGCAAACGGAAGCGAGGCCATCAACAACGAGGCGTGTGTGTTCCAGTTGGGTCCCAACCGTGACCAATCCACAACGCCCGAAGAACGGGGTGGGGCGACCAGCCGAACGAGGACATACGGCGCCAACCAACCGACCAAAGCCCCAGCACAGAAAGCCCACAAATAGGCGGAAGCTTCCGTTACTCCGAGGAACGCAAGCACCCCGTAAGCCAACACCGTTACGGTGCGTTCAATCACCTTTGTCAGCGCTTCCCAGCGGGCTTCGCCCATCACCCTCAGGCCGGATCGTGGGGCGTATGAGCCCACATGAGCGACCGCCGTCAGCAAAGCAGCAAGCATGAGGGCGAGCGGCATTTCGGGTACGAGCCAAGTGTCGGGCCGGAGGGCAAGTGCTGCAAGAGCGAACGGGATCAGGGCCAACGCTTGGTATCGATACATTCGATGCACAGCACGTGGAACAAGGTCCGGAGCCTGAGTCCCGTCACGAGCCAGAAGCGTCGGCAAGCCCAAATCAACGACAAGGAAGAGTGAGGCGTAGACGTCAATGGCGATGACCATCCATCCGTACTGTTCAGGAAGCAACATTCGCGCCAGAATGATTTGCCCGAGGAAGGCCAATGCCACGGCGAACAAATCTGCGCCAACCAACCAGGTGGAGTCACGTCCCACCGAAGGTTTGCGTTGCTGTGGCTCGCTCACCATGACAGGGGATGGCATGGCATCCTTCAAGACGATGCGTCGGTTAGGTCATCATCAACTGAAAACATCCAGCGACTCAACGGCCCACGAGGTCCATCCACGGTTCCGATCTTGTGGACGAAGGGAGATCGACGCAACGCCCGTTGCAGAACATGTGCTTGAACGGCCCGGCCTTCTTCCTCCAGCGCCGCCACGATGTCCATGGTGGTCGCTGGCCCGTTGGCCTGCAACCATTTTACAATCCAATCCGCCTGTTCCCGGTTGGCTTTCCGCTCATCGCTCCAGCGACTCGGGCGTGCCATGTACGAGACGATGAGTTTCATGTCATGAAGGATTGTTCCGCCGTTGTTGTGGACACTGAGGACTTCAATATGGTGGGTTGTTCCAGAATTCAGCAAGTCGGCGTTTGAAACAATTGGCTCGTCGCCGTCGCTACGAACAGCATTCGGACCCCGAAGCGGGTGGGGTGTCGTCTGGCCTGAATTCAAGCCGAGCGTCCAGCATCGACCATCTCTCGCAAACTTCCGTCGTTGAGCATCTCAAGGGCAATGTCAGAGCCGCCGATGAGTTCACCGTGGATGTAAATTTGAGGCATGGTTGGGAAGTCTGCCCAACTGCAAATCGAAGGGATGGCGCGGGCGTCGCTGAGAACGTTCACGGATGCAAATTCTTCACCCAGCGATTGAAGAGCTTGTGCAGCACGGTTTGAGAACCCACATTGGGGTTCGTTGGGGCTGCCTTTCATGAACAGCACAATGGGGTGGTCGTCGACGAGGCTTTGCAATTCTTCTGGGGTCCAGTTCATGGGGTTCACTCCTTGTTGTTCTGTAGTCGCCGGATGTGGACGCCTCGACCACCTGCGTGGGGGTCGAACGCCGTATCGCCGGCTGTGGCCGCTTGGGCCGGGGTCATGCACTTGAGGTCAAGTGCGTGAACGGGATGGGGGATGTGGGCTTTCATCACGGCCAAAATTTGTCGTTGGCGCTGAAGTGGGCGGACTCCTTCAAACGTCTCGGAGATGACTCGAACGTGGAAGTGGTCGCCTGAGCCGTGCAAATCGATGACCTCAACGGTGGC
>QQSC01000016.1:30807-53949 GCA_003602475.1 Candidatus Poseidoniales archaeon | reverse complement strand
GACAAATGAGGCTCGCTCTTTGAACCTGCGCATTCACTGCCCTGATTCATCCAAGGCCAGCCTCTTCAGAATTTGCTGGACACCTTCGGCGACGGTGACCCGAAGCCACGGTTCAACCACTCGAGTAGCGTGTTCATTACGAAGGCGCTCGACACCACCTCCACTGATGTTCAGCACAACACAATCCGAAGGCTGGATGTCACCCTTGGCGAGGGCTTGCTGAACGCTCGCCATGGCCACAGCGCCCGGCGTCATGATGTCGATGCCTTCCGTTTCTTCGAACAAACGCTTGCAAGTCATGGCATCGTCACGAGTCACCACGTGAGTTTGGCCATCTGAGGCCTTGAGAATGTCGTACAGGGCCCCAGTAAGGCCGTAAGCCGGGCCTTTGTTCAGCAAATAATCAGAGTACACGGCAACCTCCGAAGCGGGGTAATCCTTGGGGACGAGGTGGTCGCGCCCAGCCTGCCATGCGTTGTGAATGGGGCAATGCTCCACGTTCTGGGAGAGATGCTGGCGTGGGACCGGTCCACTGAATTCTCCGGAACGGATCAATCGCTCTGCCATTTCGTGCACGCCGATGGGACCCGGGCCACCGCCAACCCCCTGGAAGTAATGATCGGGCAGGCGTCCAATGGCGTAAGCAGCGTCGATGATGAGGGAGCCGATCCCGTCGCGTCGGGCTACGTTGTGCACCCCACCTTCCATTTGCCAGCCTGGCAACTGTGCTGAGATGCCCTTGGCCACCTTCTTCGCATCAGCGTAGTCACCGTCTTCCACGACCACCAATCGGACGCTTGCTGTGGGATGCTCCTCTCGAACCCAGATTCGGTGAGCGTGCTCCTTGCCAACCACCACGATGAGAGGCGTTTCGGAAGCACCACAGAAGTGTGTGAATGCGCGTGCTGTGTTGCCAGCGCTCGCACAGATGAGCCCTCGGCCGTTGTGATCCTGCAGACGTTGGATGGTTGGTACCGCCTCCATGTCCTTGAAACTCCCTGTCGGGCACAAACCGCCTCGTTCGGGCCAATGCCCGTGAAACGTAACCCAGAGATCCGACAAACCGAGAGCCTTTCCGATCTGTTCAGCCTTGTACGTCAATGTCCCCGCAGTGTAACGGTTGGTCTGAGTCACCGGCAACCAGTCAACAAAACGCCACACGCCCTTGGCTTCGTTGTGGATTGTGATGACTGCATCGTATTGGGCCTGCAAGAGCGCATTGTCCGTGTGATGGAGGGTGTAATCATCGGAGATTTCTTCGTTGGTTTTGAGACACTTCAATACATATTTCATTCATTCAACACCTAAGACGCTCGATGGTTCAAGCGACTTCGGGGTGTGTGATAAGATTTGGGCAGGTGGCTGAGCGCCAACATTCAGACGGGGCGGCCCACGGCATGGACCTGCCACCCCGATTCAGCCAGTCCCTTCAAGTCCAAAACCCTTCGACCGTCGTACAAAATTGGATGGTTCATGTTGGCTTTCAGCGCATCCCAATCGAGGTTAACGCAGGCCTGATGGGCCGTAACAAGAACGGCCAAATCGTACCCTTTTGATGCTGCAACATCGGTTTCGACCACGACGCCCTCTGGATAGCCCCCGTCAAGATGGGGGTCAAACACCCCAACGCTGATTCCTTTGCTGACCAAGGAATCGTAAAGCGGCTCAGCAGGCGTCTCTCTGGGGTCTCCAACCTCTGGCTTGTAGGACCATCCGAGGAAGAGGACACGTCCCTCACCGGATGGAACACCGGCTCGATAGAGCAGTTCGTGGAGAACCCCTGCAACATGGTGGGGCATGTTGCGGTTAACCGCTCGAGCAGCAGTGATGAGGCCTGCAGGCACGCCCACATCGGCGGCTCGTTGAATCATGTAGTACGGGTCAACGGGGATGCAGTGCCCGCCTACGCCAACGCCTGGCGTGTAACGATGGAAATTCCATTTGGTGGCGGCGGCGCTCAGCACGTCTTCGACGTCCACATCCAAGGCTGGGAAAATACGAGCCAGTTCGTTGACCAAAGCGATGTTGATGTCCCGCTGCACGTTTTCAATGACTTTGGCTGCTTCTGCCACCTCAAGTTTTCCAACGTATCGAACGTCTTCACTGGTCAATTGACCGTACAACTTCACAAGAGCATGGCCCACCGATTCATCTGAACAGCCGATGACTCGGGCAACCGAGCGAACTCCATGGGCCGGATCGCCAGGATTGAACCGCTCAGGACAATACGCAATGCTGACGTCCTTGCCCTGCTCCAACCCGAGTTCCTCCAAGATGGGTAACCATGTTTGAGCCGTCACACCAGGGTACACGGTGGACTCGAGAACGACCACCGTGTTCTTGCCTTTGGGAAGGGCCTCGAACACGGCGCGCCCTGCCGCCTCTACATAGGACAAATCCGGCTTGAGATCGTGCGTGATGGGGGTTGGAACTGTAACGAGAATCACGTCGCAGTTTGGGACCGCTTCGGGAGTTGAGGTGGTGATGTGCCATCGCTCCGCACCAGGCTGCGGTACGATGTCGTCCACGTCGGGGTCGCCTGTTGGGTTTTGGCCAGCCAACACCATGTCGACGGTGCGTTGCGACACGTCAACGCCCCACACCTCAAAGCCGGCATCGTGGAAACCGATGGCGGTTGGTAAGCCGACGTAGCCCAAACCGATGATACCGACCGTCTTCATGAGCAACCCATTCGCAACTCAGCAGAACCTTGGTAATGAAGACATCGCGAACCTTTGTTGTGTACTCCCCTTTTTTTGTGGTTTCCAGCGACATCAACGGGATTAAATGCAAGGGAACCTTGTGCTGAGGCATGGCTTGGGAATACCTCGTTGTGCATCTGAAAAACAAAGGCCGAACCGTGTTTGAAAACGGGGTTATGGTCAAGAGTCACACGAAAAAAAAGGACCTTTCCAAACTGCCTCAAGATTCGTGGAATGAGAAGGGGCGGACCATGATGGAGGAAGCAAAGGGATCGATTTTGAACCATTATGGAGGGGCGAATTGGGAACTTGTGAGCACCCATTTTGATGTTGAAAATGAGGAATCCAAATACGTGTTCAAACGTAAAACCGATTGAAATTAAACGGTTGCTTCCCACATTTCATCGCCAGATGCAAAGGTCGCTGTGCGGCTATCATTGGAATCTCTGTAAAGAAATTCGTGAGTTTTGCCGTCACGCTTAACCACCAAACGCAAGTATTTGCCCCCAGTACCTTCGTTGAAGAACACCTTTGTTTTGAGAGATGGTTTGAGATTGATGAACGTCGCCATCACGCGTTTTGAGCCGCTCGCCTTCACCGATAAGGTTGGACTCGGTACCAAAGTATGGCCGTCAAGGGAAGCCCACCCGTGAAGTTTGGGCACCTTTTGACCGTTGGACAATTCAACAGTTGACATCGGGGCCGTTAGCGGTTCGATGGTGGCAATTGGCGATTTGCCATGCATGACCATGGCTTTGTTTCCGAGTTTTACTACCAACTTGTTATTGAGCTTGAAATGTTGCTTGAACACGTGTTCATTTGTTGATTTTACGTCATCGACCACCAACAAAAATTCTCCTGGCAAATGAATCAATTTCCGACTGTGTCGTATGTTCACGGGGACCCCGTCAGCCGTCGTGATGGCGTTGTTGGGGAGGTCGGGTGAAATCAACCGTTTCCTGTGAAGGTTCGCTTCGATGAAGAGCATAGGGCCGAATTTCTGAACATGACGTATGGCCGAACCGTAGGCTTCGTTGTTGTAACGGGAGGTGTTCAAACCGTCAATTTCCAAACACGAATGGGCTCTGGTTGATTCAACATACATTCTCCGAGGATCGTCGTATTGGTAGGTGAAGGTGCCGGGATCGTCAAAAATAGCCATGCCGTTGGCGTGGAGGAGGAAATTGAAATCATCGGCTTGTTTGTGTTGACGGGAATGGAACGCGCCGTTGAACGCCAAATAGGAGTTGGATTGCCCGGCGTTGGAAGGCTCATGCTGAACCACAAGCCCACCGCTCTTGAACCACCGCACACCGAAAGGCCCGGGTTCGCCCTGTTGGTTTGTACCAAGGGAAAAATGGGCGCGCTCCCCTGCCAGTATCCGTGGAGTGTCGCCGAAAGGAAGCAACATCCCGTCTGGCATCACAAACCATTGTGCGGCGTCCACCGCAATCTTGGTCATATCAATGAGGTTTTGTGATTGTTCAAGGAAGCCCGACTCAAGAAGGAGGGCCATGTAATTGGTCATGAAGACGTGGTACATTGGAGAATGTTCCATATGCAACCCGTCCGATGAAAAATGATTTCCAAGCATGGTCTGGATGGATTCAATGGCAAAGGAAGCGGCTGTTGAAGAAAACCGGAGGTGCGGTAACGATTTCGCGAGAGCCAACAACCCGCTCATTTGAAACAAACCGTGGTTTGAGTGCATGGCGACGCGCTCCGCTTCGCTCAACTCCAGCACGTGGAGGTGGCAAGCCACCGTTAACTTCACCAGTGTTTCAACGGGTTCGCCTTGTTCGACAGCACGGCGGAAAATGTAGGCCAGTTTCGTGGCGCGTTGACCGACCGCCATGTCGTACCAGGCGAACTCGTCGTTGGATTCTTTGAGCACGAAGGTTGAGATCCAATCCAGGATATTGGCCAAAGCCGGCTGGTACATCGTGTCGTCAAGTCGAAGCGAATCGTACGCCAGCATGGCATCCAAAATCCCCCAAGCGTGAACCTTGTAGCGAACGCTTCTCGATTTGGTGGCGTAAAGGGACCATTCCATGGGCTCTGTCAGGGCAATGCGCTCACCTTGGGCAAGAATTCCAACGTTCAGGCATTTCTTTGCTATCGAATTCAAGTCGGCATGAAACGCCGTGCTCTCCTTTAGGTACGCGACGGGGGGGAGGCCGTGCACGGCCTCATTGACGGCATGAGTAAACAGCTCGTGCTGCATGTGCTTTTCTGAAGGGGAAGGATGTCCCATGCTTTCAAGGGCGGCCACCATCGCTCCATCGCTTAGAATCAAACGATGGTACGCCATGGCGGCCTCAGAGAGATGATTGTGCTGAATCTTTCATCGCCTCTTGGGGTTCACTTCGTATCGTGGGGGGTTAGGCGACAGTAACGGGATGCGTCGTGCCACTTGTTTTCCTTGAATTGTTGAATCTTGAACACCACGTCCAAATGGCTTGGAAGGGAGGAGAGAGGGATCGAAAACGAATCTCGCTCCTCCAATTCCTCAACGAAGATGAATTGTTTCAATTTGTTGTCATGAATCACGATTCTCATGTTCTCGACGATGGGAAATTCTGCCTCGAAATCAAACACGAGAGCGTCATCGTTGATGCGTTTCTTTTGGTAAGGGAATTCAATCCAATGAATGCTATCTTCGGTCAGTGCTTCGTAGTGGGCGACCGCTTCACTGATGGGGCCGTCGAAAACCAACCGCCCTCTGTCAATAACCAACCCTCGTTCGCAAATGGAAGTGACCAAGTTCATGCCGTGTGAACACATGACCAGCGTGGGGATTTCGCTCACCATGGCGTTCATTCGGGCTTTGGATTTTTTCTTGAATTCACGATCGCCTGCCCCGAAGGTTTCGTCAATCATCAGCACGTCGCTACGAAGGTCGGAAATAAAGCCGAAACCGAGTTTGCCCTTCATCCCCCCTGAATATCCTGCGTATTTTCGTTCAAAGGCTTCTCCAAGTTCTGTGAATTGTTTCACCGATTCAGTAAACGGTTCCACTTGATCTGGCAAAACCCCGTATGCGGGAGCCAATTGCCGTACGTTTTCTCGACCTGTGAGTTCGCTATCGAATCCGGGATCGACTCCTGAAAGAAACAAAGTACGGCCACTGACCTCAACCAAGCCTTCAGCGGGCCTTAGCATCCCCGCTAAGGTTTGGAGTAACGTTGACTTTCCTGAACCGTTTCGGCCAATGATGGCCACATGCTCGCCAATTTCAATGGTGAAGTTTACGTCCTTCAACGCAACAATGGTTTGCCTCGTTCCCAGTGAAAACACTCGATCACGTCGGTATTCATGGTACTCAACCCTCAGGCCTTCAACGCGTATGGCAGAAGAATTCACGACCATGTGGTCATCCTCCATCGCAACCCGTCGACACGACGCAATCCAACCACCGTCAACAGCAACAAGGCAACCACGAGGGCTGCGAAGAAGTTTGGATTGAGATCAAGGAACGTTGAATCAACATTGGCCAAATAACGTCCAAATTCTACAAAATATGCAAAGGGGTTGTACTGGTTCACCCGGTAGTGAAAGCCTTCCATTCTGGCCATGGGGTACATCGCAGGGGAAGCGTAAAAGCCCAGCCGAAGGCCATAAGAAATCACATTTTGAAGGTCCGGAATCAAGTTGGTGTAAGGTGAGAGCAACACACCGAGACCAAACATCAAGAATCCCATCGCTTGGGCTATACCTAAGAAAATTAAGCCATCCAGTGGTTCCGTGCCGAACGCCAGTACGAGAATAACTGCTATGAGTACAGATTGGAGAAACACGTCAATCAACCGGTGCGCTATTTCTGCCCGCAAAACCACGCTTGTTGAAATGCGTTCGGCCTTGAACCCTCCGTTGAGTTCCCTGATACAGGCCAATCCCTTGAGGAGGGACGATTGAAACACCCTGTACATCGTCACACCCAAGAGAATGCTTGAAGCGTTTGGGTTTGACTTCACGACTGAAAAAACGAACAGGTAAATCAGCGAAATGATGAGAGGGTCCAAAACAAGCCACAGGTAGCCCAAAAAACGACCTCGGGTTGCCTTTCTAAATTTTGAACGAACGATGAAGCCGACCCGCGCCCTGTCGATTTGACGTTGGCGGTCGTTGGTTGGACCGGTGGAGGAGCATGCTTCAGGAGATATGTGGAGTTGCATCCGAAATCTCCTGGTCGCTTGAACCGTTGCCTGCGCTATTGTGTGAGTTGTTTAATACCTGTTGGTAAACATCAATTAGCCATTTGCTTTCCGTCTTCTATGGAATCACGCCGTCTTCCAATTTTCATTGCCACACCGTTCATCGGGCAGGGGGATATTCACAATGAGGAATGGATTGACGGACGAATTGCTCTGTTTGAGGCGGTGACCAAAGACTCCCTCCTCCAACTGGTTGGAGACGATGTCCATTGGCTCGTTTTCCTTGGGCGGGACCCGTTACCAAAGGTTGAGGCTTACGCTGAGGCGTTGTTCGGCGGTAACGAGCATGTTCACCCGGTTCGAATGAGGCACAGTTCTGAAAACGTTACCATGCTGGCCAAAGAAATTGCTCCTGTTGAAAGATACATCACCACCATCATTGCCGATGACGATGCTTGGCCAAACGATTACATCGTCACAATTCGAGAAAAGGCCAATCAGTTGCTCGATGATGGGAACGAGCATGCTGGCCTCACCTTTGCGAACGGGCTTGAGTGGGTGATGGCCGATCAAGTTGACATCCATTTCCTTCACAAATCCAACTTTCACATCCTACGAAAACAAAACTTGGTTGAATATCGGTACCCGTGGTTGGGATGCGGTTTTATTGTTCTGCAGACCAAATCCCGTCCGTTCAATTTCCTGACCGTTGCTCACCCACAAATACCGAAATACCTCAAACAAGAAGGGTTTTCAGTTCATGTTGCGGAGGAACCTCGGCGAGCATGGCTCTACAACCGTCATCAACTTTCAGCATCCAGCCTCGTGAAATCAGAAGAGGAGCCGCAGGTGTTGAACCTAGATGAACTTGAACAAGAGTTCGGAATCAATGCGGACCTGGTTCGCAACTGGACCAACACCCGTTTCAGCGACTATTACAGTGAAAAGGCACAGGGTGTGGGAATGTTGGACATGTATTCCTTTCCCGACCTGAGTGGCTTTGTCCACATGCCGTTCAAATCGTTCTTCTTTCAGCACGATCATGTGTTCATTGACCCGAGCCATCACTTCAACATACACCCTCCATGCCGAATCCGTTTGTACAACATCACCACCGGAGCCTACGAATTGTTGTTGACCGTCCTCCAACCCATTGAACAACCCATTCAGCTCCATCGTTCCCTGTTCATGGAAGGGGATGAATACAAATTTGATGTTCAACGCCAGGAAGGCAAGGGTTGGAACCGTGTGATGCCGTTCATTCTTGTCAAACCCAGGGAACTGGAACGCCCTTCCTCTGAAGTAACTTGCCGCCCAATCCAACCCGATTTCCCCGCAATAACGGGGGAATCTCAGGGAAGGTTGACCCTTTCAAGTGCTGAATTCACGTTGCAAATGATGGCCCCATTGAACCGGCTGATCGGTGTTCGCTTGAACGATTCCTTCGTTGGGAAGGGGGACCTCACCCTCCAACAAAAAACAAGCAAGGGGTGGGGTGTGTTGCATCGCTCTACCGTTTGATATTGAGTTTTCTCCTGTTCTCTGCTATTTCTTTCGCCACAATTAAACGGACACTAGATTTAGCAACTGATAAGAAACGCCTCATAGGGGCTTTGAAATTGATGTGAGAACCATGGACAACAATCAGTTAACCGCCGTCTTGGGCCGAGACGAACACCAATCGCTTCTTGACATTCGAAACCATGAGATGCTGAAAACAAAGAAAATCCTCATTACGGGCGCCAACGGAAGCATCGGAACTCGGCTCATCGAAATTTTTGAAGAAATTGGGATCGAATACCTTGCCACCGATGTTGAAGGAAATTTAGAATACCTTGACATCACAAACTTTCGAGACTGTGTCTCATTGGTGAGAAAATACAATCCTGATTTCATCGTCAACATTGCAGGATTAAAATTCGCCACCAAATCCGAGCATCAGACTTGGAAGACCGTTGAGGTCAACATTGAAGGGACCAAGAACCTCATTGACGCTTGCACCGACCAAACAAAAGTCATCCTAACGTCAACATGCAAGTCGTGCAACCCCGAAATCGTGTACGGGGCGACCAAACTTATTGCTGAACGCATGGTGTTGAATTCAGGGGGGAGCATTGCTCGATTCTTTAACGTGGTTCAAAGCCAAGGGAACGTGTTTGAGATTTGGGGTGACCTTCAAGATATCGAGCAAATCAAAGTCGTTGCAGAATGTAATCGCCATTTTATTTCAGTGGATGAATCCTGTGGACTGATTATGTTCGCAATGGTCAATGGATCGGGACGTTACATTGTCAACACACCTGAATTGCGTAACATGGGCGATGTGGCCGATGCGTTGTACCCCGGCAGATCCAAGGAAATCATCGAACGACGACGAGGGGACAGAAAGGACGAAATTTTCTTGGCTACATCCGAACGCGAAACAGAACCTGTGTTGGACGGTTCGGTTCTCAAAATCATCGGCGATCACGACAAGGTGAATGACTTCACGGGTTGATGACATTTGTCGGCACTTCAACCTGCAACCGTTCATGAAACAGCAGTGCTGGAAGGCGAGATTATACTTGGGAAAGGCGTCCATATCGGTTCTTTTTGTCACATTGTTGGCCCAGTCATAATCGGAGACATGACAACAGTTGGAAGTCATTCAGTGGTGTCTGGCCCAATTGAGATTGGATGCAGGAACACCGTGCAATCGCATTGTGTTTTGGGCTCGCATCCGGAAAGTAGAGGGGCTTCAGTAAATGGAAACATTACAATTGGAGACGACAATATTTTTTGCGATCGCAGTGTGATTACCCACGGGACCCTTACCTTAGGTACGAGTGTAGGAGACAGAAATTATTTCTTGACCGGATCCCACGTGTCCCACGACTGCCGCATCGCGGATGACGTTACAATGGCTCACAACACTGTATTGGGGGGGCATGTAACGGTCCATAAAGGGGCTACTTTTGGTATTGGCACCACGGTGCATCAACACTCTACCATTGGAGCTTACTCGATGCTTGGAATGGGGTCCGTGGTTACAAGAGATGTTCCTCCTTTTGCCCTCGTTGCGGGTAATCCAGCGAGCTTCAGGCGTTGGAACACTCATCAATTTGGCAAATTCAACATGGAAAGTGATCCGTCTGGAGATGACTACGACAAGTTTGTTGCCTTGTTTAATCATGATTCTCATCGAAAACAACTTGTGCCATGGAGGGAGAATCCATGATTGAAGACCAATCAAACAGAATCCGAATCGCACAACCTGTCTTGGGGACGCCAGAGATTGAAGCCGTGACGAGAGTCATCAAAAGTGGTATGCTGGCTAGCGGCCCTGAAGTAAAGGCGTTTGAGAACGAATTCTCACAGTATGTCGGAAGCCAGTACGCCTGTGCGGTGAACAACGGAACCTCCGCCTTGAGTTTGGCACTCTCCTCAATCGGCATTAAACCGGGAGACGAAGTCATCACCACCCCCATGACGTTCGTAGCCACCGCCAACGCCATCATCAGTTGCGGGGCAGTGCCCGTTTTTGCGGACATTGATGAAACAACGTTCAACCTGTGCCCTGAATCAACAAAAGAACGAATCACCGAGAAAACAGCTGCCATCATGCCGGTTCATTTGTACGGATTAGCGGCTGACATGCCTGCTTTCCGTAAGATTGCTGACGAACATGGGATTCATCTCATTGGCGATGCAGCACAAGCCCATGGCGCTGCAATTGGCACCGACAGGGTTGGTACGTTGGCCGACATTGAATGCTTCTCCTTCTACCCCACAAAAAACATGACAACGGGCGAGGGAGGGATGGTGACCACCAACGATGAGCACCTCCATTCGATGCTCGACAGTGTGAGAAATCACGGACGGCCTGACGCCTCACTGGGTAAGTACGACCATGTTCGTTTTGGCCTCAACCTTCGGATGACCGACCTGGGTGCAGCCATTGGCCGAGAACAATTGAAACGGGTCAAGGAATTCAACGCCAGAAGGGCGGCCAACGCTGCGGTGTTCAATGACAAACTGAAGATCATTGATGGGTTGATTGTGCCGTCTGTTCCCGAAGGTTACACCCATGCTTGGCACCAATACACACTGAGATGCAAAGACCGTTTGGGGTTGAAAGAAACCCTTGAAGCCCTTGATATCGAGACGCGAATGTACTACCCGACGCTGGTAAAGGACTACCCTCACTTGAAACCCTTTGCCTCGTCCTGTCCTGTGGCAGAAAAGGTGGTTGACGAGGTCATCTCCTTGCCTGTTCATCCGGGACTTTCTCCCGATGATGTTGACCGAATTGTTGAGGCCGTACAAACGTGGGAAATGAACTTCAAACGGTGATCTCCGTGGATAATAGCGACGAGCAAGAATCCATCGAGGAAGAGATGATTTCGTTTTCTGTAGGCCAACTCCAGTACCTTCGTGATGAATTTGAGCGACAGCGTAATTGGGTGAATCTCCTCTCCACACGAGAACAAAAGGTTCTCAAGGAACTTGAACGGACAAAAGGCTCCATCAGTTACAGGATAGGACGTTTCCTTACATATACACCGCGTAGGTTGCTGAAAGCACTCAACAGCAGCCATCAGAGACAACATTCAGTTTATGTTGCCGACGAAGAGATGGAGGGAAAAACCGATTTGTTTCCTTCCGGAATTGTAATCTCACCAGACTTGTTGCCAACGGACAGTAAAATGAGAAAGGGCGATTACCTCGCAGAGGACTTCCTCATCGCCCTTCGACAAGGACCTCTCTCGGTCAACGACGCAAGGGACCTCGCTTTGGAGGGCTCATTCAGCATGACCGGAATTGAGTTGTCATCAGCCTCACATAAAATCATGCAACACCTGCTGAATTCCACCGAAGATGAATCAATGATTCGCAATGTGTTCATCGGTCTCCTTAGAGCCCTTGTGCGACGGAAAAGGGGTAACCCTGTTGAATTTGGCGAGACTTACATTGACGCGTTGTTCGATGAACGAGCTGCTCGGACCCTGATTCAGGTTCACGGGAAAGCTGGAAACTTCGCCAAACCTCTCGCATTGCTCAAACGCCTTCCAAAATCCTCGTGGAAACGCCAGCAGACCCAACGCTTCAAAATCGGTGCCAAACTTATCAACGAACCATTGACCCTCCAATCGGTCAAACCAACACCCATCCAAAGTAAGAAGGGCGTGGTCATGTACCACGCCAGCCAGAGCCGCCCTCACACCACATCGGGTTATGCTATCAGAACACACGGGCTTGTTTCAGCTCTAAAACAAAAGGGACTTGACATACAGGTGAACCTTCGCCATGGGTACCCGCTGGATAGGACTGATTTCTCCCATTCCGAGATCGATGCCGTTTCCGTGATTGATGGCATCGCATACATCTTCTCCCCATCGGTGAGAAAACATCAATTGATCAACTACCAGGACGTATACAACTTCAATCAACTTGAGGAATACCTTCACGCTGCGACGCTCGCATTGATGAATCAAGCGGAGAAGGCTCGGCCCATGTTGATCCATTCCGCATCGAATTTCGTGGTTGGTTTGGCTGGCGCACGGGCGGCCAAGGCATTGGGAATACCTTCGGTGTACGAAATAAGAGGTTTCTGGCACTTGACACAGGCCACCAAACGTGAAGGGTACGAGCATTCGGATCACTTCAACCTATCAGAGCGAATGGAGATTGAGGCGGCCAAATCATCCGATCACGTGTTTACGATCACGAAGGCTCTGAAGGACATCCTTGTGGCTCAAGGGGTTGAGGCATCGAAAATTGATGTCCTCCCAAACGCTGTGAGTACCGACAAGTTCCATGCACAAGACAAGGACCTACATCTTGCAGAGCGATTGAACCTTGAGAATCGAATCGTCATCGGTTACATTGGTTCCTTTGTTGAATACGAAGGATTGGATCTTTTGCTGGAGGCATGTGCGATGTTGCGCAATAAATTGGGTGATGTGTTTCATCTGCTGCTGGTGGGGGACGGTGACATGATGACACCCCTCAGAAGAAAAGCAAGATTCCTCCAGATCGAGGACATCACTACCTTCACTGGTCGAATTCCTCACGATGAGGTCCAACGGTATTATTCGCTGATCGACATCGCCCCACTTCCTCGGAAAGGTTACAAAGTCTGTGAATTGGTTTCTCCATTGAAGCCATTTGAGGCCATGCGAGCGGGTAAGGTTGTGGTTTGTTCAAGTGTAGCGGCCTTGGCCGAAATTGTCGAACATGAGGTTACTGGTGTGATCTTTGAGAAGGACAATGCTGATGATTTGGCGGTGAAATTAGAACCACTCTTATTAGATGAAAGCCTCCGCGAAACCATAAGTGACAATGCTCGTGATTGGGTGACGGAGCACCATTCTTGGGAAACCGTCTCTCAGCGTGTGGTTGATGTCTACGAGCGCATGTGTGAGGGAACATCATGAATCAACCAATCATTCTCGTCGTCGGTGCTCGACCAAATTTCATGAAAATCGCTCCCCTGCATGCCGAGTTAATGAGACGCGGGAGGGAAGTGTTGTTGCTTCACACCGGCCAACATTACGACGACAACATGTCAAAGGTGTTCTTTGACGATTTGGGCATGCCCAAACCCGACATTTACTTGGGAATTGGGAGCGGTTCTCACGCCCAGCAGACGGCCAAAGTGATGATTGAATTCGAGCAGATTTGTTTTGATCGTTCACCTTCAATGGTCGTGGTGGTCGGAGATGTCAATTCCACCGTGGCGTGTTCCATCGTTTGTGCTAAGTTGTTGATTCCATGTGCCCACGTCGAAGCCGGGTTGCGATCCAATGACCGAACGATGCCGGAGGAAGTGAATCGTCTTCTTACGGATGCCGTTGCCAATTACCTGCTTACTCCTTCCCCAGATGGCGACGAAAACCTGAGAAATGAAGGGGTCTCTGAAGACAAAATTATTCGCGTTGGCAACATCATGATTGATTCCTTGTACAACAACCTCGAACGGGCCAAGTCCAGTACCATTCATTCAACGCTGGGGGTTGAACGAGGTGCTTACGGCATCTTGACACTTCATCGCCCGAGCAACGTTGATGATAAAGAGGCCCTCACGGGCATCGTTGAAGCCCTTGAGTCCATTGGAAAGCGGGTCCCACTGGTCTTCCCCCAACATCCAAGAACGGCCAACAACATCAAGAAATTTGGTTTATCTGAACGCGTGGCCAACATCCCCAATATTGTCCTCACCGGTCCGGCCGGATACCTTGATTTCGTTGCACTTATGGCCCATTCGACCATCGTTTTGACCGACTCAGGTGGGCTCCAAGAAGAGTCCACGGCATTGGGAATCCCGTGCCTAACACTTCGTGAAAACACCGAACGCCCCATCACTGTTACGGAAGGAACCAACACCATTGTGGGCAACGACCCTGTCGCAATCTTGAAAGCGGCAATGGACGCATTGGACAACGGTGGCAAAACCGGCCGTGTACCAGATTTATGGGATGGTAAAACGGCTGGGCGCATTGCTGATGTCATTGATTCCGTTGTCCTCTCCTCTTGAAGCGGGCACCATGACTTTGCACTCATGACGCTCTCGGAACCATCAAACACGGGGCCCCGTTGTGAACGCATGGGGGACTTCATGCACACCGTGCTTCACGTCTTGGCAAACAGCGCCCCTGACGTGAACGGGTACGCCACCCGTACGCATGGGCTCCTCAAGGCCTCGTCTGCACTTGAAGGGGTTCGCATTGCAGCCATCACGTCTCCATGGTACGCTGCGAAGGACAGTATGGTCGAGCCCTTGATCAAAGACGGTATCACCTACCACCGATGCCCTCATCCTTCTCGATTACCAACAACAGAAGGCAGAGGGATGGCATGGGTTGCAGCAAGAGGGCATCGCCATACAGTTGCCACTGCATCATCTCAACATCGTCAGCCTAAGTGGAAAAGCGCTTTGCGCCTGCTTGCAAGACCCTTCTCGCCCGCTTGGTCATGGATCGAGGAGCGAATCCAATTCAAGCACTTCACTCAAGCCATTGTCAACACCGCACGTGAAGAACAGGCAACTGTTCTACACGCCCACGTCCCGTACAGAGTTGGTATCCCAGCTCTTCGAGCTGCCCGATTGCTTGGAGTCCCATTTGTCTATGAAATGCGTGGCTTATGGGAAGATTCTGCAGTGGCTGCAGGGCGTTGGTCATCAAATGGACTCGCATATCGAAGATTCCGCAGGATGGAAAACAAGGTGCTCCGCAGAGCCGATGCTGTGGTCTGCATCAGTGAAACCTTGAGAGAAGAGGCGATTGGCCGAGGAGTGGAGCGCGACAGGATTTTTGTGATTCCAAACGCTGTGTCAAAAAGTCAAATCGTCGAACGTCCAACACATGAACTCTACGAACACGTCAGTAAACGCCTGTTGCGTTCCGAATCAACGACTGTGGTGGGATACATTGGCTCCCTCCGTTCACTTGAAGGCGTGGATTTAACGGCTGAAGCTGTCGCTCAACTGCATCGCTCTGGACAAGATGTGAGGTTGTTTGTTCTGAGCAGCGAACCAGGTCAACCTCAATTGACTGCGTTGTGTGAGCGTCTTGACCTCCGCGATACGAGCGTTGTTGCCGGACCGGTACCGCATGAAGACGTTGGACCGTTTTACGATTTGATCGATCTCTTTGTGGTGAGTCGCCCGGACAAGCGAGTCACAAGATTGGTCACCCCCATCAAACCCTTTGAAGCCATGCTGCATGGGAAAACCGTGGTGGTGAGCAATTTGCCTGCTCTCGAAGAAATTGTCGAAGATGGAGTAACCGGCCTCGTATACAACGCTGAAGACGCCACAAGTTTGGCTGCAGTGCTGAAGCGATGCATTGAGCAAAAGGCCTTTGCCGATGAATTGGGGAAAGCAGCTCGGCAATGGGTGTTGGAACATCGAACTTGGAACAGGGTCGTTGAGGCCTTGCCCGAAGTATACTCAAAAGCTCAGAGGGGGCGGTAAGGTGAAGCAGATCTGCATCACGGGGGGCTCTGGATTCATCGGGCAGCACCTCGTTCGGGCCTCCTTGAAACGAGGGTGGCGAGTGGTGACCTTTGACCTCATTCCGTACTCAGGGGAAACAAATGAACACCACACACATATCGTTGGCGACATACGAGACCGTCCAGCTGTGAGAAAAGCCCTCGAGAAGTGCCATGCTGTGATACATTTGGCTGCCGAAATATCGGTGCAAGCCTCCATCGATGCACCTGAAAGAACCCGTTCTGTGAATGTTGATGGAACCAACGTTGTGCTCTCGGTTGGCGAGGAAATGAAGATCGGGTTAATCCTGCATGCCTCTAGCGCAGCCGTTTACGGGGATTTGGAACAAATTCCGTTGAAAGAGACGGCTCCCCTGAATCCACTCTCTCCCTACGGCTTGTCCAAAAAAGTAAACGAGGAAGATATTGAACGTGCGCGTGAAAATGGACTAAAGGCAATCTCATTTCGCTTTTTTAATGTCTACGGGCCGGGTCAACCCGTGAGTGGGTCATATGCCGCAGTGATTCCGCTGTTTGTGCGACTTATGTGCAAACGAGAGCCATTGAACGTATACGGAGACGGAACAACCACAAGGGATTTTGTTCATGTTGATGATGTTGCAACGGCTCTTCTTGACACCGTAGAGTGCGGAGGTGAAGGCATGAAACACGCCGTCTACAATCTTGGTTCCGGCACCGAGACAAGTCTTCTCGAACTGATTGAATTGATTGAACATGGCTTGGCGGAGCATCAGCCGGATTTCCGAACGACGAAACCAAACCATCAGCCCGCTAGAGCAGGTGATGTTCATCGTTCGCAGGCCTCGATTGAACGATTGATGCATGATTTGGATTGGAAGCCGAAGGCCAACATCGCCTCGTCGCTTAACGCAATGATCAAGATGGAATTGGAGGGTCAGATGGAATGACCACGGTGTATTGGCTGACCTGTAGGTCCATGAGAGATCTTTGCTCCACCACTCACCATGCGTTGCTCACAGGACTAGTAAATCGCGATTGCCGAGTCGTGCTGGTTAACGCCGATGAATCGTTTTCCCACCAACAGGCACCCTGGAATCACGTTCGCGTCTCAAGTTCGAGCCTTCCCGGACAAGCTGCTCGTTCAATAGGAAAGAAGATGAAAGCGTGGGCAAAATCTCACACATTTGAGATGGATGCTGTTGTTGTTTTGGACTGGAGAGTGGCTCCCCGCCTCGCCCCAATCTTTTCTTCTCTCAAGATTGCTTGGGTGTTACTTGACCGAAGTCCACCGGCAAACGCAGGATTGTTGGGCAGGCTTCAGTGGCCAAGTTGGAAGAGCGCTTGGAGGCACGTCTCTGCTCATCCGAATGGGCTTGGTTTCGTGGTTTCCCCTTCGCATTCTCATTTGGTTAAGCAGAAAACGGGGACCCCTCTTGACAAGATGGTCGTGCTTCCTGTAGGTGTGGATATGGACATGTTTCGGCCGGGAAAGCGTAGGAGCCGCTTCACCTTGATCTATCACGGACGCTTGGACAAGAACCGTGGGGTTCTAGCACTCCCCATGCTCGTGGAAAAGGCTCGACAAATGGCCCTTGATGTTGATTTGATATTGGTGGGAGACGGTGACGCTGTCGGTGGATTAAAACAGATTCAGGAAGGCATGGATGGTCTGGAATTGTATCCTGCAATGCCTCAAAATGAACTTGCTGTGCTGTTATCAACATGTCATGTGGGTTTGCTTCCTATGCCAAAAAACCCAGTTTGGTCGGTTGCTAGTCCACTCAAACAGGTAGAATACGCCGCCTCGGGTTTGGCCATGCTTGGCATTGACCACCAAGGCCACCGGTTACGCAACCAACGTCAGACTTCATGGTTAAAATTGGTTTCACAGGAAGATTTCCTTCTCGACGGTGTACGTTGGTTGGTCGAACTGCAGCAAAAATCCTTGGACGAGATAGGGGCCGCTGCTCGATGTTTTGCGGAAGAAGAACTCTCATGGAATGCTCCGATTGAAGCGCTTCATGAGGCATTGTTGTCCCTTTTTCCAACATCCGTATAAATCAAACTCCAGGATTCTTGAACCGTCTCGATGCCGTGACCATCAAGACTTGACCGAAGAAATGAGCCGTCCATGGGGTGGTCGAGGGCAGTGTTAACGCAAATCAACCAATCGTTCATGTCGTTGTGTTGAGCAATCAAAGCGGCTTTGGGCGGCAAGGGGACATGTGAACTCAGCACAACAGGACAACCGCTGGCGAGAGCCTCCAATGCGACCATGGGTTGACCTTCGTAAGTTGAAGGGACCAACAAAACTGACGCCGTGTTCAACAAAAGTTGCTTTTCTGACACCTCTACCCACCCAAGCGCCTTGACACCTTCAACGTCAGAATGTGTACGCCCTGTCATGCTTAGATGGAGGTCAGGCCTCGTTTTACGGAGCAAAGTAACGAGAGACTCAGCAAACGCATGCCCCTTCACAGGATCCGCCCGTCCGAGGAGAAGCAAGTGATTGGAATCTCGCTTACTCTGAGACAAATGAATTGTTGGTGGTAATGGATTGTTAATCGATTGAATGCGATCGGTGTACGGGCTCATCTTCTCTCGCCAATGGTCATTGAGAACAACCAGCGCAGTACGCGGACGAGCCGTTAACCGACGAAAACGGTGTTGAATGCGTGGCCGAGAACCAATCCAAGTCTCAAAGGCACCGGAATGCAGGTGCACCACCACGCTACCCTCGAGATCCTGTACGAGACCAATCAAACGCTCTTTTCGGTGCCACGACCAATCCGAAGCCACGTGAAAGTGAACCACATCAACGGATGAAGGTTTTGCGAGCCGCCTCTTGAGCAATCGACGAGCACTTCGATACGCTTTCCATTTCGACCACACACCACCGCTGCTGTAAGTAGGCAACAACTCGGCTTCCCAGCCATCTGGGGGATGTTCTGCCAAGGTCTTCATGACCGTGGCCATGCCCCCTGGCGCATTGCACGGCCCCACGTGCAGCACTTTCCGCATGGTGGAGCCTGAGGGTTGGCGGTCATGAATGGGCCGCTTCAATTGCAGCGTCTGGGTTGTTTTTGTGGGGAGGACTGATAGCCGCTGCGACAAAGAGGCGGTCATGCTGTGGCCTGTAGCGGTTGAATGCGCTGCTTTGTTCGTGGCAATGGCGCCGTTTGCCATTCATCGGTGGAACATGAGAAGTTGGCTCGCTCGACCTCATTCAACACCCACCGAAGCCGTGAGCGCTGACCTGCGGGTCACCGTCTTGCTCCCGGTGTGGAACGAAGCGAGTGTGATCGAAGGGAAACTGGAGAACCTCGCAGAGCAGGACCTCAACGTGCACCTTTACCTCATTGATTCGGCTTCAACCGACACCACGGTGAACCTCGCTCGGGCCTGGCTCAAGCAGAACCCAGAGGCATTCCTCTCCGTGACCGTGGATGTTATGGAGGCCAGAAAAGGGAAATCTGCCGCCGTGAGCCGAGCACTCACGGCGTTGCCCAGAGGAGAACACGACCTGGTCTGCATGACCGACGCTGATGCGTTGTTGTTGCCTGGAGCATTGAAGCGTCTGCAGAGATGGTTCGCTGACCCAATGATTGGAGCGGTGGGGGCGCTTCCAAAGCGAGAACACGCACGAGGAGAGGAATCACAACACCGTCGTATGTGGGAGGCGATGCGAATCGCTGAGTCGTCCATTGACAGCACGCCGTTCCTCGAAGGCTCTTGCATGATGTGGCGAGGACGGTTGGTGAACGAAAACGATGTGGTGCATTACGCCAACGCTGACGACGCCCAAATTGCCACGGCTGTGCGACTCAAAGGATTGAGGGTCGTGGTTGACCCCCAAGCGCTCTTCACGGACGTGGCTCCTCTCACCCTCGCCGGCCAACGGCGGCAAAAAATACGCCGAGGGCAGGGGTTGCAGCGCCTCTTGCTGAGAAAGCGATCCACCGCAGGACATGCAAGCATGGGTGTTTTCGGTCGTGTCTTCAGGCGTCAACACCATTTTCACGTGGTTGCCCCAATGTTGGTCGGTGTCGCATGTGCTGCAGGAGCCCTTCGATGGGGATTGGTGGGCATGTTCGGATGGCCTGCTGCCTCAACCACGGCTGGACAGATCCATCTGTTCATGGGGTTGATGGAAGCGGTCGTGATGCTCGCTTGGTGGTCCTCAAGGCGGGGAAGACCACTCGGCCCCTTGGGCCTGCTGGGTCAATGGTTGACCAGCATGGAGTGGTTGCTTCGGTCGTTGCTGTTGTTGGCCAAAGGTCAATCCCTCCACATGTGGGAACAACACGCCGAGGAACGGCTGGTTATGAAAGAATGAGAAAAAAAGCCCCCCCGCTGGCCTTGACCAACGGGAGGGTGTTGTACAGGTCAGTGACCTGGGAAATGTTGCGCTTCAATTCCGAAGAATCACTCAGCAGCCACGCCAGCGGTGCGGTCGATGACCTCATCCGTGCGGGTGTTGGTGATTTCCACGTCCATGGTGCAGGAGCTGGAACAGATGTCTGTGCCGGACTCCACGATGGTCACGACGTCACCGACGCTCATGGTGGCGTCAGTGGTGTCACGGCCGTTGTCGACCAGTTCGCAAGCAGCGCCTTCAGCAGCGTTTGGTGAACTGCAGAAGTAGATGTCACCAGCGTTGGTGGTCAACTTGACGGACATGTAAGCCCAGTTCAAGTCGCTGCCTTGGGTCATCGTCAGCTTGATCAGCGTGTCGTTCGTGGCGGTGGAGGGCACATTTGCCGCTCCTTCTGCATCTGCGCCGGTAAAGGCATACAGAGACAGGTCGCCATCGGTGTTGCCTTCAGCAAGGGAGCTAGCCCACACGTACAGCACACCAGCCAGAACCACGGTAATGGCCACCATCAAGATGGTAGCAATGACCGGGCTGACAGCCTCTTCATTTCGGTTTTCGTTTTTCATATTTTTGTCCTCCTTTCCCCGTTTGGGGGTAAGCCCCCCTACGACCATGCTCATATTAAACAATATTCATCACATTCATCAAGGTCGGAGGTAAAAACCTCTAAAAACGCCAAAAAAAGAATGTTATGTTTTTGAACAATCGCGCGCCATCGGATGGTACGAACGGTTTGTAAATATCAATGCTCAATGGCATGAACGGGTGGCTGGCAGCCTATCGGCTGATTTGAGAAAAAGGTGAACAGGGTGAGAGAAACGCGGAGGGGATGGGATGCACTCAACGAGAACTTCAACAGCCCTGTTCGTTCAACCCTACGGGGTTGAAGTTTATATGAGTTTTCAGCCGAAATTCGGGGGTTACTCCACGGTTAATATTTCAGGGCCGCCGGACGTCACGTGCACAGTATGTTCGAATTGAGCAATGTTGCCACCGTCACGGCAGCGCAACACGTGGTAGGTTTCGAGGAACCGGATGCTGATGAGTTTCTTCACCAATGCCTTCCATTTCTTCTGCAAACTTGCTTCGTCCGCCTCCGGGAAGGGTTTCTTGAGCATTGGGAACGCCCAGCGTTCAGCGAACGGAAGGGTCGAATAACGTTCTTCGAGGTTGCGAGCCATCTGGGCCCCCAAGGCGGTCAATTGATTCTTGGCACGGGCTTTGCGATACGTGGTGGCTCCGGTTACCCTGTAGATGTTTGAAGAGTGGGGGCGCCCAATGTTTTCGATCAGCCCCGAAGCGCCCGAGGTGTTGAACGGTTCAACCGCATAGATGCCGCCTTCCTCAACGACCCCTTTGAAGCCCTGGTGATCCTTGCCGCATGCATAGGAAGGGACTGAGACACCAGCGTGCAGTTCCCATGGTTTGAGTTGGTGGCCGCAGAGGTTTCGGATGGGCTGGAACCCAGCGTCCAAGGAGGGCTGGGCGGCCGCTTGACCTACCTTGTACCAAGGTGTACCGGGATGGAGCATCTCAACAGCAGCGTCGCGTGCTTCTCTCGCGGCTCTGATTTGTTCGGTGTGTTCGTTGCTGTTGCCGATTTCGACCGTGAGGGCGTTGTCGCCAATGTGCCCTTTGATGTGGACTCCGAAATCAATTTTCACAACGTCGCCTTTTTGCAAGATCGTGTCATGCTGCCAGTCTTCAACGGGGTTCTCCAAGTGATCGGTGGTGAAATGCGCTGCCAAATCGTTGACGGCAATCGTGCCTGGGAAAGCCGGTTTGCCACCGTGCCGGTGAATGTACCGTTCGGCGGACTCAATGATCTCATGGAAAGATTTGCCCGGTTGAAGTTCCTCTTTCATGGCTTCAAGCGTTCGTCGTGCGACGTGCCCGGCGTCTCGCCAGTATTTGAGGTTCGATTCGTCAACCATTCCATCACGACAGTAGCAGGTACCACGCCCTCTCTCATAACAGTTACCTCAAGACCAGCCTCGCCCGACGACACGCCCACAAAAGTTGAACCGAGGCCTCCGGGGCAGGTTCCTGGTAAAACAGCATGCGATGAAAGCCCAAGAGAGCGGCCTGCTGCTTCTGCCGAACCCTCAGGGGCGACGCCTGCTTCGTTCGCACTGGTGGCCGTGATGGGGCCGAAACGTTTCACCAGCGCACGCGCCGTAGGATGAGCCAAACACCTCACGGCCACGCGCGAGCCACCCAATCGTTCATCCAATGGCGTTACAGCGTCGAGAACGAAGGTGATGCTGCCTCGCTCAAACGCTGCTTCCATGTCGATCACGGTCGGTGGGACATGCACCAAATCTGAAGCTTGTTCGAGAGAAAGAACGCCTAAACTAACGGGTTTGTCGGCGGAGCGGCCCTTCAAGTTGTACAAACCGTCGAGCGACGCAGCAGTAGGCAAGCATGCCAAACCTGGAAGGGTGCTGGTCGGATAAGCAACAACACCACCATTCATCATGTGGTCAACGGTGTTCTGCGGTAGCAATGCAGCACCTCAAGCTTGTACCCACGCGTTGATGTGGAGTTGAGCGACTTCTTCCGCAACAGCGACATCCTCTGTGCGAATCATGAGTTTACCGCTGGGGTACAGGGTCATTTCGCATCGACCTGTAAAGGTCCAGCACAAGCGGGATTGAATTTCAGGCGAGTATCCCGCCGATTCGATGGCTCGGCCAACCGTCGCCAAATCGATGGATTCAATGCCCTCCGGGACGATCTGGTAGGCGCCTTTGGTGCCACAAAGTTTCATCGTGAATCCATCGCTCATGGCCATGCCTCACGATGATGAAGGTGGGCCGGACGGAGGGCCGGAAGGAGGACCAGACGGTGGACCGGAAGGTGGGCCAGAAGGAGGGCCGGACGGAGGGCCAGAAGGAGGACCAGACGGTGGGCCAGAAGGAGGACCGGACGGTGGGCCAGAAGGAGGGCCGGA
>QQSC01000016.1:20625-30695 GCA_003602475.1 Candidatus Poseidoniales archaeon | reverse complement strand
GGACCGGACGGAGGGCCAGAAGGTGGACTGGACGGAGGGCCAGAAGGAGGAGGTGTTGCATCAGCGGATGGCTCTTCAACGGGAAGCGGTGGTGGGGATGACAACGCGCTGAGCAAAGGATCGGTGGACAATGCCTCGCTTCGAGGCTCCTCAACGGGTGGGGCTTCCGAGCGTGGTGCAAGTGCGCTCAACAACGGGTCACTGGTTGACGGTGCAGTTTGGTTGGTTGGTGCTGGCGGTTCAGTGCGTGGCGTCAACGGCGTCAACAGCGCATCGTTGGGGGTTTGAACAGAAGGAGTCGGAGGCGAAGGGAGCGGTTCGGGTTGTTCAGTTGATGTTCCTTGCCCGCCGGCCATCCAGGGAGGTGTTCGCGGGCCGTCTTCTGTGTCAGCAACTTCAGCGGCGTCGCCTCGGAGAAGTTTGGTGGCCCCTCCCTGAGCGTTTTCGCCGACATACGACGTCATCACAATGGAATCTGGACTGATGATGCCTCGTTCTTCGGTGTTTCCAAACGCATCAAGGTTGGTGTCAAAGGCCCCGGAAAAGAGACTGCTGCCAATCGCGTTGCCCAGTTGCCGGCCCTTTTCGGATTGGAATTCAAAATCGGACTCGTAGGGCCCCAAGGTCATCGTTTGACCTCCACCGAGGAACTCAAACGACCAGGTCCCGGCACTGATACGTGCTTCGAACTTGAATTGACGGGTCAACCCGGGCCCGATTGAAGTGATGCCCTCCACAGGTTCGTGACGCTGCCCGTTGTCGGTAACCAAATGGGCCTGTAAGCCTCCGATGGGGATGGCGGATTCGTTCATGATTTCAACCACGATTTGAACGATGTCTTCGTCATCGTCGTCAATTTCCATCACCGACGAGCAAAGCATGGCGTGAAGGGAACCGGCTCGTGTGGAATGATCGTCACTCATTGAGGCGCACCAATTTCTCGTTGGTGAAGGCCGTACTTCAAGGATGTGGGCCGTTGTTGGATGCTTAGCGCAAACGCGTGCGGGTTTCCGATGGCAGTGACCAATCCACAGCAGCCACCGTGTGGTGCTTGCGGTCGACGGTGGTTCGGTATTCAGCCCCTTTCGATTGTGCGTTGAAGGTGTCGCGGACGCCAAACCAAAGAGCGCCGAGAATCGGAATCAAATAGATCAGTTTCGCAAACGCCCTCGGGCCCCAATGGTGACCCTCCAGCATGGTGCCGTTGTCGTGGACAATAGCGATTCTCAGACCCCGTTGTGCAAGAGAGCGTCCCATGGTCTGCCCTGTGTACTTGAAGTAGAGATAGAAGGCTGCTCCAAACAACACCCAATTGAGCGCAAAGAAAGCCGCATACCGGGCCCCTTCAAACACCAAGCCGTAACTGAACAGGGAGGGAAGAAATTCCCCTCTCGCCAACAGTTGCAACACGAGGACGAGCATGATCACATCCAACATGAAAGCAGTGACTCGTTTCCAAGCGGGAGCGATAAGCATGCCTTCTGGAGCAGAGGCCACGACGGTTTGGGCCAGGGTTCCACCCTTGACGATGGTCACGGGACTCTCGGCCATGGAGGAAGCAAGCGCTCCCCCTTTGTCAATTTGCGCTTTGATTTCACGAATGGGTGACGTGCCATGCAAACAAGCCCGATTCTTCAGCCCAGTCCAGATAGGCCCTCCACTCGGGATGATAGCGCAGGGTTTGCGGGTGGCCAAGGACCACCAAACCCCGCCTTGCTCGCGTGATGGCCACGTTCAACCGGCGATAGTCGGACAGGAAGCCAATTTCACCTCGGTCGTTGGCTCGCACCGTTGAGAAGACGATGACCTCCTTCTCACGCCCCTGGTATCCGTCGACACTCTTGATCTCAAGGCCTTCAAACCGCTCACCGGGTTCCCGGCCCCCCGATTGCATGAACAAATCGCTGAGAAGTCGGACCTGCCCGTTGTAAGGCGTCACCACGCCAATGTCATGAGGCGTCAAATCACCCATCGCCAGAAGGTCGATGACCACGTTGAGGACCTTGGCGGCTTCATCTCTGTTGGACCGGCTTTTGCCCTCTTCGTCTTCCTCCTCGGCGCCCTCAATCGGTACAAAGGCCATCGGCTTGTCCCAATCCGGCCAAAGAAAACCAGCCGGGGCCGGTCGTTCGGCTGAAGCACAGCCGTCTTCAAGTCGATTTTGATAGAACCGTGCGCTGGGGAACTCCCGTAAAACAGGGTGCATGCGGTATTGGGTGGTCAACATGCACGATTCCAAACCGCAAGCGACGAGCCGCTCGAACAGGGATCGGTTGAGCCCCCCGTCTTCGGCTCGCCGGCTCACGACCGTTGGAGGCAACTGCTGGTGGTCACCAACCAGAACGAGCTGGCGGCACCCCTTCACGATGGGCACAAGGGCACTCGGTTCGCTGGCTTGGGTGGCCTCGTCCATTAGAACGATGGGGAATTTTCGATGGGCGAGCAAACGATGGCCGCAACCAATGGTTGTGGCGCATATGACCTCCGCATCGTCAAGCACGCTTTCGGTCATGTTCCGCTCCATCTCTTGAATTTCTTTTCGAGTGATGTTGATGTCTCGGTGCATCAAACCCTTGTCTTTCCCGCGCAGCGAGGACAAGCCTCGTTTCATCTCGCGTTCGTCGTCCCGTGCCATGGCCAATTCTTCTTGGAGGGGATGGCGTTCGAGGATGGCATCAAGTGTCGCTGTACGCAGCGATTCTCGAACCTTGACCGGCCGGCCTATTCGCACGGCCTTCACCCCAGCCTCCAGCAACCCTTCGAGCAGGTTGTCCACCGCCACGTTGGACTCCGCCGTGGCCAGCAGCGGACCGGCTCCCTTCTCTGAAAAGGCCTTGAGCAAACGAACGGCGGTGTGGGTCTTTCCCGTGCCCGGTGGACCCTGAATCAATGTCAGCCGTTGGCGCATTGAGGCCTTGACCGCAGCCTTCTGTGAATCATTGAGCCCGTGCAAGGAGGGCGGTGGCCCTTGCGGGCCTTTCTTTTGTCCGTGAATTTCCGGAGGGAGGGTGGCGTTTTGATTGATGTCGAGCACGTTGGCCAACAGCACATCCCTCAACACCGTCCCGCCGTCGCCTTCGGTTGAATGAAAGGCGATGAGGGCTTCATGCATGCGGTCGTGCGCCACGCGATTGGCGCCACGGTCCAACCGCCATGCCCCTTTTCTCAAATCCTTAGGTCGGTCCTTAGCCACCACTCGCAACCGGGTTGGACCACGGTCGAGCACCACGCCTTCTATCACTTTCTCACTCCATGGTCGTGACCTCGAGATGAGGACGATGTCCCCTGGCGTAAATCGATGGACCGGCATACGGCCTCCGTCTCGTGTTTCAAAAACCAAAATGTCGTCTCCAAAAAAACGGCCACGCGCCCGTCCGCTCAGGTCAAACAGGGCGAGGCCTGCGGCTGAAAGACGCCCTTTCGTCCAGTTCTTCCACCGCTCTTCGACAAGTTGAGTTTCATCGTCGAGTTCCTGTTTGATCAACTCGGTGAACCGTGTAAAATGGTCCTGGCTTCTCAACCATCGGTCAGGCATGCCTTCTCCGGGTTCAGGCTTGGCTTCTGGCAACGACGCGCTGCTCATCCGCTTCACGGTACCTTTGCGCGCCATGGGCTTGCTCAATCACGGGCCCCCCATATGGGTATGCCTTGGTATTGGAGATATATTTGGACGAGAAACCCTCACTCTTAAACCGGAACCGGCCAGCCCTAAACCACCGGTGAACACGATGTTTGGTCGCAGAAAGAAAGACAAGGAGGTCGTCGGGACCCCTTGCCCCTTCTGTGGTTTTGTCAACGAGTTGGGTGCCCAACAATGCACGCAGTGCTATTATGAATTTGACAGAGCCGCCCGTGACCAACCCACGGCCCCTCCCACCACATCCAACAACGACATCATGGCCATGCTTCTGGGTGACAACGAAGAGGATGATGAAGAGGCGGTTATGGTCGAAGCCGTCTTGGCCCTTGACGACGTGACCGTTGAGGTGGACCAATACGCTGCTGTTGCACCCTCAGCCACGGGTGAAGAAAACGAGGATGTGGCCACGTTTGACTACATAGAGAGCGCTACGCCCGCCCTGACCACCACCGTGGTCAGTCGTCCAGAGGACGAAAACGATGTGGAAAGCGAATTGACATCCAACGACGCACCAAAAGCCTCGGTTGAATTTGAGGTTCCCGACGTTGACCCCCTCGAGGAGGTCAGCGAACCGGTTCACACGGGCCAAGGAGGCCTGTTTACCGCTGAGGATTTGCCGGATGAAACCAACGAGGACATGACCGGAAGTGTAGGGCCCGATCCAAGCGAAGAAATGGCCCTCCCTGATTTGCCAGAGGATGACGATGTCCTCGAGCAGCCTTCCTCTCTTGCTGCCGCTGTGGCCATGGAAGAAGAAGTCGTTGCGATGGAACTCCCTGAGGTGCCTGATGTTCCCGATTGGCCCGATGAAAACGAATTGGCTGCCGCCACCCCTGTCATCGAAGTTCCAGACATCCCTGACCTCCCTCTTGACGACGACCATGTTGCAACCCCTGCACTGCCCGAGGAACAGAACTCCATCGAACCCAGCCCCGCTCCTGTAGTTCCTGATCTTCCCGATGACAGCACACCTGCACTCCCCGAAGACACTCCTGTACTCTCCGAGGACACACCCGCCTTACTCGAAGACACACCTGCACTCCCCGACGACACACCCGCCTTGCCCGACGACACACCCGCACTTCCTGACATGGAAGAGGGGCTTGATCTTCAACCTCCTGTGGTGGAACCAACCGTCAGCCTCAGAATGTGGCCTTGGCCCGCTGATGAGCCGTGGAGCAATCAACAGGTGTATCAGGCCGTAATCGCTGCTATGGAGCACGTCAAGCACGGACGGCTGCCCACGGCAGCTGCGGCCCTTGACGAATTGGGCCCGCATCTTGATCATCACCTCGACATGCTCCCGCACATCATCGCTATCATGGTCCATATCGGTCGCAAAGAACATGCCGAATGGACGGTCCAAATGGCCGCTCATCTCTTCGGGGACGACCCACATGTTCAACAGGCGCGGGCTCAGGTCCCAGAATAGGTGAGGCAATGACGGCGACTCCGGAATTGGAGGTCAACGCTGCGGCGGTGCTCAAACCTGTTGGCAAACACGTCCTTGCCGACATGCTCGAAGCCTATCACGAAGACGCTGAGGCTGCCCACACGGCGTTGCCTTGGTTGGAAGCCGACGAGGATGTCCGACGTCAATTGCGTGACATGATTTACGATATTGAAACTCAAAACGGGGTCGACAGCCTTCATTTTTGGTCGATTCAAACGAGAGAACAAGGCACGTTTGCCGGTTTAATTGGCCTCGGAGACGAGCTCCAATCCCTCCAAGCGGATTTCAATCTCGGGTACTGGGTAAGGAAATCACATCGGCGCCAAGGTCTGGCCTCCGACTGCGTGGACGCCATTTTCCATTGGTTGGAAGGACGACAAGAGCCGAAAACAGTTGAAATTGTCGTTCACCCGCACAACGAAGCTGGGCTGGCGACGGCCAGTGCCACGTGTTCCCGCTGGGGTGGTGAGCGGTTGGATGAATTCATTGGTATCGAATTCAAAGGGCGCACGGTTCCCCACGCCCTCCATCTCATCGATTTGGGACGGGGCGAATCGGCGTGAACACTTGGCTCACCGTGGACACCGATGACCTTCGCCACTTGCCCCGCCACCAAGGTCATCCAACAAGGAGCATCGAACCGTTTGAAGGTGATATGTCCCGAATGTCCCCCCGTTTCAAAACGGGTTGGGCGGGATTTCACCGATGGATGGCGACCCACGATTATGCCGTCACCGTCTTTGTGATCACCGATCTTTTTGACGACCCCGATTTTGAGCACTTGCTGAAGACCTCCCTTGAGGCCTACGGTCAGCGACTGACCGTCGGATGCCACGGTCACACCCACCGGTCATGGTCTGCATGGGGGGAAGCCCAAGAAGGGTTCAGAGACATGCTGGAGCGTTCAACCGGTTTGCTTCATCAACACGCGGAAAAGCATGTTCGCCCTTGGTTCCGCGCACCAGCAGGTTATGTGGCGTCGTGGATGGCCAGTGCTCTTGTCGATCATGGGTTTTCTGTGGACAGTTCGGTCAACCCGTCCTGGTTGGTTCGACGAAAAACCAACGGAGAGGGTTGGGGTCCTGTCAAGACCGCCATGACGTCCGCAGGTTTGGTGGAGCGGTCGTGGAACACGTCGTTCACGCTGCCCGTCAACGGTCCGGCTCTCTTTCGATTCCCGTTGTCCATCATCGCTCGTCGGGCTTGGCGGCGACTGCCTCCACCGTTGAATTCAGATGGCTTACTGAACGTGGCCAATGGCTCTGTCCCGCTCGTCACTGCATACGCTCATGTCCTCGATTTTGCTCGAGAAGATGGTGAATGGACACCGCCTTTGTGAGCAACAGTAGCCTCAAGTTCATCCACTCGTTGCGCAGCCCATGGAGAAACTGAACCTCGAAGAAAAATTCTCGCTGTTCACCGACCTGTGGTCGCCAAAGGTAATCGCTGAGATGAACGATTACCAATTCAAACTTGCCAAGGTCGACGGATCATTTGTTTGGCACGACCACAGCGACACCGACGAAGTGTTCATCGTCATCAACGGTACCCTGCACATTGAATTTGAAGACCGAATTCTTTCCCTTGATCAGGGTGAGATGGTGGTGGTGCCCAAGGGCACACGGCATCGACCGTTTGCAGAAAAAGAGTGCCAAATCATGCTCGTTGAACCAAGAGGTGTCCTCAACACGGGTGACGGAGGCCACGACAAGATGGAATCGGACGACGGGCGTCGTGCTGAGCGCACTGCCGGCAACGATGTGTGGATCTGAAACGGCTCAACATGAACCGCGCAGCAACACCTTGAGCCCCTCCTCAAGTTCGTCGGCCATGTCCAGGGCCAGGAAGGTCAACGCAGGGTGTTCAAGGGCAATTCGTGCAGTGGGTGAGGGATTCGCCAACAGATGCAACCCGGAGGCAAAGGCCAGCATTTGGCCAAACAACCGAGGGGTTTCGCTGTCGTCGATGGGGACACCGGTGCTCTGCAGCGCTGCACCCGCCCGCTGCATGAGCGACAGAAGTTGCAGCTTGTGCTCGACAAGTGCTTCCACGGACACCTCTCGCTCGTACAGCGAGGGGGTAAGCGATATCAGCGTCAAAAACCTCGGTTCTGCCAAGAAACTTCTGGCCATGAGGGCCGCCATATCGTTCAACCCGTTGCCGTCATTGAACATCCCGGAATGAAGGGACTGCTCCCAAGATCCGACCACATCCTCAAAATCGCAGAGATGAACATGCAACAACACGGCCTCCATGTTCTCAAAATAGCGGTAAAGACCGCTGGGCGAGATGCCGGCGCGCTTCGCCAGAGCCCGCATCCGCAGGTCAAGGGGGTGCACCTTCCCTAGCAAGCGCCGCGCCGCCTCAACGATGGCGGCTCTTCGTACGGCTTGGTGTTCGCTGGACCTGGCTCGCTGAAACGTGGACTCCCCCGCACCTTCGGCCATGACAAACCACCGCAGGCTCCTCTACATCACCTTAACGGAACACTGTTCCGTTATATTGATATGGCCGGCCACAGCGCCACGAAACATGCCCCGATCGCTGCGCATCGCACCCGAACTCAAAACCCTTGACCTCACCGGCAAAAAGTACGTCGTGACCGGCGGTTCGTCCGGTTCGGGACAGGCCACCGTTGAATTTCTCGCTGCTCGCGGTGCAAGCGTCATCACCACCGGTCGTGATGTGGAGCGCGGCAAGAACAACCTCAACAAATTGCCCGCCGGAGTTCGTGACCGCATCACGCTCCACCGGTTGGACCTCCAGGATATGAACAGCGTCGAAACCTTCGCCAGCACCGTTCTGTCCTCCTGGCCGTCGTTTGACGGGCTGGTCAACAACGCCGGGGGAGCACTGGTGTCCAAGGGGTCGTTTGAGCGCAACGGAACGGTGTACGACAAGCAATTCGTTGGCAACCACGTTGGGGTGTTTCATCTCACCAACCTGTTGCTTCCAGCGTTGGAAGCACAAGACGGTGCACGCTTGATTAACCTCTCCTCGGTGATGCACGATCAAGCCAAAGGGCTCCAGTCCAGTCGTGCCCAAATTCACTGGGAGGACGTCCATGCTCGAGACCGCAAGTTCAACGGTTTCGACCAGTACGCCCAGTCCAAGTTGGCCAACCTGTTGCACGCCAAATCATTGGCACGCAAGTATTCGCCTGACAACATCGCCGTGTTCCCGGTCCATCCGGGCAGCATCACCAAAGGCAGCCGTTTCGCACGTTCCATGGGGCCCATCATGCGGGCGTTGTTGGTTCCCATGGGGATCCTCATGGGCCCCATCATGCGACCCATCACGAAAGAAGACGGGGCGCAAACAACCCTCCACTGCTTGCTGTCGGAGGAGGCTCTGGACCATCACGGCGTGTATCACGCCCAAACCGGCATCAAGCACAGCGACGGCGTTCGCGGCGGTTGGCCGTACCGTTCTGCCAACCCCGTTTCTCACGACGAGGCTGCACAGGACCGATTGTGGGGCATGAGCGAATCGTTGGTGGCGGAGCTCAAAGCCTGAGAACGTCGGTGTTCAATCGCTCTGCATTGACCCGAGTTACGAGTCCTGGAAATTGACATTCGTGTTCTACCATGACGGAAAGGCGTGCGTTGGTGCCCATCAGTCTGTCAAATCCACGCGTTCGTTGGTCACACCCAACTCGCTCACGGCGCGTTCGTAGACTTCAGCATCAAGGTCGGCAGAGCGTACCAACGAGGACAAGGACGCCAGCGTGATGGAAGCGGCGTCAATCTCGAAGAAACGACGAAGCGACTCACGGGTGTCCGACCTTCCAAACCCATCCGTACCAAGGACCGTGTAGGGGCCAGTGGCCCATTGTCGAATCATGTCAGGGATCGCAGCCATGTTGTCCGAGACTGCCACGGTGGGGAGGTCTTCGGCAAGCATGGTTTCCACCCATGGCTGAACCATGGCGTTGGTCGGATTGAGGCGGTTTGTTCGGTCGCACGCCAAACCTTCTCGGCGCAATTCGTTGTAGGACGTCACAGAATAAATTTCGCACCGGACCCCGTACCCTTCGAGCAGTTCCACGGCTTGGAGAACTTGCATCATGATGGGCCCGGATCCCAGCAATCGAACGATAGGGCCGTCGCCTTTAGGAGCACCTCGCAACAAGTACATGCCGCGAACGATGCCCTCGTCAACGCCCTCCGGCTTGGCGGGCATGGGGTAATTTTCGTTGTAGATGGCGATGTAATGGATGACGTCGTTGTTTTGCACGTACATGTCTTCAATACCGTGACGAACGATGGTCGCTAGCTCGTAAGCAAAGGCTGGATCCCATGCACGGACGGCGGGGTTCGTGTGAGCCATCAGGAGAGAATGCCCGTCCTGGTGCTGAAGCCCTTCTCCGTTGAGGGTGGTTCGCCCTGAAGTGGCGCCCATCAGGAACCCGCGAGCTCGCTGATCGGCTGCTGACCAAATGAGGTCCGCCACACGCTGGAATCCAAACATGGAGTAGAAGGTGTAGAACGGAACGGTGGGGTAAAGATGAGTCGAATACGAAGTGGCTGATGCAATGAAGGTGGAAGTGGCTCCGGCTTCGTTGATGCCTTCCTCAAAGAGTTGGCCTTTGGCGGATTCCTTGTACTTCATCAGCACTTTGTGGTCAACGGGTTTGTACAACTGCCCTTCCGGGTGATAAATACCAAATTCAGAAAACAAGGGGTCCATGCCGAAGGTTCTGGCTTCGTCCGGTATGATGGGCACCACGCGGTGACCGAATTCCTTGTCCTTCATCAGGGAACGGAGCACACGAACGAACGCCATGGTGGTTGAAACCTCCATTTTGCCTTTCGTCCCGTTGTCAAATTCAGCGTAGGCTCCCGGTTGAGGAAGGGCGATGTGTTCGGCTGGCACCCTCCGTTTCGGCAAGGGTCCGCCAAGGGCTTGCCGCCTTGCTTTGGCGTAGTCGGACAGGGCCGGTACATCTTCTGGAAGAACATAGGGGTAGGCTTCCAG
>QQSC01000016.1:0-20597 GCA_003602475.1 Candidatus Poseidoniales archaeon | reverse complement strand
TCGGTGCGCATGTAGCGCATCGTTTCAATGTCGGCTTTTTTCTTCTGATGGGTGGTGTTTCGGCCTGCAAACGCAGGACCCAGACCGTACCCCTTGATGGTACGAATGATGACGACGGTGGGTTGGCCCTTGTGCGCGGTGGCTTGAGCGTAAGCCGCATGCAACTTCACAAAGTCATGACCCCCAACATCGGCACAAAGGGATTCAAGGTCGCTGTCGCTGTAGCCTTCGATGAGGGATTGAAGGGCTGGGGTGTTGAACAGTTCGCTGCGAATGGTCGCCCCGTCAGCGGTCATGATGCGTTGCTCGTCCCCGTCCACGATGGATTCCAAACGTGTGGCCAAGGCTCCCGAAGCGTCGTTGGCGAAGAGGTCGTCCCAGGACGAGCCCCACAGCACTTTGATGACGTTCCAACCGGCCCCTCTGTACCGCCCCTCGAGTTCTTGCACGATTTTTGAATTCCCACGCACAGGACCATCAAGACGCTGGAGATTGCAGTTCATCGTCATGACGATGTTGTCGAGGCCCTCTCGACCTGCAAGCGAAAGTTGAGATAGCGATTCTGGTTCATCCGATTCTCCATCTCCCATGGTGTACCATACTCGGGAAGCGGTGGTGCTGACGAGTCCACGGTCCTCGAGGTACCTGTTGAACCGAGCCTGGTGAATGGCCGTCATGGCTCCCAAACCCATGCTAACGGTAGGAAATTCCCAGAATTCAGGCATCAGTCGAGGGTGGGGGTACGATGACAGTCCGCCGCCTTTGACTTCTTGTCGGAACGCCTCGATCTGTTCCAGCGAAAAACGGCCCTCCATCCAGGCACGAGCGTACACGCCGGGTGAGGCGTGACCCTGCCAGTAGAGGTGATCACCAGACCCGTCGCCGTCCTTTCCTCGGAAAAAGTGGTTGAACCCCAGTTCCCATGCGTGCGAAGCGGAGGCGTAGGTGGAAATGTGCCCCCCGATGCCGTCGAAATGTTTGTTGGCTCGAGTGACCATCATCATGGCGTTCCACCGAACGATGCCGTGCAGGCGTTGTTCCAATGCCAAATTGCCGGGATAGGCGCCCTGATCGTCCGGATGAATGGTGTTGAGGTAAGCGGTGTTCACAGCGTCGATTTCGACTCCCGCATCGTTGGCTGCCTGCACGGTGGCGAGCAGCAAGCGTCGGGCCTCTTCTGGGCCGTGGGCTTGTTCGACCGCACGAATGGAATCCCGCCATTCCTGCGTGGTCACCGGGTCTGGGTCTGGTGTCGTGGAACGTGAATTGAATTCGATGCGAAGCCCCCCGTTACCCATCGGTCCGTTGGGGAGGTTTTCAATCCCTCGCTGTACCCGCTGATGGCCTTGATGGAATGAAACGGGGCATTTTGCCGCTTCCACCGGGGTGTTGGAGGCACCCTAAGATAGCATGCCGAGCAAGAAAAATCATCGCAATGGTTTAGAACCGGTCTTCCGAGCGGGGGAACATGTCCGTAGAGGCTATGGTTCAGAAGATGATTGATGAGTTGACCGCCGCTCTTGGTGATGCTGCAAAGCACGACAAGGGCAACAGCGCCGCTGGCACCCGTGTCCGAAAGGCCATGCAAGCCGCCAAGGCAGCTGCCCAAGAGGTTCGCACCAAGGTGCAAGCCGACAAGAACGCTTGAGTTCACTCAACACGTTTTGGCAGCCCTGGCTGCAGGCAGATAGGTTCAATTGATGCTCATGGTAGCGAAAGCAATGCTTCGCCCTCTAACTGGCATCAACGTGCTCGATCTTTCCAGAATATTGGCAGGTCCTCACGCTGCCCAATCGCTTGCCGACCTCGGAGCTGAAGTCACCAAAGTCGAAGCGCCTTGGGGCGACGACACCCGAACATGGGGCCCTCCTTTCCAACCTGGCTTTGACAGCGTTGAGGTTGCGTCCTACTTTTTGTCGTGCAACCGTGGTAAATCGATCGTTGTTGCCAACATCAAGCAAGAGAAACAACGAATCCGTGAATTGATGGACACGGCCGATGTGGTGCTGGAGAATTTCAAACCAGGCGGCATGGAACGTCTGCTCGGTGGTGTTCGAGACGACCAAATTTTGTGTCGGATTTCAGGTTACGGCCAGTTTGGTCCCCGGCGCGACGAACCGGCGTTTGACTTGACGATGCAAGCCCGAAGTGGCATCATGTCGATCACAGGTGAACCCGACGGTCCGCCGGTCAAAGTTGGCGTCGCATGGATCGATGTGATGACCGGCATGAACGCCGTGAGTTCCATCCTCGCCGCACTTTTCCATAGAGAGCGAACCGGAAAGGGTTGCGTCATCGATTTGTCGCTGTGGGACACCGCCATCGCCGCTCTTGTGAATCAAGCCCACAATGCCCTAGCGGGCCATCATCCACGTCCGATGGGCAGTGCTCACCCCAACCTCGTTCCTTACCGTGTCTTCCAAGCCAGCGACGGATGGTTTGCCATCGGGGTTGGCTCCACACCACAATGGACAACGCTGGTCCGAGCCCTCAACCTGAACGCCCCCGAAGAATGGAGTGAAAACGCCAACCGTATCGCTCAGCGGGATGAAGTGGAAGCGAAGGTCCAGGCCGTGGTTCAAACGCATTCGCGGGCTGAATTGGAAATCATGCTCAAAGGTGTGCCTTGCGCACCGGTGAATTCGGTTATGGAGGCTCTTGAAGACCCCCAATCCGTCGCCAGAGGCTCAGTACGCGAACACCGCAACGTCCCGATTCTAACCAGCCCGTTGCGACTTCAACCGTCAAACGAAAACAACGAGGTTTGACCGCCTTCGCGGAGCTTCCCGCCTTCCTTCAACTTCTCAAACGCTTGGTCCATTCTCCTCTGACTGAATTGACGTTCAACCTGAAGAAATTGAACAAGCCCTTTCCGGTCCACCTGGCCCTGCTCGAGGTCCTCGTCAGCCACCTCCACCGAAGGGTGGTCGAGGAAGATTTGACGGATTTCATCAAGGCGTTCAGGGACTTCTTTCGCCTTGGCCTCACAAACGGCTTCAATCGTTCCGTGTTGCTTGATGAGTTTCAGCCCGGTTTTGGGTCCAATCCCTTTGATGCCGGGGTGATAATCCGTCCCAATCATGATGGCAAGATCCACAAGTTGCTCTCTCGAGAGGTCGTTTTCTGTAAGCATCGTTTGCAGGTTGATGGATTCGGCGTGCACCACCCGCCCGTACCGTTTGGAACCGTCGTCCATCATGTTTCGAATCAACACCGGCGAGCCATAAAGCAGTGCATCCCAGTCCTGGGTTGCGACGACATCGAGTTGCCCCTTAGCGGCCATGACCGCCGCTTGAGCTTCACCTTCCGCTGCTGCTGTGACCCAAGGTACGCCCAGTAGGTCCAGCAAACGCTGAGTTTCTTCCACCATCTGTGGTGAATAATGCATGATGCGGGCCGCCATTTTTTGAGCCAGCGTAAAATCTCCGGCTTCCAGGGCTTCTTTGTGAATCGCTTCCGCTTCCAATCGACGCTTCCGACGGGCCGCCATTTCGTCGGCTTTGAGCGCAGGCGAAGTCCCGTCAAACACGTACACCGGCTTGATGCCGTGTCCGATGAGCGTGGCGGTGCGATGGAGGAAACCCATCAAGTGGGACACAGGGTTGCCGTTGTCGTCGCTCAACGGCATGCCGTCGCCCTGTGGCGACCGGTCCCGCATGGTGGTCAAGAACTGAAAGGCCGTCAGAAAGGCATCAATGCCCACGCGTTGACCGGCCAAGGCCTTCAGATTGGTTTGCTCTTTGGGAGCGATGTCCTTGAGGTTGCAGCCCATGCCCTTCAACTGCAAGTCACCGTATGTATGCATTGGCCTGCGAACGCATCAAGAAGGCCGAGCAACAGCGACCGTCATGAGCGGTTCACTGGCGTGCTTCCGTGGATGGCACCCCGCCCTGGCTCGTGCCGAGTTGGCGGCTTTGCTGCCTCAAGCCATGCTCACACCGACTTCGTGCCCCCGCTGGGTATGGGTTGATACGAACAACAGCGATGACAACCAGCAGGCCCTTGATGTGGCCAGCGGGCTCCAAGCCTTTCTTTTGGACGGAAAACTTCACCGCTGGACGGGCGATGAAGAACCGCTGTTGGCTGCGGTTTCACACTATCTTCATTCCCATCCCGTCGATGGTACGGTCAAGGTCCTCGCATGGCGCCAAGAACAACGTATTCCCGGCGTCTCGACGAGTGTCCTTTCCGGCGAAATCGGTGGAATCATGGCACAGCGAGGCTGGTCGGTGGAGTTGGAATCTCCCGACCACGTGTTGGCCTTGATTGCGGACGGCCCCACGAGCACGCTTGCCTTTGGATGGATGCAGGGCCAAGGCCCGGTTCCGTTCGAACACCGTGCTCGCCAAGCAACGCAACGTCCGTTCTTCAAACCCGTTAGTTTGGACCCTAAATTGGCGCGTTTGGTTGTGAACATGGCCGGCGGGCCACGCGGTTCGGGTCCAATCGTGGATCCCATGACCGGAACGGGTGGGTTTGTCATCGAGGCCTCGTTGAGCGGACGGCCTTGCCTCGGCCTGGACATCAATTCAGAGATGGTCGCTGGTGCCAGCGCGAACATGGCATGGGCCCACGACGGTGACGTTCCAGAATCTTCCATCGTTCGCCGAGGGGACGCAACGAACATGGAGCAAGCGCTCCCAACTGCGTGGCACGGGACGGTGGCCGGTTTCGTTCTTGACCCGCCTTATGGTCGAAATTCACACGGCACGATGGGGTCGATGTCCTTGATCAGCAAAACCCTCAGCAGCGCCCGTCGCCTTTGCAAGCCGAACGGTCAATTTGTTCTCATCCTGCCCGTTGAACCCATGGGTGAACGGCTCGATGAAACGGTGGCCTTGGACGAACACGTTCGCCTGGTGAACGGTGAGTGGGAAGGGCTGTTGCAGACGATGGTCGAGCAAGGGTGGAACCCCCGCACGGCATGGGTGGAGCGGGTCCATCGAAGCCTCAGTCGCTTGATCCTTCTCGCAGAATGCGCTCCTCAAGATTGAGCAACGTTGTGGCCATTTCCTCACCAGGGGATTCAAAGGATTCGCGATGAGGGCAGCCCTCGTCAACCACGGCATCGTCGTCATGGTTCAGCACGTAGGGGTACGTTTGGCAGCCTTTGGGGCGGATGTCGTAAACGGAGCAGATGCCTTCCCCGTTCATGTCAGCGGTATCGGTGAGCAAAAACACGCATGCTCGAGTGTCTGAACTGTTCAGCAGGGTCAAGGCGCCGTCGTTGACCACGGAAAACTCCGCTTGCTTCATTCCCGTTCTACGGACCAAACGTGCGGCCTCAGCCTTTGTGATGGGCATCGTGGTTTCTCGACAACACGCAGAACACTGCATTGGGATGCAGGGCAAGGAGCGCGCCATGGCCCTGCCAAATCACCCGCCTTCTTCAAGAAGGGGGGGCGACTCGGGGGAAATACGGGCGATTAGGGTAGTCTGGATATCCTTCCGGCCTTCGGAGCCGGAGACGGGGGTTCGAATCCTCCATCGCCCGCCACCTCTACCGTGGGTAACTCTTGCGATGACAGACGATGTTTCATGGGACCCCGGGGCTGTCCCTTGAGGCGTTTATGTCCCATGCATCCCACATCCACATGAGAAGACCATGGAAGGCAAAGGATCACAAAAACAGGCCCGGTTTGAGCGACTCAAAGACGAGATCGTCACCTACGTTACCAGTTCTCCGGGGGTGACGGCTGCGGACATCGTTTCGCACCTGTCGAACGAACGAAAAATGAGAAATCATGGACTGACGACACGGAAGGTGGGCCTGTTCATCCCCCGCCATCTGTCCCACAGGATCGCCTTCAATCTGGACAGTTCAACGGGCAAGCGAGTTTACAGCATCGCCGGTTGATGCATCATCACATTGATGCCTCGAAGCGGCTTCCCCCTACCATGGACTGGCCCAGTAGCACCACGGCAGAGGCCCTGTTTCCCTCGTACGACGGAAAAGGAGACGGGTTTCTACCCGTTTTCCCAGCCAACGCTCCTGCCTGGGCGTTGCTTGACCCTGCAGTAGAGGTCAACATCAAGGCTCAAATGGCCGCGATGGAGCCAACAAACGGCAAGGCATTGACGGGCTTTTTCCATCGAGGTGAAGGCATTGTGGTCGATGAAACGGCAACGGTGGAAGAAGGGGCTTACCTCATCGGGCCTTGCTACATCGGGCCGAGGGCCGTTGTCCGCAGCGGGGCATATGTCCGCGAACATTCGTGGATTTGCTCGGACGCTGTGGTGGGCCATGCCACCGAGGTGAAGCATTCCATTCTCCTTCCAGGTGCCAAGGCGCCGCATTTCAACTACGTTGGAGATTCCATTTTGGGTCGTGACGTCAACCTTGGGGCCGGTACAAAACTGAGCAACTTGCGCAACGACGGCGGCGAGGTGCACCTTCGGTTGAACGGTGAACGCCTCGGGTGCGGGTTCAGAAAGTTTGGAGCCGTTCTCGGCGAAGGAACCGCCTTGGGATGCAACAGCGTTACCAACCCTGGAGTGGTCTTGGGCCGGAACAACACCGTATGGCCCAACATCACCGTCACCGGCGTACACGGAGACGACGTACAACATCGGTGAGGACAATGAACGGTTCGTTGTTTGGCACCGATGGCATTCGGGGACTGGCCGTTCTTGAGGCCGTGGATGAAGAAGAAGCGGTGCGGCTGTTGGACGAGGAACGAACCGTCACACCGGCCCTCACAAGGGTGCTGGGTGAAGCACTTGGAGCAACGATGCCCATGCTTGCTGGCGAGGGAAACACCGTTGTCATTGGTTGGGACGACCGCCCTTGCAACCCTGCCTTGGCTGAGACGTTGACGCTGGGTCTGCGGCTCAACGGTGCACACGTGATCCACATCGGCAACTGCGCTACACCAACACTGCACGCTGCCATTCTTCATTTCAACGCCCGAATGGGGTGCATGATCACCGCCAGCCACAACCCGGTCACCGATTCAGGCGTGAAGGTGTTTGACGGTCACGGGTACAAATCCACACGACCTTACGAATTCGAGGTCAGCGCAGCCGTACGGGGCTTAGCGAAGGAAGACAGGGATGTCGACGAGGACATGAGAGAAGAGGAATCCAAGCCCCAAGAATCGCACCTCACCTGGGCTGAACCGTTTCATCGTTCGTGGATTAAAGATCGCTGGGAAGTCTTCACCGACCTGTTTGGTGGACCGGATGAGGGCGGCAACAAATTGTCAAATCCGTTCCTGTTGGACAGCGCCAAAGGGTTCGCTTCGGGGTGGTTCGCTGCCCTGCTGACGAACGTTGGTGTTCCAACTTTGGAGGTCAGTCAGCAAGCAGCAGCCCTCAACGACCGGTGCGGAGCGGGTGACATGTCGCCCACACAAACATGGACATGGGAGGAGGCATCTGCATCAGACCATGCCCTTGTGAGGCAACTTCAACCGGCTACGGAAGGCACCTGGGTTGGAGCGGCCCTTGACGGGGACGGTGACCGGTGCTTGGTCATCGAAGCAACGGCGACGGGATTCAAAGTGGTTGACGGCGATGCGATGGCTGCACGCCTGCTCGAGGCCGGATCAAATCATGGCGGGTGGCGTTTTGCTGCCAGCATTGAATCGGATGTGGCGCTGATGGGTCACGCTCGGTCCCTGAACGCAGAGACCGTCACCGTGGAAACGGGGGTCGGAGATCGTTGGTTGTCAATGGCGCTTCGCCCCGTAGACGGTGGCTTTCTGACGGGTGAACTGATGCCCCGTTGCCTTGGCGTTGAGGATTCTGGCCATGTCGTTCTTCCCTCCGCTCACCCTCACCAGCAGGGAAGTTGGAGTTTGGTGGGTGACGGAGCCGCCACCTTGTGCGCTCTTTTGGCCAGCACGAGCCGACCGTCCGTAGCACCGTTTCAACGGGGTTGGAAGCGCAGAGTTAGTGTCATCGACGCCCATCGCGAACGATGGCAAGCCGACAACCACCTGTTTGATGAGGTGCAAAACGATGCAACCGCTCGGCTGAACGCACTCGGGTTCAAAACAACCCGACGCAAGGTCGACGGGGAAGAACACCTGCTGTTGTTGCAGGGCATTCATGAAAGTGGAACCGTTTCGTTGGGTGTTCGAAACAGTGGCACGCAAGCCAAAACAAGTCTCTCGCTTCGGCTTTCCCCCGGCGTTGATATCGAACCAATGGCTCGCCTGCTGGACGAACTGCAGCAGCGATTGACCGTTGCATTGACCTGAAATTCAGCCTTCGCTCAATTGGTCGTGTATGGACTGGGTCAGCATCGTCACGGCGAACAGCAAGGCGGCCGAAGCCGTCAGCATCAGCAACAGGGCTGCTGCCGATGCGCCTGCGATGAACAAGGCGATGGCAAACAACCATCCGACCAGGAGATCAACGGCTCCAACGATTCGCCACGACGTACGGAACGTAAGCAACCCGATGATCCATGCCGTGGCCGATGCGGTCACGCCAACAAGTGTCAACACGAGCAACGACCCCATGGCCAACCCGCCGCCAAACATGAGCAGATGCATGGCCCACAAGGCACTTGACAGCCACAACCCCTGTTGTTGTTGAACCAAATATGCGGCCCAAAGAGCGCACGCTGATCCGACGGCCAATGCAACACGGGACGGATCAACTCCGAAACCCAGAGGTTCCATCAACCATGGTTGCCAACTCTGAACCAAGAACGGTAATGCCAACAGCCCCATGAGCACCACAGCGGGTTGTTGCCACGCTCGAGCTCGTCGCCCCCCCATTACGACGACCAGAAGCCCCGCAACGCCAAAGGAAAGCATCATCGCACACCACAACCATGCACTTCGGCCCAAAGCACCTCTGTGGTCGTTTAAGGAACGGCGTAGGCGTTCTCCTTCAACCCAATCGAAGAGCACCACCAAACCGACGATGACCGCTTCTACGGTCACGACAGGCAAGATCCACGTCATGAACTCACCCTCAAAGGGGTCGGTCATGAACGGCAAGGGCACTTCTCCCCCAATCAGAACGGTGATCACTCGGTCGATGACCAACAGCCCGATCACGGCCTCGAGAGCACTGGGCAATCGAAGGCCCAAGTCATGTCGGCCGACCAGTCCTAGAGCGGCCAACCCCGCAAGACCCAACACCAGCACGAGAAGATGCTGCGCATTGCTGCCGTCCAAGACACCAACCGTCATCCGGCCAGCAACGTGGACGAGCACCAAACCGGCCATGGCCAGGGCGATGGGCAACTCGACGCCAAACGCATCGGGAAGGCGCAATCCGATGCTGTTGGCTCGAGATTTCGAAAGAGACACGAGGACCACGAAGAACGCTGCACAAAACAACAGGGTCACGGAACCCGAATCGGTGGTGTAGGCAATCCATGCTCCGATCAAGGAGGTTACGGCGAGGAAGAGCAAAATGACGACCGGTCGATAATGGATGTCGCCCACCACCAAATCGTTGCTTTCGTTGACCGTTTGACGCTTGGCACGACGGCGTTGGGATTCAGCCAATCGAAGCAGTTCTGCATCCAATTGCTTCAATTCAACGTTGGTCAGACCGTCGCTGCTGGCCGAAGTTGTCAACCAGTGCTCCATGTTGGCCCGCTTTTCTGCGAACGCTGTCTCTCGTTGCTCCTTGCTCGCCAAGGCTTTGAGTCCGGAACGAACATCGCCTTGAAACGCCAAGTATGCGCCAAGAAGAACGAATTGAATGAGCGCGACCAGCAGGACATTTGGGTCGCTAGCGGTTTGCCCCGCAAGGGCAACACCGACCACGACGGTCAGTGCAGCCACCGTCGGTGGGAGCAAACGTGACGTGTTTGGTAATCGCCATGCGTACATGGGCAGCAACACTGTGGCGCTGGCCACCAACGCCCACAAATTGGCTTCTTGACTCAACCAACCCTGCCCTGTGAGGCTGTTGGGTCGGGTCGGAGCCAACGCAAGAATGAACAGCATAGCGGTCACGCTCGCCAGTTGGACGGTGAGCATCTTCCCGACTGGGTCGTTGGGGTTCTGATCGGTATCGGCGTTGAGGCGTCGCACCTCTGCATGAAGCAGAAGGCCACCTCCAACCACCATCAATGCGGCCCATGTGGCCTCATCACCGTAACGCCAACCGAGTGAGGCGGCAGCCAAACTCCACACGACAAACAAGGGGCGAGAGCGGCCGGTGTGGACTTCTGTCCAAACCATCGCAGCGTGAGCGAGCAACAGCACGCCCATGCCGGTGAACAGGAGAGGAGACGTCAATCCGCCGGGCCGAGCCATGCCCCACCAGGTCAAGACCGACAGCACAAATCCAAGGTTCCAGAGGTTCAACGATGAACCGTCTCGAAGTCGAGCACTGAGTTCACGCAGTCCACCCCAACGTCCTGCTAAATTCAGATGAGCCGACCCCAAAGCCTGATTGACGCCGACGTGTTGAACCATCAACAAGGTCATCCAAAGGCCAACGTCGACTTCATCCAAGCGAATGGGGACCACATCCGCACTCACCAACCGAGCGTCAAGGTCGGTTGCAAAGAACATCAGCCACACCAAGGGGGCCAAGACGGCCACACCCGCCATGCTCGGGGAAGAACGTTGAACGGCGAGGAAGGACAACCCCAACCACACAGCCCCTTGAGAGAGCAGCAAAAGTCGGGCGCCTTGACCTGCATCGTCCGCTTGGATGAGCAGCGTCAACAACATCACGACGGCCAGCCCGCCCATCCACAGAACATGGTCTGAAACATCGGTCTGATGACGGAGAAGAAGGGTGGTCACAACGGCAACTGCAGCCACGGCAAACACCGCATAGTCGCTCATCGACCACGGCCAGTCGACTGAGATTTGCCCGCTGGCCAAAACGGCCAAACCCCCCAAAAGAACGGGGGCTGGGACGAGCACGTAAGGGGCCACGGAAGACCAGGACACGCCTCGAACAACGAGGTATGAAGAGACGAAGGCCAAACCAAGCATGGAAAGTTGAGCCAGTGCATATCCCGTGTCGGTGCGATGGGCTGCGATGACCATCAACGCGCCGACCATCCCCAACGAAACCGACACTGCCCACAACCCCGGGCGGCCAAGCCCGAGGGCCTCAACCGCTTGGCTGAGCCAATTTTCTTCAGCTACAAACCGAGCAGCCATGGCGGCGTTGGCAATCGTCACGGCTGCCAAAAGAAGGAACAGAGTGAACCGATCTTCCAGCGGAAGGATGGTGAGTGAGAGGACGGTCCAATCTTGAGAGAGGGCATGAACGCCGACCCAAAGATAGGAGATGGAGATGCCAAGACTGGCCAAGTTTCCAGAGGAACGGGCCAATGCCAAGCCGTGCATCAGCGACATGGCCAGAACCATGAACACGGCAATCCCAACCTCACCGAAGACCGCCCCAGCTGCGCTGCCCACAGCGAACAAGACAAGAGCTGATTGAGCTGCAATGGCGTCTTCATCATGGTGAAAAGCCAATCCGACGTTCATCCCAACGAGCGCCAACATGGCCACACCAAGGGTTTCGCCCGCACCGATTGGACTGGCATCAAACCATCCCCAACTCCATGCGTCAAGTGCCAAACCGTAGAGCAACTTCATGGCGATGATGACCCAAGTGACGCCGAGCAAATGCATCGACGGCCGGCGAATCCATCGTTGGCCCAGCATCAACCCCACCGCTGCCATCAAAAGCAGCCCCAAAGCGCTGATCAATTCTGGAAGAACCGTCCCCACGACAGCACCGATGGCCGTCCAGACCAGAACCATGGCCACCATGAGGCCACGACTCAACTGCTGCTCAGCCTCAACCAAACCCACGTCGTCGGGTGCCTTTTCCTCAACCACGACGGCCCGAGATGTGAACAATTCAGACATGTGGCCAACGGCCTCGTCCGGCGGGACCGTGTCCGTTTCTGGCCGTTGGTCGGTCGATTCGTTTTCGGATTGAGCCGCAGGAGAATCCACCATAAAAGCGCCGAGGTTTAATCCCCGGGCTCGACCGAAACTCTTGGTTCGAATCACATCCTCTTCTTTGGGGGCGGTGCTGTCCTCAGAACCTTCCCCCTCCATGCCGTTGGGTCGCTTCGTTTGACTTTGAACTTGGTCGTGGATTGGAGGCCATGCGTACGATTCACGGACGGAGAATGGTATCCGTTGTCGGGTGAGGCTGCCATCGCTCTCTTTTCCCGTCAAACCGCTGTTGAAACACCTCCGAGGAGTGTCGTGTTGGTTCAGCGAACAGCCAAAAGGGAAAAAGAGGGGCTGTGGAACCCCGCCCCATGGGCGACACCCACGGCAGGCTGACCGGCGACCTCTCCAACCACGGCATTACTCCCTCTGGGGACGTGTACTGGAACATGGAAACCACGGAATTGATCGCCTTGGCCGTTGAGCGCGGTGAAGGAACCTTGAGTGCCCATGGTGCCCTCGTGACCGAAACCGGGGAGCGCACCGGCCGTTCACCCAACGACAAATACATCGTCGATGAACCCAGTGTTTCCGGCGACATCAACTGGGGCGACGTCAACGTTTCAACCGACGAAGCCACGTTTGATCGCATGCGGGCAAAGGTCGTCAACTTCCTTTCCGAACAACCCGCATTGTTTGTCCAAGACTTGTATTGCGGTGCTGATTTTAGCGAAGCATTGCCCATTCGAGTGGTCAACCACAACGCTTGGCACAACACCTTTGCACGGAACATGTTCATTCGCCCTGACGATGAACAACTCAACCTTCACGCGCCGGAGTTCACCGTACTCCATGCACCGCACTTTGAAGCCGATGCAGAGGCTGACGGTTTGAATTCCCAATGCTTCGTTATGGTCAACTACGCCAAGAAAGAAGTCATCATTGGCGGAACTCGATACGCTGGAGAAATCAAGAAATCAATTTTCTCCGTGATGAACACCATTCTCCCAAAGAAGGGCATTCTCCCCATGCACTGCTCGGCCAACACGACTGGAGAAAACACGGCCATCTTCTTCGGCCTCTCCGGAACCGGGAAGACAACCCTGTCCGCTGACCCAAAGCGAGCCTTGATCGGAGACGATGAACACGGCTGGGGTGCCAACGGTGTGTTCAACTTTGAAGGCGGTTGTTACGCCAAACTCATCGACCTCTCTGAAGAGGACGAACCCGCCATCTTCGCCACAACACGCAAGCATGGAACCGTCCTCGAAAACATCGTAATGGACGACGACGGCGTTCCCGATTTCCACGACACGAGCAAAACGCAAAACACACGAGGGTCCTATCCCATTGAGTTCATTGACAATCGAACAGAGGACTCCAAGGGTGGTCACCCTCAAAACGTGATTTTCCTCACCTGTGATGCGTTCGGTGTTCTCCCCCCCATTTCCCGCTTAACCCCCTCGCAAGCGGCTTACCATTTCATTTCAGGTTACACCGCAAAGGTGGCCGGAACCGAGATCGGTGTCAAAGAACCCCAAGCCACCTTCTCGGCATGTTTCGGTGAGCCGTTCATGCCCATGCACCCCGGCGTGTACGCCGACCTTCTCTCAGAAAAGATGGATCAACACGGATCGAAGGCATGGCTCATCAACACCGGCTGGTCCGGTGGAGCTTACGGTGAAGGAAACCGAATGAAGATCAAGTACACCCGTGCCATGCTCAACGCTGCTCTCGATGGCGATCTCAACGATGTGGACTACGTCACCGACGCTCGGTTTGGCTTTGAGGTCCCGACCTCGTGCCCGGGGGTTCCCTCTGATGTGCTTCAGCCCAAGACCACATGGTCCAACGGCGAATCTTACGACGCCACGGCGGACAAACTCGCCAAGATGTTCAACGAGAATTTCAAGCGCTACGCCGCTGGGGTCTCGACCGATGTTAATGCGGCCGCCCCTTCTCCATTGGCTTGAATGCTCAACCTCGTCAACAAATTGAGGCTTTACGCTTTCAAGGAGCGTTGTTCTGTTGCTTCTCCGCTTGAGAGATGTGCTGGGCCTTCGTGGCACCTTGGTCAACAGGGGTCAACTTGTCGAGGAGCAAACGCACGCGTGGAAGGGCTTCGTGATCTTCTTTTTCCAGCGCAAATTCGGCCGTGACCATGCGTTGAGCCACAAGGTCCAACTGTTCTCGGTCGTTTGACATCAACGCGCACTCCATCGCTTCATCGAACACTTCAATCGCCAAATCGGGACGATTGATGGCCATCAGGTCCCGGCCAACCTTTTCCAAAGCCACGCTACCCGCTCCAGGCGATGCCATCAACGTGGCAGCTGCATGACGAACCCAATGTTCAGCGGTTGTTGTGTTTTCAAGAATGACCGACGTGATCGCAGCCATGACCACAGAAGACATGGCTTCCATGGGGTCGTTCACGGGTTGATTGGCTGCGGTTTCGAACAGGCGGTGGGCTCGAGGCAAATCACCGGACTTCAGCGCCACCATGCCCAAACGACGCATGGCCTTTCGTTCCGAGCCCACATCGTCGACCAAGGTGGCCAAATGGAGCGCTCGGGCCAAGTGTCGGCGAGCGTGCTGTAGGTGACCCGCCATACGAGCCATCAAGCCCAATGCTGATTCCGTACGAAGGAAACTTCCTGCCATGGCTCGATGAGCGATTTCGGCCTGCTCTTCATCGAGAGGGGCCAACCCCATGCCCACCTCTTCCATGACCTCCATCAGAAGAGTGGAGGTGGATTCAACGGCCGCAGGAAGGTGTTCATCGGCTTGGGTTCGTAAGGTTTCAAGGTGAGCGTCAAGTTTGGTAACAGGAGCACAAATATCCGGCAGATCCCCCAAGGCTTCGATTCGCTTTGGTTTGATGGTGTAGCCGCGAAGGAGCCGGGTTAAATCGGCTATTTTCCGGTGCTGTTCCTGTGCATCTTCCATGCCTTCATCACCCGGCGCCAACGCAGGACTGGAGGAAATTAGGGAATCCACCATCCAGGTCAGTTTTCGTTGCACGTCGTACTCGTCCCTGCGGCTGATTGCATACTTCATTTCTGCAGCGCGTACTTGGCGACTCAAACTGCGAAAACGGGCTTCCCGATTGGTGTCGTTGGATTCATCCACCAATCGTTCAACAAACGTCGAAGGTGGACAAGTTGTGAACCGCAAATCGGCCCGTTCTGCGGTGGTGGTCATCTTGAAATCGTCCGATACAAGCACAACCTCAGCGTTTTCTGCTCCCAAACTGTCCGCCAGTACCATGAGGGACAAGTCAACGTCCTGAGGGGCTGCCGCCTCACCGATTCGCTGAGCGAGTGCTCGCACATCCGCTTCCTCAACTGGGACGCTGTGAAGAACATCCTTGAGGGCGGTAAGGACACGCGGATGGCCTTGGCAACGTCGGAAAGCCACCGTGGCCACCTCCATTTCCACACCTGGTGTGATGAGCAGTCGTGCTCCTCGAAGCGCCGCGATTAAATCCTGAACAAAACCATCTTCGGCTTTTTGACCGAGATGGATGAAACAGTTGGAATCGACGACCCATGCCACGCTCATGTCGGGTTGGTTTCACCCGAAGGGCATCATGTTTGCGACCGTTGAACGCTCTCAAAGCGGCAACGATTCAGGTGCGTCCCGAGTGGGGAACCGTTGAACGCTTCCTTCGGAATTGATCAGGAACTTCTCAAAGTTCCATCGAACGTTTCCAGCGTGGCCCTCAGCATCGGCCACGTCGCAAAGACGGGCGAACAGAGGGGTTTGCTCCTCTCCGTTGACGTCAACCTTGGCCATGAGTGGAAACGAAACGGCGTACTTGCTCGATGTGAATTCACAGATTTCAGCATGCGTGCCCGGTTCCTGTGCTCCAAATTGATTGCAGGGGAACCCAACCACCGTAAGGTCGTCGTGTTGGTCATGGGCTTCTTGCAAACCGGCGTATTGGGGCGTGGCGCCACAAGCACTGGCCACGTTGACCACCAGCCATCGAGACCCGCCCAACTGCCTCAAGGTGGTGAAGTCACCTTCCATGGTTTTGAATTCAATGTCGAGAACACTGCTCATGGACTCCCCTGATGAACAACGATTATCAAGATGTGCCTCATTTCAGGAAAAGCAAATCCTCATGAAGCGCCGTTCATTGGTTGAAGCATGCAAGTACTCATGGAAACCAGCGCAGGCAACATCACCATCGACCTCTTTCACGGCAACGCCCCTGACACCGTGGCAAACTTCGTCAAACTCGTGGAAATGGGCCATTACGATGGCCTCCACTTCCACCGCGTGATTGAAGACTTCATGATTCAAGGCGGATGCCCCCACTCGAAAGATCCAATGTCTCGTCGTGCAGGAACCGGCGGACCGGGCTGGCAAATTCCCTGTGAACCATCGGCTCTGAAGTTGAAGCACGACAAGCCTGGGGTTCTCTCCATGGCCAATGCAGGGCGAAACACCGGCGGTTCCCAATTCTTCCTTACCACCATTGCCACACCGTGGTTGAACGGCAACCACGCTGTGTTTGGTGAAGTCAGCGAGGGCATGGACGTTGTCCGTGCCATCGAGGGCTGCAAAAAATTGCCCGGCGATCGACCGGCCACCCCTCAACAAATCATCCGTTGCAGCCTCGTGGAGTGAGGTGTTCGATTGGTCATCCTCGCCGTTCATGGCGGTGCGGGTGGCGACGGCCCTTGGCGAGGATTAACGCGGGCGGACCCTGCACGACTTCGGTGCATGGAAGCACTGCTCGAAGATTTGGGACAACGCATGGCTGACGGCGAAATCAACGCTCTTGAAGCGGTCACGTTGGCCGTCGAGGCAATGGAAAACGAGCCTTTGTTCAACGCTGGCATCGGGTCGGTCTTGGACGCCGCTGGCACGGTGACCATGGACGCGAGCATCATGCGAGGAGAGGACAGGGCTGCAGGCGCAGTCGTCAATCTGCGAACGTCGCAGCACCCTATTCGAGTGGCCAATCATCTGCTCAAACAAGGTTGGCCGGTCATGATTGTCGGTGAAGCCGCCGACGTTTTTGGGGAAAAGCAAGGGGTTCAGCAAATCGACAACGCTGACTTTGTGACTGAATTGCGCCAGGCGCAATGGGAAAAATGGAACCTTAACACGCTTCGCCCGGGAGCCACCGATGAAGACGATGAAGCGGCTCTAGACCACGACTTGGAGGACCGGCCTGGAATGGGGACGGTCGGAGCGGTAGCACTCGACATTCATGGTCATGTGGCTGCTGCCACGTCCACCGGAGGGATGACCGGGAAACCCGACGGGAGGGTCGGTGACACACCCATCATCGGCGCAGGAACATGGGCGGATGGTTCTGTGGCGATTTCGTGCACGGGCGTGGGTGAAGCGTTCATTCGAACGTGTGCTGCACGAACCATGGCGTTTCATCACACCAGCATGGGCCTTGAGGACGCTGCTGAGGCGGTTCTCGACGAGGTGGCTCCGTTGGGAGGCCGTGGAGGGCTCATTGCCGTGGACACGGAGGGAAACGTCGTGTTGCCCTTCCAAACCATGCTCATGTATCGCGGAAAGTACGAGGCTGGCATCGTGGATGTGGCCGTAGGTCCGGAATGGGAACGGAATGATGGAGCCGTAAGTTCTTGACCCGACGGCGACCGGACTTGGGGCATGCCACTCGATGCCGAGGAAGCCTTGCGACGTGCAGAATTGATTCGCAGCGACCGTTCAGTACCAGGCGTGAGTCGGGAAAACATCGCCGTTGAAGAAGGGACGATTGAATGGGCATATACCCTGCCAAACGGCACCGCTGTAGGGGAGGATGAACTCGTTCAAACGTGGAACGCCTTGGCGTTGCCTCCTGCATGGACCGAGGTATGGATTTGCGCCCATCCCCGCGGCCACATTCAAGCAACGGGCAAAGACGTCAAGGGGAGACTGCAGTATCGTTACCATCCGGATTGGATTGAAATCACCGCCGAAATGAAGTACGACGACGTGGTGTATTTTGCTTCTCAACTTCCGCGTTTGCGCCGGCAGATGAACGTGGACATCGAAGACGCTTCCATGACCCAAGAAACCGTATCGGCTCTCGTTGTCAAGTTGATGGACCTTTACAACATCCGAGTGGGAAGCGATGAATACGCTAAATCCAACGAATCCTACGGACTCACCACCCTCAAATCCATGCACCTCAAACACATTCGGGGTGCAAGGGCTGAAGGAAGGCACGATGCCGTGTTCACGTTCACTGGAAAGTCTGGAAAAGAATGGGAAATCACCATCGAAGACGATCATTTGGTGGACCTCATCATGCGCACCAACCGTTTGGGAGCTGACGATGCTGATTTGTTCATGTACGTCTCAGAAGCTGGCAACGATGTGGATTTGAAAGCTGAGCACATCAATCAATACATCAAGTCCACCACCGGGGACAGTTTCACCGCCAAGAACTTCAGAACTTGGGGCGCTACGTCTCGATGCGCAGACCGGTTGGCGTTTCTGAGTGAGTCCCGCTCGGAGGACGAAATGACGCTGTGGATGGAAGCCTTGCAGGGAACGGAAGGCATTGCCAAGCTCTGGTCCGAAGGCGATTGGGATGTCCCTGAATCAGAAACCGCACGGAACAAAACCATGCTGGCCGTGGTGGACACTGTGGCTGCCGATTTGGGCAACACGCGATCCGTATGCCGTTCGTCGTACATCCACCCTTGGTTCATGGAAGCATGGATGAACGGTCAACTGGTTGATGCTTGGTCTGAATTCAGTGACATGCGGCGCATTTCAGGCATGAGTGCAGGGGAATCCGTGACCTTGCGCATTTTGAAGAAACTCCGTGGCGACTCGTAGCCTTCATAGAATGGCTTGAACGATGGTTCAACATGAGCAAGGTACGCGTCGAGAGCGACACCATGGGCGAACTCGAAGTTCCAGCCGACCGGTACTATGGCTGTCAGACGGCTCGTTCATTGTTGAACTTTGATATCGGACACGACACGATGCCCATCGGCGTCATCCGTGCGTTCGGGATATTGAAACAAGCAGCAGCCAAAACAAACGTCGCACTCAAACAACTGGAACCAGATGTTGGTGACCTGATCGTTGCGGCCTCTCAAGAAGTCCTTGACGGCCAATTGAACGACCATTTCCCACTCCGGGTGTGGCAAACTGGAAGCGGCACACAGTCCAACATGAACACCAACGAGGTCGTGGCCAACCGAGCCATTGAACTCGCTGGAGGCGAAATGGGTTCGAAAACGCCCGTCCACCCCAACGACCATGTCAATCGTGCCCAATCTTCCAACGACACCTTTCCCACAGCCATGCACATCGCTGCGGCGGAATCCTTCACGCACCGGCTGATACCCAGTGTTCGGGCTCTTCGGCAGGCGTTGAACAAGAAAGCAGAAGACTGGATGGACATCGTCAAGATTGGCCGAACTCACCTCATGGATGCGGTGCCGTTAACGCTCGGCCAAGAGGCCTCGGGTTGGGTGGCTCAGCTCGATGCGGACTTGAGGAGGCTCGATTTTGCGCTCGACGATTTGTTTGAACTTGCTCTTGGAGGAACCGCCGTGGGAACAGGATTGAACGCTCATCCCCTTTTTGCACAGATGGTGGCTGATGAAATTGCCAACATCACCGGGTTGACCTTCTGTTCTGCTGAAAATAAATTCGCTCAATTGGCTGCTCATGATGCCATCGTTGCAGCCTCAGGAGCCTTGAACACGTTGGCGGCGTCGTTGATGAAAATCGCCAACGACATCCGATGGCTTGGTTCTGGACCACGTTGTGGCCTTGGGGAACTGGCGTTGCCTGCCAATGAACCGGGTTCATCCATCATGCCTGGGAAGGTCAACCCCACACAATCTGAAGCGCTGACGATGGTGTGCTGTCAGGTGATGGGAAATCACACCGCCATCACCATCGGGGGAAGTCAGGGGAATTTTGAACTCAATGTCTTCAAACCAATGATGATTCACAACTTCCTCCACTCTGTGGATTTGTTAACCGATGCCTGCCGTACATTCCGGGCCAAGTGCGTCGAAGGATTGGAACCGGTTAAGGCCAACATCCAACACCATTTGGAAAACTCGTTGATGCTTGTGACCGCCTTGAACAACCACATCGGTTACGACAAGGCTGCTAAAATTGCGAAGAATGCTCATGAAAAAGGGACCACGCTGAGGGAGTCTGCCTTGGAACTTGGCTACCTTACAAACAACGAATTCGAAGAATGGGTCCGACCCGAAACGATGGTGGGCCATCTGCCGGAATGATTCAACCTCTGAGCGCTCGAAGCTTGGCCTGCAGGGCTGATTTTCGATCGTCGTCTGGAAGAGCACCCGTTGGCTGTCCTTTCTCCATTCGGCGAATCAGCAAGCCTTGTTCCCAAACCAGCACGGTACCGTCGTCGCATCCGATGGCCAACCGTTGCGCACAAACGGTCATTGAGCGCACCCTCGCCGTTTCCAACGTGGCCAAAACATCTCCATTGCTTCCCTGATGGATCGTTAACCTACTGCCTTGACCGTTGGACCTCGCCACCCAAAATCCGTACCCGTCGTTGAACATCAACCCTTCTCGCTGTGCGTGAACGGGAGCCCCATGGTGTTGCCATTGTTCCGTTCCCTCAGATGTACGGACCGTCAATGTTCCTTGTTCGGTGGTGGCGGCATAACCTTCAACCAAGCACGACACCCAAGCCAACCCGTCGGATTCGGTACTCAAAACTGGGCCCTTTGACGAGACCACCGTTCCGTCCGTCAGTCCAAA
>QQSC01000015.1:27100-137401 GCA_003602475.1 Candidatus Poseidoniales archaeon | reverse complement strand
CATCATCAGGAGCGATAAAACGAGGGCTCGGTTGAAATTCGCATGGCGTGCGCTCAACATAACCCTACCAATGAACCAAAGATACTAATCACAGGCCCTATCATGAAAGGTTTTTGAAGAAACAGGCAAACAAACGGATTTAGAGGTACCACCCGACTCTGTCGGTAAGCGGGGAGGACATGCGTCCCAAATACATCGCTTCTCGAACGAAGTGAACTTCACAAAGCGGCCTTGAACGACGAAAGGACGTCAGGTTTGAGCGCTTCCCAAGGGAAGGTCTGGCCATCGGGTTGGCGACCAAAGTGACCGCCCGCCGCCGTCACGCCGTAAATGGGTGCAGCGAGGCCAAGATCCCGGATGATGTGGCCGGGCTTGAAGGAAAAATGGGTGGCGACGAGATCACCAATCACTTCATCAGCAAGTTTTCCGGTGCCGAAAGTGTCCACGCGAATGCTCACGGGGTCCGCAACGCCGATGGCGTAGGCAAGTTGGATTTCACATTCGGAGGACAAACCAGCGGCGACGACGTGCTTAGCTGCCCAGCGCGCTGCATAGGCGGCAGAACGGTCGACCTTGGTCGGGTCCTTGCCCGAGAAAGCACCGCCACCGTGTCGCCCACGACCACCGTAGGTGTCAACGATGATTTTGCGTCCGGTCAAACCGGCATCGGCGTATGGGCCGCCAGGATCGACAAAACGCCCTGTTGAATTGACGTGTATGGTGGTTGCATCGGTCATCAGCGCTGCTGGAACGACGGGGCGAATAACGTGTTCAATCACTTGTTGTCGGAGCCATGCTTGTTCTGCTTCTTCTGAACCATGTTCGGCAATCATGTCCTTGTGTTGAACGGCAATCACGACGTTATCGGCGTACATGGGTTGACCGTCAACGCCGTGCGCCAGGGTCACTTGCGACTTGGCGTCGGGTCGGGCCCAAGGAAGAGTCCCGTCAAGACCGAGTTTGCTGACTCGACGAGTCAGGGCTTGAGAAAGGGCGATAGCGAGTGGCATCCATCGACCTTGATGTTCTGTGAAAGCCTCCGTTTCATTGCAGGCATAGCCAAACATCAGGCCTTGGTCCCCTGCACCCTGTTCATCAATCGACTGCACCACACCCCGGTTGATGTGCGCTGACTGGCTGGTGATGAGTTCAGTAACTTCGCACAGTTCCTCTGAGGTGGCGTCCATCCCGATGCCGTGGTCTACGTAGCCGATGTCGGCAGCGGTTTTTCGCGCGATGGCGACGTAGTTGGGCGCAGAAATACCGGCAGCGAGTTTGACTTCACCGGCCAGAACGATGTATGAGCGATCTTCTCGGCCTTTGACCAACGTCTCAACCGCAACTTTCGCATTGGGGTCAAGTGCTAAACAAGCATCAACGACGGCATCGGAGATGGCATCGCACAATTTGTCTGGATGTCCCGCCGCAACCGACTCGGATGTGAATAACCACGCTTGGCTCATGCCACCGGGTCTATGGGCATCTATTCAAAACTTGCCGCTTTTTAATGGCCAGCAGAACAGCGGTGTGTGCCATCAAGAATGAACCACAGCCCACGCCGAGTTCACGTACCGACGGTGTAATCGTCAAGGTAGGCAAGTTGGGCGTCGGTCAGCACGTCAATGCTGAAACCAAGGGTTTCGAGTTTGGTGGTCGCCAAGTCTTGGTCTTGCTCGGTGGTGATGTCGTAGACTTGCTTGCCCATTGAACCGCCTTCCTTGGCCAAGCGGCAAAGGGAGAGGAATTGGTTGGCAAAGGACATGTCCATCACTTCGGAAGGATGGCCTTCTGCAGCGGCGAGGTTGACCAAACGGCCACGTGCCAGCAAGAAGATTCGGCGGCCGTCGGGCATGAGGAATTCCTCGTTGTCTTGGCGGATGGTTCGCACCGATGTTGCTTGAGCCTCCAGGTCAGTGATTTTGATTTCACAATCGTAGTGGCCGGTGTTGCACACAATGGCTCCGTCTTTCATGTTCGCAAAGTGACGGCCGACGATGATGTCTTCCATCCCGGTAGCGGTGCAAAAGATGTCGCCGAGTTTGGCAGCCTCGTCCATTGGCATGACGCTGAAGCCTTCCATGACAGCTCGGAGCGCAGGAAGCGGGTCAACTTCGGTGATGATGACGTTGGCGCCCATGCCTCGGGCACGCATGGCAACACCGCTACCACAATGACCGTATCCGGACACGACGAAGGTCTTGCCCGCAAGCAGGACACTCGTGGCACGAAGTATACCGTCCAGTGTGGACTGACCGGTTCCGTAAACGTTGTCAAAGTCCCACTTTGTTACGGCGTCGTTGACGGCGATCACCGGATAGCGAAGGTCACCAGCAGCCGCCATGGCTCGCAAGCGGTGGACGCCCGTTGTCGTTTCTTCAGTTCCTCCGATGACGCCTTCAGCAAATTCAGATTTGTCTCCGTGGACTCGAACGATGAGATCAGCGCCATCGTCGAGTGTGAGGGTGGGTTTGAATTCAAGCGTCTTGTCGATGGACCAGTAGAAATCCTCGGTTGATTGTCCATGCCAAGCGTGGACAGAGTATCCCTCGCGGGCCAGCCATGCTGCGACCCCGTCGTGGGTCGACAAGGGGTTGCACCCAGACCAGGAGATTTCTGCACCAGCCGCACCAATTGCTTCAATCAACACAGCGGTTTCCTTGGTGACGTGGAGGCATCCGGCCACACGCATGCCAGCAAGAGGCTTTGTCCGCTCGGCTTCTTCTTTGAGTTTCGCCAAAACTGGCATGCGGGCACGAGCCCAGTCCACCAAAAGCGCCCCTTCATCTGCGAGCCCCATGTCTCGAACGGTGTAGATTTCACCTTTGTCCAAATCATCCATGACCCGCCGTGAGGCTTGCCCCTCTTGAACCCTGTCATGTGCCACGAAGAGGCCATGAAGATGGTTTTTCGCGGAACCGCTGATGAAGAAAAGACCGGTTCATGGTGGGATGGGCACGCTCATTGAGAAAGCGGTCGCAGTCCGTGCTGAACAGAGGAGCATTCACGGAAACGATAAACCCCCGACAGGCATGGTTTTCGCCCCCATTCATCCCATAAAAAAAGACTGCCCACGTCCCTGCAGCGTTAATCAAGCGACGGAGTTGATGTCGTTTGTTCGGGCTCGGGTTCCTCCATCATCATCATCAGGAGCCGGTTGCGTCCGATGATCATCGGAAGAAGCAAGGCCAAGAGCAACAACAGCAGACCTGGGAAGCACCAAATCCAATTGATGCCTTCTTCTCGCATGGGTTCTTCACCGAGGTTCAAGCAAATCGAAATCGGGTCGGCAAACGGATCGGATTGGTTGGAATAGGGGTCTGATCCGCACGTGGTTTCCATCGAGTCGTTGTAGCCGTCGTTGTCGTCGTCCGTGTCCAAGGTCAAGTTGCCAAGATAACCAACGGGCAAGTCGTCAGGGAGGCTGTCGTTGTCACGGTCCTCATAGACGGTGAGGGACATTGAAAACGATTGTTGGTAAACAGAATTGTTGGCCCAAACGACCAGTGTTACGGCCTCTTCTGTCGTGTTGGAGGGGATGCCGGTAAGGCTGCCGTCACTCCCAGTCTGCCCAGCTGGGCCCCAACCAAACACGAGCCCGTCTGGCACTTCGCCATCCAACTCCCACGTGGTCACCTCCCCAGAACCGTTGATGACGGGCAAGAGAGGTGTCATGCTCAGGTTTACGTTGAGGTCGAGGTACTGTGTTAGGTAAGCAACGGTGAACGGGAGATCAAGAGTTTCGTCAATGGAATCGCAAGAACCGTCGCCGTCCGTGTCGGTGGGTTGAACCAGATGGTCCTTGCTGTCCGTTCCGCAAATGAATTCATCGTAGTCTCCCCAGGTGTCGCCATCGTCGTCAAGGTCCTCGATGAGCGGTGGCTGACTGACGGAGTCACCCGTGAGTTCATCAGGCAATCCATCCGCATCGGTGTCGCGGTAAGCGGCGGAGTCCAGCGGGAAGGCGTCAGGTCCTGCCGAACAGGTTTCGGTTATGGACGCCACAGGACCGTCGCAAACACCGTCGCCATCGGTATCTTGTGACGCAACGGAAAACCAAACGGTGGTTTCAAACGTGGAGTTGCTGATGTTCACCGTGACGGCGTAGGTCGTGTTGATGGATTGGACGGTGGGTGCACCACCAATGGTGCATGAGGTGACGTTGAACGAAAGACCGGTTGGGAGAGCGGGTGACACTGAACAAGAAGCGTTGGTGACGTAGGACATACCGCTGCTTGTCTGCCCGACTGCACTGGCGTTGTATCGGAACATGACCTCGACCATTGGCTGGTCAAGGGCGAGGTCGCCACCCTCGATGTCGGCCGTAAAATTGGTTGATTCCGAAGCAAATGCCCTTTGGGTTGGAGGTGTTGATTCCAGCGTTTGCTCATCGACAAGCCATGAATTCAACGAACCGTGAAATCCGGGTTGAGCCACCACCAATACGAGCATGCAAGCGGCCAACATTGTTCGTGTTGAAGAACCACGAGCCTCGACCATGCCAAAGCCACGAAGTGAAGTGTAAAAAGGGGACTGCAACCCCCGACCAACTCAATCGTTGTAGACGCCATGAATGACCTTGGATTCGGCGCTCATCAAGTGCTCGCTCACGGTCGCTTGCCGGAGACCCAAATGGTCGGCAACCCTACGTTGTGTGCAGCGCCTTGGGCTGGAGTAGTATCCCAATCTCATCGCTGCGCTCAAGACCTCAGACTGACGTGCAGTAAGTGTTCTCATGACCGCCGGATTGTTCAGTCCGGTGGTCAGCGTGGTCACCACGTAACGGGAACCCAAGAGGGCGTTCAAGGAAGAACGGGCCTTCTTGATGTCCTCGACGGTACCTCGAACCGTGAGGTGCAAGATGTTCTTTTCAAGAACCGTTGGTGAAGTCCACCAAATCCCTTTGAACGATGCAAACAGACGGGGGAGGGGGCCTGAGAAGGTAGCATCCACCACCGATTCTTTGTCGGTGCTTTCGATCACTTCGTTGATGGTGAACGAATCGTATTCGTTCTGAAGAGCGGAAGGATGGTTGTGAGTCACCTTGACAAGACAACGCAAAAAAATCCCATTTTTTGAATGAATTTGTGTCAAAAACTCCATCCGTTCAAATGAACTGAACCAAGATGACCCCGGAAGTGCGGTGTGGTCTTCTGCGTTGATGATGGTTTGCATGTACCGTAGAACGATGTCCGTCATGGCCTGTCATGATAGGTCATGTACCTCAACCTTGCCCTGTTCGTGTTGGACGAAAATCACAGGTAGCTCCTGCAAATTCTCACGTGCTTTGGTCAGCTTTCCCCGGCCTCAAACATGTTGAGAACTCGGTTGAGTTCACGCAGCGATTCCTCGAGAGTAGCACGTTCGCTCTTGTCGAGTTCGGGGTCGTCCAGCCGTTCGTTGATGGCTTCTATTTCCGCCCTTGCGGTGGCTCGTTCTTGAGCCAGAGCCTTGTCTTCCTTGATCATCTGCAAACGAGCACGGCGCACGTTGGTGGCCTTGCGTTGCTTGTTGTAGGTCTCCTTGTACTCGGCTCCGATTTCCACAGAAGTAGGGAAGGGGATGCCAATGCCCTCTTTCTTGAAACGCTCGTCGATGAACTTGAAGAGCCAATCCTTGGCCACAAACTCATCGGCGTAATCTTCAACCCAGCCGTACATGCGAAAGATCTTGGCAAAGTCACCGAGTTCATTCAACAGCACACGAGGCTCGGGGTCGTTGAGAACATAGGGGCATTCTCGCATCAACTGAAGAACCGTGTACTTGACGTGGGCGATGTCTTCATCGTATTCAACTCCAACATCAAGCACCAGGGAAATTCGACGCCCTTTGCCTCCACCACCGCCACGAGCGTGATTGATCACGGTAGAATTGACGAGGTTGTTGTTGGGAATGACGACCAAATTCTCGCCGATCGTCAGGATTTTTGTGGACAAGATACCGACCGAAACGACCGAACCGAGATGACCGTCGACCTCAATGCGGTCACCGACCTCAAAGGGTTGGTCCAGAGCCAACATGAACGAATTCACAATGTTGCCCAAGGTTTGCTGCATGGCCAACCCGATGATGAGCGAGAAGACCGCCAGGGAAGCCAGCAAACCAAGCAGTTCGAAGCCGAGAACTGCGAGGGCCAGGTACAGGCCTCCGAACCAAACGGACGATCGAAGGAGGAAAATAACCAGAGAATTGCTTCCCGAAACGGTGACGCTTTCAGGGTTGGTGAACCTGTCCAAGATCACAGGGATCATGATTTTGATGGCCACGCTGGCCAATGACGTGGTCAAAAGTATGTAGGCAGAACTGAACAGCGGGTCGAGGGCTGTGTTCAAGTCGTGGTCTTCGCTCAAGACCCACAACATCGTTAACTGAATGCCCACCAAGACAATGAACGAGTACAGCCGTTGTGTGACCGGTTGGTAGAGATGGTCGTCCCACTTGAACTTCGTTGCTCGCACGAAATCCAAGACGACTTTTTTCATCACAAAACGAACGATAGCGAGGACGAGGAGGGTGCTCAGCAGACCTACGCCCCACTGCATGATGGGGTCCAAGTTGTTCACTTGGTCGATGAAATCGTCAAGGGTGCTCATGGGCTTCCACTGCTGGGACGCCCTTTCACCACCTCTTGTTAAGTCGTTCGTTTTGAGAAGGGGGTGGTTTGCGATGCACCGCCCCTTCGTTCATAGCCATCGAAATACATCCATTGAAAAGGCGACCGCACCCGTCTTTGGACATGAGCGAGCGCTTTCACCGCATGGCTGAATGGCTCCTTCCGCGGCGGCGCGGTGCCCATATAGCGGTGTTTTTGCTCACGGTTCTGATGATCCCCGGGGCCCTGACCGCCCTGCAACCCATCGACATGGAATCCTATGAAATGGAATCGCCCGAACTCACGGCGCAATCAATTGTTGACGGTGAATTCCCCAATGCCGAAATCATCCTCGGTTTTCTGGTCACCGTTCGCGACCCTGACACGGTTCCACCACTTGACGAATGGGAGCCAGTTCCCCGAATGGCAGACGGTGCTCCCGATTACGCAGCGCTTGTTCCCCCCTCGGACATGTTGCCGGCCGGTGAACCGTGGACTGGGATTGACGCTCCTACGGGGGGCATTCTCAACCTCACCGTGCTGCGAGAAATCGACCAAAAACTGGAATTGGTGACTCAGCACGCCCTCGCACCCGCCCTCAAGCCGCTTGTCAACGATGTGACGGGACATCAATCCAACGGCGCCATCTCGCTTTCGGACCACTTCCGTGGCTTCATGAACAACACCTCAATTCTGACCCAACCCGGCTTGACGGCTCAGGGTGTTGTCACCGACCCGCCGACCAATTGGACGGATTGTTTCCCGTTGGATTGCCTGAACTTTGACGACCAAAACGTCACGCAAGCGCACATCGACATGGCGGCTTCTCGCATGGCGGACGCCTCGGACAACAATTTTCTGCGCTGGATCTCCCTTGACCGAGGATTCCGGGCCGACTACACCGCCCATCAAGAAGGGCCCATTTACGGTCGCTTGACCTCCAACGGGACATGGGAAGATGCGTTGTGGGGGCGTGGACGCTGGACAGGATCCTCAACATGGCTGTTGGTCCAATTGGACCGAACCGCTCTCACCGAAATGGGATGGGAAATGGTGTGGAAGGAAGCCCATCAAGAAACAAAAGTTCAGTTTACTGACGAAGGGTTTCGGGTTGGTGGTTACCGGCTTGACAACGGCCATCTCTTGCTCCATCCGCCGCAATACACCTCCGAATCGTGCCAAGAGCTCCAAGCCGACGGAGCAGGATGCGCTACCGAATGGACCTACATGGACCTCGAAGGGCATTTGCGGTCCAACGACCGAACCACCGTCACCTTGTTGTTGGGTCAGGGCGTGAACGTTGAGGTCAATCGGGAACTCCAATCCAGTGCGGGTCTCATCGTGTTGATGGGCTTGGCCATGACAGCCTTGCTCTACGTGAGTCTACGACGATGGTCCGATGTGGCCATTGTTGGCATCGCCCTCGGCGGGGCCTTGTTGTGGATGCAGGGCTTGATTGGCCACTTTTCAAACCTCACCGGATTCATGGGCATCAGCATCATTGCCCGCTCTCAATTCTCCAACTTGTTACCAATCTTGGTCCTGGCGCTCGGCATCGACGATTCGCTGCATGCGCTGCACAGGTACAAGGAAGAACGCGCTCAGGGCAAGACCTCGCACGAAGCGGGGTCCATCACCCTCTCTCGGGTTGGCCGTGCCATCACCCTCACCTCCATCACAACCGTATCTGCCTTTGCTGCCAACCTGTTCAGCGACATCGCAGCCCTTCGCTCGTTCGGAGTTGAGGCGGCGTTCGGAATTTTCGCTGCGTTCGCCCTCACCGGAATTTGGGCGCCGTTGTTGCGCGTCAGCATGGACGACTGGCTGGACAGCAGGGCCAAGAAAAAGGCGGATGGCGAAATCAAATCCCTCGTCAATCCATCCTGGCTCAAAGGCGTCACCAAGGCCTCTGGACAGCGCCGCAACGCCATGCTCATCACGTTCGTAGCCTTGTTGTTCACCGTCCCGTCCGCATGGGGCATGGCGCAACTCGAAGGCGACTTTGCCATCGAAGATTTCCTCGATGAGTCGTCGGATTTTGCCATAGGTGTGGATGAGATCTCCACCCGATTTGCTGACGAAGGCGAACCTGCCAACCTTCTCATCCTCGGGGATGTGCTTGACCCAAGAGTCTATGCTGCCATCGACGTGTTCCGACAGGAATTGGATGCGCTTCCCGAAGGCGTCCCCGACAAGATCACCCGGCAACCCGACGGCACCATCGATATTCTGGCTCTGGACGAAATGGTGTTTGCGGCTCAAGGGAGCCTCGTGCTCAACAGCACGCCCTTCGAAGCGGCAGGATGGCAACCAGAGGTGGACGGGCACGGAATGAACTGCAGTTTGGCCGGCAGTGGACCGCTGATGGACACCTCGGACCGAGACTGCCTGGCGTTCTTTTACGGCTTTTTGTCAATCCACGGCGTCCCCGGTGTCGGCCCCATCCCCGACATTCCCGCCAGCATCGTCCAGCTTTACATCATGCCCGTTGTCGAACTCGACCCTCAGAGCCCTTGGCTGGATGTCAACGGTGAACCCGCTGCATACAACATGATGCAAATCCGCTTTGGCATGACCCAACCGGAAGATTTCCCCGGCATGACCGGGGGAGTAGCCGAGATTTGGCGGGATTTGGAAGTGTTCACCAACCTCTCCAGCGGGACGTACGAAGAGCCTGGGGAGAAAGAGGACGACAAGCCGCTCACCTGGGTCATGCTGACCGGCCGACCCATCACCCGATTCACGGCCGCCACAGCCATGCAGGACGAAATGCAATCCTCGCTGGTTTTGGGCTCTCTGTTCGTCTTCATTTCCCTGAGCGTTGGCTTCCGATCCACCAAACAGGCAGCCGTCACGTTTGTGCCCATCCTGTTGGTTGTGGTTTGGCTCTACGGCTTGATGTATGTGGCCGGAGCCTCTCTCAACATCGTTACCGTCACCATCGCCACCATCTCGCTGGGGGTTGGCATCGATTATTGCATTCACGTCACGGAACGCTATCGGGAAGACCGGGACAAGGGATTCACCCACGAGGAAGCCCTCGTCGCCGTTGGCGGTGCATGCGGCTTGGCCCTCTTGGGTTCGGCCACATCCGACATCGCCGGGTTCCTCGTCATCGCCCTCTCACCGATGGGTCTGTTCGCCAATTTCGGTGTGTTTTCCGCCGCCATGATCGCCCTCTCCCTGTTCGCCAGTCTTGTGCTGACCACCGCTGCCCTCGGCCTCATTCACCGAGCGGCTCCCGACGAATCTGTTTCGCCAGACTCCAACGAATTGGCAATCTCCACCGAATGATTCACGGTTGTGTTGTGCAGGGACCGTTCGGATGTTTTGCGTCGGTCATGGAACGAACAACCGCCTCAACAATCGGTGACTTCATCAAGGATTGAGCCTGCGGTCAACGTGCCGTCTTTGGGGTTGACCCCGGGAAGGTGGTGGCATCATGACAGGCAACGAACCCGACAAGGCCGACGACAGCGAAGATGGCGATGAAGACTGGATGGCGTACGCCAACGCCGGTTTCGGAGAAACGAATTATTCCCTTTGGGACGATGTTGAGGAAACCACAGAGGTCCCCGAACAAAACGAGGACGCCAACGGCGAAATGGAAGCGGTCGACCAGTTGGGCACTCACATGGAAGAAATTCCACGAGCCCCCTCGCCCGCCGGCCACAAACACCTCGTCCGAATCGGCACCTGCGACGCTTGTCTTGGCCGAGTCGGCGGAAAGCGGCATTATGGACAACTGTTGGAAGAGGCCGGCAGCGATGTCCGTCAACTCGTTCTGGACCGAGACGCTCATTTGAGCAGTGCTCGAGAACATGAACCGCTGTGCCCGTTTTGCGAGAATTTGTTCGAAGAAGTGGACCTTCTTGCCGACATCATCTACGACGCCATTCAACCGTACGAAGTCGGTCGGCTCCAACTTGGGGCTCGTTTTCCAAAGGACCAAACCGAGGGAGAAGAAGAATTGCGGAAGCGATTCGGAGCGGGGGGTAGCGACCCGCTGAAGTCCTCCTTGGTCAACGGCATCGCACGAAACCTCAGCGACCGCCTTGACGGTGTGAACATGGTGAGCGAAAAGCCCGATGTGCTCGCCTTGATCGACGTGCTGACCCTGACGGTAGAACTGGACATCCGAGCCGTCTATGTCTACGGCCGTTACCGCAAACTGGAGCGAGGCATACCCCAGACACGATGGCCGTGTCGAGCCTGCAAGGGCCGAGGATGCGAACGCTGCGGACAAACCGGATTGCAGTACGAACGGAGTGTTCAGGACCTCATCGGGGACCCAATGCTCAACGCCCTCAACGGCAAAGATCACGCCTTCCACGGCATGGGTCGAGAAGACATCGATGTGAGGTGCATGGGCCGAGGTCGCCCCTTCGTGATGGAGATCAAAGAACCGATTAAGCGAGCGTTCAGCGCTGCCAAACTGACCGAGATCATCAACAAACATGCTGGTGGCTCGGTGGAAGTGTCCTCCCTGCGGCCATCGACCCGAAAGGAAGTGGTGCGAATCAAGGACACGCCTGCAGAAAAATCCTACACCATTCGGTTCACGCTTGAACCGATGAATGAATCCGAATTGGCCGTTCTAACCGCGCCCGTGGACCTTACCGACGGCGGTGGAAAAGGCCGCAACAAAAAGCGTCGACGGCAGCGTCGTGGCGACAAAGGGTCCGACCGCACCAAACCGTTGGAAGCTCCCATTGAAACCCCGCCAACGCGCCCGGCCGATGAGGTGCTGCTGAAGATGAAGAAAGCGGAGTTGGTGGCGTTGTGCACCGAGCACAGTCTGCCCACATCGGGCACAAAACCCGTGCTTATCGAACGGCTGCAGGAGGCCTTGCCACCCGCCCCAGAAACCTTTGAACTGCCCACCGATGAACGCATCATTGAGGTGATTAAGGGCCTCAAGGGCGTGAAGTTGGCCCAGCGGACCCCCGAACGGGTCAGCCATCGAAGAGCCGACCTTATTCGCAAGCGTACCGTGTTCGAGTCTCACACACCCAGCATTGAGGTCAACGAGAACGGGCAGCGGGAAATTGAGTTCACCCTCCGTTGCGAATCGGGCACTTACGTCAAGGAAACCGTTCACGGTGACAGCGGGCGAACGCAACCGTCCGTGGCGTCCTTGATCCGAGCCAAGTGCAACGTCGTGTGGCTCGATGTCGGTGACATTCACGCTGACTGAGGACCATCCGCTCTTGTCAGCACAACGCTGCGGTCGCGGTGCTTATATGGGGAAGGTGGGTCGCCAACATGCTCCGATGATGCGCATGCGCTGATTTCGGGCAACTGAGGCGAAGAAGATGAAGCGTTCCAAGGGCCAGCGAGTGGGCACCCGAAGCATCCTGCGACGACGAAAGAACGACCGAAGCCGACTCAACATCGCTCGCGTCATGCACGACTACACCGAAGGCGACCGCGTGGCCATCGTCCTTGACGGCGGCCAACAAATGGGCATGCCTCACCGCCGATTCCACGGCCGTACCGGATTCATCCAGAAGCGCCAAGGCGTGGCTTGGATTGTTGCTGTCAAAGACGGCAACATGCAAAAGACGGTCATCGCCCGTCCTGAACACCTCCGCCCCTTGGAGTGATCCACATGACAGAAGAAGACAGATTCCTCGATTTCGCAACCGTCCGTGAGATGCTTTACGACGCACAAGAGCGTCGTGGCGCCCTCAAATACGAACAGAAGTGGGCCCTTCAACACGCTGAATGGGCCGCCAGCGAAGCACGCACCGGATATTCCACGAACTCTGAAACGTTCGAAGAACTCCGCAAGAACCTGCTTGGTGTTGAGACCCTGGCCAAGCACCCAGACCTCGCAGCCAAGCTGGCTGAATTGATGCCCATGGCCCCCAAGGACGTCGTGGCCGTCTTCAGTTCCAAGCGCATTGTCATTGACGACAGTGAAGTGACCGCCGTGCTTGACATCGTACGCCAAGTCATTGGCGTTGAGTGAACTCTTTCTGAGGTGAAACCATGACCGACCCTCGGCGTAAGCGCCAAGTGAACGTGCCCTCCGGCCCGAAAAAGAAATCCACGCCCGCCCCGTCATCATACAAGATGAGCCGGCCAACCATGGGACGAACCGAAGTGCCCAAACCACAACCCAAACCCGACCCCAGCACCCAACGAAGCGGTGGTGGCGGAGAACGCCGTCAACAAGGCGGTCGCCAGGGCGGACGACAAGGTGGTCGCCAGGGCGGTCGGGGACAACAACGACGACCCATTCCTCAACGCCCAGAGGCGCTCAAGGGGGAAACTTGGGGTCGCATCATCGAACACGACACCAAGGGAAGCATCGCCACGGTGATGGCCGAGAAGACCTTGGTGTTCGTACGGGCCAAAATCAAGCAAGACGTCAACATGATGATGCCCAACCAGCGAGTGAACATCGGCACCGACAAAGAGGCTCGCCCTGAAGTGCAGCACTTCATCGGCATGGCCCATTTGGACCGGATGTCCAACATGGCTCGCAACGACCTGCCGTTGGTGGTTCAACTCTTCATCGAAGACCATGCCCAGCACTTCGTTGACGCGTTCTACAACCGAGCCGGCCCGCTCTCCCTCAAACAACACTCGTTCGAACTCTTGCCCGATGTGGGTTCAAAGAAAGCCAAGACCATGGTCAAGGCCCGAGAAACGGTCGGGGTGTTCGCTTCCATTGACGAACTCAATGCGTTGTGCCGGATCAACGGTGTTGATTTGTTGGCCCGTCGCTTCATGGAAGAACTGGAAGACAAGGACCTCCAACCTCGTTTGACTGAACTCCTTTTGCCGGTGGATGCATGAACCAAGCCCGACGCTTGGTCGATATGCTCCGTGCCCTTCAACCGCCAGACAAGTCCCTCGGACAGCACTATTTGGTCCTCGATGAAGTGCTGGCATCCACCGTTGAGTGGGCCGAAGTATCGTCAGACGACCACGTCCTCGAAGTAGGGCCGGGACCGGGCGTGCTGACCGAAGTCCTGCTCAAAACCGGATGCAAGGTCACCGCCATTGAACTTGATGAGGGGGCGTGCTGGCATCTGCGTCACGTGTTCAAAACCGCCCTTGACGAAGGTCAACTCACCTTGCTTGAAGGCGACGCTCTCACCGTACAATGGCCGAGCGATGTCACCAAACTGGTGGCCAACATCCCCTACCAAATCTCATCCCCCCTCATCGACCGCATCACCAAAGCCCACCGTCATCCGCACAGCGAGCCGTTCGAAACCGCTGTCATGCTCGTTCAGGAAGAATTTGCAGAACGGGTCGTGATGGAATACGAGAGCGACGTGGGTTCCCTTGGCATGGTCGTCGCTCTTGATTTTGATGCAGACATGGGGATTCGCGTACCACCACACGCTTTTTCACCCATGCCAAAGGTCCATTCGAGGTTGCTCAAACTCGAACCTCACGAAGAGGCGTGGCCGTGCGATCGACGTTTGCTCGTCATGATGATTCAGCAAGCGTTTGCCCAACGCCGAAAAAAATTGCGAACCACCCTCAAGCGCGCGCCAAAGCGAATCGGGCGCGTGCCGGGTTGGCATGCTCAACGCTGGAACGACGCCTACACCCGCCTGCTGAGCGACGAACGCATGGAGGAACGACCTGAAATGTTCGAACTTGACGATTGGGTTGCTCTGGGGATGGCGTTCACGGGTCACAATGAAGAGGAATGAACCTTCAAATCCCCTCATGTGTTTGAACGATTGCGGGAGAGGGTTTTCTTATGAGCGTCCTCTCGCGTTGATTTGTCGGAGGAGATGCTATGGCGAAGAAGGACACTTACCTTGCGCTGTTGCGCCGTGGAATCGACGACACAACTGCCAACCAATTGGCGGACGCTGGCCTCAAAATCGGTGATTTGAAGAAAATTGACCAGGAGATGCTCATTGAGAATTACGGTCTCAAAGAGGAAATCGCCCGTGGTGTCATTGAAATCATCAAGGCAGGTCCTCAATCGCACGGTAAGGAGCGGTTCCTGTCCCGTGTTCTCGCCCCGGAACGGAAGCAAGAATCCCGTATTGAGGAAATCAAGTTTCAACGCAAGCAAAAGGACGTTTTGACCGAGCTTGCCGAGCAAAAAGAGCGATTGAAAATTGCCAAGGTCGAGGCGTTTCGCGCCCAGAAACTCATCATGAACCGGCTTGGGAAAACCGTCGAATTGATCGTCAAGTTGGAAAACAACCTGCACGACGAAGGCAAGGACGACCAGAAGGTCAAGATTCGTGACCAACTGGAAACCCGTGGTCTTGAAGCCGCTCGTGACCACGAAATGTTGGAACTGGAAGGCACCCCCCAAGACATCGTTGATTTCCGTCGACTCCACGTCCCCGGAATGATTTTCCATGCGTGCCCTGGATGCAAGGAAGAACTTGACCCACGTCAATCCCGAGACCTTGACCAACCCAATTCATGGGCGTTCATTTGCTGGGAGTGCGAAACAAGTTTCACCCCACAACTCACCATCAAGGTCGAGTCAAAACTCGACGGAGACGGGCGTGTCATCATCGACACCGATGCAGCACCCCGCAACCCCGTCCCGCCCAAACCAGCCACCATGGATTTCACTTCCGTCAACGACCTCATCCGTCGGGATTTGGAACAAACCGGTGCTACCGCGGACGAGATGACCAAGGTTGTCGAGGAAAGCGTCGTGGCCGGCGGTTTGATGGACATCAACGATTGGATCGACCAAACCTTGGGTGCCAAGAACTACATCCAAGCCCAAGAAGATCGCGAGGACTTCATCCTGCGAACCGGTGCTGGAGCAACGAAATTCAACAAGTGGATGAAGAAAGCAGGGCTGTTCTTCAACAAACAAACCGGTCGTTGGACCCGTGAGAAAGGTCGATGAGGCATCACCATGTCAAAGGGTGCGGCTGGAGTTCTCTTGGACGATCGCAAACCAAACAATGCGACGCCTCCAGCCCCTGTGATTCGGTTTCTACGAGGAGCCGTCTTGCTCGGTCAATGTGCGGTCAACCCCGGCGAGACCATCGTGGACCACGCTGAAGCGTGCGGGCTTTCTCTTCCCACCAACTGCACATCGGGGACTTGTGGAACCTGCATGGTGAGTTTGATCCTTGGTGAAGTGCCACTGCCCGATGAGTTGCCACCGGGGCTCGACGATTTTCTCGTGGAGGAAGGCGCCCGTTTGGGTTGCATTGGCCGCCCGCGTGGCGACGTGGACATCGACGTGCGCCCCCCCATCTGAGGTGAGCCCTTGTTCGCTTCATGGGACGCTTCGGATTGGCTCATCCTTGTGGTTGACATCGTTGCGGTGATCATTGTTGTCATGTTTCTTCGGCGAAAAATTCGTCACAAAATTGAGGAAGTGGAAACCAGGCAAGCCCACCGGATTCGAATGAACAAATCTCAGAAGGCAACGCCACGGGAAGACCCTCCGCTTGAATGAGGCTCATCTGCAAGGGCCACACGAAGACACATGTACTGCGGTCTCGAGGATGGGCCCATGGTCAATGCATGGAAGGTGGCAGGCGTTCTGTTCCTCGTTTGCTCGGCTGTCTTGATCGCAGCCTTGGCCTCCAACATCAACACCTACTACGTCAAGGAAATCGATGTCTACGAGACCGAAACCCTGGCGGAGTATTGCTCGGATTGGGGTATGGGCTACCGGTACGAGCAATGCTACCAAATCGAACAGGACCGGTACATGATCGTCGCGGGTTTGCTGGCCTCTCTCGGTCTTGCAGCCTCTTGCTTTTCGGCGTCTCGTGAGGTTGAACACCGCAGCGAAACCAAAACCGATGGTGAAAACGCCGACGTTTGAGCGTACATCTGAAGACCGTTTCAACTTGACCGAGTTCGCACGGGTGGTCTTGGCTTGTGGGCCACCATCATCACCGGCGTTGCATAACCGATGATTCATGAACCCTTGACGCGAGTTGAGAGCATGGCGACCGGCGGGTTGGAGACCACGACAGGGCCGCTTCCCATCGGTCAATTCGTCCAGTTCGTTCAACGGACGGTCAAACAGGACCCCATGTTCCAGCACCAAGCGTTGGTAGGGGAGGTGTCCCAATGGAAGGTCCACAACGGCAACGTCTACTTCACGTTGCGAGACGACGAAGGGCAGATGAACTGCGTGATTTGGCGCAATGCCCGACTCACGGTGGATTCGAGCATCAAGGAGGGGAGTCAGGTCATCGTTATCGCAAGTCTGGATTTATGGCCCAAACGTGGCAACTTGCAACTCGTCGTCGTGCGAATTCAACCGGTAAAATCCGTTGGAGAACTTGAACGCATCAAACGAGAACTCATCGAAGCCCTGCGCGAGGAAGGTGCCCTCGATGCCCATCGCCGCTCGCTCCCAGCCCTCCCAAAACACGTGGCCATCGTGACCGGTGCAAACTCCGCTGCCCTCTCGGACATGAAGCGACTCATCCAAAACAGATGGCCGGGCTTGCGAACAACCGTCATCGGGGTGCTCGTGCAAGGCGAGCATGCCGCCCGCTCCATCGTGCGCGGGTTGGCCGTTTCGCGTCGTTTAGCAGACCCCGATACAGCTCTTCGACTCAACCTACCACCCGTGGATGCGGTGATCCTCGCTCGTGGCGGTGGTTCTGCAGAAGACCTCTGGGCGTTCAATCTCGAGCCCGTGGTTCGCGCCGTGATGGTGAGTCCGGTGCCCATCGTCTCGGCAATTGGCCATGAACAAGACATGTTGGTGACCGACCTCGTGGCCGATGTGAGGGCTTCGACCCCTTCGAACGCCGTGGAACGGTTGGTTCCAGACCGACACGGCGTGCTGATGTTGTTGGACGACAGTCACCTGCGTTTGCAAGCCGCCATGCAGCGCACTTTGCACGACCAACGGCAGCGGGTGAACCTGCTCAAGACGCAACTCAAACAGGCCCCCAGTCGTGGCCTCAACGCTGCATCAACCCGGTTGGAGCGAATGAAGCACGCCATGCATCGCCATGTTGCGCGCACCTTGTCGGTCCAACATCAACGGCTTGAGGGGTATCGAAACGCCCTCAGCATGGCCCATCCGCAGCGCGTGTTGGAGCGTGGTTACGTCATGGCTCAGCACCCGTCCGGCGAGGTGGTCACCTCGGCCGGCTCCTTGTCCATTGGACAAGGCATCACCTTCCAATTCGCTGACGGATCGGCTCAAGCCGATGTGCAGCGAGTGGATTTGAAGGAGGACCTTGAATGAGCGAAGAGACCGCAACGTACGATGAAGCAATGCACCGTTTGGAACAAATCGTGGGCCAGCTTGAACGGGGTGGGAAAAACCTCGAGCAGACCATGGCCTTGTTCGAAGAAGGCACGGCGTTGCTTGGCCGGTGCCAGCAGGAATTGAGCGAAGTTGAGGGACGAATTGCTGAGTTAACCCTTGACGAGGCCGAGGACTTGGTGGCCGGGCCACTCGACACCGATGCTGCATGAACAAGGCGCGTCTGACCGAAGGGACAAGTTGGTGTATCACCGACGGCATGGGTGACCATGGGGCGGAAACACTCGGCGTTTGAACGGCGAGTGGCTCGTGCACTCAAGGGATGGAAAGACCCACACGACCAACGACCGTACCCCGAATTGGACACCGTTCAGGTGCTCGAAATCAAAGGTGACGGAGAAATTTCCCTCACCGTTAAGCCTCTGCGCCCACATTGCCCCTGCTGCTTGCTGGATTTGGAGGCGCTCCGACGGCACTTGAGTTCAATCAAAGGCGCCAGTTTCGTCCACATTGAGGTGGTCGATGTTCCCGGAGCCCCTCGTTGGACGCGAGCGATCAACCGCTGAGACCGGCCCGGTCATGCCGTCGCTTTAACACCACAAAGGCAGGGCAAGACCAGCCAACGACCGAAATCAGCCAGGCCACGACGCTGCCCCACACCATTCCATAGGCTGGCAACGACCACATGGCCACGTTGGCATAAACCGCCACGCTGGCCCCTCCCAACATCATCGGACCTGCTGCTCCACGAGGCACCGTAGCCCCCTGGGCCAGCCACAACGCCACCATGCTCGTCAGGAAAATGGCTGGGAACACGCTGGCCAAACCGGCCAGCAAAGGATAGCCGAGGCTGGAACACCACACCGCCACGCCAATAGCAATGGCGGCCATGCTGCCTCGTGCGATGAGAACAGAACGCCGTACTGCGTTCGTTCCCTTCGGGGCTTCGACGGGACGGAGGTTGAACGCCACCGACACCAGCACCATGCATGCAAGCCCCATGAGGGCAACCTCTGCTTCCGTCAGAGAAGGTTGCAGCCATGTGTCCATGACACCCAGCACAGCGGCACCCAGCAACGCCCAGACCAACAAGGCGGTGAGGGTGGTCACCCACAACGCCGAACGACGGTTGCTCAACAGCGAAGGCATCACCATCCACACGCCCAAGAAAAGAGCGTTCAGCATCATGCCAAAGGGCACGATGGACAAACTGGCGATCGTGTCGGCTTCTCCACCTGTTGCGTACATGCCAACAGCAGCCGGCACGATGGTCGAGGGGGCGGTTCCCAACAATCCCCCGATGAGTCCGCCCCATCGTTCGATGGCGACCGTTACCGCCGTGGCAACAACGCCCGCCAACACAGCCGACAAGAGGATGGAGCCCCACATGCCCTCACGCCCTCGAAACGAGGGCTTCCTCGAGGACGTCAAGCGATTCTCCCGACCATTCCGCAACGGTTTCTCCGTTGACGTAGAGCAGGTTGTAGGGCACCCAATCGATGTGCTGCGTCCATGGTTGAGCGGCTTTGAAGAGCTCGCCTTCGGGGGAACGAAGATTGAGTTCCACGATTCGAACGCCGGCCACCTCGGTTTGCCATTGGCTTAGGGCTGCATGCCATCGCTGACAATCGTCGCAAGTGGGTCGGCCCAGCACCAGTAGGGTCGGTGAAGAGCGTTGCAGCACGGGCCATCCCGTATCCGCCCAACCCTCGACGTGCAACCCATCACCTCAAGCGTAAGAGGCAAGGTTCACGACATCTTGCAGTTCGATGGTTTTCGAGCCACGCTCCTTGGCAATCTCCGCTGACCGGGTGAGGCGAGTTCTCATCCAGCCCAGCGTCATCATGCCTCTCATTTTGTTGATGGTCTCGATGAAGTGCAAGGGGTTGCTGCCCAGTTGGGAATGCTCTCTGATGTCCGATTCCAAGTCCTCAAAGACCTCGGCATAGAGGTCCAACAACTCGTCAAGAGCGTCCTTCGTCACGGTCATGCGCGCAATGCTTCTCGCCATTGACAACAGCGCTGTGGGCGTGATCAAGCCGCCGGTTTGGCTCGCCACAAATTCGTTGGTTCCGTCCTCGTGAACGACCGATGGCTCAGCGCCTTCCTCTCCTTCGGGGGCCTTGATGTTGAGGACGGCTCGGTCCAGATGCCGGGGTTTGATGGTGGACACACGGTCGCGTTCTGCAGCCTCAGAAGCGTGACGCAGAAGCACTGAAAGATGGGATTCAAGATGCTCAATTCCTGCTTGAACCGCTGCGGAACCCACGGAATCGATGGCGTCGATGCGGTCGATCATCAGTTCGCGTGTGCGGTTGTAGTTCAGGCGAGCACGAGACGGGTCGTCGAGTGTTTTGCGTTCGGGATCTTGGGCGAGGGTGTCCTGCTCCATTCGAGGGACTTGACGGTCCAACTCTTCACACAGCAATTCCACCAAACGTGACTTGACATCGCCTGAAAGACGCATGGTGGTGTAATGGGCGGCTACAGCAGCGATGTGACTGGGTGAGTAGGGCTTGGCGACCATGCCGTTGCACGGCCTCCTGCCGTCTTTGAATGATGTGGTGCTCAACGCTCACTCTGTAAGGCCGTCATCCCGTGACATGGCCTGACCGAATTCCCACGCATGGAGGCATTCATGACCCCCAATGAACCCACCCGCTTCACGGGAAGGGCCGATGAATTCAGCGCCACAGACCTGACAAAACACGTTCACGATGAGTTCGTTGTAGTAAGTGCCGTTTGGCGTCACGCGTTTCTCGATACGCTTGCCGGTGTCGTCGTGGTCCCAACCCTCGGTTTTCGTGCACTTGTCGTCCTCGCTCACCGGTTGTTCTTGCGTCATCATCACCACTCCATTGTCCAAGCCACGGCCCCATCGGCCGTGATGGGTCGCATCCCTTCCTCGTCGCGCACCCAAGTATCTTCGGTACCCACGCTGCCTTCGGCGTAGACCACCTTAGGCTCAATCGCCATGGTGCCGCCAACCTCGAGAGGCCGGTCAAATCCATGGGCAACGACCGGCGATTCATCGAGTTGCAACCCGATTGAATGTCCCAAAAAGCGGCTTTGGTCGGGGGCTTGGCCCATCAAGTGGTCAACATAGCCCAACTCCTCCGCAAGCGCCGCTGCTTCGGACCAGGCCTCGGAACACAGCTTGCCCTGATCGAGAACATCGACCACGGTGTCCTTTACTGCCAGCATGTCCTCAAGGCGCTGATTCCACTCTTCGTTGAGTCGTCCCGCAACGTACATCCGCGTGGCGTCAACCATGTAACCGCGATGAGCGTGGACCAAATCCACCAAAACCGGCTCGCCTCGCTTGACTTTGGTGAAACCTGACCCCATGCCCGACAACGGNTGAGCTCCTGTGCCGCCCACTGCAGAATCAAAGAACGATGGAATACCTCCGGCTCGCCCTGCCACGATGACGCCTCGGTCGCATTGGAGCGGATATCGGCGCATTTGGACGTTCCCGGCGAACCCCTCGCTTCGGCTAACGGCTTCGGCCGCTGCCACCATGTCAAGTTCGCTGACGCCTTCGCCTCCAACGGCGTGAACGGCCTCGAACATTCGGATTTGGATGGAGGCTGCGATCTCCATTTGTTCCAGTTCCCAATTGGATTTGGTTTCACGTTGGGAATGGACCACACCCGTGATGTCCGGCGCCTCCCCAAGTGAAGAAAGAGCTGTTGCAAAGCGGGATGAGAACGTTCCCGGGGATTCTCCAAACTGGAGCCCCGGTGCTCCGGTAACGCCCGCTTTGTTCAATTCGTCTGCAAAGATCGACAGGCGTGGAAACGGCACAACGCGGTGAGGGGAATCGTCGCCGCCAGCTTCCCATGTGGCTCGCTTAAGCGAGCGACGAACAAACGCTACTGGCCCATCGCCACCTGCTTCCTCGCTCCCGCCTGCGCCCTTGGCAGGCACGAACAGGGAGCCATCTTGCCGACCTCCTCCGTAGTAGTAGAGGTCGATGGGATGCTGAATCAATGCCCCCGAATGGCCGGCTTCAGCCAACAGTTCACCAAGACGCCGCTGACGGGCTTCGAGTTCTGAAACCGGTACGCGCCAGTCCTCGCCGTCCGGGCCGACGATATCGGTGGGTGTCCAGACGGTCATGGTTCAAGGTGAACGGCGGCTGTTCAAAACCCAATCGGCCGATTTAAGAAAGAGGAAACTGGACCGTTGGAAAAAAACTTATGCCGGATATCGTAAATTGCACAGGATGAACGTGATGGAAGTCGCTTTGCCGTTTCGCAAAAAAGCCTCGTTTTTCATCCCAATCATGCTTTTGGTTCTTGTGGGTGCCATGCAATTCGCACCGTTTGCATCCTTTGACGACAGAACCCTTGTTTCCGACGATTCTGAGGAGTATTTCACCGAGGAAAGAGGCGAGGTGTCGTTTTACGCACATCTCGTGAGCGTTGAAGAATACGACATCGTTTTGAGCGAGACGTATGCCCCATTCGGAGGGACAACAACCGAATCCCTCACCTATGACGACTACAGTTTCATTGAGGATATCGAAGATGTTGCGGAAAACGTTGGGAATCGTTTGAGCACCATCACGACCGTTGTCCTTTTGCTGAGCATTGTGGGTTTCACCTCTCGTGGGCGAGAATTGGATGTGCATCCCAACATCACTCGACGGTCAATTTCGGGAGCCACCATGGCCGTGTTGGCGGTTCTCTTTTTTCTGCTGGCTAAGGACATTCAAACCGGATACGGAGAGAGCATTGAAACAACGCTTGAGCCGTTTTATGATGACCCCGATGAAGGCACGACTTCCATCAATGAAGGTGCATGGGGCGAGATTGTCATCGAACAGTCAGAAAGCACCATCTTCACCGTTGAGTGGGGGCCAAGTTGGTTGTATTGGTTCGCCATCCTCGGGATGCTGATGGCGGCCGTTGGAGGTTTTGCTGGCCTATCAACGCTCAGTTCAAAGTTCGACACCGAAGAACGTCCAGTGTGGGCGGACGACACCCTCCCTGAATGGGTGACAGCCGAACGCACCCATGTTTGGTTAGGAGCGATTGCTTTCGCCGTTGTCTTGGCGATGGTTGCACCTTGGTACAGTGTTGATCAGACCTGGGTGAAAAATGAGAATGTGGGTGAAAACTACACCAATTCAACCCACGAGATCGGGTGGACGATGAGTCCCTTCTACGTTCATTTTTCCAACGATACTGGGCTCTATCTCACCGAGGAAGGACAAGTAGAAGGGGACCTTTCAGGATACGGTGAGAGGTTCGAATTGGGCAACATAGCCCCTGTTCTGCTTGAACTGCAATGGCCGTTGATCATGACAGGTGTGCTTCTGGGAGGATGGGGGATTGCGAGGTGGGTGCCTGAGGCTCAAAAACGGTTGGAATTGGACAAGACCCAGCTCGGCTTGATGTTCACCGCCGCCCTTGTTTTCGTGATGACGTTTAGCGCCACGGCTGACTTTGAGAAGTCAATGACCCGAGCTGCAGAAGATGACCTTCTTTCCATGTCCCCGTTGCTCAACGACACATTTGTTCACCTCGGGACGGAGGATTTGTTTGCCGGAGAAAGTTTTAATCAAGATTTTAACAATGAAGGGAATCAATTCACCGCAACCTACGCCCAAATGGAGTGGGGGCCTTCATGGGGCTTTTGGGCCACATCCATTCTTCCTTGGTTGTGCCTCGGTTTGATCTGTTCATTGGGTGTGCCAAGGGCAATGGATCGCCTGCACAAAGAAGAGACCGAAATGCTGTTGTTTACCCGAGAACATTGGGGAGCCAAACCCGTTGTGGCGACGCTGGTCGGCGTCTTGCTGATCTCTGGTCTTGGTTCATTCCCACCCTCCGCCCTTGGCGATGGAGCTTCCTCAGCACCGCAAGCGTTGTATCAATGGGATCTTTCTTACCAAAGAACCTCCGACATGGCCCAGAATTCTGGCTCGTTGAATGACGGCCAAACCATGGGGTTCACGATTGATCTTGGGGCCGAGCGACTCGGGAATGCGACCTCGTTCGAATACATCCTTGTGTGCTTTGAAGGCGAAACAGCTCTCCTTTCGGATTCTGACGACAGCGTTCAATTCACGGTTTCGCCTCCCGAAGGCGTGAACACTGGAGACATGGTGCTCTCTGGTTCCCTTACATGCGACGGAATGGGCTACTATGACTCGAGTTATGCCGACTTCTACCTGCCCCGGGACGAGTATGCACCAACCAACAAAAGCTTCGTTGGAATGATCGAATTCCCCAACCTCCACAACGGCATTTGGACCTTGACGATGACAGCAGATGTCCAAGGCGGTGATGCGTTTTCAACCGACGGTTCCCTTGACTTCCAGCTCGAAATGTACGGGGACGGGTACACTGAATTTTCTGCTGAAAAACGTGAGGATTGAGAAGGCAGAATTCAAGCACGGAACGACCAACCATCGGCCTCCAATACCGCAGATCGGTGAGGCTTGCTGATGACCGGCCAAACCGATTCGTTCAACAAAAAGCCATGGATGAGGCCAAACTACTTACCGATGGGCTCACAGATAGAGGCATGCAGTCAGCACGTTTAGCCAAGCGAGGCGGGTGGACGTTGGTCATCCTATCGATTGTCATCATTTCAATCGGCGCATCCATGATGGAAAGCGGTGGTGTGATCCTCGATTACGGTGATTCCAGCGGAGAATTCACGGTTGATGCGTCGCTTGAAGGAGCCACGCTCCTCGTCCTTGAGGACGCGGATGAAGGCCCCCCAAGTGCCGCTGAATGTGAGCGTGTAGAACTGACCCTCTTCGGGCCTTCAGGAGAGACCGTCGCCCTAGAAAAAGCGGATTGCATGGCTTGGGAAAGCGGGAAAACCGCCTACTTGTACCGGTTGAATGCGTTAGCAGCAGGGACCTATTCTTACCAAACCAATACGGAGATTGAGTTCATCGCCGTCGAGGGTGATGTGAACGACTTCCTCGATGCCTATGCAACCGGAACCGCATTGGAAGATGCTGGTGCAGGGATGTGTTGCTTCGGTCTGTTGGCGCTTTTGGTCGCTCGCGGCCTTTCTGCTCGCAACAGCGCCGTTGAAGGCGTCGTCACAGCCCAAACTTGGGGCCATGACGGCGGTGCAACCCTCGAGACGGTGGTTGATTCCACCATGTCTTCCCAAGACCAAATCGTCCTGCCGTCGCAACCCGATCGTTCAACAAGTAAAGTTGTTTCATCGTCCATGTACCAAGCCATTGCAGACCAAGCAGAAAGCATCGAAAACGATGCTGTTGATGACGCAACCCCAAGCGGCGGATTTTGGGGCGGCATCACCGAAGATTAAGCCTTCAGTTCATCGACCTGAGGTGATGGCGTTGCAGCCAACCGTTCCTCGGCGATGCTGCAATACGCTTCGCAAAGATCAACCCCGATGTAACGGCGTCCGTGCGCCTTGGCAGCCACACACGTGCTTCCCGAGCCGTTGAAGGGGTCCAAAACAACATCTCCTGTGAAACTGTACATTTCGATGCAGCGTTTTGGCAATTCCAAGGGAAACGGAGCTGGATGGTTCACACGAGAAGCGCGTTCGGTTGGGAAGGACCAAATGGACTTCGTGTGTTGAATGAAGTCCTCCTTGGGGATGGTATCGGTTCGGCCTTCTGCTCTTTCTTTTTTGCTTCTTGGCAACTTGTAGTCGCCTTTTGAAAACACCAAAATGTACTCGTGGATGTCTCGCAAGCAAGGGTTTGAGGCGGATTGGAACGACCCCCAAGCACACGAAGAACCGGCACTGGCGGATTTGTCCCATATGATTTCACCGCGCATGAGAAAACCCAGGTTGTGCATGATGAGGTTGACATGTGAAGACAACGGAATGTAGGGCTTGCGCCCCAAGTTTGCAACGTTGACGACCATGCGCCCGCCCGGAGTGAGCACGCGATAGCACTCGGCGAACACGTCGTGCAGCAACGTGAGGTACTCCTCGAGAGCCAAATCTTGGTCGTATTCCTTTGAAGCGTTGTAGGGCGGGGAAGTGACAACCAGGTGAACGCAATTGTCGGGCAGCGCCAATCGCCGCGAATCACCGCACACCAGCCGGTCCATCATGTCCTCAGGGCAAAGTTGTGCGTCCCCTACATCGCGTTGAGCAACCAGTCCTTCGTTCATTCGACTGCCGTAGTAGACCGACGCATCGTGACCTTCTCGCTTGGACACGCCAAACGCCGAAGTCACCGTCTTTGCTCGACGACGAGCACGGTCCATGGTGGAAGGGTCCACCGGCGAGTCGTCAACCATAGGCGTCAGCGGTCTTGAGCGACTTATGAGCGTTCGCGCCCGTGACCGGGGTCAGACGCGCGTTGTGCCACCCCTCAATAGAGACCGACCAAGGCCAAACACGTCTCTGCTTGGCGTTGAAGGGCCTCGACCGGTAGCGCATCTGGCTTGGAGAACCTCAGCGTCACCTTCCCGTTCAAATGAAGGCGGAGTGCTTGATCAAGCGCTTCAGGATGGTAATAGAGCGGCAAAACGTACAACCCGACGTGCTTCTTTTGGATTCTCAATTTAATGAACGGTCGACCCGAGGGTGTGTCAATCGCCCAATCTCCGGGTTCATCCCGAACCTGCACCAACCCTCGGCATGCCGGGGCAAGGACTTCCTTGATGGCAACCCATACGAACAGCAAATCTTCGTTTTTCATGCCACGCCGCCCCTGTTTCACCTGCGATGGTCCAAGCTGTTGATGCTGGCGAGCATCACAGGGATGAAAAACTGAATGCTCCTGAGCGTGACATGGTCAAGGTGCTCACCTTTGACGATGTGAACGTTGATGGAAAAACCGTGTTGCTCCGCGTGGACATCAACAGCCCTCTTGACCCTGGAACCAAAGCCTTCCTGGACGACACCCGCATTCAGGCAATTTTACCGACATTGCAACGCTTGGTGAAGGCGAGGGTGATCGTGCTGGCCCATCAATCCCGGCCGGGGAAAAACGACTTCACGAGCACGTTAGGGCACTCGCGTGAACTCGGGCGACTGCTCGGACGTCAAGTAAAATGGGTGGAAGACATCCACGGGCCCAACGCCATGGCGGCCATTGAAGGGCTCGAGCCAGGGGAAATTTTGATGCTCAACAACGTCAGGATGGACGAAGAAGAAACCTCGACCAGCGAGGACATTGATGCGATGGCAGAAACCTCTCTGGTCCAACATCTCGCCAGTGTTGCGGACGTGTTCGTCAACGACGCCTTCGCTTGTGCCCACAGGGCCACCCCCTCCATCGTTGGCTTCACCCACCTCTTACCTTGCGTTGCTGGAGAACTGATGGGTGATGAATTGAAGAAACTGGGGGAGGCGCTTGAATCTCCCAACCGTCCCTGTTTAGCCGTACTGGGCGGCGTCAAGGTCAACGATTCCATTCAGGTGGCCGACAACATGCTTCGCAACGGCATTGCCGATGAGGTCTGGCCCACCGGTGGAGTGGCCAATCTCCTCTTGGATTTGGCAGGCATCGACATCGGTGATGTGAACCGTTCTTTCCTCAAAAACGAACTCGGCGACCACTGGATGACCACCGTTGGTCAGGCCAAGGCCCTCATCAACGACCACGGCGACCAAATCCATCTTCCCGTTGACGTGGCGGCCAATGTGGAAGGCAACCGAGTGGACATGAGCATTGACAACCTTCCCCTTGAAGCCCCGCTGTTTGACATGGGTTTGGCGTCCATTCGTCACCTCTCCAACGCCATAAAAAGCGCTGGAACCGTCATACTCAACGGTCCAGCAGGCGTGTTTGAACTGAACGATTTTGCCCTTGGCACCGTCGAGATGCTCAACGCCTGTGCAGAGTCCGACGCTTACGTTGTCGTGGGTGGCGGTCACACCGCTACGTTGGTGGCCAAACGAGGGCTTGCCAGCAAGATGGGCCACGTCTCAACGGGAGGCGGCGCTTGTTTGGATTTCATCGCCGGCAGAACGCTGCCTGCCATCGCCAGTTTGGAAGCCAGTGCTCAATCGTTCAGCATGGACGTGAGTGTCACCGCCGAGAAGAATGTTTGAGGAGCCACTGGGGAGATTCGAACTCCCGACCTTCTGATTACGAATCAGATGCTCTACCAACTAAGCCACAGTGGCGGCAAATGACCGCCGTCGTCAATCCAACATAAGCCCCTCGGTCCGAACCTCAGCGTTCTTGAAGCATGACCTCAAGGACACAACATGAGCGACGCCACCACGGTGAGGTACCGAAACACGGTGCTGTACGACCGCGGGGGCGTCAAAAGCACCGGCGATGTTCTGTTGCATGGTGACGGCTCGTGGTCGCCTTCAAACGGTGATGAGGATGTGGCTCACGACCTTGACGGTACGAATCGCGTGGTCACCAGAAGTTTCCAAAACTGGCATACGCACTTGGCCATGCAACTGAACGCTCGCGATTTTAGCGATGGCTACCCCCTTCACAGATGGTTGAACGAAGCCATCTTTCCAACCGAAGCCCGCATCACCCCGGAGTATGTCCGAATTGGGGCCCAATCGGCCGCTGCTGAGATGATTCGAACGGGAAGCACCTTTGCTGCAGACATGTACTTTCACCCACACACGACGGGAAAGGTGCTCACCGATGCCGGACTTCGTGGACTGATCGGAGGCCCTGTGAGCGATGCGGCACTTCCGAGCCACCCCGATGCTGCATCCGCCTTGGACGAACTTGATGCCCTGCTCAAGAACAACCGAAGCGATGACCTCGTTCAGTACGCCATCGCCACCCATTCCGTCTACCTGTGCAGCGAAGAGACGTTGCGAAGCGCGTCGGACTTGGCCCAACGACGTTCAGCGCGCCTTCACATCCATGTCAGTGAAACTCGAAAGGAAATCGCCGATTGTTACGATGCTCACGGGCGCTATCCGGTGGAATACCTCGACAGCATCGACTTCTTTCAACCCGGCACCGTATGCGCCCATGCCTCTTGGGTGAAGAAGAACGAAATTCGACTGATGAAGCAGCACGAAGTTACCGCCGTTCACTGCCCCTCCTCCAACATGAAACTGGCCTGCGGTGGAACGATGTCGTGGCCAGCGTACCGAGATGCTGGAGTTGACGTTCGTCTCGGAACGGATGGAGCGGCGTCATCTGGGAGCGGTTTGAACATGCAAGCTGAGGCGAGACTGGCGGGTCTCGTGCAGCGGCACGACCACTGGGACGCGACGCTTCTGCCGGCGACTGAACTGATGGACATGGCCACAAAAGGCAGTCAGGATTGGGCGGTTTGGAACCTCGACGACGTCAGGATGCACCCTCTTGGCCGAAGCAACAACCGTCACTTAGCGAACTTGATTTTCAACGGTGCGGACTGTCTTGACCTGTGGGTCAACGGGCAAGGCCTGCGAATCAACGGCGTGACACAGACCGTTGATGAAGCTCAAGTGATTCAAGACCTCGATCGGGCCGTAGCCACCTACTACGATGGCGTTGAGTGATTCACTCGGAACGGGTCATGGCAAACCCAACCACGCCGATGGAAGCGAAGACGAAGAACGAACCAAACCCTGCCTGAAGGTGGACTTCGTAGGCCATGTTGACCTCGGAACCCTCGGGGAGTCCTGAGCCGGCGGTTCCAACGCCCACGTAATAGACGCCCGATTCGACCGTCCAAACAAGGCCCTCGTTCCCGTTGTCGCTGATGGCCACAATGTCGGCGTCGTACGGGCCGCAAGAGTTGGTGCCGCTGTTTTGTGCCAAACCGGCCGGAGTGGCTTCGCAAGTGTTCTTTTCGTCTTCATCCACAATGACGGCATAGACATCATCACGGTCCCAAGTCAACGTCAGTTCGGCGGTCAAGAAGGGAGCCAGCACCTGTTCTGGAAGTGGGTCGTCCGCAAAGAAGGACCGGTCGGGGAAGTTTGGAGTAGGAACATCGTTCACTTCACCTTCCAGGGTAAATCCGATCCAACCGGCTGCAGAGAGCAGCACTGCCAGCGCCATCATGCCCTGTCCCAATCGGAGAAGGTTGACCATGGTCATGCCTCAAAATGGGTTCAATCGTCGTCTGATTTTCGCTTGACCGCACGACGTTTCACGGGCGCCTTGTTGGGGGCAGCCCGGCGACCAACGCTGCGTCGGACGGGCTTCTTCTTGGGTGCCTCGTCCTCGTCGTCGTCGTCGTCATCGTCGTCGTCGTCATCGTCGTCATCGTCGTCGTCGTCGTCGTCGTCCTCTTCGGGCTCAACTTCCTTCTTCTTACGACGCTTCTTACGCTGCACGATGTTGATGGCAAAGGGGTCGTCCTCTTCTTCCGATTCCTTAGCATCGGCGTCCTCTTCCTTCTTCTCTTCGTTCTCTGGAGAACCGCCGCTGGTGTCGGTGACAGAATCCATGTCAAGTTCTTGAGCACCGCCTCCGCTGCCTCCCATGAATTCAGCCATCCAGTCTTCGTCTTCTTCCTCGTCGCCTCCCCGCTTCTTTTTCTTGGGGCCTGACATGCTCACTTGGATGACAAGAAGGGCCACGACGATGGCCAGGATGTTGATGAACGCCACGACAAAGACCACCACATAGGGTGGGTCGGAGAGGGCCGGAGTGACGACTTCTGGTTCAATTGGCGGCAGGAGGCTTTCCTCATAGTTGCAGTACGTGGTGCCGTCCAAACGGTTACGGCAGTAATCAACAATGAAATCGACGCTTTGCTGAATGTTGTTCCCTGCTGCATCGGTGGCTTGAATCGACAACCGGTGGAAGCCCGGCTCAAAGTTGCCCGAGGACACTTCCATGTCGGCCGTGAGGCTCATGTTGTTGTCGCCATTGACCGTAATTCCCTGCAGATCGGCCCACGGTGTTGCTTGGGATTGACCGCTCTGTCCGCCGTAATGGTAGGTGAAGCGGTACTGGAAGGAGGTGACACCAACGTCGTCGGTAGCCCCAGCCAAAAGATTGATTCTGTTTCCATAGAGGTATTTCGAACCGTCACTGGATGGGGTCGGGGCAAAGATGGTGACTTCTGGGACCTGTGCGTCAATAAACAGGTTGGTCCAAGTTTGATTGGCGGCGTTGGACCATTCGTCTTCAAGCAACAATTGGACGGTGAGGAGTCCCGCGTTGGTGGTATCGCTGATGCTGAAATCGTACGAGTAAAGTGGTCCAACATTGGGGTTGTTGCGGTTCTCATTGATCAGCGACACCACCTCGTTCTCAGCAATGGCCCCAGCGGGCGTGAACATGCTGATGCTGGGTGTTTCGTACAAATCCTCATCAATTTGGAAATGGAACGTGTATTGCCCTGAAACAAGGGTCGAAGACGAATATTCAGCACCGTTTGAGTCCAAGAGGGTCATGGTGGCGTTGGCCGGGCGGGTGTCTTCTGACACTTGGAACCCGTTGCCGCCGAATCCGGCGAACAATTCCGTGTTGGTGTTGCCCCAAGTGTCGGTGACGGCAATGCCGTACCACACGTCTCGGTCAACGTTGTCCGCAATGTCAAACTCTCGTACAATGGTATCGTCGTTGCCCTCGTCGATGCCGTCGAGAATCATCTCCCAACCTTCATCGGAGGTGTCTGAGAATTCTGTAGCATCGCTGCCGAAAGGCGCTCCATAATGGCGCCAAATGGAGTAGGTCTCGTTGATTTCGTTGACATCGTCCAACCATTCCAAACTCACCCGTTGGATGGAGCCAAGAGAGAAAGCGGTGCGAATGCGGGCCGGTTGAGGTTTTTGAGTGTCAATCAACGAAATGGAATCGCAGTTTTGATTGAGAGCGGTGTAGTGGTATGTGCCATTGACATTCCCGTACAACGCTTCGGTGGTTACGCAGTAGGCTTGGTCCGCCAAAACAAACCCTTCCTCGAGGGTGTACTCGAATTCGCCTACACTGTCAGAGACCGTGCCAAGGTACATCGCCGTTCCGTTCTCTACGAATTGGGAACCGGGCATGTTGGGGTAATCAATGTGCCAAATGTGATAGATTTCTCCGTTAACTCCCAACTGGTCCGCCCAAGTGATTCGAACCGTTCGGTTTCCGATGAATTCCGCATCAACTGCGGTGGGTTCGGCAATCCAATTGTAAAAGGCGTCTTCAAAGATGGCGTTGGTGCAGGAAGCTGCGGTGGTGTCGGTGTCCATGACGCCGATGGCGTCCACGGTGGTCACGCAATAGTAGGAATGACCGAGGTACCCGGTGGCGACTGGAACGCTGGTCCCGGTTGCAGCCTCGTGAATGTCCGTGACGACGAGTTGAACATTATCGGCAAGGGTGCTGTTGAACGGTTCATCCGAACGGTAGACGCGGTATGTTTCCCCTTCCTCTCCGGGTACGCTGTTCCATGAGAGCACGGTGTTGCCACCTCCCGATGCTCCATCGGCAACGAAATTCGCAGCGGTGAGCACCGGTTGAGAAGGTGGGCGGTTGTCTTCCACGACTGGGTCAGTCATCGTGTTGTCCCCGAGGAATCGGACGTCTTCGTAGTCCTCGCCGGGCGTTGAATAGTTTGGCAGGTGATAGGTGATGGAATAGTAGCTGGTGCGGTCGGTGTTGGGTGGAACCGTCACCACGTGTTCGTTCGTGGTCGCGGGCAACGTGGCGATGGGGGTTTCATCGTTGATCAAACTGGCCCCAAGCACCCGGTTCATGGCGTAAGTTGTGCGCCAAATGCGAATGGTCATGGCGTTATCTCCTGTTTCGGGGTGAATGTCCTCGCCAGAGAACAGGTCGTTGTAATTGTACCAGCGAATGGTGGTTTCACTGTCGGCAGGCACGAAGTCAACGGTCAAGATGATCGGGGTTTGAACAGCGGTCGTCTGCTCAATGACTGGATCGTACACGTGGGATTCGTTCATGATGAATTCACCAGCCTCAGTCCCGTTGCCGAGCATGGTGGTGATGGCGTAATAGAACGAACCGTTCACGCCAGGAGAAACAGGGAAGGATACGGAATGGGTCTCGTAGGTGCTTCCTCTGCAATTGAACGGGTTGCCCGATACGTTGGGGAGGTTCAAGTTACAGGCATCAACGGTGGCGAAGGGAGTCAACCCCACCACGTTGCTTGAATCGATGGGGGCGTTGTGCCGGTAAACGTTGTATTCAGCGCCTGCAAACCCTTGTATTGCGTTGCCATCGTTGGTGTCCGAGTTTTCCCAGGTGATGGTGGTGACTTCGGTCAGTGGGTCGAACGCAGCCGTGATGTCCTGTGCTTGGAGGTTGGCCGGCTCTCCAGTAGCCTGCGCCGGTGCTACGCTCAGCAGGGAAAAGAGCATGAGGCCGACCAACACCGCAGCGCGGAGTTGGCTTCTTCGTTCAGTCTGTGGACCACCCATCACTCACGAGGTCGCCTGCGTCCGTTATGACTATGTCGCTTTTGTCAGGCCAAAACCAGTCGTCTAAGAGGCGAAAGGGCTCATTCACCAGAACGATGTTTGGGGAGGGCGGCCTCAACAAAACCGTCGGCCTCGGCGTTGGCTCTGTTGGGCTGAGGCAACGGGTCTGCCGCATCGAGGGCTCGTATTTCTGCCTGTGCTTGCATAAATCGCACGGCGAACGTCCACATGCCTCCCAGCGCAGAGATCAGAACAATCAAACTCAGAGGGTTCACAGGGACGTGGTCCAACGGACCTACCAACATCGCATCAACGTGCAGACCAAGCAGCAGCATCAAGCCCATCACCACCAGTGAAAGAAGGGTGAGCACGGTTCGGTCCGCTCTGGAGAACCCTCGATAATTTCGGGACCCAGCCACCGCTTGGGCTTGCGTGCCCATGTAGGAGCCGAGGAGGGTCAAGAATGCAGCTGCAAATCCGAAGGCAAGATCGTCGACAAACACGGAAGCGCTGATGCACACCACCCACGTGGCGTCCAGAACCCGGTCAATCGTGTGGTCAAGGTAGTCTCCCCAACGGGACACTTCCCCTTTTGCTCTTGCCAACGAGCCGTCAAGGCCGTCAACCAGCATCGCCAATGAAATCAGGAGCGCTGACCCCAGCAACCACCAGCCACCCGATGTGGAGTCTGGGGCGTACATAGCGGCGAGGCCACCGCCCACGCCAAGAGGAACCGCCCACCACGTCACCGTGATGGGAGAGAGGTTGTAACTGGCCCGAATCACGGGTTGAAGGGCCGCTTCCCAGCGTTTCCTCATCTTTTCAAGGGCCATAAACCGACCACCGACCTTCGGAGGTTATGCTTTGTGGCGCAGAAGAGAGAGTGGGCGTCATTCGTTCAGCCAATCCGTTGCGGCCGCAGCCGCTTCGAGCAACGGAGGCGCTGGACATCCGTCAGCCAGCCACGCGAGGACCTCCGCTGCCAGGGAAGCGGTCGAACGTTTGCCGGCATCAAGTTCGAGGACGGGTACGTCGATTTCAAATTCGAGCAGTTCTGACCAGTGTCCTGCCGTCAGCTCCCATTCCACGTTGGCTTGGATTTTGGCATCGTTGTAGCCCCGAGGAGCCAAGCGGTCACGGATGAGGTCGGGTGAACACCTCAGCAACACCACCGCAGTAACGTCAAGGAAGTGGGAAAGGTGCCCGTCCACGACGATGTTTTCGTCGGGGGGCGACCAACGCTCAGAAAGCGCGTGCACGTCCACTGGCGCTGCGCCGTCGGCCTCTGTTTCGCCCAGGCAGCCGTGGTCTCGTGCAGCATCCTCAACGTCAACGATGCCCCATCCTGCTGCACCGAGGGCTTCGGCCAAACTCGATTTGCCAACCCCGGGTGTCCCGGTCAACGCTATGGCATGGTTACCGCTCATGGTCGACGACACATCATGCGAGCCTATAAGCCGCAAGGGCATGAAAGCAAAGGCTCCATATGCCCCGACAACCCGCATCAAAACGGTACCATGTTCGGGATGCAGGACCCCTCGCAAACATTGGTCCAAATTGAGCGCTACATCGAAGGTGGCCGCCTTGAGTTGTCCGAGGTCATGGCCACGCAATTCTGTGACCACATGATGGCCGTCAAGAAACGTGACGCACAACAGCAAATCCATCTCCTCAAGGGACTCAGGTTGCTGTGTGACGTCTGCATTCTCAGGCAAAAACCACAGCAAGGGTTGCCGGCTGCAAAACGAATGCACAAGGAACGAAAAAAACTGGTCAAGCTGCTGAAAAAACACGCACCACAACTTCTCGGATCGATGCGCCCCGAACACGAAGACCATCTGCGTGCAGGGCGGATTTTCGCTGCAGCGGGAAAGGACGGGGCGGCCAAGAAATCCTTTGCTCGGTGCGAAGACTTGGCAACCGGCCACCTCCAAGCCGCGTGTCTTGCGGCTTCAACCGTCCCCTCCACTCAACACGTCAAGCGGTTGTTGAGCGCCGTTGAAGCCGCCGGTCCGGTCATTCGAACCGGGGGGGTGTTCGTCCTTGAACCGAACAATTCACCAGCCGTCGCACTCCCAGAAGTGATTGAAGCATTGAATTCTGGGGCGAACGGTTTTCCGGAGTTTGCAGAAGCATGCCAAACCAAATCCAATGGACTGTCCGCCCAGCGGGAGGCCATCATCAGCGGTGAGCAAGCCGCCAATGCTCAACTGCAATCGGCGTTGGACAGCCTGCAGCCCAAGCACGACTACTACCAGTACGGTTGATGGTAGCGAGGGATGGATTTGAACCATCGATCTCCGGGTTATGAGCCCGACGGGATATCCAGACTACCCCACCTCGCTAACCTTTCCGCTTCTGTTCTTGGTTTTCAACCCACCGCCCGAGCCCTCACAGGCTAAAATCCGATAAAGAAGCGAATTGATGAAGAAGGAAGAGGTCCACACCTCAAGGCATGGGGACAAACACAACGGGGGTCGTTGCTGTCTTGTCCATGCTCATGCTCACGGCGTTGAGCGGTTGCCTCGGCACCGATGAAGACGACGCTGGTGCGGACTTGGTACGGATGAACGTCCATTACGACGACACATCGGGAACCATCCTAGAGCGCGTGCAGAACGGCCAAACCCTCACCCTTGACGGCGTATCTCTCTCCTTTGACTTTGCTCGAGTCACGTCCAAGGCCGGGAACATGAAGTCGTTCACCATGGACCCAGGAGACGACGATGAAGGGTCAAACGCCATCACGGTCAACGCCAACGACCAGGCCGAGATCAGTTACGAATACCTGACACATGGCTTGTTCACCGTCACCCTCACCGCAACAGACGAACAGAACAATTCAGGAACGGCGTTGGTCACGGTTCGAATTGACAAGCAAATCGAATGGACTCAGACGAACACCAACGAACCCAGCACCATGGTGTTGGACACCTCGCCGGATTGCGATTGTCCCGTCCCCAACACCATCGCCCTGAATTCAACCATCACAAATCGAAACGACATCGTTCCCCCTGGCACCCCAGTAACGGTGACGTGGACCCTTTACGACGCCGCCGACGCCACCCGTGCGAGCCACAGTGAGCAGGTTGGAGAAGGTCAGAGTGCCGACTGGAGTCACGGTGAAAGCAACATCAACTCGGGAGAATGGCGGATCGAAGTTGAGCAGGGTCAAAGCGAGGAGGAAAACCTTGACATCAGTCATGAAGTTCGTGTGCTGTACAGCGCTCTTGAATCTGAACCAAACCCACTTGAAACGCCCACCGATGCTTGATGTGTCACCACTTTCAATTGGGTAAATGTGAAACACAAAGTGAAATTTTCGTAGCACTGCTCTCCTGTTCAACGGTTGATTGACCAGCCAAAACAACCGACCATTGCCTCAACCGTGGTTCGGTTCTTCATATACTCAAGCCCGACAAGGACGTCCAAGAAGGAATGCCCAATGCCGACAAAATCGAAGAAAAAAGCCAAGATCACCGTTGAAAAGAATGAAGCACCAAGCGAGGAAAAGGTACCACTCATGGAGGAAGAAGAGGAACCGACCGTCACCATCGAAGACCTGCCCGGCGTGGGTCCAGCAACCGCTGAAAAATTGAGAGAAGCCGGTTTCGACGAACTGCTCGCACTGGCCGTCATGTCCCCTGCTGACCTTGCAGAAGAAGCCGAACTTGGTGAGGCCGTTTCCGCCAAAATCATCGCTGCTGCAAAGAAAATGGCCAACATCGGTGGTTTCGTCTCCGGTGACGCCCTCCTTGAACGACGTCGTGAAGTGCAAAAACTCTCTTCCAAAGTCCAGTCCATTGATGACCTCTTGGGTGGTGGTTTTGAAACGCAGGCACTGGTCGAAGTCTACGGTGAATTCGGCAGCGGAAAAACGCAAATCGGCCACCAATTGGCGGTAAATTGCACCCTGCCTGCCGAACAAGGCGGTTTCGACGGGGATGTCTTTTACATCGATACTGAGGACACCTTCCGTCCCGAGCGCATCACGCAAATGGCACGAGGTCACGGCCTCGACCCGGACTACGTGCTTTCCAGAATCCATGTTGCTCGCGCATACAACTCAGCCCACCAAATGTTGTTGGCTGACGAGATCAAGCGAATGAGCAAGGGACTGAACGTCAAGATGATCATCGTTGATTCGCTTACATCGCATTTCAGAGCGGAATTCATTGGCCGTGGCATGCTTGCCCGCCGACAACAAAAGTTGAACAGCCACCTGAAGGACCTCAAGAAGCTGGCTGATGTGAACAACGCTCTGGTTTTGGTGACCAATCAAGTTCACTCGAAACCCGATGCCATGTGGGGCGACCCAACAAAGCCCATCGGAGGTCACATTTTGGCCCACGCCAGCACCTTCAGACTCTACCTCCGAAAGGCCAAAGGTGGCCGAAGAATCGCAAGATTGGTCGACTCCCCGAACCTACCGGACGGGGAATGTGTGTACCAGGTCACGGAAGAAGGATTGCGCGATTGACGGCAACCCAAATCCGCTGCAGAAACATCCACGCGACGCCCCTCGCACGGCAACACATTCAAATTCCGTTGAACGAACTTAACCCCATGCGCCATTTGATTGACCGCGTTCTGGAGCGTTCTGAAGACGAATTGCGTTTGAAGCCGGATCCGACCCTTCAGGGAGAAGATGCTGAAGTTGAATTGAAGGCTCTTTTGGAATCCCTCCAGCCCCGGATTCGTGTCTATGGTGTTGGTGGAGCAGGATGCAACGCTGTTGGGCGCTTGTTTGACGAGGGGATGTTCGAATCCTCGTTCGTTACCGGTTACGCCATCAACACCGACGCTCAGGCCCTTCTTCAATCACCACTCGACGACAAGGTGTTGATCGGTCGAACCGCTCGCGGCCGCGGCGCGGGTGGCGACCCCACCAAAGGGGAAGCAGCAGCCCTCGAATCGGAAACCGTGCTTCACAGAATCACCAACGACACCCAGTTGGCCATCATCACGGCTGGAATGGGCGGAGGGTCGGGAACGGGTGCGGCTGGCCACGTGGCTCGATTGGCTAAGGCGCAAGGCGCCGTCACCATCGCCGTGGTAACCTACCCGTTCAAATCCGAAGGTTCGCTACGCAAACAAAACGCTGAATGGGGTTTGGAGCGCCTGCGCGAGCACTGTGACACCATCATTGTCATTCCCAACGAACGCCTTCTGGAAATTGAAGGCGTCAAGGATTTACCAATCGCCAGTGCCTTTCGGGTCGGCGATGAACTGCTCGTACGTTCGATCACCGGTCTGTCTGAAATGTTGACCACCGACGGTTTGGTCAACCTTGACTTTGAGGACCTCAAGGCCGTGGTTCACTCCGGTTCGGGCGTGGCCATGATTGGCCTTGGTGCTGCAAAAGGACCCGGGCGTGCCGAGGCTGCAACGATGGAAGCACTCCATTCACCGCTGCTTGACTTGGACATCAGCGATGCTCGTGATGCGCTCATCAATGTCATGGGAGGGGACAGCCTCACCCTTGGAGAAGCTGAACGCTGCGCTCAAATTGTCAAGGAACGCGTCTCCCCTCATGTGCGCCTGATTTGGGGCGCAGCGCCCAACGAAGAGAAATACGGTGATGAATTGAGGGTCATGCTGGTGCTCACCGGTGTCAAAAGTGACCAGATTCACGGTGCCAACGAGAATCGTCAGATTCGTGCTTTGCGCCATCGTCACATCGAGTTTGTAAATTGATCAGGGGCGGGCACCCGCCCACAGCAAGCCCGCCATGACGACGAGCACTGCTCCCAAAAGCAAACGTTCGCTGCTGCTCAAGCCGTCGATTCCTTCGCTCGCTTCGAGTTCCCCACTGAAATCTTCACCCGGCACAACCACCTGCAACGACGACCACCCGTCACCCGTTTGCGCTTGGTTTCCGTTCACTGCATTGGCCCATATTCTAAACTCGGTTCGGCTGTCGCTTTCCGATGGGGACGTCCATTGAAACGACCAGGACCGCTGTTGGGTTCCAGCCTCTCTGTGAGTCCATCCACGATCCATTTCTTGTGCTTCTGTATCGTTGAAGTGGAGTGTACCGTTGGTCACCACCATTCGAAACCCGCCTTGTGAACGGTTCTCTTGTATCGGGACGTCGCCTTCCATCAACAGGGTGAGGTTGTAGGTGGTGTTCATCGAGTAAGCCTCTGGCAACCCGGTGAGTTGGACGTTCAATGACGGGTCTTCAGCGTGACATTGGCATCCTTGATTCCCCTCGTCACCCACACCGTGTGGCGACGCCGGCATCGTGGGGGCTGCGACCAAACACAAGGCGAGCCCCAAAAGGACAACACATCGAAGGACGACCTTCACAAGACGCCCTCGTGGGGCTGAGGTTTGAGGCTTCGCATTGCATCTTGAGATGATGCAAGACCTTCCGGGAGAAACGATGCTTTATGTGCAAACGGTCGTCAATGGGAAGATATGATGGAAGAACCGATCTTTGACGAAAGCGAAGTCGACATGTACGAACTGCTTGGTGTTGCACCCCCAACGCACGCTGTCAACCAATCCATTGACCACGACGACATCCTGGCTGCCTTCATGGACGATGATGACGATGAAGAGCCCGAAGAAATCCAGTCCGAGGTGGATACAGAACAGCTGTTGACAACCCTTGCTCGTGAACTTTTCGAAGAAGAGAAAATCGGTGTCGACAACGCTCATCTTCACATGGAATCAATCAAGGTCCACAAGGACAACGACGCTTACCACTTGTCGCTCATCATGGAAATGGGTGGCACCCAAATTCGACCGTTTGCCACCGTCTTATCGACATCCAACGGCCCGGTTCCTCTCAAGGCACCAAAAGGACTTCACCAAAAATGGAAGCCGGTGTACAACGCGCTTCAACGGGCGTTGACCGAAGCCATGGGACAAATCCAAGGTTCAACGTTCGCTTGAGGGGTGAAGCACCACCGTCCAATCGACGGTGATGTCCTTCGCCAACGAATGGGACACCGAGCAGTATTTCTCGTGGCTTTTGGCGACAACCCGCTCCACAAGTTTCTTTGGAACGTCCCCTCGCACATGATACGTCATGGTTAGGGACGTGAACCGGCGAGGCGTTGACGCTGCCCTCGTAGAATCCAGTTCCACCCAAGCGGCTTCGAGTGAGCGGTCCTTCATGCCCACCACCACATCGACCAGCGAACAGGCGCCGATGGCCTGCAGGGTGAGTTGCATGGGCGATGGCCCGTTTTCCCAGTCCATGTCAATGGTTTGCCCGGCGGCGTTCGTGCCCACCAAGTTCGTTCCGCTTGTCCACTCCACCTTTCCTTGCATGGATAAGCCAAGAGCGGTTCATTCTTGAAGGAGCGGTCGGTCGCTCACGCTGAGCACCATGTCAGGAACACCGATCACCATGAACGACGGCCATTTGGTCGTCCCAAACGACCCCGTGATTCACTACATCGAAGGCGACGGTATCGGCGTTGACATCACACCGGTGATGACCGGAGTTGTGGATGCTGCGGTCTCCAAAGCCTACAACGGAGAGAAGGGAATTGTTTGGAGCGAAGTGCTGGCTGGCGAGAAAGCGTTCAATGCAACCGGCGAATGGTTGCCTCAGGCAACGCTTGACGCCATGAAATCCGGACTGGTTTCCATCAAAGGGCCGTTAACCACCCCGGTCGGCGGCGGCATTCGCTCCCTCAACGTTGCACTTCGGCAAAAATTGGACCTTTACGCCTGCGTTCGCCCCGTACGGTGGTACGATGGAACACCATCTCCCGTCAAGGCACCAGGAGACGTTGACATGATCATCTTCCGTGAAAACAGCGAAGATGTCTACGCTGGAATCGAGTGGGAAGCAGGGTCAGAAGGCGTGAAGCGCGTCATTGACTTCTTGCAGAACGAGATGGGCGTCGACAAAATCAGGTTCCCAAACACCTCAGGAATTGGCATCAAACCCATTTCTCAAGAAGGAACGGCCCGAATCGTTCGCGCCGCCATCCAATACGCCATCGACACGGACAAACCCAGCGTGACATTGGTGCACAAAGGCAACATCATGAAGTTCACCGAAGGTGGGTTCCGCGACTGGGGCTATGCACTGGCCCAAGAAGAGTTTGGGGCTGAACTGCTTGATGGTGGACCGTGGTGCACCTTGACAAACCCCAAGACCGGCAACAACATCGTCATCAAGGACGTCATTGCCGACGCCATGTTGCAGCAAATCATCACTCGTCCCGCCGAATACAGTGTGTTGGCGACCATGAACCTGAACGGCGACTACATTTCCGATGCTCTCGCTGCACAGGTTGGCGGCATTGGCATTGCACCAGGTGCCAACATCAACTACGACACGGGCATCTCCATCTTTGAGGCCACCCACGGCACAGCACCAAAGTACGCTGGGCAAAACAAAGTCAACCCCGGCTCCCTCATTCTATCCGCTGAAATGATGTTGAGGCACATGGGATGGACCGAGGCAGCCGACCTCATTGTCAAAGGCATGGAAGGTGCCATTTCGAACAAGACGGTCACCTACGACTTCGAACGCTTGATGGACGATGCGACGTTGCTGTCCTGCAGCGCCTTTGGCGAAGCGATGATTCACCACATGTGAACGCCCGCCCATGAGTTGAGCATATGGCAGCGTCCTATGAGGCCCGCTGGGTGAGCGTCAGGGGCGCTCAAGAACGCCGTTGGTGGGTACGCATCAAGGCCAAAATTGACACCGGTGCCAAGCGTTGCTCCATCGACGCCGGTCTGGCTGAAGCCTTGGGACTGGAGACGATCGGTTCAGTCAGTGTTCGTAACGCCATGGGACGACAGACCCGCCCGTTGGTCGTCGCCAAGGTGCGAGTGGGTCGAATCACACACGATGTCGAAATGACCGTCGCTGACCGCCGTCACCTGAAATGCCCCATGCTGCTTGGCAAGATGTTCCTTGACGAAGTGGAGCTTCATCGCAGTCCTCTTCCAAAGAGCAAGGGCGATTTTCCTCAGTTTGTTTGAATCCTTAGCCAGGTCTTGAGGGTCCTGTGGTTTTTGGTCACGCTGAAGCCAAACCGTTCTTCGATAGCCCGGTCGAGCAACGTAAAGTCACCGTCCATGGTGGCCACGAGAATGCATCCGATGGAGGGCAGGCATTGTTCAGAGAGGTGCATGGCAAGGCGATAAATGTCCAAATCCGTTTCTTCGGGGTAAATCGTTCGCTCATCAAGGGTGGTTCGATAGGTGATACCCCGTGCGTTTTTGACTTCTGTAAGGTCCTCAAAGACGTCTTCATGGCGCTGAAGGAAGGTGTTCAAATCTTCGGTGACGTCGGCCATGTCCGTCATCATCGCTTCGGTCGGAGTCCATGTCGTGTAGTCTTGGAGCACTTGGTCAACCAATCCCAGCATGATGTCCTCGGACAACGCTTGATTCAAGGCATCATCGTCAACCATGGCTCCGCTGAACCGATACCGCAAGCGCTGATCTTTGGCGAATTGTTTCAACTCGCCTCGCACGTCTTGGGGAACCATGAGGTGAAGGTGGTCGGCCTTGGCATGATGAAGCAAGATTCGGTGGAATCGATTCATGCTCATGACATTGGGGTTTGTTCCTGCGAGAAGGTTGAGTTGTTGGTGAACACGGTCCACCAAGGCGTCCACCAAGATGTTGGTGTCGACAATCACCAACGGATGAAGGGGGAGGTTTCGCAAGAAGCGGCGTTTCTTGGTTGGAATGTCGTCTTTGTGCTGAGCGAACAGCGTGGATTCAACACCGGCGAGGCGCCGACGGTCCGGGAGGGTGAACTTCGTGGTGTTTTGTGCTCGCTCGAGGTACATCAGCCCCTCGAAAGGCGATTCCTCAGCAGCTGATTTAGCGATTTCATAGACCTCGGTCATCGAAGGCGAAGAACCGTGCATGGCTTGCCTGAAGTGTTGCTCGTGTTCCTTCCTTGAGCGTCGCAAATCGCGACCGATGCGAGTTGATGCTGCGGTTACTCGACCGAGGAAAGGCTCAGGAGGAAGTTGGTGAGCCTTGTCGTAAGGGTAATTCTTGAGCAGGTCAAGTTCTTCCTCGTTGTACACCGTTCGGTGTTTGACGACGATGTTGCCCTCAACATCTTCATCCTCGTAGGGTACGCGCATCTGGAGGTGTTCCCGAATCATGCGCATGGCTTTGTCGGTGTCACTGCCAACGGTGTGACTGACCTTGAGGTAGAGTTTGAACCGCTCGGTGATGGCTGTTTTCAAGGCGGGGACGCGTTCGAGGAGGCTAACGGCCTCCGCCCACTGCTGGGCGTTTGCAAAGTGAATCAGGGATTTCCGGTAGAGAGCAAGCGGTAGGGCCAGAGCGGAATCGTCGTCTTCGCCGCTCTCGTCGTTGTGTTGTCGCTCGGATTGGCTGAAGGCTTCTGCTGCTCTCATGTATTCACGTGCGGAATTCAATTCGTCACCGTTGGCAGCGAACAAAGCGGCACGCGCCAGGGGAGCCCAAGACGAAAGCGGAGCGTGTTGTTGATACCAGTCGACCAGATGCGACAAGCCCAAATCATGCTCGAGAACCAGGAAGGAAAACGAATCCATGAGCCGGTACGGGATGGACGGGTGGTTCACCATGTCGTTGATTGCGGCAACGGTTTCGTTTCGAGCCCGTCCGATTTGATGGTCCTGAATGAAGCCGTTCATTCGAAGGGTCAGAAGAATGACTTCGAACAGACGCTTTTCGATGGCGTCAATGTCAAGTTCGTCGAGCTCCTTCTCGAGATTACGCAAGGAGGTTGGTTTGACCACACCGCCAGCGACCAATGCCGCACTGATGGGTGAAAATGCACGCAATGCAGGCAAATTCAAGACTTCTGCCAGCTCTGGGGAATCATTGTTGATGCCTTCAAGAAGCAGCAAAAGGTGTTCAGAGAGAGGCGAAAAAGCCCCGGGAAGTTCTACGCCATGGATGGCTTGAATCGCCTGTTGCCGGCATGCATTGAGCCCCTCTCCCAGGGAAGCATGGAGTGAAGCGGGGGCGAGATGAGCGGTCATGAGAGCAAAATGAGGCTCTGAGAGCGCCAAGTCGGCGCTGTTGGAAAACACGATCGCCAGACGTTCAAGATCAAGGGAGCGTGCCAGCAAAGGCAAAGCCAAGGCAGCGACTTCGTTCCATGAATCGTCGCCAGCATCGCACAGACGCTCCGCTGCCAGCAGGCGGAGGGGCGTTCGAAGGTTCTCGTGTCGAATCATGTGCACGCAGGCTGCTGGCTCAAGGACATCGATGTGACCTTCGAGCCACGAATCTGCTTTTTCGTCGTCGAGTTCAACGATGAGCGGCAGCAACTCGGCCACGTCCGCATTCGCATCCAGCGAGAGGGTGATCAGCACTTCGAGGGCGTCGTCCTTCTTCCCTTCCTTTTGAAAGGCCTTCAAACGCCACCATGTCAGCCGGTCGTCGGCGAGGGTTATTCCGGCCTCTGAAATCAGGTTAATGCCCTCAGTCAACGTTGCTGACGGCATGTGTTCAGCATCAGCAGGGGCATGGAGCCAGGCGAGAAGCGTACGGGCCACGTCGAGGCTGTTGTCGTTCTTGAGCGCCATAACAGCGGCCCAATCATCAACCTGCCCCGATGCCAAACGAGCGTAATCCTTGAGGGCGTCGTGAAGTTCTGTGTCAACATCGTTCACCGCCTTCCAAAGAGCTTCAGAAACCTCTTGACCGGCATGAAGATTGAGGTAAACGGGGACGAAGGCCAACGAACCGGTGAGGTCCGTAAGCGAGTCATCAACCGTTACCTTTCGCTTTGTGGTCACCTGAGAGGCTGCTTTTTGCAGAGCCACTTTGGTGTCCGGAGACGAACTGGCTTCAACGGCTCCGGTGATGAGGCGGTTCAGCGAAATCAGATCCTGAGGATCGAACCGCAAAAGGGAGGTGTCAAGGTTGACCGTGGGCGTTTCTTCCGACGGTTCAACGGCGGGGAAGGCCAAGAATTGAGCCAAGAGTGGGGTCTTGTCCGCGATGGTGTGCCAAACCGGATGGACGCCTTTGTTGAGACAGATTTCACGAAGCGCCGTTTCGTTGGCGTTCCATGCATCGTCCCAAGCGTCGGCGTCAAGTTGCTTGTGCACCAAAAGCGTGGCCAGCTGAAACGCCGTGTTGTATGGCTGGTCGTTGATGACCTCTTCAGCGGTGGGGAGCCAGTCCATGTGGCGAGGCCCACTGCTTCGGCTGCCTCGGCGAGAACGTCCTCTTGGGCGCGACGCTGGTGTCCGGGGTGAAGCGCCCTCGTCGTCTTCAGCCGGTGGAGGTTCCTGTTCGTTGACGGCGACCAACACCATGGCGCGAAGTGGTTTTTCCTTCGCCAAGAGCTGCCAAGCGGAATCCTTGCTCATTCGTGAGGTTCGAACGTTCGGAGAGGCTGGCCGTTCAAAGGCGACGGCGAGGCATGTTGCCATGTAGGATTCTGCCATGCACACACGCCTCCTTACCATTCGCCTCCATCCTGCCGCTTTCAACCCACCGATGCACGAAGATGGAGGGTTGTAGCCACACATAGGTCCATGAACTCAACCGAACTGACACAACCCGCTGGTCACATGGAACTCGTCCCTGCCATCGCCCTCTTGCTGCACCCCCTTCTCGCGTCGGGGTTGGTGGTATGGGTGTGGTGGCAATACACGTGGCGAAAACACTCGAAAGAACTCAAGGGTGACGAGCGTGAACAACACCGGGCCCGCCACGAGCGAAACGGCGAACGCTTGCTCGTGGCCACCGGGTTGGTCATCGTCGTGGCCTTTGTTGGTCGTATGGTCAACGGTTGGTACACCCAAGGCAGCGTGTGGGCAGACATCTGGCCGCAATCCCTTCACGGCTACATGGGCCCGGTTGGGTTCGCTTTACTCGTGGCCCTTTCTCGGTTCGGACGGGAGGCAAAAACACTTCGCGAGAACGGTGAATCGTATGCACTGGCCAAAACCAAACACGGAAGAGCGGCTGACTTGGTGATTTACCTCGTCTTTCTTCATGCGTTCATGGGATTCATCTACACCTTCGACATCTTTCTTGCCTGACCGGTCAAACGGAGTTTCGTGGGGCATTTAGACAGCGGTATAAAAAGCGGTATTTTTTCGCCGCGTCATGGAAGGCGCTACAGACCCCAAGATGCTGGAAGGACGGGCCTTCTACAAACTTGGAGAATTCATCCATGACCACAAGAAGTTGATGATGGCCTTCGGCCTTGTTTCTTGCGTCCTGATGTCCAGCTTGATCGCCATTGGTGCCGATTGGGCCGAAGGGTTCGGTGAAGACGATGTTGAATCGGTTGAAGGATTCCGCCTTATCTCTGATCGATTCGCTTCCTCTGACAACGATTCGGGTCAATATTTCCGCTATGTGGTGTACCACCCAACACTCAACGACTCTTCTGAAGTGTGGCAACAAGCCGTCATGGATGCCCTCGAACAATACAGCGGACATCGGGACATCAACGTCGTGTATTCGTGGACCGTCGACGAGGTTGACCGAGAGGACGTGACCGCCAGCACCGAAGACGGCCATTACGCCATCAACCAAGTTGAACTTCAAACCAATCGAAAAGACGCCAAATCCCTCCACGGCGAGCTGTACGACAGCATCAGCATCGGTGGAGAGTTCGAAGGCTTTGCAACCGACGGCATCGCCATTGATTGGACCTTTGATGACCGCATCAAGAACGACCTGATCAAGGCCGAATTGGTCTCTGGCCCGCTTTCACTCATCATCCTCGGCGTGGTGTTCGGCTCCGTAGTGGCAGCTCTGCTCCCAGTGGGTGTTGGGGTGGGCACCGTGGTGGCTGCCATCGGGATGACCATTTGGCTCTCCAACGTGACCGACGTCACCGTCTACGCCACGAACATCATCTCGCTTATCGGCATCGGTGTTTCCATTGATTATTCGCTCTTCCTCGTGAACAGGTTTCGAGAGGAACTTGAGCGAGGTCGGGACGTCCGAACCGCCACGGCCATGAGTTGCGCTACGGCTGGAAAGGCGGTGTTCTACTCGGGCATTACCGTGGCCATTGGTCTCATGGGGATGCTGTTTTTCACCAACACTTCCTTGCCCTCGCTCGGCATTGGTGGAACCATTGCGGTGTCCATTGCCATGGTGTACTCCACCATCGTCCTGCCCGCAGTGATGGCCCAATTGGGTCATCGGGTGAACAAGCTCAAGATTCCGTACTCCCTCGACATGAGCGCGAAAGACGACGGTGTATGGGCCCGCCTTGCCAAGCGGGTCATGGATCGCCCCTGGACCGTGCTCATCCCCACACTCATTTTGCTCATCGGTGCTGGCGTTCCCTTTGCCTACGCTGAATTTTCCCTCTCCTCGTGGAAGGCTTTGCCACCCGAGGATGAATCGCGAATGGGCATGGAGGTCATCGACGAGGTTTGGCCGGACCAAGCAGCCAATTCCATCTTCTTGGTCATCGACACCGATGGAGCCGACCCCCTCAACGAAACCAATCTCCGCCTTCAGCACGCCTACATCACGGGTCTACTCGACGACCCCCGAGCGACCGGTGGCATTGGCGTTGGCCTACCCAGCCAGGGGATGAACGCCACGCAAGTGGTTGAATTCTGGCAGGCGCCCAGCGAATTCCTGCCGCCTGAACAAGTGGCCGTGAGGGAGAGTTTGCGCACCGCCCTTATTGGAGACGAAGCCACCATGATTTCTTTGCAACTCGAGGGAGACCAAACCAGTGTCGAATCCCGAGAGATGGTCGAAGACATCCGAGATGAGCGCGGGGCATTCCTCGACGATTTCACAGGAGAAAACGACCGCATGCTCGTGGCCGGTTTCGCTGCTTACAACGCCGACAACCTCGACGCCATCGCCGACAATCTCCCCCGTGCACTGGCGTTCATTCTCATCGCTACAATGTTGCTCATTTTCCTTCAGGTTCGCTCGGTGGTCATCCCCATCAAGGCCATCGCCATGAACATCCTTTCCATTTCGGCGTCCTTCGGTATGCTGGTCTGGGTGTTCCAGTGGGGCTACGGTGCTGACCTGCTCAATTTCACGCCCCAACCCATCGATTCGGGCAACCCCGTCATCATGTTCTGCATCGTGTTCGGGTTATCGATGGACTACGAGGTGCTGATGCTCTCTCGGATCCATGAGGAGTGGGAGCGAACAGGCGACAACACCGCAGCGGTCGCCCAAGGGCTGCAAAAGACCGGGGGGCTCATCACCGGTGCCGCCGCCATCATGGTCGTGGTGTTCAGCGCTTTCGGGCTTTCGAGCATCATCATCCTAAAGCAGATCGGATTGGGACTGGCGTTGGCGATTTTCATTGATGCGACGTTGGTACGCGCCCTCGTGGTCCCTTCAACAATGCGTTTGATGGGGAAATGGAATTGGTGGTCCCCCGCTTTCCTCGGCGGGTCATCCCCGCCCACCGTTGAGCCCGTTCCGAGCAGTGAAGAATGAGCAGAAAGCCCCCCCGAACACTCAAAAGGAAACGGCACGACGATGACACATGTCCGACGCTCGAACCCTCAAGAAGATGAAGAAACTTCTTGGTCGCGTGGAGAAGCACATCGAGACCTCAAGAGACGCTCTTGAGGACTTGGAAATCGAGTTTGAGGTGCTAAAAGCCACCGTGAATCGACTCAACGTCAAGAAGGTCGAGGTCACCGCAGACGGACGAGAACGTGTGGTGGACGAAGACGGCATCGAAACCGTAGAATCAGAGGCAATGAACATTGAGCATTCCTCATCGAACACCTCGGCCATGCCGAAGTTTTGAGGCGTTTCAAACAAGGACGTCGTCTCTGGCGTCCCACATCGACAACCAGTGGCTCAGGTTGGCTTCCAGGCCGGGTGGCTGGACACGGCAACCGCAAGCGTTTCGATGCCCCCCCCCGGTCGGATCAAGAGAGGTGGCCATGCGAGACAGGTCGTACATCCCTTGCGCCCCTGGCAAAAACGAATTGGCATAGAAACTGGCGCCGATGGGAGGGCGTTCTCGGTCGTCCAATCGGCCATCGGCGTAACCGTGGACCACACAGCATGCATCGGCGCGGTCACCCGCCCATGCCGTGACCAAATAGCCGTTGATTCGTAGCCCGGTGTCCTCCAACCTGCAAACTGCAAGTCGGTTGTGGATGGTGGTGTACTTGGCCACCATCTCTTCTGCGTGTTGCCGCTCAGCACGTAGATTCTGCACCAGCGGCCCAACTTCCTCATCCCTCAAAACGGTGTCCAAATCCGCTCCATTCGCCAACAGGTCAACGATTCGATGCATCATGGGCTCGTGGCGCAGCGAACAGCATCTCGAAAGTTGCAATGCCGGACCGTCCTCTCGAAAATCGGTGAGTGAAATTCCTCCCGAATCAAGGGCGTCCACCCAAGGCATCAGCGACGTCAAATGGTCAACAGGTGTCACGTTCTTCAGCAGATCGTGGACCACACGCGCAGCAGAAGGAGCCGCATCCCAATCCACCACACCACCTTTCTGGGTGAAGGCTGTGGATTCTTCGGCCGTTGGTCGGTTGGTGGCATGGTGGTCGATGTACCATCCACAATTGGGATGGAACGGAAGGTCAACCATGGCGGTCTGGGCGTTGATGTACCCGTCATCGAGTCCGCCTCGAACGGCGGCGGCATGGGAAAACCGAACCGAAGCCTCCGGCCGGAAAGCCTTGAGGAGCGCGGCTCCCATTAGCCCGTCAAGGTCAGCATCGGCTAAAATAAGCGAATAAAAGGGGACTTCGCCAGCTTGCAGGGCTTGAACCGCCATGCTCTTTGCTCTCCGTGAACGGCCATCAACGTTCGCCTCGAGCCGTCATGACCATCAAGGAGACCGAGCAGGGAGGCGCATGGAGACCTCATGCGGTGTTGTGCTTGTCAATTGCGGCACGGTGCTGCTTCTTCAGTACCCTCAAGGGCATTGGGACCTGCCCAAAGGCCACGTGGAGGACAGCGATGCGGATCACATGGCCACGGTTCGACGTGAACTTCATGAGGAGACCGGAATTGTTGACCTCAAATTCGTCGGCGGGTTTGCATACCGAACGTCGTACAGCTACCACCACAAGGGCAAACGAAGGGACAAAGAAGTCCATTGGTACCTTGGTGAAACCGATGAGATAACGGTCCAACTCTCCAAAGAACATCGCGGGTACTTGTGGCTGCCGTGGGATCAAGCCTTGGAATTTGTTACCCACGATGAAACCCGCGGTGTGCTTCATGCTGCCCTCGGAGCAGCCCCTCACCTTGCTTGAAGGTTAAATCGAGGACAAATCGTCGTCGTTGGAACGCATTTGACGAACCCGTTGACCAATGCCTCGTTCAGCCGTTCGCTTGCCCAACGGCACCCACTTTGTTTCCTCGTTTTGAAGAACATGGCTGACCCACCGAGCCATCACAAACAACCAGTCTGAGAGGCGGTTGATGTAAATCAACACAATCGGACGGACGGAAGATTCGCCTTCATGTTCTCTCAACCGAACGACGGAGCGTTCCAATCTCCGAACCATCGTTCGAGCCACGTGCATCATGGCCACAGGAGGTTCACCGGTGGGGAGAATGAAGCTGTTCAAAGGTTCAAGCCATTCCAACAACGCATCCATTTCATCGACCAGCACGTTGGCTTGGTCTTCGTTGATGAGCACCATGAATTCGGGGAGCGTCTCGGGCGGGCAAGCCAATTCTGCGCCCAAGTCAAACACCTCGTGTTGTGTTCTTCCAAGGGCTTCGCCAACCACCTGCTGAATGCGGCGAACACTGGTGCGCTGGCCGCCATCGTCGTGGTTCGGGAGACGGTCGATTTCCATCAACACCGTGCCCAGAAGACTGTTGAATTCGTCGCACAGACCGACCACCTCGAACCTTGGATCTGCTTTGGAACGGCGGGAGCCGTCAACCAAGGAAGATTCGCCTTTATCGCCGCCGCCGGTGTACACTCTCGTGATGTTGACCATGACCTCGCCCGGTTCTCCGAGGTCACGCTTCTATGAGGGGTTTGCGGGCTGGAAAGCCTTCTTCCATCCTGTAATACCACTCGATGTCTTCCTCTCCAACAGTCCACGAAAACAGCGCCATTTGACGATCGACCACACCGTACCATTCCAGGCGACCCGGGTCCATTGAAACGATGCGAGCCCCCATAGCGTTCAAGTCATCCACCAAACCCTGCCATTGCCGCACGAGGCGACCAAGATGCTCGGCGACTTGAGCGACATGGGAATGACTCATTTCGTAGAGGTCCAGCAGCAGTTCGAGTTCATTGGTCAGGTCGTGCGCTTCTTCTCCCATCGCTTGCAACACCATCAGGATGTCACGCGCTGAATCGAGATGCGAACGAGCGTGTTCAATGGTCACGATCTGAGCATCGTCGGGTAGATCATAGGGCAAGTGATGGTGTTCGTCAAGGGCCTCCACATCCATGGGGCACCCTGCAAACATGGGAAGGTCTGAAGGTGGACTCACGGAGACCACTCGTCTTGACGATTCTTTATGTCATCGGCGAAATGCCATGAGGTTATGGCGTTTTTCGGCCGGTTTGGGGGTTCCGACCGTTGAGTTGGGTTCGGGTTGTTCCAAGGACGCACCAAGGCGAGCACGAAAATGAACATCAGGCGGTAACGGCACGTCGCCGAGCCACAAAACGGTGCCCGCCCCAAGCGATCACAGCCACCCACATCGCCAGTTCCATCGCCACGATGAGGTAGTAAACGGGGCCCAAGGACTTGAGCATGGACACCGCATCGTAGGGAAGACCGTGGACCGCCATGAAAGCGGACTGTGAAAGAAGACTGGATGAAAACCAAACGACAACTGCAAACCAAAGAAGAGTCCCCATGGGCCAATCTTGTTCATCGTGGAGGTGCTTTTCCATGATGTGTTATTGGTTTTCATGGATATAAGGTCTTTTGTTCTCCGCTTCATGATGCAACGGATTCGACTCCCGATGTTCCGTTGGAATCGCCGGCCAAGCGCTCGATTCGGTCAAGCGCTTGTTCAATGGCCTCGATCCATTCTGGCGCAACGGCGTTGATGCCACCGGCGTCGTCCAACGCTTCCTGCCACTCCGTGGCTTGATGCGCATCTCCCAAAAACGAGTGAATTCGCTGGAGCGCCACATAAGCCATGGGGTTGAGATGCTCCTCGTCGGCGTCCCAACCTTTCTCAAAGCACGCTACAGCCCCGTGGGAGCCGTGCAAGCGGCCCCGTTCGAGCGCCACCATGCCGGCTTGGCTCCATGACAACGGGAGGCGCCCGATGAGCAGACCGCGAAACACCAACCAGGTTTGTCCGCCCGCGAGCAACACCAGCATCAGAAAACCCGACCATTGCTCAAGCGCGTTCAACGATGGCCATGTCTGGACCATGAGGCCTCCCGCACCGGTGCAAAACAAGAATCCGGTCAAGGGAGCGACCAACACATCGTGACGGGTTCTCACCATGTGGTGAACACCAGCGAGCACGCCGTAACTGCCCACGGCGAGTGTTAGAACGAGCAACACATCAAGCGAGACCGGACGAGGTGCTTGTTCACCGACCAACAGCAGAGCGGTCAGCGACGTCAAGACCCAGCCAAACCGCCGAGAAATTTCTGGAAAGGGCTGATTTTTGCTGCCCAAGAGCATGGAGATGGAGACCACTGCAAGCAAAAGATAGACCAACCACTTACCAGTGTGTTCATCAAGAATCATGACCGTTCATGTTCTGCTCAACCGCCGGCCAATATCATGGTTTGTGATAAGCGGAGCCGCGGAGAATCTCATGAGCTCTGTACACTTGTTCCGCCAGCATCACCGCCGCCAGTTCATGCGGGAAGGTCATCAACGACAACGAAAGGCGCTGGTGACCGTAGCGACGTTCGTCGTCCTTCCACCCTTCGGCCGGACCGATGGCGAGATGAATGTCTTGAGCACTCATCCGCCAACCCTTGAGCCGATCAGCCAGCGCCTCGGAGGTGAGGTGTTCGCCGGCTTCATCAAGTAAAACAAGCGTGCCAGACAGGGCTGACAAGTGATCGATGTAAGCCTTCGTTGTGCGTTTATCGCTGTGAACGACGAGGCCAACGCCTTGACTCTTGAGACGGTCGGTGTACGTGGAAAGCATGGTCCGTGCTGCTCGATTCTTTGGGGCGCCGTGCAAGTGGAGCGTCACCCTTCCCATGGTACGCAACAGTGCCTCGGCAACTTCAACCCTTGGCCCCAACAAGTCCAAGGACTCCGGAGGAGACGTTGCCGCATGGGTTGGTGGCCGTTTGGAAAGAAACGCGACGCGCCCTACAGCGGCTCGAACGACCCGATGCTGAAAGACACACGGACGTGGTTGAGCGATTTACGCGACACCTGCGAGATGAATTTTGACACGCCTGAGGAGGCTCGACGGCAAATTCGTCAAATGCAGGTTGAATGGCACGACGCCATGGAAGCAGGTACCATGCCATCCTCACTGCGAGAGGGGTTGGAATCACGAGCCTTTCGCCTGTTGACCTGCACCGATGAAGAATGGTTGGGCTGGCTCGACAACTTGGCGTTTTGGAAACCCGGATGGAAACCGTCCACCTTGAGCGAGCACGAGAGTTGAAGAAGGTTCCACCACTCCCTACGACATGGGAGAACAACCCACGCTTCACCTCCTCAACACCTGCCCCTTTTGTTGGAAGGTACGAGGGGTCATCGAACACATCGGATTGGATGTCGAATATGTCCCCGTGAACGGCATGCGAATCAAAAAAGATGTTGCTTTTGCAGGCGACTGGGGTAAAGTTCCCGTGTTCACCGCTGCATCGGGCGAGCATGTTGTGGATTCTACGCCGCTCATGAAGTACCTCGACAAGCATCACAACGAGGGTCAACTTACCCGCCATCTCAATCAGGAGCGGACCAAAACCTGGCTTGAATGGGCGGACACCAACATGTCAAAGGCCACCGTGCCCATTCTTTACGGCACCCTGGGCTCGGCGTTGAAAACCACCACACGCATCTCCAAACTCGAAGAATTTGGCTTCATCTCCAAACGCCTCTATGCTTGGGCTGGCTTTCCCATCATGTGGGGCATCATCGCCCGAAAGCGTGTGAAATCCGACGGTCGAACACCGAAAAAATTGTGGCACGACCTGTTGACGGAATTCACCGCAGCGCACGACGAACAGCCTTTTTTTGGCGGTGACCAACCGGACATCGTTGACTTCGCTGCCTTTGGGTACATGCGCTCAATCTCTCCATTCCCGCAATTCAAGTTGCTGGAAGACCACACGATGGGGATGGCTTGGTACACACGAATGATGGGCTCATTGGCGTGAAGGCGGTGACCTGCATCCAACTCAACGGCCTCCGCTTCCACGAGGTAACGGCGAGCACGACGATCTTGGGGACCACGAAAGGCGGTTGGATTTACGGGTCACAACGGCCCAGCCATGAAGTGCAACTCCCTGAATTCTTCATCCTCAAAACCCCGCTACGACCCACCGAAGTGAAGCGAGCGTTGGGCATCAGCACCGAGGAAAACGGAAATGATGAATGGATGGAACTCACCTCCGCAGACCTCGATGAATTGGCAAGCCACCTGATGGATTCACCCGATTTCAAAAATTCTCCCTACTCGGAGGGTTGGACCGTTCGGCCTCCATCGGAAGGCGAATGGCAAGCCGCTCGAATCGGTAAGGTCATCGAGGTGCCTTCTGGCATCACCGAACGTCTGGTGGACGCTCCTGCTGCCAACTATCGCGGGGCCATGATGGACGGCCGTCCTCGGCCGAACGAATGGCTCGGACCAGCGGCTCACCAGCGAGCTGCTGTTGCGGTTCATCCCCAACGCCAGCACGTGACGGCGCTCGGCAGCGTCCCTTATGGACGGGCGTTGCCAAACGTCGTCGGTCGTTTGGTGCTCACACCGATTCGTGAAGGTCCACCAACTCGTGTCCCGGATTCTGCCGACCGGTGGGGGAATCTTCGCTCAGAACTGTTGTGGACGACCGCTCTGGGCATTGTCCCTTCGTTCATGATACCGGTGTTGAGAGGGATGGGCGACTACGCTGCTGAAGGTTGGCTCAACCTGCTGTTGGGTGGTCTGTGTGCAGGGTTCTTCACCGGAGCGTTGTGGCGACCGCGCCGCCCTGTTCTCACACTCGGAGAGTTGCGTTCTCAATCCTCGGTCAGTGATTCCCAATAGGATTCTCTTCGAATCGCATCCGCTGCGCACATGGTGGCCATGTTGACGATGTGGCGAACGCCGTCTTGGCGAGCAACCAACTGAACAGGGTGGGCCATGCCTTCGAGAATAGGCCCCGTCATTTCTGCATCGCCCAATTCCTCAAGCAGTTTGTAGGCGATGTTGGCAGCGGCCAGGTTGGGGAGCACCAACACGTTGGCGAGACCAACGAGGTCTGTGAACGGGTACCCGCCCCGCGCCTTGGTGTTCAACGCAACATCGGCTTGCATGGGACCGTCGATCATCAACGTCGGGTCGAGTTCTCTAGCCATCATCACAGCGTCCTCAATGCGTTCGCTTCGTTGGGCTCGTGTAGAACCAAAATTCGAGAACGAAAGCATGGCTACACGGGGGTTCAATCCAAATCTGCGTGCAACTCGGGCGGTTTGAACCGCAATTTCAGCGAGCGTTCTGCTGTCGGGGTAAACATTGACCGTTGCATCAGCGAGGAAGATCGTGCGCCCCTTGATGTTCATCATGTAGCATCCGATGGTGCAATGGCTGTCTTCTGCCGGTCCGATGAGTTGCAACGTTGGGCGAAGGACATCGCCGTAGTGGCGACTAACGCCCCCAACGAACCCGTCAGCGTCGCCTTGCTTCACCATCATCGATGCAAAATATGGGCGACTTTTCAGCAATCGTGAGGCGTCAGGGGCCGTGACACCTTTGCGGCGCCGTTGCTCAACAAACGCCTCGGTGTAGATTCCTTTTCGTCGCTCGTCGTACCGGGGGTCGTAGCGTTCATAGGCGAAATCCAAGCCAAGTTCCTCCACCATACGGTCGATTCGATCAACGGGACCCAGCAGCACGGGGAAGCAAATTCGCTGTTCGGCCAATTGGGCTGCAGCCCGAAGAACAGATTCGTTGTCGCCCTCCGGGAACACGATACGCTTGCCCTTGCCTTTGACTTGGTTGATCACCTGGCGCATCACCGAATAGGATTCTCCAAGCCGGGCTTCGAGTTCTTCCTTGTAGACTTCAACATCAAAAGAGTCGGCGGTCACGCTCGCTATGCCTTCGTCAACGGCTGCCTGCGCTACGGCGGCGGCCTCCCAGATCAACACCCTCCGGTCAAACGGTTTGGGAATGATGTATTCGGGTCCGTACTGCATCGTTACACCGTCGTAGGCTTCTGAAATGTAATCGGGAACGGGTTCCTTGGCCAAGGCTGCCAGCGCCCGAGTGGCCGCCATTTTCATGTTCTGTGTGATGTCCCTGGCTCGAACATCAAGGGCGCCTCTGAAGATGTAAGGGAACCCGAGCACGTTGTTCACCTGATTTGCATAGTCGGAGCGTCCAGTGGCTATGATGGCGTCTTGACGAACCGTCAAGATTTCCTCGGGAAGAATCTCAGGCGTGGGGTTGGCCAGAGCGAACACGATCGGTCGGTCCGCCATGCTGGCGACCATTTCCTTGGTGACCAACCCGCCTCGGGACAAGCCGAGCATCACGTCAGCGCCCACCAATGCATCGGCCAAATCGCCCGGTTCTCGGTCCTTGGCGAAGGGTGCTTTGTATTCGTTGATCTCTCCGTCTTCCAACCGTTGCTTGGTCACGATGCCTTTGCTGTCGACCAACGTGATGTTGGCCATGTCCACACCGATGGCGACGTAATGCGTTGCGCAAGCCAATGCTGAAGCCCCAGCCCCAATCACAACCACCTTGATGTCCGCAAGAGGCTTTTCTTGCAATTCAGCAGCGTTCAACAGCGCCGCCGCCGAGATGATGGCGGTGCCGTGTTGATCGTCGTGCATCACCGGAATATCGGTCGCTTCAGCGATTCGACGTTCGATTTCAAAGCACTCCGGCGCTTTGATGTCCTCGAGATTGATGCCACCAAACGTCTTGGAAATGTTCACCACCGTCTGAATGAAGGCTTCCGGGTCCTCGGTGTCCACCTCAATATCAAAGACGTCGATGCCAGCGAAGGTTTTGAGCAAAAGTCCCTTGCCCTCCATGACGGGTTTGCTCGCCAACGCCCCTATGTTTCCAAGGCCGAGGACGGCCGTACCGTTGGAGATAACAGCAACCAAATTCCCCTTGGATGTGTAGCGATAGGCGTCTTCGGGCCGCTCTGCGATTTCCAAACACGGATAAGCCACGCCCGGAGAATACGCCAAACTCAACTCGTGCGCAGTAGCGTGAGGTTTCGTGGGTACAACCTTGATTTTCCCGCGCGGTTCGAGCTCGTGGTAGGCAAGGGCTTCTTTTCGAAGATGTTCTTCCTTGGTATCGCGTTCGATTTTAACACCCTGTCCGTCCTGAGGAGGCGGGTGTTTCAGTCTTGTGACCCTCAGCGCGGGCACCGTCCCCGTTTGACGGGCGCAACATCTCGGCCAAACCCGCTCCTGCTGAGCAAAACGGGCGCATTAAGGGACCGCGTTCAAATATGTTGAAAGCCGGCTTAATTTCATGAGTTCACGCGACGCAAGCCGGGTTTCACCTCCAGCCGGCCGAAGGGCTGTGGAAATGGTCGTGCTGATGCTCATGATGTCCATTTCACCAATGCTGATGGTTCCCACCGTTTCTGCTCACGCTGAACCCAGCGGAGTATCGTGGCCACTGGAAGGCTCCGACGACACGGGATGGGTCACGTTGGATGCCACGGGAGCCGACTCAATCAGCGGCCAACAAGCCTCGACGATGTGGAATCTATCGTTCGCACCGGGTGCTGAATTGTCCAACGTCACGCTTGAGATTCGGGCGAGCGGTCAAGCAGGAATGACCGTAGAGGAGCCGATGCTTGCCGTCGACGGGTTGGGTGTGAATCTCCTCGATTGGCGCGGATTGGGCGTGTTGGGTGAAGCTGAAGGCTTCGCCAGCGGCCCCACCTACAGCGGTCGAATGTCGCCAAATTCCAATTCAGCAGCAGGTTGGGATTTGCCCTCCAGTGCTGTCATCACGGACTTGGTCATTCAAACATTGGCCCCGGTCGACCCGGCCGTGTCTCTACGGCCCTTGCCAACCGTGCTGCACGATGTCGCCGTCCACCCCGACACGGGCGTGCTCTTCCTGGCCATGAACAACGATTTGATGATGCTTCATGCCAACACCGACCCTCATGTGTTGGATTTGATCGATCTTGAAACCCACCAGGGAGCACGAAATTTGGTGGTCGACACCGCCAATGGCCTCCTTCACGTGTTGGCTGGAGACGGTTCGCTCCACGCTTTCTCGCTGCTTGATTTGAGCGTTCAATCGCCGGTTCCAGCACCTCCCAGCACACCTGATGCGTTCATGCTGTCCTCAGCAGGTGAGGTGTTCGCAGCCAACAACAACGGCCTCATGATGTTTGATGGTGCATCTTGGACCAGCTTGATCACCGTCAGCGATTCCGCAGGGACGGCTCTCGCCCTCCATGAGACAGGAGGCGTCATCTATGCTGCCATCCAAGGCACAGGGGTCTTGCGCTACGATACTGTGACGGCACAATCCCTCTCTGCATGGTCATCTGCCAACGTCCTTCACTCTGACAGCATCCACACCTTCCTCACGGTTGGCAATCAACTCCTGCTTGGCTCTCTTGACAACGGCATCGGCCGCTACAACCACAACGCTGGATTTTGGTTGTCCACCTGGAACGAGGGCAATTGGCTCGACGACAACCGCATTGGCGGAATTGCAGCGGTTGGTGATGCGGTCCTCATCGCCAACGGCCCCTCCGTCCACACCTACAACACGACGATGGGTGTGTTCGGAACAACCGTTGATTTGAGCAGTGTGGGGCTGGTCAACGACGCCGAATTCGCTTTCATTTGGCCCTCGACGGGCCCCGCAGCCCCCACCAACGACACGATCATGCTCTCGGATGGCAGTGGGTTGCTGGCGAAGATGACGCCGCAGTCCAACACCCTGCATCAAGGGAACATGCTTCTTTCCAGCGGGCCCGCCACGGACGACATGCAAGAAGTGCTGGAGTTGGGAGGCGTGGTTTACATCGGGACTTCAGACGGAACGGGGGTGATGCGCTACGATGTGGCCAACGCCGTTTGGCAAACTCCGTGGTCGTTGAACGGTCAAGAAGTGCTGGAGTTGGCCACCGACGGCACGGATTTGTTCGTCGGCACCGACAATGGGTTTTCCGTTGAGCAATGGTCCACTTCAGGTGCTCTCTTGGGCACCATCAACGGTCAGAATTGCTCCAATACATTCAACGCCGACATCGTCAGCATGGCTGTGGATGCCGCATCCGTCTTCATTTCCTTGAGCACCGGCACCGTTGTTCACGTTGACCGCACCACTGGAACCTGCTCGGTAACAGCCAACGGCGACTTGCCCACCCAAGATCTCGGTGATGTCGCCCTTCACAACGGCATCGGGTATGTTGCGAGTCAAGACGAGGGCGTTTTGCGATACGATATCGCCAACGGCACCTGGATGACGCCATGGATATCAACCGGTGTGAACGGTGTCAGTTTTGCACCGGTAGCCACGGTCGGGAACGAGTTGTTTCTCGGCCTACCCGGATACGGCGTGGCCCGGAAAAACCTCCTAACCGGTGAAATTCTGGCCCCGTTTACCAGCAATGGGCGAAACCCCCAACTGCCAAGCAACCAGATCTATGCGCTTGAATCGGACGGCTCCAACCTTTACATCGGCACCCAGCAAGGTGCACGGAAATGGGACGGTTCACAATTCACCACATTCGGCCAGGGATCTTCTTGGGACACTCGGCCAAATCAGTTCTTTGATTTCGCAGTTGATGTAAGCATTTCTGGAGGAAGTTTGTACGCCGCCACCAACATCGGGGTCTGCAAATACAGCATCGCCACGCTGGGAATCAACGATTGCCAAAACGTCTTCGACGGCATGCCAAACTGGGCCACGTATTCGGTTGGTTTGAACTCAAATTACGTCTTTGGTGGGACGACCACCGGCGTTGGTGTGATCGACAAATCCACGTTCCAGCACGATTTCAACTGGGGCGAAGCCTCGCAGACAGGGAACGCCGTGGTGGAAATCATTGACGACATTGCCTACATTGGCACCGATGGATTGGGTGTCTTGCGCTACAACCTCACATCTGGCCAATGGTTGTCATCGTTTTCAGAAGCCAACGGTCAGTTGGACGGTGGAAACGACGACATTACCGGCTTGGTAGCGGACGTGCGCCCCGGGCATTTGTGGGTCGGCGGCAACGACGGATTTCAACTCATCAACACCACGACGGGCGCTGAAATCTACGACATCGAAACGAACAGCAACCTCTACGATGCTTCAGGCTCCGCCTACCAAATGACCATTCACAACGGCATCATGTACTACCATTCAAGCACAAACGGTGACGAAGTAGGGCGATTGGATGTGGTTAATTTCACGAACCCTGGTGCTCTTGACATCGGGACTGAACTCAGCGAAAACAACGGCGACGTCTACAGCATGCACCTCAGGGGCGATCATCTGTTCATTTCACTTTCATCCGGCCAGTGGTGGAACGCTGACGGCTCGGGCGGTATTGCGGTGTGGAACACCTCATCGAATGCGTTTGATTCTGCTCTTTTGCCCACCGGCTCCATTGACAGGGTCACGGCCTACACCAGCAGCAACGGCAACACGTGGGTGGCTTGGGGCGAACTCCGGCTTGACCTGTACGCTCCAAACGGCACGCTTACCGGCTCATGGGACGGTTTTGATTTACCAATCCGTGGCATTGTTGAATTCGAAGGCCTCACGCTGATGGCGGCCAACGACGAAATCCTACGCTACAATGAAACCTCAAACCAATGGGCTACGGCATGGTCTGAAGGCGTGAACATGCCCAGCAATGCAGGCGACCAGTTCCTCGACCTTTGGACCGACGGAAGCGACTTGATCGTTGGTGGGGCTCGATTGCAATCGTGGGGCGGCTTTGCCGAAGGCATTGTCAGCCATCTTGACGGTTCAGGGGCCTGGACGACCTACGAAGCCAATTCGGATGCCAATGTCCCCAACGGCTACCCCATTGCGATGGTCGAGTGCGGTGGTTTGCTCAACATTGCCATGTACCCCGACGGCATTGCTCGGCTGGACGTCCAGAATCAAACCATGGACGCCGCTTTTGAACGGTTTGACCTCGATGGCAATCAGCCCGCCTCGGTGGCTTGCGACACTTCAGAAACCCTCTACGTTGGGTACTACCAAGACAACCAACCCATCTCAAAATACAGCTACACGACCTCAACATGGCTCACAAGTTTGACCCAATCCAGCCATAACCTCCCTGCCGACCGAATATGGTACGACGGTTTGGCCCATGCCAACGGTCAATTGATCGTCGGACACGGTATTGGGTCCGTAGGAAGCGCCATCGGAGGCGGGTATTCTCTGCTCGCCTCGAACGGGGCATCAAGCGGCCAAGCCGCCGTTTCCGGGGCGGGTTCATCCGTCACATCGTTGCAATGGATGGGATCCAACACGGGCTGGATGATCGGTCAAGCAGGTGGAACTTCTGGCTACAGTCATGTCTCGACCCTCTCCTCTCTCGGCATCCAAAAGGTGGTTGATCTCCCCGGCCTTGTGAGCGGTCAAGTAACCGCCATGGCATCAAACGCCACGCACATTTGGGCGGCCACCGGCGTTCTTACTGGCGGCGGGCAAACGGGCAACTTCGGCACTTCTGCCGGCTTGTTGCAAGGAACCTTCCTGCCCAACGGAAGCGTGGAGTGGGACTACGGATGGACACTCACGGCCAACTCGGTGGCTGGCAGCATGCATCTTGACGGGACCGACCTCTACATCACCACCAACCCCAGCGGGTTGATGGTTCTCGACACCACCACCGGCGCCGTGAGCATGCGAAACGGCGCATTGCACAACAAAATGGACACCATGGCGGTGAGCGGAACCGAACTCATCATCGGTCTTTCTGGTGACGGTGGAAGCCCGCCGGGCGTGCAACGCTTTGACGTCAGCAGTCAGCAGTTCACAAGTGGACGCCTCGTTGGCGGTCTACCTTCCAGCGTGATCAACGGATTCACAGAAACCAGCAGCATTCTCTACATCGCCACCGACGGCGGTGTCGGCCGATGGGATTACGCTCAAGCCGATTGGATGGATTCAATCACAGCCGCCAACGGATTGCCCACCAGCATTGTGGAGGATATTTTGGCCGTGGGCACCACGGTATACATGGCCACACCGCTCGGTTTGGTGGCTTGGGATGAAACAACCGGCATCGCAACGACCATCGACTCAAACGATGGATTGCTCGGAGATTCAACATGGGGTTTGACGGTGCTCAACCCTGGTGGCATCAACCCCATGCTGGTCCTGGCTCACGACGGCCGTGGTGCGGAACGACCGGGGGTAAGCATCGCCTCGTTGAGCAGCAACGCCGTGGATTCAACCCATCGCTTCGACCAACTTCCCTCAAACACGGTCACCGCCCTTGCCAGCGACTGGTGGGGCGTTCACGTGGCGACGGGTTCGGGCCCACTCACCCATTGGAACAGTTCAAGCGATGAATTCGAAGATGGAAACGCCGCTATGCAAACTCAACCCAGCGTGACCGGCATGGTCAGCGATGGGGAGCAGTTGCTCGCCATGACCTCGCTGCAAAGCGCCATTCTTCTCGAGGCCCGAACTGGAGCCCACGCCGTTCTCGGCACCTTCCGACCGGGCGAAATTCTCGACGGGACGCTTGGTGCAAATCATCTTTGGATTACCACCGAGGAGGGTTTGTTCGGATGGGAAAACAGCGGTCAATACTCGCCTGTTGAAGACTACACCATGCGACGGGCTCACCCGCTAACGGTTCGAACTCTTGGCAACGGAGGAGGCCTCAACATCACCGACATGACCCATCCAGGTGTCAACATCACGCTTGTTGACCCCTCGGACCCGTACGCCCTCAATGCTGAACTCGGGACGGCTGGTGCGCATGGCGTGTTGTTCCAAAACGTACCACTCGTGTTCACCTCTCCGGTGAATGGAGCTGCTGTTTGGACCCAATCCGAACGGCTGCTGTACGACATCACCCTCGACCTCAGCAACGACCCCGCCCTGGGAATGAACCTCCAAAGCGCTGTTGATGTGGCACCTCTCTACAACAACACTCGTCACGTGAGCCTGCGGTTGTTGTCGCCTTCCAACGGATCAATGGAAGCGAGAATCACCTACGACTACGTCCGAACCGATACTCCAGTGGTGATGCAAGACCTCACCGACCGACCCGATGACGGCGGCGGTGCCTTGATGGCTTCGTGGTCCCTTGTGCACGACGAAGATTTCGCACGCTATGTCGTGTTTGTGAACGAAGGTCCTTGGGAAACCGCACCCACAGAAGCGATGCTGATGCAACGGACCCCTGACAAGGCGGTTTCGCTCCACAGTCGCCTCTCAACCGAGGTTCAAACCGCCAACGGTGTTCCCCTACAGGACGGTGTGGATTACCACGCGGTTGTCGTGGTTGAATACAACGACGGCCGATGGGGCGACATCTCGCCCTCGGTCGGACCAGCCACCTCATCAAACGAAGTTCCTCGCCCGCCCGCTTGGGCTCAAGCATTGCCCGCTGAAGGGGACGACAACGACGGGGACCTGAGCTTGGAATGGGCAAGGTGCACAGCGCTTGATTTGGCGTCCACCAACGTCTATGTGGCCACAACACCGTTCACCGATGCCTTCGGCCTCACCCCCGCTTCAACCTACCTCCCCAATCAAGGCAACTTGAGCACCATCGCCCTCACCCCAGGTGTGCCGGTTTGGATCGGGTGGACTTGCGTCGACCAGTCGGGACAAGAGAACCTCTCGGACATCACCGTCGTCGGCCCCGTCGTTCCAACCGGGGAACTCAACGACAACCAAGCCCCTGACCCCATTGAAGGCACTCGAGCGCTCGATGTTCCGGAGGACGAAGGTGGCAGAATCAACGTTGAGTGGAACGCAAGCGACGCAGAAGATTGCGCCTTCTACACCGTGTTCATGTCTCCGTGGGACGAAGCCATGCAAAACGACGCCAGCCTGTCGTTGAGCGACCCGAGCAGCGTGGAATCCTTTTCCCAGGCGGCGATCATCAACGATTGCCTGACAACATCAATCGTTCTGAACAGACTTGATGGAATTCCGTTGACCGACGGTCGCAGTTACGCCGTTGGTGTGGTGGCTTACGACGCTTGGCTCAACGGCAACATCGACGACGTTACCTTGGTCCTCGCAACACCAATGCAAAACGTCATTGGTCAAGGCTCAACACCCAATCGCATCACCACCCTGCTGGCGTTTGACCATCCAGAAGACGATGGAACCGCCATCGATGTGGTCTGGGAACCCAGCCAAGTCGACGATTTCGCCTCGTACACCGTATGGGTTGCCGACCAACCGGTTACCGACCTCTCAGCGCTTTATGCGTTGACGGGCACCGACGCCAACGCCTGCGGTTGCTTCAGCTTCAACAAGCAATGGATCGACGAGGAAACAAACCCCATCCAACTGACGCTGTCCACGGCTTTGTACACCAACGGTGGTGGTTTGACAGACGGAGCACCAGGATTGATTCAGCCAGGGATTGAGCTTTACACCGCCGTAACCGTTCACGACCTGCGGGGCAACGTTCACCTGACGGATCTTACGCAAGCCACCGTCACACCCGTGGACAACCTCAACGACAACACAGCTCCGGAACGGTTGACTGAGGTGCGTTTGGTTGATCGCCCCAACGACAACGGTCAAGCGTTGTTGCTCGACTTTGATCTGTCCGAGGCCGGAGATGTTGCTGCGTACGAAGTGTATGCGGCCACCTACGACTTCAACGGTGAGGTGACGGCGTTGTTGACACCCGTGGCAACCCTCGGTCGAAACCCTGCTTTGCCCGTGGTGATTGACCTCGTGGCCGGAGATACTCCTGTGGTTCCGGGCCAGCAAATCTGGGCCGCTGTGGTCGTTGTGGACTCTTCTTCAAACTCGTTCACCGACATGCTAACGATGGTCTCAGCCGAAGCCACAAACGAAGGCATCACCGACCCCGGAGTCTACTTGCCCGACATTGCCAATGTTGGAGTATCGTGGTTTGAAGAAACGAGCATCTTGGTCGAATGGAACCATTCCACCGACGCACGTGTCAGAGGCTACCAAGTCTACATCCATGATGAGGCGTTTGAGGACACCGGCATCGCTACCATGGTTGGTGAGGTTCGAGCGTCCAACAGTTATCTCATCACCTCGGAACTGTATGAGGAACTTGACAACACCACGGGATGGCATCTCGCCGTTGTGGCGTTTGATGAAACCGTGAGCAAAACCACCGTTGAATCCTTGCTTCTTCTACCGGTCAACGGTGATGAAGCAGGTACTGAATCAACCGAGGACGGGGACGGTTTGCAACTTGAATCGTTGCTTACTGGCCCGAACCTCGTGGCGGCTGGCATGGTGATCGTCGTTCTGCTGTTGCTCGTTCTCGTGGCCAGAAGCCGAAGCGGTGGCCAAAAGCGAAACAAGAATTGGGAACTCCAAGAAGCCACCTGGGGCATCGAGACCCCGTCGTGGGAAGCACCGCAAGGAATGCCTGCGCCCAGTCCGCCTCAAGGCGTCTCGGCTCAACAGGCCAGCGACATTTACGCCGCGGCAGAACAGATTCAGAGTCCCGACTACGGGCAAACCGCTTACCAAGCGCCTCAACCCGTCGTCCAACCCCGTGTGGACATGAATCTGCTCGACGGTCTTGTCGACGAGCCCCAGGCCCCATCACAACCGAAGGTTGACACCTCCTTCCTTGATGACTTGCTGTGAGGCGTCCCCATGGTTCGAGGGCCCCGCCGTGAAGTGTTCACCACGTTGTTGGTCAACGCCCACAACGAGGTTGCAGATTGGCCACAACATTGGCAGCGAATTCAGAAGCATGCCCAGCGTCTTCGCATGACGCTGGGTCCGTTGGAACCCGCTCACTTCGAAGCGATACCACCACACGGAATGGTGCGTTTGGCCTTTGGTTCTGAAAGCGGTTGGTCGCTCACACAGCGCCAACGAGGCCTTCACGATGAGCCAATGGAAGCCATCACGTTGCCTGCACCGCGCTGGACACCCAGCGTCAACGGGACCAAGCACGGACAATGGGAACCCTACCTTGAAGCGCGAGCACAAGCAGAAGACAGGGGGTGCGATGTGGCTCTATTTGTTCACGACCATGCCCTCGTGGACGCCGATCGCGGTACGCCCATGCTGTTGGACGAAGACGGTACGGTTTGGCTCCCACATCCTGACGACGGAGGGGTTGACGGCGTGGTTGCTGCATGGTTTGAACAAACCCTTCCCAACGATGGTTACCCCGTCCAACGGGGGCGACTGAACGAACGATTGGTCGCTCGCTGCAACGAATTGGTCGTCGTGGGTACCGGACTGGGCGTGGTTCGTATCGATGCCATCGACGGGGAGCCAATGGGCGGTTTCACAGCCTTTTCTGAACATCTCCAACAACGCTTGAGCGAACATTATTCCCAGCCGGCCACATGGACACCGTTGGGGCCGAGAGATGAATGAGCGCATCATGGCCATTGATCATGCCCTCCTGCAAGCGGGCTTGATTGGGGAATCAGCCATCAAACACGGCGCCCCTGACAGGGCCATTCTGGTCTCGGGTGGGCCTTCAACCCCTCTGGCCAAGTGGTCGTTGATTGCAGCGCCAGCAAAGGCCCGCGTGATCGTTCGACAGCCCAGCCAAAGCGTTCTGCCTGCGGCAACGCCGCATGCCCCATCAAAGGGTGAACTCGTTTTGGAGGAAGAAACCCCTCAATTGCGGGCGCAAGTTGAGGAATGGAAACACGGCTCTTGGTACCACCAAACAACCATCATGGCCGATGACATTGGTGACCTGCTCAGGAAACTGGTGGACATCACTCCCAACCATATGTTTGACCATCAAGGTCCTCGTTCAGCACCTCAACGTCCCTTCTGGTGCGGTGCTGTTGCCTATGACATGGTCCAATGGACGCAGCCACTTCGCCTCCAACACCCTCCTGAAGAGAACGAAATACTCACCGTGCTTTGGCGGATTGAAAACGGTGTGCTCATCGACAGAGCGACCGAACAACACCACGTTCTCTCCTCCTCCGACTGGGGGCATCAAGCTTTGAAACATGTCGAAACCATTGGAGCAGCTCCCAATGCCCCGGTCGTTGTCAACATCGCTGAACCTCACGTTTCACTCTCACCTGAGCGCCATATTGACCTGATCAACATCGTGAGAGAAAGCATTCGCAACGGACAATTCTACCAGGCCAACATCGGAAAGCATTGGTCGGGCCCCATCGATCATCCGTACGCTGTCTTTCAGCGGCTACTCGTCAGCAATCCTGCACCGTACTCGGCCTACCTTGAAGCAACGGACCTCGGTTTTGCCATCGCCAGTTCATCCCCCGAATGCCTGCTCGAAAACGACGAGATCACGGTTCGAACCGCGCCCATCAAGGGCACGGTCCCGCAAGGGGACGATGAGGAAGAAGCACAACGCTTGCGAGAACACATGCTCAACGACGACAAGGAGCGAGCCGAACACAGAATGTTGGTTGACCTCATGCGTCACGACATAGGGACCGTCTGTGCCGTTGGTTCGGTTCGTGTCAGCCGTTTTGATGTGGAAGCTTACGCCAACGTTCAACACCTTGTCAGCCATGTTGAAGGGCAATTTCACGAAGGCCGTGACGGTTTGGACGCCCTTCAAGCCGTCTTTCCCGGTGGCTCCATCACCGGTTGTCCTCGAACCATGGTCTGTGCCGCTGTTGATGAACTGGAACAACAACCCCGATCGTTTTGGACGGGTTCCTTGGGCTGGGTGGACGTGCACACCGGCCAGAGCACTTGGAACATCCTCATTCGCACACTTGAAGCAAGACGATCCGGCCGTCAATGGACCGGTACCGTTGGTGCTGGTGGTGGAATCACAATTGGCTCTGTACCGAAATCCGAAGTTGAGGAAAGCCAGTGGAAAGCCAACGCTTTGCTCACCGCTGCTGGATGGTCAAACCCCAGCGAAACCGACTTGCCAAACAGGTCCCTCAGTGTCCATCCTGTTCAACGGTCGCAGCGGCAATCGGGACATGCTTCTGAACACTCGGGAAGTGTTGTTTCCCTACCAGAGGCCCTTCTTGAGAAACTGGAGGGGGGCGTGCTGTTCGTTGACAATCTTGATTCGTTCAGCAACAACATCGTCCATGCAATTGCTGGAACCGGAAGAGATGTTGTGGTTGTTCATGGGCGTTCACCCGCGATGAGGGAACTCCACGACCCAGTGATTTTGTTCGACCTCCTTGATCGGCTGCAACCTTCGCACATCGTCTTGGGACCGGGCCCAGGAGCACCGGAAGATGCTGACTTGACCATGGCGATGGCCCATCACGCCGTTGCTGGACAACTGCTCTGCCCCGTTTTGGGTGTGTGCCTGGGCCATCAAGCGTTGGGGGTTGCCAGCGGCATGCGACTGGTGCGCTCGCCCAACGGACCCGTACACGGCGTGCCGGTTCAAATCAACCACGATGGAACCGGGTTGTTTTCAAAAAGCGATACGGCCTTGGAACAAACCCGCTACAATTCCTTGACCGTCGAGGTGACCAGCAGCACACACACCATGTTGGTGAACGCAACGGAACTGGGTACGGAGGCCGTGATGGGCATACGGCATGAACAGGCTGCGGTCCACGGGCTCCAATTTCACCCCGAATCGGTTGGCTCGCCCCAAGGTGTTCAACTCATTGAGCGATTTCTATCCCTTCCATCGGATGGTTGAAGAATCACTTCTTGGTGGGTGGGTTGAGGAAGGACCATGCCAGCCTGCCGACACTGTGGATCGACCTACCCTCGCGAGTTCTTTATTCACGGCAACGGACCCAAGACCCAGGTCTGTGTTCGCTGCGGTGTTGAGCAAGGTTTGGTTGCTGAGAGCGATGTCCCCGTTTTGTTCAACAAGAGCACGGCCAGTGCACGCTTTTCCGCCGTTGCACGACGGTACAGCGTTTTCCTTTACATCCCCTTCTTGTGGGTTTTGTGGGGGATGCTCCTTTCCGATGTTGAGCCGTGGGGCTTGTTTTTCCTCGGCCTTCTGATTTTGCTTACCCTGTTGGCGCCCATTTTGTTCTTTTATCGAGGCGGAAGATTTTCAGGTCAAATGGCCCGTCTATCCCCGGCCTACGACCGACCAAAAGGCCATTGAACATCAATCACGCCTTGGCGTGAATCTTCAGGACATCGCCGTCGTTGAGTTCGTGCTCAGCCCCGACCACCCGCTTGGTCCGGCCGTCAACGCCTCGAATGAAACCGTCCCCTAAATCACTGTGAACAAGATAAGCAAGAGGTTTGGCTTGTGTTTGTTGAGGGACAACAAATGCATCCGGGAGCACGCGGCCGTCTCCATCAACCCAACGCGACTCATCTTGTACGGGGTAAACCACCATGCGATCCAACATTGAAAAGAGGACGTGATCCATCAATGGAGCCAATCCCGTGCCCTTCAGCGATTCCATTCGTTCTGCCATGTGGCGAAGCGCCTTGGCCTGAGCCTCAGTCAGCTGTTCGGCATTGGGCACGTCAAACATGGAAGAACCGGGCTCGTATCGAATGAGCCCCGCTAAATCTGCACGCTTGAGCGCCAGTTCAACGTCCGCCATGCACGGGTGAAGCGGCGTGTTGCCGGAGGTCGGGATTGAGCCCTCCGGAGCAATGTCCCATTTGTTTGCAGCGTACGCCACTGGGAACAAAACAGCTCGCATACTAGCCCCCAAACGGTGGAGGATGGTTGCATCCCATTCCCAAGGTTGTGGGCCAGCTTCAACCGTGTTCTTGAACGACTGATAGCCAGTCGCCACCAGATGTGGATTGGCGCCTAAACCACTCAGTTTCTCGTGTATGTACGACAGGAGCCCCCGTTCTCCTTCGGCTTGAACACGGCGCACCCCTCGGTTCCATCCATCGGTCAGGAGGTGGCCAATCCAAGCGTCCAGTTCATGTTGAAGGAATTCGATTTCAGCTTTCAAGCCCGATTGTGCTTCACTCAGCGAGGCTCCAGTCCCTTGGAACTGTCCTTCAAGATCGGTCGTCCCAGCAGCATCGACCACCTGGATGAGAACATCGCAATTTGCCAGGTCGGCTAAAAATGCATTTCCTCGACCTTTCCCTTCACTTGCACCAGGCACCAACCCGGCGACATCGACCATCGCCACCGGCACCCGACGGCGGTGCCCAATGCAGGAACCTGTTCTCGGTTCGCAAAGGCTGCCTTGGCGAGGGTCGTCGGGCGACACGGGCTCCATGCGCCCCTCCGCTTCCAACCGTTGGCGCAAATCTTTGCATGGACATGGTTGACGGGCTTCGACGAACGCCACGCCCACGTTGGGGTCAATCGTGCAAAATGGATAGTTGGCAATGTCCACTTGGGCGAGAGTTGATGCCGAGAAGAACGTGGACTTGCCCACGTTGGGTTTGCCGACCAAACCGATTCGCACCGACACCACATCCGTGGGTGCTCACTCTTCCTCTTGTGCTGTGAGGTTGTGGTCGCGCTTGATTTGAGCGATGGCGATGTCGAGTTCTGGAAGGTTAAGTTCCCCGTCTCCATCAAGGTCCATTGAGGCCACCAACGCTTCAGCGTCCATGGTGGTCAATTCTTTGATGTCGGTTTTGACCAAAGCCGTCAGGAATTCTTGGCTGTCTACACGGCCTGATCCGTCCATGTCCATGGCCATGAACACATCCATGACGGATTGACCGGTATTCACGAGGTATTGAACAAATTCAACCAGGGCGTCGGAGGCTTTGGAAGGGAATTCTTTCACTTCGTCGTTGTGAAGGGATGCATCAACCGCAATCACGGTTGAACCGCCTTTCTTGGTGGTTGTTTCGCTGATGACCAATTCGGTGTCAACGCCAACGCCACGACCGATCAAATTTCGAATGGTGGTCGCAGAGCCAGCGGTTAGGGTGTAGGTGGAAACGGCCTGAGCCACAGAGGTGTCCATGATTTTCTTCGCTGGGGAAATTCCGGTTCGAATAACGGCCATGCTGGCCATGATGGCGCCAATACCAAGGAGGTAAAACAGAGCTGCTCCAGTGAGGTAGAAGCCGCCGTCGGCCGCAACAACGTCCTCAGCGCCGCTTTGTTCCACGGCGTTCTTGGTGAAGTTCCCCATGAGATAAACGATGGTTGAACTGACGCCGCCAATGGCCACGAACCATGCGGCCAAGGTGCTGTTGCCCGACGAAAGAGGCTTACCAACAGCGAGGGGGTAGTTGGAAAACACGCCGGACAGGACCAACAGTCCACCAACCGTGAAGAGAAGTCCCGTGTTCACGGTGTGCGCCATGGCCCCGAGTTCACCAGCACCAACAAAGGCGTCCATGCCGGTGAAGTAGGTTCCAACGGCGTAGAATGGCAGCAAGAGAAACGCAAACATTCCAGCGATAGCCCCTGGGTTTTCAGCCACGGAAGCCAATCCCTTGATGGCCGTCATCACGATGTTGACAGAAGCAGCCAAAATAGGCAGGAGACCCAACGTGACCATGATGGCCATGAGATTGGTCATGAACCCTGTTGCCTCGATACCGGTGAGGGACAAAGCGGGAACGGTCATGAAGAGGAAGAACATGCTCGCTGAACGAAGAGTTCCCGACCAAATAGGGACTTGTGCAGCCATGGGGACCACATGGTATCCCACAGCGAACATCAGGGCGAGCGGAACCCAGCCCGAGCCGACTCGCCTGCCAAACCATTCAACCTGTTCGCTTCCAGCGAGGTCGCCAAAGAACACGGTTAGCATGGCCATGATGTGGACGAAAACGCCCATGATGAGGAACCATGAGGACGTGGAGAGGTCTTCGTTTTCTCGTGTCGATACGGTGAGCAAGATGTTGATCAGTACGGGAACAAACAGCAGCCCGAGGACCATGGATTCCAAACTGAACAAAACGATGCTGAATGGAGCAACAGACGTGTCGACGTCGGCGAACCCGAGGATGAAGGGCAACACGTATTGAGCGACCAAAACGGCGGACAACAGAACGGCGATCAGCGATGCGTTGGCCTCACTGGCCAAGCGGCCGTTGCCGTTTCGGGAAACGGCGACAAGGGAGGCTCCAACAAGCCCAAACAGAAGGGCGAACTGAAGGACGTTGGTGGTGGCTTCTCGAAGCGCTGAACCGTCGTCGTACGACCAGCCAACGCTGGCGAGGGAATCCAAAGCGGTTGGATCGTAGTTGTGCCATCCATCAAGGAAGCCCAACAAACCGGCCAAAACCAACCAGAGCATACCGAAGTTCATCCATGTCCGTGACCCGCTGCCGTCGCGGTCATCAAAGATGTCAACCAGGCCCGGAGGGTTCTTTTGAAGGATGAAAAGGCCGATTTGGCGGAGTGCACCCCCAACCGAGCCAAGTCCGGTTTCCACCGAACGGGACATCAAGTAAACGGCGCCAATGAAAAAGGCTGCAAGAATGAGAATCGTTTCCATCATTCCACCTCCTTATTCTGCGAGCACCTCGCCCACGAGGGTGGCCACAATGGCGCCGATTCCAACCAAGAAGCCGATGAGGTAGTACCAGATGCCACCTGAACCGAGGTTTTGGACAAGGGGCACCAGTTCGCCCAACACGGGGAGGTTGTCCCAACCAAACACGTTGGAAAAGAGTGAGTAGAGGCCGAGAATACCGATGAACATCAGCGACATAACCACGCGGCTTGCCGATGGTTCACCGGTTCCGACCATGGTATCAGGAAGAGCAGAAGATTTTGACATGCCAACACCAGAACTTGCCCCTTAGGGACAACCCTCGCCACCGGTGGAGCGATGATAAAGATTCACCACATGAATGGAGAGAATACGCTCACTGAATGCGCATTATGGTGAGCGTAAGATATCAATTGCTTGGCCTCGTCGGGGTTTGGACACCCCGAGCGGCACCGGGAGGGCCCGATCGTTGCGAAGTTCGGCCTCCCATACGGAACGGCAGTCGCAGTCCAACCCCTCAAACTCCATCAAATCGGCAGATACTGCGTAGCGTTCGATGGCCGCCACAACTTCACTGTCGCAGGAGCCACAATTGTGGGAGCCACGGATTTTTCCACCGGCCGTTGGGTGGACGATAAGGCGGGTGCGTGGACGGGTGGGTTCGGCATGAATCAAAGCGTGACTTTGTTTGATCATGGACACCAACGACCACAACCACGGTGGACGGTATTCGTTGTGACGGTGCAATCGATCAATGACGGTGCCGCGTTGGATGTTCATCGGGTTGACAGAGATCTCGTCGGAACGGTCGGCCACGGCGTCAATCCAGTTGATGCTGTGATCCAAGGCGTCCGCCTCTGACATGAACGGGGGTTTGAACATCAAGTACGTCTTAACCCGGAGGTTGAAGGCTTGCAATTGGTCCACAGCGCGCTCCCAAGATGAGGTGGTGAACCCTTTGTTCACGTGGAACCTCAACACTTCGTCGTCGTAGGCCTCAAGGCCAATGGCAACGGTGAAATGGGGATTCACTGAAGTGGCCCATGCGAGTTTCTCTTCCGTCAGTTGCTCGCAGCGACTCTCGACGACCAATTCCTTGCCCAGGCGTGCACAATCTGCAAGAACGGTCTCTTGGAACGCCACTGGTATTTCTCGGTCCTCAAGAAGACTGCCGGAGGTGTACACCTTGACCATATCATGGTCTGCAAAATCGTCAAACTTCTCCAAAGCATGGGCCCATTGAGCGTGCAAATCATCGTTGGATACATCGTCTCGAGTGTCGTTGAAGTATCCGCAAAAGGTGCAACCCGATGACCACCACCAGTGGCACCCCTTGGTTCGAAGGATGACCGTCACTGCGGAACACGGCTCACTGTCCCATCGAACCTCGGGTGTCGTGTAGACCGTTGCGGGTTCGCTGGCGTCCCAGGATTGTTGTTTGGCAACGGCCCACGGTGTGTTCGCTGGAGCTTTGACCAGGTCGTGGATGCGGAGACCTTTGCCTCCCGAACCAAGCAAACGGGTGTTGATTGGCGTCGTCATGGTCGTCCCTGCTTGGTCGTGAGCATGGTGGGTTTCAAACCACCGCATCCGGGGAGCCAATGCTGGTTCCGAAGAAATTGACAAGTCGGTCCCGATAAGCGTCGGGTTGCGTCAACATCAACGTGATGTGGGACAACACGCCTTCCTTGTCGCCGTCGCTGTGAGAAACCGCCGATGAGGCAAACCAGCAGTCCACCGTTCCGTTGACGTCAACGCTGGCTCGGGCGGTCTCGCACATCAACTCCCCGTGGTAGGTGTTGATGCGGATGTCCTCGAGGGAGTGGGTCACAAACACGGAGCGTTCCCCCACGACATCCATCGCCTCGATCGGTTCGTACTTCACCAAATTGTCACCCGAAGAAACCTTGCCAGCGAAGAGAGCGGCGTCCTTGAGAAAAACTGGGAAACCGGCAAACACCAATTCCTCTTCGATGATGTTGCCCATGGAAGAATACGGCGACTCAAGGAACACGGATTGGAGCAGCGGCTCTTGCTCAAAAGCGATGGACACAGCGCCCGCACCCATCGAGATGCCTACCGCACCGATGTGTTCTGGTTGAGCACCCTTGGTGTCTTGCAACCACTGCCAAACAGCCAGTACATCGCGATGTTCCCGTTGACCGGCAGACACCAAACCGTCTTCAACCGTGCTTTCACCATGGTCCCGCATGTCAAAGAGGATCACGTTGTACCCGGCTTGATGAAGCCATGCCGCTGGAATAAGGACTTCGTGATTGGCCTTGCACGAGCGAATCCCATGAACAACGATGACCCAAGGGCTGGATGCGTTGTTCTCCATGATCCAAGCAGCGAGTTCAATGGATTCGTTAGGCACCTCAATGGTCGCATTGTCCCACGACTCAAACCAAAGATGCTCCAAGTCATCGGCCAAGGTTTCGTTTTTTGCATGGGTCACGACGTTGACGTCCTCGTGCCACAACTCCACGCTGAAACGGTCAGGTGAATTGCGCTCGGCGTGGCCCGAACAATCGGGACTGCTGGCTGCTGCTTGGCTGTACACCAAATTGCCGGCTTGAAAATACAGCATCGGAGCGCTGACCAGCAACAGGACAAGAAAGGCGGGTACGGAGCGTTTCCACATGGTTACTCCTCCTGGTCCGCCGGTCTCGCATGGAAAAGGATTGTTCGTCCTGCCAGCACCTGTTCGCCGTTTTGATGGTCGGGATGCTTCGCCGAGGCCGGGATGCATTCTGCAGGGTTGTAGCGGTCTGCGGGAACACGGAGGTCGACACGAGAGCCCAGACGGATCATTCCAATTCTCTGGCCGCGACGGACCGGTTGACCCACGAAGAGGTAGGGCACAATGCTGCGAGCCAGAGCGCCTGCGATTTGGGTCACTTCCATTCGAGTTCCATCCTCAAGAACGAACACCGAACGAACGCGTTCGTTCCATTCGCTCTCCTTTCTCATGGCCGGCACAAACGGCCCTCGCCGACGACCCTTGCCACGTCGCAATTCAATGCGTTCCAATTCGCCGGCTTCTGGTGCTCGGTTGACGTGAACATCCAAGGGCGACATGAAAACCGCAGCCCGCCAAACATCTGTTGGAGATTCTTCACCCGTTGGAACGGACTCGTACCGTTGTTCGGTGGCAAACGACAGAGGCTCGGACAGCGGTGTTGTTGTCCAATCTCCGGTGTGAGGATCAGATTCCACCGCTCCCGACGTCAATTCTGCAGCACTCGGTCGCCGACCCACCGCCCGTTCGCGTTCAACAAACATCAAACGGCCATCCGCAGGTGAGAGGAGAATGCCGGGTGTGCGGGGGATGGGTCGGTCGGGATCTCGCCAAAAATAAGCCACAAACGAAGCGAACATGAGGCAAAGGATGCCGATGAGGGGCATCAGACCCGCTACGGGGTCGATAAGAGCGCCAACCGACAAGGCAGATATGCCCATGACAGACAACATCAACACGTGTGTTTGGCCGCCTGGGGCCAGCAAGCCCATTCGTTCACCTACTCGTTTGACGACCACGGGTCGGCTTCATCGCCCCATGCTGCTTGAGATTCTTCTGCTTCTTCGGAGGGCGTGTCTTCCTCTTCAGTGGTTTCGGGGGCTTCGGGGGCTTCGACGGGTTCAGTCGTTTCTTCCTCTGTTGCCTCGGTTGGGTCCTCTGAAGGTGCATCCTCTTCAACTGAATTGGACCCTTCTTCTTGGGCTTCTTGGGTTCGGGCTTCGACCATTTCTTCGAGTCGTTCTTCAAACACACGAGCCATGTGTTGAGATTTTCGTTCGGATTCAACCGCCCGCTCAATCATGTCATAACGGTCCTTGATGGCCTTGTTAAGGTCCTCGAAAATTTTCATGTGGTCGACGTACCAATCGTCACGAGCCTTCATTTCTGTCACTGCCATTCGCAGGTCGTTGTCCAATTCCTCGGCGATACCAAACACCTTGCCCAGTCGGTCTTTCTCTCGTGAATACTTTTCTTCCATCTTTTCCAGTTCAGGTTCGATGTGCTCGACTCGCTTGGAGGCTTTGGTTGCCTTCATCTCAAGTTCTCGGACGCGTACATCTTTCTCAACGATGATGGATTCCAAGGATTCTTTCTCAATTTCCCGGTCAATGATTTCCTTCTCAAGAACTTCAATCTCTGCACGGGCATCGACCAGTTCCTTTTCCTGAGTTTCGTAAGCAGCGAACAGTTTCTGCAGACGGTCTGTTTCGGTGGACAAGGCTTCTTCCAGTTCCTTGATGCGAATGTCTGGTGTGATGGTCCCTTCTGTCATTGAATCACCGGGAGGCAAGCCTCCATTCTCCGCGAGTTCACACCTCCCTATCAAGCCGACGCCTGAAAGGACCCGAGCAGGGCGGGGTCTGGCCCTTCATCGCAAGGCATCGGTGGCCTTGACCAGTTCACGGGCGATGCTGACTTCGCCCATGGAATGCCCGGCATCGGGCACCATCACCAAACGACTGTCGGGCATGGCGTTGTGAAGTTCCCATGCGCTCCTCGGAGGACAAACGACGTCGTATCGCCCTTGAACGATCACCGTGTCAATGCCTTTGAGCCGTTCAACGCGATTAAGGATGTGAGCCTCCTCTACGAAAATCGCATTAATGAAATAGTGGCATTCGATTCGAGCAAAAGCCACCGCAAAGTCAAGATCCTCTGCTTTTTCCAAATAAGAAGGGTCTGGGAACAATCGGCTCGTGGCCATTTCCCAGCGCGTCCATTCCTTGGCTGCAGCCCTTCGCACGTCGACATCCTCACTGGTCAGTCGTTGATAGTAAGCTGAAATCAAATCGTGCTGTTCTTCCGCGGGAATGTGCTCGCGGTAGGGCTCAAACGCATCGGGGAAAAGGTGACTCGCACCGTCCTGATAGAACCAACGAAGTTCGCTCTTTCGGCACATGAAAATACCCCGAAGCACCAATGAACGTACGCGATTGGGATGGTGCTGGGCGTAGATGAGGGACAGGGTTGAACCCCACGAGCCGCCAAAGACATGCCATGATTCAATGCCAAGGTGAGTTCGCAACTGTTCGATGTCCTCAACCAGGTGGTGGGTTGTGTTGTCGGTTAATTCTGCATGAGGGGTGGATGAACCGCAACCGCGCTGATCGAATTGAACGATGTTGAATGCATCTGGATCGAAATATCGCCGGTAAGACGGCTGCCCTCCCCCTCCAGGTCCTCCGTGCAGGACCACCACAGGGATGCCGTCGGGGTTGCCACTCATTTCCCAAGCCACGGTGTGAAGGTCGCTCACCGCAAGACGTCCTGTGGTGTGGGGTTCATGGGGCGGGTAGAGCACATCATCCAAGGTCGAGGACAGGTCAAGCATGACCCGAGGGCGGCCGTGGAAAACCATGTTCCTTTCCCATGAACATCTTGATGGAAGAGAGCAGGTTAGCCACGCCCATGAGCCAACGTAAAGCCACGGACTTGTTCAGCGACTGGGCCGCCTCCGGGCGAGATGTAGGCATGGAAAAAGGGCACAGCAACAGCGTGATGACCATGCTGGAAGCCGTACTACCCGGCATGAATGAAGGATTCACCGCCATCGATGTGGGGTGTGGAAACGGTTGGGTTGTTCGCAAAATCAGCGCTCATCCAAATTGTGCAAATGCATCAGGTGTTGACGGGGCCGGCACCATGATTGAAAAGGCCAGAGCGGTGGACCCTGAGGGGTCCTACACCCTCGCCATGCTACCGGAATGGACCCCCGATGAACCGGTGGACCTCGTGCACAGCATGGAATTTCTCTATTACCTCAAAGACCCCATGTCGTTTCTTAAATCGGTGAGAAACAATTGGCTCAAAGAAGATGGTTGGATCGTCATCGGTATCGATCACTACGCTGAAAACGAAGCCAGTCACGATTGGTCTTCATCGCTCAACGTTCACATGGCCATGCACACCATTGACGAATGGCGGCAAGGTTTCCAGGCGGCCGGCTTGCGCAAGGTCGAAGCGTTTCAGACCGGGGAAAAGGACGGTTGGTCCGGCACGTTGGTGCTCATGGGTCAGAAGTGAACGGACCCAAACCCAACGGTTCGCCTTTTGGACCACACCGCCGCACATGCCCCCGGTGGTAAGGGCACATGCCGCAGGCATCGGCCTCAAGTGGCAACCGTTCCGGGCCGGTGGGGTCCTCTTCTAAATGCATCAAGGCCCGCCAATGAAGATGGTTTTCCAGCGTGATGCGAGCCTGGTCGTACTCGTCTTCACTCAAAGCCACCATCCGGCCGTTGGCACCCACCAAAATGGCGGGAGGCAAGACGGTGCGTCGTTGTTCAGGTGGCCGTTGAAGTTCCATGGCCTCCAAGGCCATGGAGTACAGCGTCAGTTGAAGGCGGTGTTCAGCCAGCATCTCTGCTTCTGCTTCGTTGAGAGGGCTGAGTTCGGTCACCTCGGGGGCGATGGCTTGCAAGCGGTGCCCTTTGCTTGGATCGGATTCGTTGAAGCCGGAAAGGCAGCCTTTCGTTTTTAGATCGACCACTTGGAGGGCTCCCGGACCTTTTCCGTTGGAAAGTGCCAGCACCAAATCTGCTCGTCCGCTGAATTCCATCACCACAGAAGTCACGTGGGATGGGGCGGTGAACGGGCCCTCATTTCGATGGTCCATGGTCATCGGATGACGATGGAAAAACGGCAATTCGGTGCGCAACGCCTCAACGGTCCACCCCTCAACGGTGGCGCCTCCAAGGTATTGTCCAAGGCGCCCGCGTTGGACAAGGGTGGCCAAATGATGCAACCTGGCCCGCCAGACAGCTTCATCCGTTCCCGTCGCTTGTTCGAATCCAAATCCAAACTCATGCATCACTTCACCCATGGCCGAGTTGTTGGTCAGGCGATCGTGGCCTTCGTGCATCCAAGATCTGGAAAGATGAGCGGAGTTGGGATGGAGTTGACGAGGGTTGTGGAGCCCGATTTCCAACAGCCTGTGCATCATTAATCCGAAAGTTGTTGCCTCAGGCCATCCTTTCTGTTGTTTGGGAGGTCGAGGCATTCCAGGAAGCCAAAACGGTTCGGTCGACCAGCCCTTGATGTGCTCCAACCAATACCGCCGAGGACAAGTTGACGTGGTATCAAGATGGTGAGCGGCGCCTTTGAGGGTAACGGACGTTGAGGTCAGAGCCAAGGCAGGTTCTGGAACCGCTGCTTCGACGGTGCGAAGAACATTCGCCAGCGTTGCAATGGTTTGTTGTGGCGAGGGCGGAGATGGGTGCTCAAAGCAATTCGGATGATGGTAGACACGCAATCCTTGGACCCCTTCATCGCCCAACGGTGAATCGGTGAGCATCAAAGCGGGATTGAAGGGAACCGGGTCGCGACGTGGTTGGTACGGTGGCAATACCTCGCATCCAACCTCTTCACCCTGCAACCAAAACCCGTCGGTTGCCTCGGCCACCCATGCCGCTCTTCGCAAACCGAGGAACAGCATGTGGCCCATCGTTCTCGCGTCCGGCTTGATGTTGACCGCCAAATCGCCTGATGTTGCGTTCCAATTGGTCCTGTCCCCCGGGGACCCGGTGAGAATCAATCGGTCTTTGACTCGGGTTAATGCGACGTAGAACTTTCTTCGCAGTTCAGCTTTGTCTTGGGCTTTGTTCATCTGTGTTGCAAAGGCCCACAAGCCGTCCAGCGGCCGTTCTTGTGTCAGCCATGGCTGAACGCGACCGGCCACCACTTGAGGCGTAACGAGCACGTTGTCCTGAACCGAAATGGAGGCGTCGGCAATGCCTGCGGTGAACAATCCGGTGACCACCACCACCGGAGCCTGCAGGCCTTTCGAACCGTGAATGGTCATGATCTGGACGGCGTCGGTCGAGACGGGACTGATGGCTTTTGGTCCTGCCCTGTCGAGTTCCCGAAGGGTGTTCATCTGAGCGTGAATGGTGGAGACATCGTGGCCGTGTTCAGCACCGATCTCTCGGATCATGGTCAACCACGCCTCAGCAAACTGACGTTGAGCGTCATCAGGGTGGGCCACCAGCAGGTCCGAATGGTCCAACACATCGTCAAAAACCTCGTACACAGCGCCGCGTTCGACCAAACGTCGGAGGCGTTGTAAGAGCATACGAACGCCCGCATTCGGGGCGTGGGCGATCAAATGAGGCCAGGCGTTTTCGTTGGGCCCCATGCCTTGCAGGCAAGCCGTCGTAGCGTCTTCGTCCATGCCCACGATGGGTGAACGAGCCAACGTGAACGCTGCAAGTCGAGATGTTGGCCGGGCCATGAGGGTCAACAAGCCTTGGAGCGGTTTGACGGCGGGTTGGGTCAAAAGCAACCCCATTCGGTCGGCCATGACAGGCAAACCTCGAGCGCGTAAACGTTGCACCAGGTCAGGTAAATGCCGACGGGAATTGACAAGAATCATCACATCTGAAGGGCGAACAGAAGGACCCGTTTCTGGCACGTTGGTCCAGGATGCCTCGGTGCTGTTCCACACCCGCGTGGAGTCGCCGTTGACCAACGATGACAACCGTTGGGCGAGAAGTTCGTGTTCCAAATGAACGGCGGAGGCATTCGGGTCTTCGAAGGTGTTGAGGGGGGCATCAAGGTCAGCAGCGACATCTCCCAAATCACCTTGAACCGGCAAAAGCCATTCCAATACACCCCCTTCCTCCGTTTCTCTCGCAGGCCTCAAACGCTGGGATTCTGCATGCCAGTCACCGGGAAGTTCATGATGCACCGGGTCGAACACCTCGTCGAACACATCGTTCATGGTGTTCATCAGGTTTGCTCGGGTTCTGTGGTTGGATGTCAGGTCAATATGACCTTCTTGCCGCCGAAACAACCGTTCTCCATCGATTGAAGGGGTGGTTTCTCCATCCTCAATGTCCAAACGAACAAAACTGTGCGGTGCAGAAACGGTGATGGAATGATCGTTGCTGAACGAACCCCCTTCCCCTCCAGCACCAACCGGACGTGGGTCGCGACCGTGCCCTTCCTGCTGGAGATGATTCAGCCTTGTGTCACCGCTTTCGAGGAGGTTGGAGGTGCGAATCATGGCGACTGCTCTTCGCATGACCGATACTTCGGCCTGTCTGAACCGGTAAATCGATTGCTTCATGTCCCCAACGATGCAAACGGTGGGATCCCAGTCACCTTGAGGTCGCATCGGATCGTCGGACTGGCGAGTACGCCGGCCCCACAAGCGAGCCAACAAGCGGAAATGGGAAGGATTGGTGTCTTGGTACTCGTCGATGATGAAGGCCCTGTATTGTCGACGGATCTCCCCCAAGATCAAAAATCGACGATGCAAATCCTCGCGGAGCGGCTCCTGGTCGCTGAGCAACGTCAACGCCCGAGTAATGTGGGCATCGCTCCAAGGCTCATCGCCGAGCCCGTCAAGCACGTCGATCACCTCTGGAGGATAGAGATGTCGGCATGCGTCTGGGCAACGTGCGAGGAGCACATCCGCAGCATAACGCTGCAAATCGTCAAAGTCATGCAAACCGTCCAGTGATTTGCGTCGGGCGAGGATTTGGTGGCATGCACGATGAATCGTGATGAGGTCGCTCAGCACCTCGGTTTGCAACGCTCCGTCAATGTAGGTTCCCAGCGCCGGAGGCTGATCGGTCAGCGGAAGCGCCAACGGTTCCACTCGCAGAGGTGAGGTGAGTGGAATGCCGTCCAGTCCGTCGCCAGGATTGAGGAAGAAGGCGGCGCGTGAAAGCAAATGCACCAGCGACCCCAAAGGACTGTTCAGACGATCCCGAAGCACATCTTGGAAACCTTGAGCAATAGCGTAAAGGTCGTCTTTCTCACCTTTACTCATCCCCTTAACGTTTGATTTGCTCAGCAGCCCAGAAGGCCATTCATCTGCATTGGGCAGGTTGTTTCGCGGAAAAAAGGAGGTTGGGCGACGGTCCAGTCCTGATGATGAAGCCAAGGCCATCATCAACGACCACGCCCACCTGAGGGCGTCCCCCGGCTGATGTGGACAAGGCGCTTGTGCCATGCGAACAAGATGATTGAACCGGGTGAGGTGTGTCTCAGCCTCACTTGGAGCAACGCAATTGGCATGGTGAGCCAAGAACAGGTCCTTCCATGTGCCCAAGGTCGCATGAAGTTCCTCCACGAATGGAACAACATCATCTGCGACGGGTTCAGCGATGAGATCCAACAGCAGCGCAACAGGGGCTGGCCCTCGCCCGTTCCAAGGCAATCCAAGCCGCTCTGCCCGTTGAATCATTGACCGGTGAGACTGTTCAACAAACAGCGAACGGCCCATCAATCCCTTGAGCACCACCTCCGCAGGTTGCTGGCCTCCCAGCAGCGTAACCAAACGATTCCTGGCATCGATGAACGCCTGATGATGATTCAACACCCCTGCTTCATGGGCGTCTTCAACCGATCTCACCCGCCAAACCGTATGGAGCGCATCGTTGAGCATGAGCGGGGTTTGCGCCTCGGCCACCATATCGTGAGCGGGGTACAACGCCACTCTGTCGATGTAAGGCTGAACCAGCCGATGGAGGAAAGCATCGATGGTGGAAATCGGTGCTTCGTCAAGCGAAGACAAGAGCATTTCGACGTCGGCGTTTGAGCGCAGTCTCGGGTCAAACATGCCCTCTGTGTCGTCTTCGGTTGGTGCGTGAGCTCGTGAACGCGCCAGTCGAACTCGAATACGAGCCTTGAGTTCAGCGGCGGCCTTTTTCGTGAACGTGATGGCCACCACTTCAGCAGGCAGAAGCCCCGGCCACGCATCGATTCCGGTTCGTTCCCGTTGTGGTGCGCGCAACGCTCCGAGGCCCGATAACGGGGTTCTTGGCCCGGGTGGCGTGACGTGCGTGGCCCGCTGGTCGTGGGCAATTAGATGCTGAACGTACCGCTCGGCCATCACCGTGGTTTTTCCTGTTCCCGCACCGGCGTCGAGGGCGATGTGGCGATCGAGGTCGAGGCCAAGCCGTTGACTGTTGTTGAATCGCACCATCAACGGCCACCTCCCAATTCAGCCACGTCGCAAGCATCCTGAAGCGAACAATAGGAACAGTGCCTTCCCGGCGTGGCGTTTGCATGGCCGTTGGCCATGGCGTCCACCGCTCGCTGGGCAACTTTGAGGCGTTCAGCCATCCATCGCCTGAACGCGGTCTGACCCTCTCCGTCGGCTTCAGTCACAGGGAAATGATGCCGCAGATGTTCGGTCACATCACCCAGCATTAAGGTTGAAGCAATGCCGTCGAGTGCTTCGTCCAATTCCACATAATGGACGGTTTGTTCACCGATTTCGGTTGCCCCAACGCCCACCACGCGATCGTTCGGATGAGCAACTTCCCAAGCCCGAGCGTAGAGGGCGAGTTGAAGATCCTCGAACACGCAACGGGCATGCCGTAGGCCTGCTCGATCGACCTTCGGGCCGTTCACCGTTTTCAAGTCTCGAACAACGATCAACCGTTGCGCTCCTCGTGGCTGCCCGTCCAGCGGGTAAGGTGTGTCGTGGTGTTCGTCGGACAGCACACCTGAGGCGATCAACACGTCTTGTTGTTCATCGCTCAGCACCACCGCGTCAATTCTGTCAGCGTATCCGAACATGTCGAAACCACCCTTTGTGCCGTCCTCACGGACAGCATCGATGGGAATTGGCGAGCCTGCGGATTGGCGAGCGGGCCATTCAACCACCAGAGGTGCGGCCCCCTTCAACTTCCAATCGGCGGTGACCATGGCGCCCACTTGCCCGCCAATGGGCAAATCGAGATCCCCCGACATGTGAAGGCCCCACTCATCCGGTGTGGCGTTCAACAGAGCCTTTGTGCGATGGACCGACACAGCGTTTGGCCGGCCCAACCAAGTGGCGTGCACCGAAAGAAAAGCCAACGTTTCCCCCCAAGCCATCGTTAACGTCTCCAAAGGCCCCTCGTGAAGGGGGACCGGCGATTGATTGGTCTCCTCGCTCACTTCAAGGCCGTGGGCTTCCATCAAAGCCACGGAAAGATCGTGCACCAATTGTCCACGGGTTCGGTTGTCCACGTCTTCGGATGGATGCGATTCGTCTTCGTTGATCTCGAGCCGAGTCTCGGCCCAAGCCTGACGGGGACACCTGAGAACCTTTTCGAGTCGGCTGGGCGACCAACGCCCACGGGTGAATCCGTTTGACAGACGCCCCATCCGCTTGGCCAGCCCTTCCGGTGCTGAACCGTAGGGCGGCAATGGCCTCGGGTCGACGCCGATGGCCAACCGTCGTTCCGGACGGAACCCAAGGTGGGGCCACTCGGGCGCTCCCACGCTCGGCGTTTCCAGTTGCTTGGTATCCAGCAGGGAATAGTTCACGCTGTCCATACTGACCAATCGATTTCGCCCGCTCCACGGCAAATGTTCACCCTCTGCGAGGCGTTTTGAAGCAGGTTGACGGCGATGACGGTCGCTCACCAAGGCCATCTCATGGGCGTGGACGAGGGAAGTCGGGTTGAGTACCTTGGTGGAGCCGGTTCGATGACGTTGCAGATTGACCCCTGCGGCTTGTCTTCGATTACGAGGCAACGGTCCAGTACGTCGGATGAAAGCCCCTTGTTCGTCCTCCTCTTGCACGGTTGGCAGCGGGCACAACCAAGCCCCGAGACCTTCTTCTCGAACACGCCAGTCCCAACATCGATCGTTGCCTTGACCTTGGTGGTGGGTCGTGGGGACGTAAGCAGGAGGGTTGCGCATGGACAACATGGCCCCTGAGCGTCGAACTTCCGTCAGCCATTCTGCTAAAGGCGCACTTGGACCTGCATCTTCAACGGGTGATGTGTCGAACACCCAAACATGCTGTCCTGCGTTGAGCGCATGGCGTAAATGATGCCGCCCCTGACGAACGAGTAAATCGTTGTGAAACATGCCCAATTCGAGCTGGGCTGCTGGGTCCAACCACGGCACCACAGCGTGTTTCATCGGCCAAGATTGGACATCCAGTCCAGCCAGCACAACCACGTCGGCCTCACAGCCAAGGGCGTCTTCTGGTGTGAGGACAAGCACATCCGTTGATTGTGGTTCAACGGTGGCGATTCGAAGCGATTGCCCGATCATGCGCAACACCTCGATAAACATCGTACCGACCAACCCTTCGGTGCCCTCGGATTCGGCGATTCGTACCAGGGCCTCCATGACGTCATGGAGGTCGCCCATGCCGCGGTTAAAACGGGCGTCTGACCCACCAAGACGTTCGAAGTCCAGCCGCTGAATGGTTTCACTCAGCCATGCCAAACCGTTTGACGGGGCTTGAGGCACTGGCAAAGGTTGACCTGAACTGCATCCTTGCTGGATTCGGTCGGCCAAAAACCGGTCTTCCGGAAGAAGGAGGGGCGTCCAAGATCGCAAGATGCATGCCAACCACCACTGCGTTTCTTCCAAGGATTGTCGTCGTTCATCCGGTCGACGCTCCATGAGAGAAGGTTGGGCTTGAGAGAGGGCTCCCAGCCACCTGCCAATCGCCCCTGGCCCACCCAACACGTGGAAGTTCTGCGCCATGTCGGTCAAGACGTCAAGGTGAGGAGATGGTCGCCACTCCGGCTGAGTGGGGTGCTCCAAGGCAGGGAACATGTCCGATGGCCATGGGAGCGCCGTGGAGGCGATGAGGGTGCGAAGCGATGGAAGCGACCAGGCGTCCATTCCCAGCCCCAATCCTGCTGCGTGGATCAACGCGGAATGAACCGGCTGACCTTCAACCGATTTGCTGGATGAGCCTGAGAAGATGCCGAGCTGTGCAAAGCGTTGTTGCCAAACCCTTTGCCGCTGATGGGCTTGTCCATCGAGCACCAAAACACGCCCACCTTGGTGTTGAAGGACGTCATGAACGATGTGAGCCGTTGCGTCAAGCATGTGTTCGGGATCGTCGAGAACCACCCGCGTGATGGTCCGGTTGCGAGATTCACCGACCTCACTTGTCCAAGAAGCCCCGTCACCGTCCCACACCTCGTGATTTGGTACCCATGTTGGTAAGGTATCGTCGGTGCAAGGTGGTTCGTCCACGAGGTAGGCTCCGTGGAACCCCAGGCGAAACGAACCGGGATGAATCAATTGATGGAGCGGACAGTGAACCGACAAGGACATCATGATGTCCTGTTCAATTTCAGAGAAATCGGGGGCCATGTCAAGCAGAATGACGCCGTTGATGGTGGAGAAGTGGAACGGTGTTTCCTCGGTTTCTCCAAGAGCGTTCAGCACGTGGTGTGGCAGCAATGCGGGCAGCGTTCCTCCCTCTTCATGTTCCAACGATAGCATCAATTGATGCAAGACATCAACGCCTGGATTGGAGGACCATGAAAACGGGGAACGCATCGGAGCCACTTCGGCATACAAGGTCACGAGGCGTTTGGTTTTCTGAATGGACCATGCTCCTGCGCCAGGGGTGTGCAACAGAGGGAAGGCGAAATCTTCGGCAGCTTCCTCGCATTTCCGATGGAGTCCCATGAAGTTCGTGACATCGTCGTTCAACATCACCGGCAATCGGAAATCGACGTGGAGTAAACGGAGCAATTGATTCATCGTGGTGTGGGATTGTGGCGACGGATGACCCCCCATGTCGTGGAGGCGCTGAAGCGTTTGTTGACGGTGTGCTTCGTTCGGGTGTACCACCAATAGACCGGGGTCGTCGACGGATAGGAACGCCTGTGAGAGCCAAGGTGGCATGCCTTGACCCGAGGGTACCCGTTCCGACGTAATCCGATGGTGCGACATGGTGTTCACCACGGAAAGCGCCGGCGAGGGTAATTGAAGGTGCGTGAGGAACTGGATGGAACATTTAGGCCATATGTTCATTTGGTTGTGAGATTGACGACGCTTTCTCGCGCATGTGGCCTCGTTTCACCGCACAAATTAAGCATTCGTGCGTTAACTTTTTATACTAGGTGTCATAATTAAGATATGGTCATGTTTGTAAAAGTCCGCCGCCACCCAACCATCTCGACGGATGGGAGGAGGAAGAAGATCCAAATCGGGGGAACCAAGATTTGGATTGTTTATATACACTTGACCGACATGTAAGGAGAGGAAGAAAAATGAAGAAAATGTGCGGAGAATGCGAGAAGGAAACCGACTGGACGATCGACGATGTTCGAGGTGAAATGGCCTGCGACATGTGCGGTTCGGTTGAAGAACACAACCCCGTTGATGCCAACGCCAACAGTTCCACCACCATGGGCGACGGACGACAAAGCGAACGCGTCAACGCCCTGAACGGCCTTGGACCAGGGACGACCATGAACCCATTTGGGGACCGAAGGGACGTCAACGGCCAACTGCTGAGCCGAGAGACCCGGTCGATGTTCCGTCGGTTGGCTCGATTGGACCGCTCCACACAACGCGAGAAGGACCCGATGTACAGGCAGCTCGTTGCCACCTTGCAAGAATTGTTTGGTACAAACCTCGCGGCTACGGTTCAATTCCTTACGCGAGCGACCGCTCAAAAGTTGTCGCCTCAGCAGGAAGCCATACGCAGAACCCTGGGGAGCAGCGAGAGGAAACTGCTGAAGTGCCCCAAAACGAGCATCACCCGCAAAGGAGCTGGGGTAAAAGGGGACGGTGACCGCCAAAACTTGTTGTTGATGGCCATCGCCATCGCAGAACTTGCACATGAATGGTTCAGCGCCCCGAGCATCAACCGGGTGGAATTGCTCAATCAGAACGGCCTCACGCAAACTCAATTCAAGAACGCCAAGTCAACGATTTCCCAGCACTACAAAGCCCGTTGCCGAAACGGTTTCTCTCCTGTGCCCCGCACCACTCAATTCGAGGCTGTGATCGCAGGGATTCGGGCCGATAAACTTGAGATTCACAGCGAGAACCTGTTTGGAACACTTGAGAACCGGTTGAGTGAGAGGGAAATGTTGGCCTTGAACATCGTGTATTGGGAGATGCTCACACGAATTGAGGAACCTTCCATCGATGCCCACACGAGCAACATGGCCGAATCCATGCTCTGTTCCAGCGTGATGTTGGCCGCCCTTACCTCGTTGGGCCTTGAGCACCAGAACCTCGCCGCCTTGGGCAGAGCTGTTGGCGACCGCTCCGGTGCCGGCATCAAGAGCTGCCTCCGCAACCTGCAGAACGCCGTCAACGAAGGGCTCTACCCACAAGGCAAAGCCTTGTTCGTCAAGCATTCAGTGAACGATTTGACCAGGGGCCTCGTGTCCGAGAATGCCGACGACCTCGGTGAAGTTGAAGATTAAAGCCACGATGTTGAAAGACCAAGGCCCGATGGCAAGTCATGAATCGATGGCACGTGCTGGGCGCTACGTTTGTTCTCCTTACCGCATTGTGCGGTTCAGCTTCGGCGCTGCCGGCTGAGCCAACCGAAGAGGGTGTCATGTTTGGAGGGCAGTGGACAGCCGCCAACAACACCACGACGCAAACGAGCGGGTTGGAAGACCTGAAAACGGTCGTGGAGGTGTTTACGGCCACGTGGTGCACCAACTGCGTTGATGTTGAGCACGCTCTTGAAGAAGTGCAAGCCAATGGTCTGTTGCAGCAGTATCACGTTCACCGTTCCATCGGCGAATCCGAGGATCCTTTCGGCACCGATGTTCTGGACCAGAGATGGAAGGACAAGTACGGTTACGATTCACCACCTACCGTGGTGTTCAACGGCTCGATGAAAAAGATAGGTAGCGTGGCTGATGACGGCACGCTTGTGAACGAATTCACCAACCTGGCCACCACCAACCTTGACTTGGGCAACGGCAGCACAACCTTCGCATGGACGCCTGCAGGCCTCGATTCAGGCACCGTTGCATGGCAACTTGACATTGAACAAAGCCAATTGGATGGCTACGACCTCCACGTGACCGTTTGGGTCGTTGAAACCGAAGCTCATTTTGAAAACGGCAGCAACGGTTTGGCGGTCTACCCGCATGTCGTTCACAGCATCCACGACCTTGGAAATGCCATGAACGGTACCGCCACGCTTGACTTGCCCGCTGCCCACGATGACGATGACTTGGAAATCCATCTCGTCTACGAACTCACACCGACCGAACCCGTGGCTCCGCCACAAGACGACCCGGTTGTCGAAGATGAATCCATGCCGTGGATCGGTGCATGGCCCACTGCCGCTATGGTGATGGCCGTGGCGTTCACTCGAGGAAGATGGGCAAATCCTCGCGAATGAGCTCTTGCCTGCCTCTTTGTTGATTCTGATCATCCGTAAGATCTTCATGAAACGGCCAACGAAGCGCCCCCATTTCTCCGGGAGCGGCAAAGGGTTCGGCGTAATTCCACCATCGTGGAGGAGCACCCCGAACGCCCTGCTTTTTCTGAAGTTTGCCCAACGCCTCGCACACTTGCATTCGGGCGTTGGCTTGCGGATGATCGCGACGTCGGAAACGAAGAGACCCTTCGATTTCTCCCTCTGCGACATAACCGCACCATCGTATCATCTGATGCACAAACCGACGTTCGAGTTGAGACCTGACGGAGAGGCGAAGTTCGGCGTGTTGGAACGACAGAGCGTCGTGATTGGCTCTGGGTACGTCCACCCATGAACCGATGGGCTGGTGGAGGAGAAGACCCCATACGCGAGAAAAGGCTTCACACCATCGCCGTTCACCGTCTCGACCGTCTCCGATTTGATGCATGTCGCCGTTGTGTCGGTGGGCGATTCTCATCGCCCGGCGGAAGTCCATTTGATGGCGGCGTGGAAGCCCGCGTTCCCAACGGTGCCTACGGCCGCGAGCGACACGGCCCTCATAGGGTTCAACGGAAGCCCGCCACCCCGTAACAACGTCATCGTACGGCAACCCATCACCCGAATCAAGCGCTGCTTGAAACCTGGTAACCCAGCGACGACCACGTCGGCGGCCCCGCCCACGGTTGTGCCGACGTATGAGGCCGTGAAACATCTGAGCTTCCCGTTCTTCATCCAGCCCTTCCTCAACAGATTGGCCACGTCGACCTTGAAACCAACGATATCCCGGGGCGCGCAATCCCATGAACCCTCCCCTCATGTCTCGAAGGCCGTTGACCTCCCGAACGGCGTCTTTATCCAGCATTCCACACCAAAGCTCGTTTGGTTCTTCTGGGAACCCAAGGGGAGGCGTGTTCAACAGAACGACGGCTAAACTCTCAATGTGACGAGCGGCAACGGTGTCGTTGTACAGCGACAACAGAACCGAGCCCAACGTGTCGCCGATGGGCACCGAAGACGTGCGTTCACCGCTGTGGATGCACAATTCATCGCCCGCTCCGTTTTGAAAGTGCATCAAATGTCGAATCTGGTACGGGGCGCCGTGCTGGCCGTCACCAACACGGACTTCGTACACATGGCCCAGTTTTCCAACGATCAACACCCTGTCGTTTTCAACCGCGACCCTCGAACCTTCAATGCTGTTCAAAATCCCATGACAGAACTCCAATGAGCGAACCACCTCTGGCTGACTCCCCCCCCGTTTGAAGTACGGCCGAGACCAGTTGTGTTGCACGCCCAGCAACAACCGACCAGGGTGAGACATGAGAGGACTGAACGCCCAAGAAAGCAAAAGAGCCCACAAATCGGGCTGGTTGGGCACCAGGACCAAACGGGTGGATTTACCTGACATGCGAACGCGCATCTTCAACCGACGTCCGCCCATCACCAGCGGATAATTCATGTTCTCAACCTCTTCTTTGGTGGAGATCTCATCCTGCCAGAGGTGCATCCAAGGCTCTTCACGATCTTCGAACAAACCCGAGGGGCGGTTGGAGAAGGCCTCTTCGACCAAACGTTGAGGGTGAGTTTGGCGAACGTGATCCGTGGTACTTGCTTTGAAATCGTATGCCCAGGCCAGGGCGCTCATGGCTCCTTTTGAATCGCCGTCACGAGACCGTTGCACGCGTATATCGAGAGCCAGCCAAGTTAGCATCAAGCCGATTGGGCGATGATGCGGGTTGATGAGGCGATGATACTGGCCCCGAAACAAAAAGTGCGGGGCGTGGTTGGCCTGTTCGTCTGGTGGTGTCACGTGAAGGGCACTCAGACCGGTCAACAGCTTGGATACATCCCAGCCGTAACGCGTTTTTTCGTTGCTGAGTACATCAAGCACCGTTTGAAATTGAAGATGGTGCCCCAAACCCACGTCGTTGAGGTACCATTCGTCGCCCATGTAACGCAAGCAAAGGCCCCCGTTGAGCAAAATACCCTCATTGAGCCATCGACGCTGTTCAGGTGTGAGTTCCTTTCCCGCAGCGCTGTCCTCTGTCAGCGTCTTGAACGAAGCCGTACTGCACGGAAGGGCTTCGATGGGATCGCCCCCGCCATCCAAACGCGCCCAGTCGACAAACATTGAATTCCCCAATCGGTTGGAGAGGTGCGACCAACGTCGGCGACTGGGTAGCGTGTGCCCCCCGAACAGCCCAATGGCTTCTTCGTGCTCTTCATCGGTGAGGGGAACGTGCCATCCGTCCTCGGGCCGATAATCCAGCATGGAAGCACACCAGTCACAGGTGTGGGTGTCCTCGTTCGAGGCAAGGTTGTTGATGCAGGGGAGAACGGGAGCGTGTTCACTCATGGGGGCCTTGATGCTCGAGATTGTATAAACTTGGGTCAGAACGCCGTCTGCATGACCGAGAAGAAACGTTCCACGTCTTCATCGGTGATGTGCAGGTGAATCACCACTCGAATTTGTGTTGGTGAGATGTCAAACACGTCGACGCCATGTTCTGCAAGCACAGCGGCCACCTCGGCTGCGGGTCGTTCACACGTCACGTAAACCATGTTGGTTTGAACGGTGGACATGTCCACCGTGAAACCCTCGAGTGTGTTGAGGCGAACCGCCAATTTGTTGGCTCGCAGATGGTCTTCTTCCAATCGGTCAACGTGATGGTCCAAGGCATGGTGAGCGGCAGCAGCCAACAACCCTGCTTGACGCCAACCCCCGCCAAACATCTTCCGCCAACGATGGGCTTTGGCGATGAACTCCGCTGAACCGACCAACACCGAGCCTACAGGCGCTCCCAAACCTTTGGAAAAACAAATCGACACCGAGTCGTAGGCTTGACACATTTCAGGCAAAGCCACGCCTGTGGCGATGCTGGCGTTGAAGATGCGAGCGCCGTCGATGTGGGTGCCGCAGCCACGTTCCTTTGCCACAGCTGCAATGGCGTCGAGTGTGGATTGGTCGTAGCATGTCCCGCCCCCGAGGTTGGCGGTGTTTTCGACGCACACCAAGGAACCGTTTGGGTAGTGGCTTCCCGAGCCATCGGCTTTGCGAATGGCCGAAGCCACTTGGTCGGCGGTCATCAGCCCCTTATCGCCTTCAACCAAGGCGATGGAAGCCCCGCACAATGCAGCGAATCCACCGCCTTCGTAACGGTAAATATGAGCGGTTCGATCGCAGACGATTTCGTCACCAGGGACGGTATGGGTTCGAAGAGCAATGGCGTTGGACATGGTGCCCGATGCGACAAAAAGTCCAGATTCTTTACCGAACATCTCGGCGACCCGCTGTTCAAGAGATTGCACCGTCGGATCGTCGCCCAGGACATCGTCGCCTACCTTGGCTTCCATCATGGCTTGACGCATGGCTGCGGTGGGTTGAGTCACCGTGTCCGAACGAAGGTCAACCCGGTCAGAGGGGTATTCGCGCATGCCACGACCTTGTGCCCCTCCTTCATCAAGGGGTTGCTTAGAGCAGCTTCAGGTCACCCGTGATGGTGTCCAAGACGTCGTCGTTGTAAGGCCCAAGGGCCAGGACGGTTTGAGAGCCAGCGGGGATTTGAGTGTGACCCGCATCTTTGACCAAATGAACCGGGACACCCAGGCGTTGAGCGCTTTGAACAAGCTCTTCAAACAGCGATTCATCGGGTGCTTTGACACAGATTTTTTTCTGCCCGCTCGCAAGCCATGCCTCCACATGCCCGGGGTGAGAGGACCCAGCGTCCAAAAAAGCCCCAACTGCCGCATGGCCAACCTGAGCCGCCACCTTGCCTTTTCCCATCTTGAGGGATTGATTGACCACGCAAACCAACTTCTGTGAGCCCAGTGACGGCATGTGCACCGGCGTTGGCGCCGTTAAGCGGTGGAGAAACGAACGAATGCCCATACCATCCCTCAAAGTGCGACCAAATTTCCCGTGATGGCGTCCATCGCACGTCGGGTAGCGGGGCCGAGGCCCAACACCGTCACCGTGCCCGCTGGGACCTCAGTATGGCCGGCGTCTGCCACAACGGCGTGAACCAAGCCAGCTGCTGAAGCCTGTGCCATGACCTCAAGGAGGTGTGATTCGTCGTCAACCGTGAGGCAAATTTTGCGCCCGCCGTGTTCCAACCACCGGTCGTAAATTCTGTTGTTTTTCCGGGCCAATTGGGCGCATTTTACAGCTGCATGGGCGCATTGTACCGCTGTTTTTCCCGCAGACATGGCCAAATCAGAACGAACGATGAGGGCCATCGTTGGAGCATCATCCATCAATGACATGACGCTCAACGACCTCAATCACGTGCTCCATGGAGGTGTCAATACGGTCCAAGAAACGCATCATCAAGGGGCCACACCACACCACAAACGCCACGTTTCCAACGGCATGAACCGCATCAAACGGCAAACTTTGCACCATCAGAGTTAGGAAGGTCATCAGCCCCGTTGTGGGTTCGACGAGAGAGAGGTTTGTTACAAGGCCAAAACCAAACGCCGCAACCACGGAAACCAGGGCCATTCGATTCAAACGAGGAGAAGCGGATGTGCCCAGATCGAGTCGAGAACCTGCGACGGCCACAGCAGCCCAACCAGCTGCCTGGAACAACGTCCACCAACCGTCTCCGAGAACAGCATTGGACAGCATGGCGACCAGGACAGCGTAAGCAACACCGCGAGCGGCTCCAAGACGAGCCCCCACAAGCAGCGCAACCACCGTGACGGGTTGGACGTTCGGTAGCGGCGCCATCAACACACGAATCGCAGAGGTGACGACGACCAAGGTGGCCAACATCGCCATGTCGCCCGTGTTGTGACGGGAGGGTTTCATGAGAAGCGCAAACGCCAAACCTGCCAACAGCACATCAAGCACCAACGCAGCCGTTGGGCTCAATACAGGGCCGTGAACACCCATGGCTTCGAACATAACACGCCCACCGAGGCGGCCCCCTTGAGCCTTGTCACCGTCAGGCCAGACGCCAATGAACAATCGAGGGAGATTCAAGCATCGCATCGGCCATGGAGAGAGGAACCCGTTCCCCGTTGACGAAGTATTCCCAACCCAAGGCCTCAACACCGTCGAATGCGGTCAGGTACGGTCCGAGGGTGGTCGTTTGAACTTCAATCGGAACATCGAGTTCCCGAGTCGCCAGTCGGGTCAATTCCTCAACCGTCATGACCCCCCGGTTCCCACCTTCAACGAGCGTTCGGTCTTCAAATTCAAGGATGAACACGTGACCGTCTCGCCATGCATCGGGCCAGGTTTCGTTCCATTCGGTGACCGGACCCGGCACCACTGGAGCCTCTTTGGTCCATTGAGTCACCACATCGGGCAACATCACCAAGGCGAGCACCAAACCAATGGCGCTCAAACCACGCCAACCCCAATCAATGGATGAGCGTCGAGCGAGAACGGCCGTGCCAATCATGCCCAACGCCAACGCCAAGCCGCCAATGGTGGCCGTTGGTTCGTACACAAAGGGCTCTGAGGGAGGCTGGTAATCAACGAACTCAACCAACACGCCGGCGTCGTTGCCCAAGTACATCCGTCCGCCCGTGAACAACGGGGCGGCTGTGCCGTACGTGTCCACAGCGGTGGAGAGTGTGTTAACATCACCAAACGTGCCGTTGGATGTCAACGAAACCGTCCCCCATCCACCCGATTCGGTGTTGATCGGGTACCAGATGCTACGATCCCGATACGTGCTCATGGCTCCGTTGGTCGTCGCATTGACACGGTCTTCCACCCAGCAGGTCGCGTCGCACCGGACGGTGGTCAAATGGTGACCGTCGCCAAACACCGCTCCGAACGACGTCTTGATGGGAATCGCGGGAGAAGGGCCTGAAGCAGCGACGAAATGGCTCTCGTTGCTTGAGAAGTTGAAGGCCATGATGGATGTGTTGGCGGTGTGTTGAACGTGCAACAGCAAGAAATCACCCACCACAAGTGGAGCATGACGCAAATGACCGGAGGCGTTCCATCGCAGTTCGGCCGAACCGTTGCGGTCCACGAACCACAGGCCTCCGTTTTCATCTCCTTGCCAGAATCCATCATCAACCACGGTGACGCCGTTTCGCCATCCCAAGCCGGTGGTGACCGACAGGTTCACCTGACCGTCGTTCAAACAGACCCTTACCAAACCATGACGCGTTGGCACCACGACGTGGTCGTCGTCCATGGCTAAGGCGCCGGTGATGCCCCACACGTTCACATCGGTGGACACCGACCACATCACGGTCCCGTTGGACGGCGCAAGACGTTCCAGTCGACCGTCCGACCAGCCAACGATCAACGAGGGGCCAGCATCACCACAATCACCTGATGTCTTTTTGACAACGAGGAGCGGCGACATGTCGTGTTGAGTAGCGTTTGGATTGGTGTGTCGCCACTGTTCTTCACCACTCTTATCCAAGGCCACCACGAAGGGGCGTTCTTCGCCCATCCAAAACCCTGACGAGCGGAGGAAGATGTGCTCTCCGTCGGTTTGAGGAGTGGTGGTGATGTACCCCTCGTCAAGAGTGTACGACCATGACGAGGTCCAACCTGCTGACGCCACAGGCAACCAACAGGTCACGAGCAAAAGACACCATGCCGTCAACATTTGGCGACGCATGGTTTCACTCCATAGCGGCTTGAATCGCAGCTTTGAGCAGCGAACTCACTTCCTTTCCATCCGCTCCACGGGCCGCTTGCATGACCACACCCATCAGAGGGCCGATGGCACCCATGCCGCGGTCTTTGACAAAATCCAACCGCTCAGCCACGATGGCGTTGATGACATCGGCCAGGCCGCTCGTGTCGGCGGGAGCCAGACCGTTTGCCTCGATGTAGGCCCTCAATTCGTCGATGGATGGGCATCGGCCAGCATGGGCCTCCACCAAAGCGGTGATGTTGTCTCGACCCACCTCGTTGGCTTCGCGGAGGTTGAGGATGTTGACCAGCAACTGAGGGGCTTGGTCGTCGTGAGCCAGCAACAACGAGGCCCATGCTTTGTGAGGAAGATTTGCGGCATGCTCCATGAACAAGTCATCGAGTTCTCGCGAGAGGATTTGTTTGGCTTGGTCGGCCGAGGTGTCGGTTGTTGACAGCCGAGAACGACGTTCTTCGTCGCTCATAGGGAGATGCGAGAGAACATGATGCCAGTTGTCGTTTGAGATGGCTTGCGGGAGGACGTCGGTTTCCGGATACATCCGAGAACCTCCCGGGAGCGGTCTCATGGGGGTGGTTGTTCCGTCATCAGGAGCCCCTTTCTTAACCACCACGTTGCGCACTTCCTGAACGATACGGTGGTAGGCAAGGCGGGCCCGACCAAGAACCGCTTCAAGCGCCAATTCGGCTTGCCATTTCGGGGCACAGCACAAGACAAAGGCGTCTTCTGTACGCAGTTCGAGTGATGCCGTTAAGCTGTCAACCTCGTCTTGAGTGATGCCGTATGCTGGCAATTCATCTGAATGAAAGATGCCTTTGACCCCTGCCAATTTCGCCGCTCCTGCAAGTTCACGTCCCAGCCGAGGCATTTGAGCGCCTTGTTCATCGAGGGTTTTTTTGCCCACCCGTCCGGAAAAACCCGGGAGTGGGAGAGCCAACATGGTGGCCCCGTTGTTCAAAGCCTCGCTCACCATACCTGATGAGGTGGACGAAAACACCTGAGAGACGTTCACCAGCCGAAGGGGCAGGTGCTCGGCCGCACGCTCCCTTACCGAGGCTTCAACTGAGGGTTCATCCAAATCCCGATGGGCTGGAAGCGGCGGGAGGTCCAATTGAGCTCGCAGTTCGTTGGCTTGCCGGAAAAAGTGAACCTGTCGAGCCATCTCAAGGCGTATGATTGAGGGAATCCAACCGAGGTCTTGGCATCCTTTGATTTCAACCCGATCGCCGCAACCCACTGAGACATTGAGGTCTTGACGAATGCTTCCAAGCCCTCGGCGCACACGACGGGTTTGGCGCAAGACGCGCCCCAGGGCCTTGGCGGTGATTTTGGCATGCTCGGGAGTTTTGACATCCGGTGCCGTGGCGATTTCAATGAGCGGGAGACCCAATCGGTCGAGGTTGTAAATGACCGTTTGCCCGTGCTTCTCATCCACCGTGTCCAGCTTTCGAGCACTGTCTTCCTCCAAACACACTACGTCGACCCCAACAGGGCCGTCTTCGGTCTCCAGCGTACCGGCTGTCGCCATCAAAGATGTGCGTTGAAACCCGCTGGTGTTCGAACCATCCACGACGGTTTTTCGCATGGTCTGAATCAACGATACCGGGCGGGCGTTGAGGAGGGCTGCCACCGTGAGGGTGATGTCCACGGCTTCAACATCAAGAGCAAGAGGTGGTTGTTCGTCAAGTTCAATCAACCCAGCATTGGGTGATTGAACGTACTGAAAAGAGCGGTTTCGTTTGGCCTCAAAACGTGCGGCGACATCCACTGCACCACCTTCACCACGGGCTGCTCGGAGTTTTCGTGCAAACCGGGGCCAATGTTCGGGAACCGTATCGATGGTGATGTCGTAGAGTTCTCCTTTTTGGCGTGAATGGAGTTTTCCTGTGGCGAGTTGCTGATGCACCTCAAGTCCGCACATGAACCCCAGTGCCTGTGGGTCGAGCTGGTCCGGACGGGTCAGATCGGCCGTCATCTCTGCGTCCATGAATCGGCCAAGCGCTTGCCCTTCATGAGCACCACCCCTCATCAGGGTCAGACCAACTGCAAGGTTTGGTAACCAGAGGGGCGCATCATTCGTCCGTCACGGCACATTTTCTCGATGATGTCCTCGGCCTTGGCACGGGAGATGCCGCTTCGTTCAGCATCGTTGAGGACATCGATCAGGGTTGCGTAGGTGCCCGATTGATTTTGCAGGGTAGAAACGATGTCGTGGATCGTTCGCTCTTGATTTCGAGCCGCAGTTTTCTTTCCTGAGTGCACGGAGGTTTCATCGAAATTCTCGCCCATCAATTCAAAGCGCCATGTCTTCGTTAGCCGAATTGCTCGTTGGGCATCTTCGAGGTTCACGTCCTCATCCAAACGGATCCGTGCGCTGGCTTCAGCCAGCCGAGAGAGACCTTCCAGAGCACGAGCGGTGATGGCCACACTGTCGGTTGCCTCACCGCCGGATTTTCTCGTCTGAACATAAAAATCGACGACTGCTTTTCGAGCGTCGTCGTTGAGTTTGGGTCGAACGGTGCGCTTGGCATACGCGACGTACTTCCTGAGCACCTCTTTGGGCAAAATATCGTAACCACCTCCTGCATTTCGCGTTGCTTTCTTGCCCTTTTGATTCTTGGTGGGATCGGGCATGCTGCCTTCGTTCACCAACAGTTCGCTCGAGCCTTTTAGACGGGTGTTGACGATGTGTGAAGCGATCTGAGCGTCCTTTTTCTCATCAGCGTCGTCGGTCATCAACCAAATCACATCGAACCGGGACACCAAGGGCGGAGCGAGGTTGATTTGAGACGTGAACGGCACGTCACTCACTGGTTGGAAACGCCCTTCCTTGGGATTCGCAGCAGCTAGAATGGCGCATCGCGTCCGCAAACTGGCGTTGATTCCTGCCTTGGATATCGAGATTTTCTGCTGCTCCATGGCTTCGTGCATGCTCGAGCGGTCGCCAGCGTTCATTTTGTCAAATTCATCGATGGCGGCCAAGCCCAAATCGGCCAGCACCAACGCTCCAGCCTCGAGCGTCCATCGGCCGTCTGCGGTTGCGTCTTGCACAGCAGCAGCCGTCAGACCCGCCGCTGAGGCGGATTGACCCGATGTAAAACGACCTCTGGGGGAAATTGTTGACATGTACGAAAGAAGTTGAGACTTGGCTACACCGGGGTCGCCCATCAGCAGGATGTGGATGTCGCCTCGGTTCCGAGTACCGTCCTCGTTCAATTGCGCCTCACCTCCAAACAGTTGCAACATAAGGGATTCTTTGATTCGTTGAAGGCCGAAAATGGAAGGTGCGATGCTGGCGGTGAGCACGTCGTAGACGTTGTCCTGGCGTGCGATTTCCTTGATTTCGTTTTCCTCTTCCTCGGTGATGATGATTTCCTCAAGCGGGACGTTTTGCCGTTCGAGCGAGTGAATGCGGAGGAAGATGTCGAAGACCGGCGTGTCCTTGCCTCCCTTTCTTTGAGAGCGAATGAACAAAACTCCGTTGGCTTTGACACGGTCACCGGGGTTGAGTTGACCTGCCAAATCTTGCTCGCCGATGCATATGATACGTTCGGGCTGGATGCCGCCTTTGACCTGCTCAGGGAGCTCTTGGAGTTCAATGAACTGAGAATTGATGAGTTGGGAAAGGTGCTGTTGAAGCATGAAACGAGTTTGTCGCTTCGGTCGGCCGCAACCGCCATCGATTTGGGAACATTCCAACGGTTCGATCAGCTCTTGTTCGTTGGGCTGGTTGATCTCCATCGTGTGGCCGCAAGCAGCGCATTCGAACACGGCCATGTACAAGCGCGGACGGACACCTGAGATTTTGGTGGTAACGGCGTCGACGGCGATCATCATGCCAATGTCATCCGCTCGAAGTTGCGACACCGTTCTGACTTGATCGCTCGGAAGGTGTTCAATGCGAAGAAAGGGAACTTTGTTGCCTTCACCCGCATCGAGCAAAAACTGTTGCAACGCTTGGTTGGCCGCCCGGAAATGATGCTCGGGGTTGGCCAGGATGTCTTGGGCGAATTCTGGGTCGTACCCTTCGATGATGCGATAAGAAACCTTGAGCGACTGCTCTTCTGGCCACATTCGGGCGATGTTGTGAATGGCTTCCGAGAAGGTGTCTTGAAGAAGAGAAGTCCAACGGGCTGGCAGGTCAAATTCTTGGATTGAAGCCATGGTTTCACCTTCGGGCTTTTGCGTTAAACCTTTACATCATTTAATCAATTTCCACCAACAACGCCACCCCTCTGTTTCCATTGGAGATGTGGCCCCGGTGGAAGGTGCGTTTGAGCGCCACATACCGCCTTCCTGTCGAGCTTCGCCAGCACCGAGAGTTCATGACCCTTCGACCCTTCTTGGTGAACATGAAGGTCACGTTTGCCCACGGTTTGTGGAGTTCGACAGAAAGCAGCAAAGTGAAGCACATGCGAAGTCTTGGGTGGGAGGTGTTGGCGGTTGACATGCATCATCACGGATGGAATCAGCAGGAGCAAACCCAGGCAGTGATCGATGCCATCGAACAACATGGCCCGTTTGACCTTCTCATCGGTTCGTCCTTTGGAGGTCTGGCGACGGCCAACGCCGCTGCGCTTCTCCCGGAACTGGACCTGAGATTGTTGTTGCTGGCCCCGGCCTTTGGGTACCACAGTTTGCTTAACCAGCAGCTGACGAACGAGGAAATGAGCGACTGGCGCGCCTCCAATCAGCACAGTTTCCACCCACCTGGCTGGGAGAAACCGGTCGTGCTCCCGTACAGTTTTGCTGAGGCTGCGGAAGATGTTTCATGGCCGGTATTGACCCACCCAACCGTGGTGTTGCACGGGGTGAACGACGATATCGTGCCGCTCACCCACAGCGAACGAGCCGTGGAGAGCGCCGCAAATGCACAGTTGGTAAAGGTGGACGACGGCCACCGACTGCATGACAGTCTGCACCTTCTGCCGTCGTTGGCCGAGCGGTTGTTGAACCGATAATCACATCCAAAACGACCACTTGGTGAACGGCCAGACGGTTGATGGCGAGAGGTGACTTCATGAAACGCCGGCCGCTGGACACAACATGGACGAACCGATGGATTACGCAAGCGCTGGCGTTGACATCGATCTCGAAGGTTCGGCTGTAGCGTCTCTCATTGGCGCCTTGTCCTCAAGCGTGCGGGCACCTGGAACGCCTGGCGCTCCTGTTCACCTTCCGGGAGGGTTTGGTGGGCTCATCGAATTCGGCGACAACCTGTTGGCCCTCGCTACGGACGGTGTTGGCAGCAAGTTGCAAATCGCCTCCATGTTGAATCAATGGAGCGGTGTCGGTGTTGATTGCATGGCCATGAACGTGAACGATTTGCTTTGCGTGGGTGCCGAACCCATAGCGTTTGTTGATTACGTGGCCGTTCCCAAACCGGACCCTGATGTCCATGCCGCCCTCGGGGCTTCCTTGGCTGAAGCTTGCCGACTGGCGCGGGTGACGCTTGCGGGGGGAGAAACGGCTTCATTGCCTGGAATCGTGAACGAACTGGACTTGTCGGGAACCGCTCTTGGGTGGCTTCCCAAAGGAGAAGCCATCACCGGGGAACGCCTGAAGTCGGGCGACGTGCTGATTGGATTGCCATCATCAGGCATCCATTCCAACGGGTATTCCCTTGTGCGTCGCATCGTGGAGCATCTCGGCGCGTCCTACAGCGATGAAGCACCCTTTGAGACAACGCACGAAGGTCGGACCATCGTTCAATGGACGAGCGGTGCACCCACGCTTGGAGAGGTCGTTCTCAACCCCACCAGAATATATTGCGACCCCGTTGTTGACCTTCTAATGGCTGCTCGAGACGATGCTCCGTTCAGCATCACCGATGTCCATGGCATTTGCCACATCACCGGAGGAGGGTTGTCCAACCTTCTTCGGCTCCACCCGTCGTTGGGTTGGGCCATCGATGAACCGCTCCCGGTCCTGCCCGAGTTTAGATGGCTCCAAGAAGCGGGAGGCGTGGATACGCGAGAAATGTACCGCACGTTCAACATGGGTACGGGCATGATTTTGGCCGTTGACGCCGATCGAGCTGAAGCCGTGCTTGCCTGGTTGCAAGAGCGGATGCCGAGTTGTTCAGCCGTGGGTCGCGTGACCGACGACGGTCACCGAGTGACGCATGCCAGCGGTGTGGAATTCACCCATTACTGAGGACCTTGACATCGGTGCGGTCTTGAGGGAGTGGAGTCTCCCGAGGTCATGGACGGGGGCGGAAACATCGACCCCACTCCGGGACATTTGTGGATGGAAGGTCGCACGCTTGTGCACCTCAGAAGCGACCAGGAACGCCCCACTCACATGCCGCGCGGACCGGCCAAACGAACGGGGCCAGGATTCCTTAATCCAGCCATGGCCCCTGCAAGGACCCGGTCAGTGATGCTGCTAGCCGATGCCCTCGACCATGGATGGTTGGTGAAGGAAGGGGAAGACCTGCGGGTCTTGGACGCCATGTGCGCAACGGGTGTTCGCGTGCGACGATGGCGCCGCGAGGTACCGGATCAACATCAACCACGGTTGCGGATTGCGGCCAACGACCTCGATGCGTTTGCCCTGGACTGGTTGAAGCGGACGCATGCAGCGTTTCCACCGAACGTTCAGGTTGAACATGCTCTCGACGATGATCGCTACGACCGGCCTCCGGTTGGCACCATGGAAAACGGGCTTCATTTGATGCAAAACGATGCTCGGTTGGCGTTGATGGAAGCCGCGTATCAGTGGGTTGACGTTGACCCTTTCGGCTCTCCTGTACCGTTTTTGGACGCCGCCATCCAAGGCTTGTCAAGAGCGGCCTTCCTTGAAGTGACGGCCACCGACACCGCTGCACTCACCGGTTCCAGCCCGTCTGCGCAACACCGACGCTATGGAGCAAGAGGCATCGTCGACGACTATGCACATGATGACGCGGTGAGGGTGTTGCTTGGATTGGTCGCCACGACCGCTGCCCGTCACGACCGTTTCATTGAGCCCGTGCTCGCTTTGTTCGATGGGCATCATGTTCGAGTCAGCGTGTTGGTACGCCGAAGCAAAGAGCAGGCGTCGACGGTGTTGAGTTCTATGGGGTGGAGGATGCGAACAGAAAACGGTTCGTATCGCTTCATTCATCACCCGTCTGAATCCGAAATCGAACGCTGCAGTGGACCGATGTGGATCGGACCGTTGTGGAATTCAGACATCACTTCACGGCTGACTGAGGACCGCGTGCTGGCGTTGTGTTCCCCGACGCCAGAGGACGTTAAATCCGCCAGCGCCCTTGGTTTGGAATGGAGCGATGAAGATGCCGAACACGCTCAACGTGAATTGCGGCGCAGTGTGCGTCACATTGCCGAAGCCAGCGAAGTGATGGGCCGCCCGCATCAAATCTACCACATGGATTCACTGCCCAACATGGCGGGCATGCCCCATGGACCCCGACTGGCTGACCTCGTGGCGTTGTTGAAGCAGGAGGGGCATCTTGCGGCAAGGTTGCCCGACATTGACCCGTTTGTCGTCACCAACGCTCCGTTTGAAGACGTCGTGAAGGCCGTGCAATCATTGGTGAGCATGAAAAACGACTGAGCGCCTAACCAAAAGACGGGTCAATATCGTGCACGCTGTCGTCTTCGGGAGCCGGCAACATTTGAGCGGCGTTTTCAATGATATCGCGGACGCTGCCCTCGACTTCTCGTGCGTTCTCAAGCAGTGGGCCGAGCGGGATTTCGAGGCCTGTCAAATCGCTCACGGCTTCCACTGCTATGGCTGCGGCACGTGCGTCGGGATACATTGGATTGGCTTCCGAGAGGAGCGCAACAACCTCGATACCAAGCCGATCGCCCTCGCCGAGAAGGAATCCGGTGATGCCGGCTACGATGCCTTGCTGAATGGGTTCAATGTCAAGGTGCTTCAGCGTGGCGCGCGCTTGTGGTGTTGAACCCACACCGAACAACGCGCCCTTCGACAGTTCCTTCTCAGGGCGCACCAACCCGTCGATGATGATGAGACGATCGAATCCTCCCTTGGTGAACCATTCGAGAACCGTCGTCCCGAACATCAAATCGGTTTCTTTGCCAAACTGCAATTCGGAGGTGAACACGCCGACATTGTCGCCTTGATACACACGGACGGGGTGCTTGGGGACTTCGTTGTGAATCAAAGCAACTGCAGGGAAATCCTTGTGCATGACGGTACCGAGTTGGCGCAGACCAAGTTGTTTGATGATGTGCGACGTGGCCATCACACCGACCATGCCTGCAGTGGTGAATCCACAAATGGCAACGCCCCCTGTGGTTGGGTCGGCATCTTTGTGAAGAACCAACGAATACGCTTGCAGGTTGTTGTCCATCATTGCACCTCCGGTTTGCTTGGACCCGGGGGTATGTTAAGAGGGTCACGGATGATTCAGTCTTCCCAAACGGCCCAGTCTTCCCAACCTTCTTCTCGGTACCACCACACGCCTTCTTCGTCTTCCCACCATTCGGTACCCTGCTCATCAACGGTGATGCCGTCGTCTGGCGAATCGTCGTCGTCGTCGTCGCCCAATTCAACCGCTGCGTCTTGTTCGGTGGCTCCAAACACAAAGGCGTCAGCGCCTCCAGAGATCAATGAGGAGGATTCTGCTCCTTGTGGAGCGTCCTCATGCAGGTCGCGCCCGTCGTTCTTGAGGTCTTCAAGCGTCCGGGAACTGGACAAATCAAGGGTTTCTACGGGTGATTCGTCGCTTGGGAAGCCTGCCATGTAGTCGTCCTCCTCGCTCTCATCAAACGCATCGTCGTCAACTCGCCGACGCATCACCAACACACCACCGACAAGAGCAGCAACGACCAACAGCACGCCGACACCGATCACAACGGGCGTGGTGGAACTCGATGCGTCGTCGTCTTCCATCGTTGTACGATCGTCGGTGTTGGCCGGCATCTCGTCAAGCGTCCATTGCAATTCACCTTCAGTGCTTGCAGTGGGTGTGGTCATGGAATCACACTGATTGGCTCCGCCGAATTCAGTGCATGAGAAGAAAACGACGTATCCTACGCCTTGAATTCCTGGGAACAAACCATCGGATGGCCCATTACGGACCGGCGAGAATTCCACTTGAATTGAGGCCTCCGCATAAATGGTGAGCATCGGCGCACCGCCCACGCCAAAAGGCGCCTCAAAGGTGAATGGCGGGGGGGTTGTTGGCGTCACTTTCCAGGAAAACCCGAGGATCACATCAAACGGATTCGGATTGGTAATGGTGCATGTGATGGAGGCATCAGTGCCGTCGTCAACCCAAGGGTACGTCGCTGTTCCACAATCAATAGTGCCTGGCAGGGTGGCATCTGGGAATGTGGTGTTGCCGCCGGTGGTGTTGGTGGAGGTGTTGTCTTGTCCACCGGTGTTGGTGCCGTTGGACGACCCGCCGTCGGGTGATGCTTCGAACGGGATGCTCAAACGCATCCCCGGGAAGTAGAAACTCGGGAAGGAAGTGTTGAGATGGATTTCAAGTGTTCCGTCGTAGGGTGCAAGACCGGACACCGTCATCGTGGTGCCTCGAACTTCGGAGGTCCCGTTGGTAATTTCAACGCCATCGACGTCCAGCACTCGATACGTCGCTAGCAAATTGACAACGGAGGCAGATTGTTCCGAATTGGTGGATTGTACCGTGATGGTTGTTGAAAAACCGAGCTCGTCATCAAGGAGTATCACTTCTTCAGCGTTCATGTCGACCTCAATCACGCCAAAAGCCTCTGTTGTGTTGGAAACCGCTGCCATCGGTTGCTGCGTGGCGTTGCCTGCTGTACCCGGGTAGAACACTTCGAGTTCCATCGGACCTTCGGCTGTGATGGGGCCCAACCAGGACAAAAAGGTCAGCGAAATGTTGGCCACGCCTTGGTCATCGGTGAGGGCTGGGATGCTGAAGTTTTCTCCATTACCTCGAACGTAAAGCGCCACTTCTTCGCCGGCAAGACCGGTTCCATTTTGGCTAAGCGTGGCGGTTATGGAGAGGCTTCCGTCTCGTTTCAGAAGCGGCAAAGTTACCGTTGACTCTGTTGCAAATCCAGTAACCTCCACCGACAGCACGGTGGGCAAAACGGAATCGTTTCTCGAGTAAACAGGGCCGAGTGCAGCGACGTCGGTTGAGAAGTTCCCGTAAACATCAACGCCAACGACCACGACAAAGTATGGAAGGCCGTCCTCAAGGCTGGTGTTGTTGCTGTCCAGCGTGAGGGTTGTGGACCTCGCAGTGGCGTTTTCAACAGCCACCGGTGTCATTCCGTTGAGGCTGGTAAAATTGGAAGCGGAGATGTACACGTGATGTTCCACAAGCGAGGAATGCCCTTCGCCCCATGCAAGTGTGATGGCTCCGCCGGTGTCGTTTGGACGATCCGCTGCCGTGAGATCTGGTACGTACGACTGAGGTGGTGGGAACGGTACGGTCACCTGAACCGGCTGGGAAAGGTTGCTCGTTACGCCGTAATCGTGGAGACTCTTCACCCAATACCACCACGTGTCACCGGGCTGCAAATTAGCGTCAATGGTCTGGTTGGCCGGCGTGATGGTGTAGGGTGTGGCTTGGGGGTCGTGGGTGGAGGAGTTGGCCCGATAAACGACGAATTCGATGAGGTCATCTCCGAAATTGGACAGGTTTTGCCATTCCAAGACGACTTCTTGGGGTTGAACCGTGGTGGCCACCACCAAAGGCGTGGGTGGTAGGGCCAAGTTGGCGGCCCCGGGAATGGAGGTGACAGTCGGCGTGTGCACGTTGAAACTCCCGTTTTGCGTTCCAGTAAAGGCCATCTGTGCTGTGAATGTTCCGCTTCCCAAGGTCATGATCTGATTCAGAACATTGGTCAGATTTCCGGTGAAAAACGGGTTCGTGTCGATCAAGAAATCGGATTGGTATCGGATGTTGAGGTTCGAGAAAACGAACGACCCGTCGGCTTGTGCAGAAACGGACATGTTGACCGGGGCCATGGTGTTCCCATAACCATCGGCGGTTCCCTGCCAGGTTGAAGCGACGGAATTCAACAAAACGGTCATGTTTCCAAGTGGATCTTGAACGGTGAGGGGATTCAGGCCAAGCGAGCCGTTGCCCGAATATCCTTGGACAGCAAGGTCCTCGGCGCCGTTTTTATCAACATCAAGTCCCAAGCGGTGCCATGCGGAAACGAACACCCCAAGGTCAGTGCCTTCCCCGGCGACCACCAAATGCTCGGGGATACCGTCGCCGTCAAGATCGGCAAGGTCCAGTGACCGAGGTGCGGTCCACGGCACCAAGATATCGGTGCCCTGAACCCGAAGATCCACACGGTTCTCGTTGTTGTTGGACGTGCGGAACTTGTGGTAAGTGAAATTCCCTTCAACGGTTGCTGGATTGCCGTCGGCTGAAACGAATTTAGGGGTGAAAAACGAAGCGGAAAAATCCCGGTCGTGGTCGAAAATGGTCGCATTGGTCAAAACCAACGCACCGTTGTGATTGTCCCCGTTCCATGAATGGGCGCCGTTTCGATTCTCGATGGAGCGGTGCCCGCTGGCGGTTGCCGAAATGAAGTCGAGGTCACCGTCGCTGTCAAAATCACCCAAAACCGCATTGGTTGACAAACCGCTGACGCGACTGGGCGTCACGGACAACATGTTGTTGCTGTAGACCAGTTGTGCACCCTTGTTGGTGTTGTCGACAGCGATAGCGGTAACGTTGGTGCCAAGTCCTTCAAACCGGTCGACGAACACACCTTGCAAATTGGCCTCATCTTCGAGTGAACCGTCCTCATAAACGGTGGTGGACGTGTAGCTGGTGAAGGAGTTCGTACGGTTGCTGAACCGTTCATAGGTCACCAAACCAGCGTTTCGGACGGTCACCATGTCGTCGGCTCCATTCCCGTTCATGTCACCAAAGGCCATCGCACGAATGGCGCTGGAGAGGGTGACGTTGACCGACGGGTCGAGTTGTTGAGAGGTGACGTTGTAGGAATGAATGCAGAGCAGGTCCTCGGATGGGACATGCATGATCGCATCGTCGTGGCTGTCCCCGTTAAGATCCGCCAAGGTTACTTTCGTGACGTTGTTGCACGTAGCGGTCCAGTTGGACGCATGAAGACCTGTGAGGCTGTCCCATTCCATGGTCCTGAACGAACGGTTGTGAACCGTGCTGTTGGGAGCGTGACCGAGCAAGATGGCGTCGTCTCCTGAGTTGTTGTTCATCTCCCCCACTTCAACGTCGAGGATGTGCCCCAACACGTGAAAACCGCTTGATACCGTTGGGACAAACGAGATGTTGACTTGAGCGCTGGAAACGCTTGTTCCCTCAGGCAGGAGAACGTTGGGTGTGGCCATTCCGTTGAGAGACGAGTATGCTGGGTGATGCGTGGTGGCCGTTTGATTGCCGTTGCTGAAACGCTGTTGGTGCCCAAAGTCACCGTAACCTGGTTGATCAAACGCCCACTCGGGTTGGCCATCCATGTTGATATCCATCGTCAATTGCCCCGGCGATGGAAGGTTAGCTGCGGGTTGAATGAACAACGACGCTGAGGTGACGGTGGTGTTGCGAGTTAAATCAAGGCCAACTGAATTGTTGGTGCCGTTGCTGATTTCCACGCTCACTTGAGATGCCCCGCCCGAAAAGGATGTGGTGGTGGTGGAGGCTTGGGCCGTGAGAGGTACGAGCGGGAGGGTGGCCAAAAGCAAGGAAACGAGGACAAAAAGAACGGGTCGCGTGTTTTGTTGCATGATGAGGCCCTACCCTTACCTCTCAATCCGCCCATTATGTTGGTTTCGCCTTGCTGATGCCAATTTCGCCGTTCGTCGTGTATTTTTTTCCTCAACATAATGTTATGAAGGTTGTGAGGTTGATAGCATCGTAGGAGGAAAACGAATGAGAGTTTCTGTTCAAGCCGGCGACATCGACATAGACTTGGGTGGCGCTGTCATTCAAATTGACGAGGCGCTTCGCCAAATTCGCACGCAGCACACATGGACCGTCTTGCTTGAACGCATTCGTCAAGCGCGTGAAAACGCACTTGAAGCAGCCGTTACCGCCGCGAAAGAAGCAGGATTGCCCGAGCGAGGCTCCGCCTTCCGCTCCCTCCTCGAAAACTGCGCCCTCACCCGCAAGCCCGATCAGGTCCTCGGAGCCATCCATTACCTGCGATCCGTTGAAGGTGTCGAGGACAGTCCACCACGTGTTGTCAATCAACTCTTCTCCGATGCCGGTATCGAGCCACCCGGCAACCTATCGCTGTACCTCAACCGCCTCAAGGAGCGGGATTTCCTTACCGTTCCGCCAGGAATGGACGACAAAAATCGATTTGCCATTCTCACAGAAGTCGGCCAGAATCACCTCGACAAGCGCTCCCGTGCTTGAGGTGGAAGCATGGTGATGTCTGGCGGTGGCAGTGGGGATCCGCGAGACGACTCAACCACCTCCGAAGAAGCCGTGGTCGTGGATTATTCCTATCAGAACAAACGCAACGGCTTGTTCCGAAAAGCACGCCATAGCGGGTCATCCTTCCGACGCGCCATCCTTGATGAAGCCGACTTAACAGAAGGCGATTTCACGCACTGTGATTTTCGTCGAGCGTCCATGGTTGGAGCAGATTTGATGAAATCTGCATTCGATCACTCCGACTTCCGAGGAGCGGACCTCAAAAAAGCGCGCCTCAACCTCTCAAATTTTCGAAACTGTCAATTCAAGGGTGCAGACTTGCGCGGAATTCGTGGGAAATACGCCATCTGGCAAGGAAGCGATTGGTGGAACGCCATCATGGACGACGACTTGAGAAAGGCGCTGGAGAAGAAGTGGCCAAAACCAACTCCGTGATCATTCAGCTTCCTCGTCTTGAACCACCCGGACCGCCTCCAAGGCCATTCGAGCCCTCAAATTGAGCAAAGGCAGGGCTGCCATGGCCAAACACAGGCTCATCATGGCGCCACAGATGTACACCCAAATCTCGTAGGTGAGGGCCAGGGCTTCACCCAGATGTGTTCGGGCAGACCC
>QQSC01000015.1:0-27048 GCA_003602475.1 Candidatus Poseidoniales archaeon | reverse complement strand
GCCACGCAGAGATAGGCGCCCACCCGTTTCAATTTGAGAAGAAACAGCCCCCCAATCAGCACCAGGGCACCTCCAATCAACAAGGAGACGGCTCGAATCAAAAACGCTGAATTTTCGCGAGCCTCGTCCTCAAAGGCCCGATATTCTGCCACCGTGATGTTTTCATCCCCTGCAAGCGACGGGTTGAGAATGAAGGTCTCAGCCTCTTCATCGGACAAACCAACGCTGTGACTTTTCCAATCCGCATAACCGTAGGTGAGCACCATCAACGAACCCAAGACGAGCAGAACACCCAGATTTTTCGGGCCGCTGCGGTCCGGACGCACCTCAAACATGCCTTGCGTTGCCATTGCTTCAAGCCTCCAAATGCTGCGCTAAGCCCGGCCTCAAGTCGTCTGGAATGGGCTGTTTCTTCATTGAATCCATGTCGACACACACCGTCATCTGTTCTGAACGCCACACCACCGTGCCGTCCTGATTGTTGAACGCATAACGCCAACCCAGCGATGACGTGCCGACTGAAACGATGGACACCGTGGCAGTCACCGTATCTCCGTACCGCAGAGGGGCGAGAAACGTTGAGGATACCGACACGACTGGGAACCCAACCCGTCGTGTGTTCACGAGTTCGGGGTAGGTCACATCGCACATGACCGACCACGCCTCCTCGAACACATGGTGGGCCAAATCAAAGATCCGTGGGTAGTACGCCACGTTGGCCATGTCAATCATGGAGAACCCAATGTTCCGCTTGACCGTCACCGCCATAGCACCCTCAATCGTTCTGCGTCAATGAACCCTTGCTTCAAGGTCAAAAGGCTCACCCTCGCGCTTATATTGGGGTGGCGGGTGGACCGGAGTGGCCCTATAGTGTAGCTTGGATATCACAGAGGCTTGCGGAGCCTCGAACCCGTGTTCGAATCGCGGTGGGGCCGCTCAACAGTACAAGCAGTCCGTTCCACGTCGCGATTCCAGCACCCAGCCGTTTCAAAGTAAATTTGTTGGGACGTCACCTGCATCGCTAGGCTGTTGCCAGGTCACGGATTTGGTGGTCAAGGGTTGTCACGATGGTCAGATTTCGGTCATTGAGGGGTTCATCGTAGTAGGTGTGAATCTCCCCAGGGTCGTAGGTCTCATCGTCAATCTCCGGGAGCAAAGCCCGTCGAAGAGGAGGGTAATCCAAAGCCACCTTCCTGATGAAAATAGGATCCGTTTCCCAACTGGAACAGTCCTTGAGCATGGCTGGACACGCTGACAAGTGCTCCACCGTCATCATGAAACTGCCTAAGGCGTGATGGCCAGCAGATTCTTTTCGGTGTTCCTCAAAAAGCGTGGTCCACCAGGACTGCCTGGGTTTTTGATATTCTATTTTGTATCCCTCTGCGAGTGGTTTGTTAAAACCGAGACGCCAACGCCATCCGTTTGTTCCGTGGAACGTGACCGTTCCTTTGACGTGGTCAAATATTCCACCAAAACGACTCTCGAGGTGAACGGCAAGGCTGTCCGTTAGAGGGCTCTTCGCCAGTCCATATGTGTCCATCAACGCAACCCTCAACGGGTCCATCGTTCCGTCAAGCCACGTGTGCTCGTCGTTCATCAAACCGAGAATGTAGCCTCCCAAAAAATCAAACGCAGGCATCTGTGATGACTGTTGAACTTGTACGCAAGCGTGTTTTGGGGATTTCACAAGTTTTGCCTTGGGGTGGACTTCAATTGCATCGAACGAGTGATAAGAAAAAGGATTGACCATTTTCTGGAGAAAGGCATTGATGTCCATTCGATACAGTGCGAGTTGGCCAACGATGACCAAACGCCCCTCGTCATCGATTTGCAGCCTTTCTTTGTTTTGAGAGAGAATGTTCTCAACCAGCGTTGCTGATCGACGAACGGCTTCCACCTGTGTCATCATGCCAGCATGAAGTTCCAACCGCCGGTGTTCCTGCTCGGTCAAGACTTCGTCATCGTCTTCATCGCAACCAAACAGCATCTCTAGGCCATTCCATCCGTTGTTCTCCACATCGCCCGCTCCGAGGTTGTAAGATGTTTGAGTGGATATAAAGAATTCAAACCCATTCAAAACAAGGCCAGCCTTGAGCCTCGGCATGCTTTCGCAACGGCCCTTCCGCGTTAATGGCAATGGCGTGCCCGCATTCTCGCATGAACCATGAGTCGGCATGGGTGTTTCCGTACCCGTAGCACATTTCCAGATCGTGGCCGTGTGCTCTGGCATCTTCAATGACCACCGGGACCTTTCCTTTTCGTCTTGGAACGGACCAGCCCCGTTCAGAACCGGAAAGAACGCCCGTTCGAACCTCGGGACCGCACCCGTAAACGGCGTCCATGTCAAGGACCTCGGCCATCGCTTCCGCCATCGGAGCAATGGTGGCCGTGACCAACACGAGACGGTGCCCTTGCGCTCGGTGCCAAGCCAAGCGCTCCCATGCAGCATCGGAAACAGCGGGTTTTAACACCTCGATGGCGAGTTTCTTGGAGTACGTTTCGAGCAGTGGCCAAGTTGAAAGAGAAAAATGTCCTCTGTTTCGGGCTGCATCGTACACGGCCCGTCCACGCAGCATGTTTGTCAGAAAACCCGACGTCCAAGCCAATGCGCCCCACGGTATTCGCCAAGGGCGGCGGCGCGCAAGGAATGCCGCTAGGGTTTTCTCACTTGACGCATTGAGCAATGTCCCGTCGAGATCAAAGTACGCAGCGACCTGACCCATGTGCAAAGGAGCGTGCTCTCGTACATGAGAACCGCGGCTTCAACGGGACATCAGAAGCGATCTTCGCAGGGTCCATACACGCGTCGACCCGCTTTGTGATCTTGCCACCATGTGAGCGTTGTTTTGAGGTGTCGGGTGATGAAAAAACCAACCTTCCGGGGGGTCAAGCCGTGGTTGCGCAATTTCTGATCGTGGTTTAGACTGGCCACGATGGTTTGGGCCGAACACCCCGGGTTGGCCGTCACAAATTGACGCACTTCATCCTTCAAACGTTCAAACCTGGCTCGTTTTTGACTGCCTTTTCCTCCATGTTGAGTCATGATGTCAACATGGGCGTGAACGATTATGAAAGAATCGCTGGTTAACCCTCAAATTCAACGCTCTGGGTGGTTTTCCAGTTGGCGGTAGCCAATTTTTTGGCTTTGCCGTCAGCGATAATGGGGTGGATGTCCTTCAGTCGGCCGTGCATGCCGCGAACTTGGAACTTCACACGAAGCTCAGCCACACGGTCTCGCTGAAGGGCTTCGTCTTGTTCGTTGTCCAGTTCCACCGAAGCCATGTCCTTGCCCGAGATGGCGCAACGAATGGTGAAGGTCGAACCGCTGTAATGGAGACTTGGGCGGAAATCCCAGTCGTCGGGATCGTTCATCCAAACGGCGATGTCAACGGACAGGGTGTCGCGCAGGTTGATTCGGCTGATTTCTACCGTGTCCACCATCTCAATCGCTCCTCCCCAGCCGTCACCGATTGATACACCTTTCTCTTGCCTCAATTGGATGCGCCGGTTGCCACTTCCGTAAGGTTCGGACGCATGATCACCACTTCTACAACCAACTCCCAGTCGTTGCCTGGATCGGGATCAATGTCACCAAACAAAGGATCGGGGTCGGATTGTTGCGCAATGACCGACCACACCCATTCACCCTGGCCCCTTGAGCCCCCGTCGGTGTTCATCAACCGTTGAACGAGTTCGTTCGCAGAGTCGGCAGTAAACAGGCCTTCTTCTCCTGGAACGTTCATGTCTTCAAGGCTCATTTCCGCCTTGGCCGGTTCGTTCGTGGAATAATTCCCATCAGCCGTCTCTTCCGTGAGTCGAAGACCATCGTCGACAACCCGCAGTTCAAGCGAAAAATTATCATGTGGAGGTGCCACATCCCCGCTCAAGGTAAGAACGGCCTCAAAGGAAAGGATGCGGCCTTTTTCTCCCGGCGTGATGTTGCCTTCCCACCGCTGGCCTTGGTCAAGATATTCGTCCCATGAAAATTCAACGGTTTCCCTGACCCATGTTACTTGGAAGGTTCGGGTGGTGACGTTCACAACAAACGATTGTTCAGCAACGGCGCCCGTCGGGTCGGTGACGCGAAGATGGCCCCCAAACAATCCGGATTCCGTGGTCTCCCACAACACCCTCTCTTCAACACTGTCAGCGTCGTTGAGGGCGTTGCCGTCACCGTCGCTGTCAACGAGCGAATTCAGGTCCCATGCGAAGCCCAGCGCCTCGCCCTCGGGGTCAAAAGTTGCAGAGGCATCAAGCAGTGCGGTGTCGCCGGCTCGAACACTGATCGGCATGGAGATGTTGATCTGAGGGGCGCCGTTGACAATCACCGTTGACACGGCGTCATCGGACCCACCTTGATCGTTGGTCACGGTGAGCCGAACCATGTATTGCCCGAAGGTGTTGTAGGCGTGAGACGTGAAGCCTACCACCGTTTCGGCCCCTGTTCCATCACCAAAATCCCACGTGTAAGAGACGATGGTACCCTCAATTGCGGTGGATTCCCTGGCGTCGAGCGTGACCACTTCTCCCTCTTGAATCACTTCGGGGTAAACTTCGAGGGTGGCCCGGGGTTCTACGGTTGTGTCAAATGCCGTGATGCACCCGGACAGGGACATCGTGCAAACCAACAACGCGAGAAGAAACGCAAAACGTGGGCCGTTGCGGTTCATGAAAGAAATCTCAGCACCGTTCCTTTCTAAGCGTTCGCTTAAAACCTGCAACAGCGATGCACAATTGCTCATCAACCGCAAGCGCCCAGCATTGGGTTTCACCGTTCTGTTGAGTGATGTTCAAGGAGGGCACGCGTCGGTTCACCATCATGAGCACCGACCTGTTTGAGGGCGAAAAGGTGCTGGCTTTCGATTTGGAGACCACGGGAATTTCCACAAACCGCGACCAAATCGTGCAACTGGCCCTCATTGGTACGGAAGTTGATCAAACGCCTGTGGCCGTTGAACGTCTGGTAAAGCCGCGAATTCCGATTCCACAAGGAGCGAGCAACGTCCATGGAATTTACAACGAGGATGTGCGGCACAGCCCACCGTTTTCCTCCATTGCCGACGAGGTCCACGACCTCATTGACGGGGCGGTGCTGGTCGGACACAACGTGAGAAAGTTCGATTACGCCATGCTGGAAAACGAATTTCTTCGCTTGGGTCGGCTCGCTCCAAAACCCAAAGCCATCATGGACACCTTGGAAATTGTACGCCGACTCAAACTTCCAAGGCCGCACAAACTTGGAGCCCTCTGCCACCGTCACGGAATCCGCTTGGAACATGCCCACACCGCCACCGCAGATGCAGCCGCCACCATGCTCCTGTTTTGGCGCCTTACCGTAGAGCATGCACCTGTGTTTCGAAATTCGTTGGAGGAAGTGGAACGATGGATTGTCCACGGGGAGCGCAACAAAGACGCCTCGGCTTTGGGGAGGGGATTGAACGATCTCCATCCCGTTGATTCATTGGGGAAAATCCGTCAGGACGATGGGGGCTATATCGTGGCCTTTGGTCGGCATCGAGGCAGGTACATCACGGAATTGCAAGAACACGACCCCGCCTACCTGAACTGGCTGCTTTCACCCAACGGCATTGAATGCGAAGACACAAGAGATCTGCTCAAGGAGCACCTCGCAAATTGAACGTGATGCAAAATCAAGGCAAGATCGGGCTCCAAGGGAGGACGTCGCACCACGAGCCAATGCGCCACACCTTTCTGCTCATCATGACCGACCCGAGAAACACGGGGCCGTGATGCCCTTTATCCAACAACGATTGCATGGTCTCAAGGCCTCGTCCGTCAAACCGAACGGGAACGTGTTGACCGGTTGGGATGGCTCGACCCGAATCGTCCAGCGGCTCGCAAGGTTCCACGACGGCTGCGCCGGTCGTAGGGTCAAGGTCGTGAATCAACACGACCGTGTCAGAAAAATCTTCGCGATGCAACGTACCCGACTCCTGGCGCCACGACCACCAGTGCGGACACCACGCTTTCCAATCGCAGAAACCACCGCATGAATCGGGACCAGGCGTTGGGTCAAGGGGCACATCGCTCGGTTGGGTTGCTTGCCATGCGGCATAGGCGTCCTCCAACACGTTGTCCCCAACGGCGGCATATTTTCCCGAGGATTGTGTGTACCAACCCTCGGTTCTCACGGTCGGGGCGTTGGGGTTGTTGGCAAGAAGGATGTCCCTGTACATGCGCAATTGGCGGTTCACCTCCGGTTTCAAATCGCCTTTAGGAGGCCGACCGGTTTTCAAATCCGCCACCAACCAACCGGACACCTCGCCTTCGGCGTTCACGTCGGCGAGCAGCAGGTCCAACCGACCCAGCAACCGCCCATCGTTGGTGATCAATTCCCCTTCAACGGCCAGCGTCAAGGCTTGCACGCGGCGCCACATGCCGACGGTGACGTCCTCGTGAGAATGGTGGTTCATGCCGATGTGTTCGAGGAGCATGGTCAACCCGTTGCGTTGTTGTTTTACTGCCTCGGGCCACTTTTTTTCCGACCACTCTGGGCGGCGCGGGGTGGAGAGGAACACTTCTTTTTCTTCAATCCAACGCGCTTTGAGACGCTCGTTTGACACCTGTGGCAACCAACCTTTCTCTGCATCGTCCCGGCCGTCAAGGCCGAAGTTCAACACGTCCTCTACTGAAGCGTGAACGGCGGTGCCCAATGAAGCGGCCATGCCAGCCTTCCTTGGCAAACGCTGACGGCTCAACCAGTACATCCGGGGGCATGTTTCGTACCGATTCCATGCCGATGGTGACAAGCGGTGAGGCCGAGGGGTTGGTTCAGCATCGGCCATGCCGTGAGGGTCGCCCACCGACAATGAAGAAGCCTTTGTTGTCAAGGAAGGGGAAGTGTTGAAGGCCGTGGCCAACAACCCAACAGTATGGATGGCCCAAGCCTGCGCATCAACGCCGAAGTGCAAAACGAGAACGCCATGGTCATCGCCTGCTTTCCAAGCGTGGGCATGGTGTCCAGTATTGTAGCACATTACCTCATCGACAGCCTTGAATTGGAATTTGTTGGTGGTTTGGTGGACGACCGGTTGCCGGCCATCGCCATGGTCCAACAAGGCGTACCGCTACCACCCATCCGTGCCTATGCCGGGCGACCGGCCTGCACCATCGAGGGCTGCGACCAAATCGTATTGCTCATGAGCGAAATGGTGGTGCCAGAAGCCACCGTCCACAAGATCGTCTGGGAACTGTTTGAATGGTCCAAAGAACACAGCATATTGGCCGGTGTGGTGGTGGATGCGTTTTCCAAGTCCGGCATGAAGAGTTCCATGGAAGGCATTGAACCGGTTGTTGAATACGACGATACGGATGAAATTGATGTGGTTGGAATCGGATGCAACGAAACCGCCAGAAATCGCTTGGCCGACATGGGCATTCCCCTCTTGGAGCAAGGGGTCATCAAGGGCATGAACGCCGGAATTCTCAGCGAAGCCACGCGAAGAGGACTCGAAACCATGTCCATCATGGTGGAGGCTGACCCTCGCTGGCCAGATGCACGAGCAGCAGCGGTTCTCATCAACCAACTCAACAAACTTCTGCCAACCATGGAACTCTCTGACCAGCCTCTCATCCAAGAAGCTGAAATGCTTGAAGAACAACTCAAGGCGTTCATGGACATCGCGTCGACCAAGGAACAAGGCGGCTCAGCCTCCAACGCCATGCTCTACGGTTGAAGGGTCAATAGTCAAACAGCGTTGGGGAAGACGTGTCTGAAGTTCGTGAACCGGACTCATCTTCGCTGACCCCATCCTCGGTTTCCTCAAGGAGGTCCAAGCGGGAACGTAGGGTCGCTTCGTCCCAGAGCGTTACCCCCAGATTTTCGGCTTTTGTGGCCTTTGAGCCGGCGTTTTCTCCTGCAACCAACACGCTGAGTTTAGCAGATACACTGCCCACCACCTTGCCGCCACTGTCCGTAATGAGTTGTTGAATTTCCTTCCTTGGTTGAGAAAGAGTCCCTGTGACACAGAAGGTCATGCCTTCGAACGGCCCCTTTTTCAGCGGCCGCACCTCCTCGGTCACGGTGACCAAATCAACGAGGTCCTCAACCAACCCTCGTCGCGAAAGCAAACCGTCTCTGAAGTGCTCTGCCACCACATTTCCAACACCATCGATGGATGTCAATTCCTCAAGGGCATCCGTCCCGCTGTCGTCAACAACCTCTTGTTGACCTACTGAGCGGTCAAGCCACATGAACATGGCATCGGCAGTCCCGAAGTGTTGCGCGAGTGAAGTGGCCAGTTCAGGGCCAATGGAAGGGAGGCCAAGTGCATGAAGGAATTTCCCCAAGGTCATTGAGGCCGTACGTTGAAGTTCTGACAAGACATTGGTGGCTGATTTCTCACCCATTCGTTCAAGGCCAAGCAACTCGTTTGAGGTCAAGCGATAGAGATCGCCAATGTTGACCACCAATCCAGCATCCTGTAGTTGGTCAACCAGTTTCTCACCAATTCCGTCCACTTCAAGCGCTCTGCACCAATACAAGACGGTGCGGTTGGTACGAGCCGTGCAGTCAAGGCTGACGCATTTGAGAAAAGCCCCCTCTGCTTGGACAGGCCCTTTGCAGGCGGGGCAATCTTCGGGGGGATCGATTGGACGGTGACGGGGAAGCGTTCCCGAAAACAGACGCCCGTCGGCATGAACACGGCCCGCAAGATCGGAACGGTCGGCCCGCCCAAGGCCTTGCTCAATCTTTGGAATCACATCGCCGCGGCGTACGATAAGCACCTTGTCGCCGATGTCGAGTTCAAGTCGCGCCACTTCGCCAATGTTGTGCAGTGTGGTGTTTTCCACCGTGACGCCCCCCACGCGTTGAGGTGCGATGCGAGCGACCGGCGTGATGTTGCCCGTACGGCCCGTCTGCCATTCAACATCAAGAAGCACCGATATGGCTTCCTCTGGTGGAAATTTCCACGCCAGGGCCCACCTTGGATGGTGAGCCGTCATACCGAGCCGTTGCCTGACCTCAAGGTCGTCCACCTTGAACACCACACCATCGATTTCAAATTCGTACCCGCTCCGATCCTCCTTCCACTTCTCCGTTGATTGGATGAGGGATGGCACAACATCTGCAGGGCTTCCGGCATGATGGCGCTCCCATGGAGCAGCGAGAATGCCCGCTTCGCGTTCCAACCAAACAAGCACATCAGAGTCCATGGTGGTGTCGGGAGGAGGAAGACTGCCCGGGTGTCGCGCATCAGGTTCTGGAAATTTGGCATCGTACGCCTTGAACACCAAGTCAGCAGGGTTCGCTTTTCCGTCAGCACGCTTCTGGCGGAGGGCGCCTGCGGCAAGGTTTCTCGGGTTTGGTGAGACTTGGCTGTACTTCTTGTCAAACACATCCAGCGGCATCACCACCTCCCCGCGCACGTGAACGTCAACCTCAATGTTCAGCGTGTGCGGTACGTTTGAGAGTTTGCGGGCGTTTCGGGTGACGTCTTCTCCTCTGGTGCCGCTGCCACGGGTGGACGCCCGAACCAATCGGCCCTTGCGGTATTCAAGAGAAAGTGCGGAACCGTCCAATTTCGGCTGAGAGACGTAGTGCAGTGCGCCCTTTGCGGTGGTGTGAACGAAATGCTGGATGTCTTCTGCAGCGGTTCCTTTGTCGAGGCTTCTCATTGGGAACATGTGCTCAACCTTCACGCTACCCGGGGCCACATCAACGCCAACACGGTCCAACTGAGGGTGTTCGGCATCCAGGTGTTTCAGTTCGTCCCACAATCGATCAAATTCCGCATCGCTGATGGTAGGTTCAGCAAGGTTGTAGTACAGATGAGAATGATGAGCGATTTGATTGGCCAACCATTGAACACGGGCATCGACGGCGTCTCGGGAAGGTTCCGTATCCATGCTATCACCGATGATTGAGGGGGTATAAGGGTGGCTTTACAATTCAATCAAACGACAAGGCAACAAATTCGCTGTTCTCCAACGGGCATCGAGACATGATGGCTTTGGGGAGCAAACGAAGGTGAATCTCTGCAACCACATGAACCACTGCCGAAAACAGATGACCGGCATGAGGCCGAAGATCGTCATCGGAAAGGGTGGCATGAAGATGCGTAAAAGCCTCCCCATTTTCTCGCCGTGCGAGGTTGCCCTGAAGCGTAACCAGTTCACTTCCCCCTTCGATGGTGACCCGGTGGTATCGATGGGCATCGTCCATGTAACCGTAGACACTCTGGCGGGTCCGGCCGATGCCGCTGGTGATGGCAGCCGCATCGAAACCCAAGGTGTCAGCCAGGTCTTGAAGCGAAGCATGGATTTCTTCGCCGGGGTCCAGTCGCACAAAGACATCCTCACCACTGGTGGTCCATTCCATGGGTGAAGCAATCGGTTGAGGTTGATGAGGGTGATGGCTCACTCTTCTGCGCTATCCATCTCGGGATGGGAGCGTGCGTGCTCCATGGCTTTGATGTAGTTGCGAGCCGTTGTCAGTGAGTCGGGGTCGCCACCCAATGGAAGCGGACCGAACACGCCCCATCCTTTGCGCAGCAGCATAATGCGCCGTTTCGGTTGTTTTGAGGCCAACCGCAAGCGGTCCCATGCATAGCGTTGACCGTCGGCAAACAGGTGTGTTCGAGTGATGGCGTATCGCTTGGGGATGAGCAATGAAATGAGGTGCATGCTCAACAAGACGTCCCAAATGACAGCGTAGACCATCGGTGTGTTGCTTGCACCCAATAGGCCCCAGGGGAGCACCATCATGGCAGCCATGGACCCCAGATTGCCCCATTGACGAACCGCTTCATGGACACCTTCGCTCGCCCAAGCGTACCCACCGTTTGACAACTGGCCTAACGTCGGTACATCACGACGTTGGCGGGTGAGCCAAAACGCATCCCAAACCACGATGAGCGCGAGAACCACCACGGCAACTTGTGCGGCCAACTCGGTGGAGGGTAAGCCGGACATTTGAGCTCACTTCACAAATGACGATCGTCGATGGTTAGCGAGCCACCCGGGCCCCCGTTTCTCAATCGAACAAAGAACAGGCTGGCCACCACAAGCAATCCGATCACGACCACCATCAACGCATTGAGGTTGGTTGTCGATGAACCCGTGCTGTCGCCCTCCGCATCGTCCGCCACACCGTTGCCGTCATCGTCTTGATCTTCCGTCAGCCATGACGTGTAACCTTCAGGACAATCCAGCACGTCGGGTTGTGTGTCTCCATCCGTGTCTTTTTGAGCGCATGGGTCGAGTGGGAACGCGTCTCGGTTGTCAGAAAACCCATCGTTGTCATCGTCTTCATCGTAGACGTTTGGCCCGCATGAAGTTCCCGTTTCAGCGTCGAACCACGTGTCGCTGGAACACGTTGATGACCAATCGTTATCAGTGTCCAACAACGTGTATTCGAAGTCTCTGGCCGCCGTTGAAGAAGCCCCAAACCTGTCGGTCACCCGAACTTCAACCACGTAATACCCTGCTGAAAGGTCGGTGATGTTGAACACTCGGTCGTTAACGGCGGTCAACACTTCCCTGCCCTGAGCGTCCGATACCGTCCATGCAAACGTCAAGTTCTCGACCGAATCAAGGTCATCGTTGGCCTCGGCAACGGCACGAATTGATTCCGATTCCATGACGCGTTGGCCGGAGAGGGGTTCGGTCAAGGAAACGGTGGGTGCTGCGTTTGTGGCCACCTGCACGGCAAGGTACAACTGAGCGGAAGCCGGCGAATTGATCGTGGCGCTCGATGAAGGAGATCCTCCGACATCAACCAACACCGTCACCTCGGCCAGAAGGGTCTCTCCAGAGGAGGTGACGCTTCGATACGGAATGGGTGCGTTGACGGTTGTACCCAGAATCACGAGATTTTCGAGGGTTTGGTTGGGGAACACGACGGTGAACCTCGCATCCACGGGTTGACCTTGACGAATGGCGTCGAGCGTAAAGGTACGAACCGCTGTCATGGTGCTGTTTTCCGTTGCAAGAACCGTGCCCACGCTTCCATCAATCAATTCCATGGTTGTGCCGTACAATTCCACCGTGCCCAACAGGGTCGTTGATTCAAACCGAACCGGGAAGCCCTCGCTCGCCACCGAGGTGTTGGCTTGGATTGTGCTGCTTCGAACGACGAGTGGAGCCGCCAATTCGTTGGGGTCCACGTGCAAACCGATGCCGACTGCATAATGAGAAAGGTTCAGGTTTTCCACAACCAAGCCAACGGAAGAACGACCATGGTGGGAAATAAAGCCCGTGCCCGAACCGTGCCCTTGCAAGTCAACGTTGCGAATTGAGCCGGATGAAGCGTCAAAATCAATGCCAGGCGCCCCTGTAAGCCGGACATCTCGGATGTCGAGGTCCCTGTTGTTGTTGCCGACAAGACCGCCGGTTCCGGTGACGTTGCCTTCAACATTGGAGAGAATAAATCCGTTCGACATTGATTCGAGCGAAACAATGGCGCCATCACCGTTGAAACGTTGAGCGTCGAGGCCGGTAACCGTGCCTGATACACCGGTCAAAACCAAGCCGTCTTCAACGCCTTCTTGGACCGTGAGGTCGGTCAACGCCAAAGGTGCTTGTTGGGCCCAAATCCCAGGCCCGTAACATGACAAAAACGTCACGTTGTTCATCGAGACTTGGCCACTGGAGGGATAGATGTTGATGCAGCCGTCACCGCTGTCTTGAAACATGGAATTCCGAACCGTTACATCGACTTGGCTCCCTTGACTCACCGTCATCAAAGCCTCGCTACCTGAGCGAGCAAACAACACACCATCAGCAACCACGTTGCCGAGGCCGGCAACCGTAAGCGTTGGTGAGGCCTCAACCACTGTTGTCCCTGCCAAGTCGATCAGTGAGCTGCTGGACGATCCTGAAACAAAGCCACCCCAGCGCGCTCCAGAACCTATTGAGGATATTGTTGCTGCACCGACGTCCAACACACCGTTGACGGTGATGCTTGCCCCCTCTGCCACACGAAGTGAAACACCGTCTTGAATCGTCATGGTGGCCATAGGCCCCAATTGGAGAGATGCATTGAGGGTGTAAGGGCTCCACTGACGTTCCAAAATCATCCATTCATTTACTTCACCTGTCAAGACGGTGGAGGACATGAAGATGTGATCGAGCGATTGGTTGGTGTCCCACATCACGAAATCTGTGATGGTGCCCCGCTGCATGGTCACCGTTTTCAGACCCGCATAAGAGGAGGAGCTGTCGGTAACCGTTCTTGCCACACCGGAGGTGCTCAGGAGGCCGTTGACATCGGTAAGGCCGGTCGTCCCGTCGACACCGATAAGCACACCTTCAACAGGTGAACCCTTGTCAAGCACCTGAATTTCCAAGGAAGAACGAGTGGTGAATTGGCCGCTCGTCCTGACTTCTACTGTACCGGTGGCGTCACCTTCAGACAACGAAACCGTGCACCCCGGCTGAACCGTAAGGTTCCCGTCAATGAGCAAACGAGCTGGAGAACGTTCGCTTTGACAAGCCCACTCCACGTCTCCATCAACAGTGAACACGGAAGATCCTTCTGTGGGGCCAGTGAGCAGCCCCAAACCACTGGATTGTACCAGGTCGGTTCTCAAGACGGCGTCGCTTCCATCGATCATTCCCGACCCTTGCAAGGTCACGGCGTTGCCTGCCGACACCACCAAGACGGTGGATTGAAGAGAAAGACGAGCGTTGTTGGCAACCGTCAAGTCCCCGTTTAACACATGATGTTGGCCGTCCGGCCGGGGCCCCAGCACCACGGATTGGCCCGAAGACACCGTCCAGTCACCAGAAGGAATCACTGGAATCTGTACCGATTGTCCGATTTGGCCTCCGTTGAGGGTGGTCCTCACGCCAGAACCAAGCAACGTTACGTCCACGACCGAACCGCTTTCCAGCAGCGGCATCGTGAGCGCTCCGTTCGCATTGCTCATCAAGGAAAACCCATGGACCAAAACATCGGCTTCAACGGGGTTACCCTGAAGGTCGGTGAAGGTCACAGAAGTCTCAACAAATCGGTAAGAGGTGGTTGTGGAAACGGTCACGCTTGATGTGGAACCGTAGTACAGCGTTCCGTCACCAAGAGCATCGGAAGAAGAAGTTGCGGTGTTTTGAGGCAAGAAGGACCGGATGATGGCCGTGCTGGATGATGCCATCATCAGCGGCGTATCGTGCAGGTTCGCCCGCCATTCGTTGGCTTGTACGTGACTGGCGCCCTCCATCAGAACCCCCTCGGTTTGTGCGACGGTGATCACATCATGAGCCGAAAGATGGCTGTCAATGAGGTGAACACCAGCGGTTTGACCGACGTTTGCCTCGACAGCATGTGCCGACATGCCGCTGTCTTCGAGAAACACCCCGGTTGAGAAATTGCGGGTGGTGAGGTTGGTCACAGTAAGGTTGGCGTACCAGCTGTTTAGACCAACCGACGTAGCATCGTTTGATGCAAAGGGTTTCTCCAGGACGAGGGAATCAAATTCGTGCGCGCCACCAAGAACATCCAAAGCCACGGATTGGGCGTTGTTCATGTGGATATGGAGCGAGCCAATGTCACTGGACGGGGTTGAAATGCTCAGGCCAGTTTCTCCTGCATGCACGGTCAAATTGTCCAAGTTGGCATGACCAAGACCGGTAATATCAACGCCAATGTTGCTTGTCTGAACGACCATGGACGTTGATCGGTGGGTTCCCGTTCCAGACATCGCCCAAGCGCTGGTACCGCCCAAGACGGTCACGTTGTCGTACGAACACACGCCCACACAAGCAAGGTCGACCAGGTAGCGCTCTTCATCGCCGGGAGCCGTGAAGGTGAGGTTTTGGAGATCCACAAGTTGTGCTCCTTGCCCGACCATCAAGCGTTGCCCGTTGAGTTGAGCGTGATTGACTTCAAAATTCACAGCATTGCTGGCATCAAACGCAAGACCCAATCCATTTCCTGTGAGGTTTGTTATGGAAATATTGGATTGTGCACTTGATGCTGCACCAACACTCACGTTGTCAAACGCAACATCGTCAACCATCAATCGCCCTTGCTGGGCTCTCAGGCCCACACCCGCTTCTTCAATCGTCACGTTCGAGGCGCTCGTGTGCGTCCACGATTCGACGCCGACGGCGACTTCACGAGCATGCAAACCGGTAGCGACCAAATCGCCAGATTGCACATACAACGCCTCATAATCAATGCGCTGAAGGGTGATGTCATCGAGACGAGTGATACCGCCCATGGAACTGACACCGCGGTAAGCATCGTTGATGGTCAAATTGTTGCCGTTGAATTGTCCATGAACGGTCACGCCCGCTGAAGCGTTGGCAACCGTTGTGTTGCCAAGGGTTGCTTGGCCGGTTGAGGCCACGACAATCCCTGCCCACAAGCCTTGACCGTGCGAACCTTGGGTGAGAGGTTGAACGCTGGAAAGGAAGGACACACCGTCGGCGATGAGGGTGCCCTCAACGGTGATGCTGAACGAACGAGCATCCACTTCAACATCTGGACCGATGGTGAGGGTGGCCCCTGAAGCCACGGTAATGTTCCCGGTCAATGTCCGGTCGCTGTCCCATAGTGTGTTCACACCGACGGTGCTGTCGGAACCCATCGCCAAAGGCGAAAGTGAAGCGGTAAGAAACAGCAGCACACAAACGAATGTCCGGGTGGTTCGCATGATTTACCGTCCCGGTGGAGCCATATCAAACCAAGGGCTTGATGCCACATTGAACACGGAGGAATGGTGGGCCCGCCCGGATTTGAACCGGGGTCTGACGGCCCCCAGCCGCCAAGTATAGGCCAAGCTAACCCACGGGCCCGAGGAGTTCCTCAGTTGCGTGCTGCACTGAACGGAGCCACTTCTTCGACGAGGTCGAGGTGACCAACATACATACGACGGCAGCAGTATCGCTTCAGACCCACGGAGTCGAGGGCTTCGGCGTCGGTTTTACCGTCGGCGCACAATTGCTTGAATTCATCCCACTTGTGAGCGATCACGGCACCGCAGCTGAAACAACGAACTGGAATAATCATGATAACACCTCATCGGTAAGACTTCTGCTTCTTGCGGCGGGCGCCACGACCAAGCTGGTGCTTGGGCTCTTTACGACGTGGGTCGTTAACAAGAAGACTGCGGTCAAAGCGAAGATACTCGTCTCGGAGTTCTTCGTCGAGGCCCTCAGCGCCTCCGTTGTAGTGGACGAGCCCACGAGCGATGGCTGTGCGGATGGCGTCGGTCTGACCCATGATGCCGCCGCCGTTGGTGGTCACGGAAATGTCCACTTTGCTGAGGCGGTTCATGGCGTCGGCGATGATCAACGGCTCCATCGACTTGCGACGAGCAAGCGAGGGTTGCAAAATCTCAATCGGTTCAGAGTTTACACGGACGCGTCCTTTACCGGCTTTCACCGATGCTCGGGCTACGGCCGTCTTTCGCTTTCCGGATGTTTCAACGGACTTCTTTTTTCGAGCCATCACTGGTCACCTCCGTTCCATCGGTGTGCGGGGGCACCAAGATCTGCGCTCACGTCACCCAAACGGATGAAGCGCTCTGGTAGGTCCCGGCGGAATTTGGAGTCGTCACCGTGCTCATGACCTTCAGGGAGGTCACCGTTAAGGTGGCTTGGACAGCCGATCTCAACACGAAGGTTTCGGAGGGCTCGGCGGCCGCTGCTCTTCTTTTGGTAGGGCAGCATACCACGAACGGCTCGCTTGAGGATCATGTCGGGCATACGGGGGAAGAACGGTCCTTTCCTGGCATGGTTCAGAGCGTACTTCTCGTGATAATTGTTCAACACGGATCTGGGGCGTCCGGAGATGATGGCCTTTTCTGCGTTGATGATGATGACCTTGTCATCTCGATCTTCGCGGGCTGCCTTCAACAGAAGGTCGGCAGAGGCTGATGCCAATCGACCAAGAATGAGGCCGTCAGCGTCAAACACGTAGGTCGTGGGTTCAGCCAAGGATGACGACCCCCTTTCCTGTTGGGTTTTCATTCATCAGCTCGCCGTAGGTCATCACTCGACCTCCAGCGGCTTCTATTTTCTCACGGGCACCGGTGCTCACGCTGTAGGCGGCGATGGTATGACCGTTGGTCAACTCACCCGAGCCAAGGAGCTTGCCAGGCACGAGGACGGTAGCGCCCTCGGGGGCATGGCGGCTCACACGGCTGAGGTTAGGTTGGGCCCAATTTTTGCGACTCTTGGAAAGTCGCATAGCCACATCTCGCCAAACTGGGGCTCCGGTGTCGCGAGACTGGGCTTTCAGTTGGTTGATGGTCTCAACCAACTGAGCGTTTGTCTTACGTACTGGGTTGCTCATTTGACTCCCTCGATGCTTTGAAGCAACCCTCCGACCTGCCATTCCGTTATGAAGTCACCGACGCGATTGAGCGCCTTCATCGCGCCGCAGTGACCGAGTTCTTGGGTTCACTCGTCAAAGATAATGTCGCCTTTTGCGTCCAGCAGCTCAACCGTTAATCCTGCTGCGTTGGCCTGAACGATGATCTCCTCGTGCAACGTGTCTGAAAAATCATCAAGTGCGCCGAGGGCAGTGATGCCCGCCACGTCGGTGAGTTGATCGATGAGGTGATTGAGGATGCAGCTCACGCCGTAGGCTTGACCGGCCCGGAACGCATGGTCAACGCTTCCCACCTCAGGATCTTCGGCCTTCATTCGGAGCATGACGGTTTGAGAGTATGCGACCAGAGCGCCGTAGAGGGCCTCGATGATCTGAGCGGCTTCGAGGTCTCCCAGCAACATCTGCGAAGACGCAAGGGCTGCGCGAACACCTTGTTCGTACAGTCCGTGGGCTCCGATGGTGTCGGTGGTCTCAATCTGCATGGCTTGGTCAATAAGGGCCTTCCAATCGTCCATAGTGAAGACACAAGGGCTTCAGTCTTTGAAGGTTGAGGCATCAACCTTGCTCTCGCTCAACGCCTTCGCCCAGAGGACAGTGGGGCTTCAAATCTTGAAGTCCGAGCCTTCGCCTTCGACCACACCAGCTTGACGAACCGAGCCGTCAGCAGCCACAAATTCGCCTGCCTTGGTTTGATTGTCGTAAATGCTGGCCAAGTCGATGCGCTTCACCATGGCTTCCTCTCCGAGTGCCATCGTCAAGGAATTGGTGATGGCGCTTAGGGTTTGCATGGCTCGGTCGCGGTGTGATGCGTCGATCGTGTGCTCAGAGTAACGGGCCTCTTCAAAGATGGAGAGGAAGTTGTCCAGTTGGTCAGCAGGCACCATACCAAACGCCGTACGAACAGCGGACTCGAACTCACGAGCGGTTTCGTAGACCTTCTTCATGAAGCCGTACTTCTTGAAGTGCTTCACCAGGCTCTTGTAGCAGTCAAAGATGGCAGCGATGTATTCGTTGCTTGCTTCGAGTTGCATCATGGCGTCGGTCAAAATACCTCGCAAGGCTTGGACCTGTCGACGTTGTTGCACGCGCTGGTAATACACGGCCCCTGAGATGAGCAGACCCATCAGGATGATGGCGAAGATCATCAAGTTGCCAGGGGAAAGCAAACCGCTCTCTGCGGACAAACCGTCTGCTTTCATGTAGGTGATTTCGTGCGTGATGTTGTCTTGTGAAGCCTGGAAGTAAGGCGAACCGGGATAGTAGGCCGTGATGCGCCACTGGCCTGAACATTCCTGACCATCACACGTGCGGCCGTCAAAGGCCCACTCGAACGAGGCGATGCCTTGTTCGTTGGTGCGAGTCATGTTGTTGAGGTCTGAAAGCACCCACTCTCCCGTGGCGTCGTCGAAGTACTGGTAAGCGAAGATGACTTCTTCGTTCTCAACTGCCAAATCAAGACGGTCCCTCAACAGAGCAACTTCTCCGGTCACAAGGGTCCCTTCGTCCACGCCGTTGGCGCCGGTGGCACTCCAGGTCTGTTTCACTTGGAGGTCAACACGAGAGCGAACCAGAACTTCAACGTCCATAGCGGAACCGTTGAGTGCGTTGGAGCTGTCACGATCGCAGCCTCCGGGAACGTTTCGGTCGGGCTCAAACGCAACCCTGAGGGTGCGGAATCCTTCGAGTTGACCGCCGGTCGTTTCAACGCCTCGCAATGTTGGGTTTTGTTCACCATCTCCACTGAACCACTCGATGGATCCGTCGATATCGTTTGTTCTCACGGTGGACAACGGGCGTACGTTCTGCTCCGGGTCAAGGTAAAGGTTGAGGCACTTGCCACCCACCACTTGGCCGTTGGCTTGAGCGAGCACAGCATCGACGTGGAAGGACTCTTTGAGGTACAACACCGGGTATCTGGATCCGTTTTGTGCAACGAATTCATCCGTGCTGGACCGGAACGGACCAACTTCGGTGATCGCCAAGGTCGAGTTGGAGAACACCTCAAACTCGGTCTGAACCGTGCGGTTCTCGTAGCGGTATGCGTCGTTGTTGTCGTAAGCCGAGTAAACCACCGTTACACGTGCGCGTCCTGCCCTGACGTCAGAAAGTGGGCAGGTGATGGCAAAGTTGCCGTCCGCATCGGTCATGCCGGAGATGCACGCTTGTGGTCCAGATTGACCGTTGACCATTTCGTAGTTAACACGAATGTTTCGGTCGGTGAGGTTCACGCCGAGTTCATCGCTGAGTTGACCCGTCACGATCATCGGCTTGGGAATCACTTCGCCCGTCAACGCATCGATTTGGCTGGTGTAGACGATTTGGTCGTCCACGGACATCACCGTTCGGCCGATGAGGTTGAACCCGTTGGCGTTGTTGGTCATGGTCACGCGGAAGTGGTCGTTCCCTGGAATCTGAGTGCACGGGTCCCATGCACCTTGAATGCCGAGGTAGCTGACGTCCAATTCTTGGCAACCCTCGTTGGGCAGGTTCTCTTGGAACCGTAGCACCACGTTAACCGGGCCAAACCCATCGGGCAAGAACGACTCGGGGTCGTCACGCAGCAAGCGGGGATTGAGCGGCGAGATGTTGGATTTGAGACAGCCAACGGTTTCCAATGGCTCCAATCCATCGCCATCAAGATCGCGGTCGGGGACACCATCGTTGTTGCCATCGTAGAAGCACAGATGGGCGCCGTCCGGTTCAATTTCGGGGAGCGATATGATGCCGGCACTTGGTGCGACCGTCGCCACCACCTGTCGATGCAGTGTGCCTTCGAAGTCTTGTCCTTCAAAGATCACGTCGACCAAACCTCCCGTTGGAGCGGCGGGGCCTGAAAGGGCTGAGCCGCCGCTGTCGCGGACGAGGGTCTTGTTATCGTCTGTTACTTGAGCCGTAAAGTCCCAAGTATCACCAAACCGTTGGATGTTGCCATCGGCTTGTATGACCTGCACGTAGGTTCGTGAGACCACCCAAACCGACTGGGTCACCGTCGTGCCCTTGAGCAAAGCGGTTCCCGGGTACTCAAACTCAAGGCTGAAGTTACCAAGGGCATCGGTGGATGAAACGTTGAATGGAATCTCAAAGAATCCATTGGCATCGGTGTAATTGACGCCCGTTCGCCCATCGAGCGACCAGGTGTAATTCACAGGCGCATCACGAACGGGTTGCAAGGAGTTGTCAACCAGTTTGGCTTGGATGGTGGTGTTGCTGTTACGGTACAGTCGGGGGAGAGAGGTCGTCAAGAAGTCGGTGGTACCGACCACGGTGATGTTGATGTACGCCCCGGTTGGAGCGAGCGTTGATGAATTTCCTGTGAAGTAGTACGCAGAGTTCGTGAAATCAACCCGCATACCGTAGGTACCCGAGCCGTATTGGCTGAACCACGACCAGTTGTAGTCGTAAGCAGCATCGCCTTCATCATCGATCACCGGTCGTTGGGTGTAGGCGGTTTCACCAGCGCCCAAGAACTGACCGTTCTTGTCCACGTCAACCTGCAACGCAATGGGGTCTTGATCCCAAGGGTCGTCGGTTCGATTGGTAACCGTTCCAATCACTTGCAAGGAGTCCCCGGTGTTCATCTCTGGCACGATTTCACAGCGAACTGCGCTGTTTGGATCGTTGCGGTCAACAGGGCCACAAGGAGGGAGATTGCCATCGCCGCCGTTGACCAGACTGATGAACCAGTGGGTGCTGTTGGCCGTCAGGAAAGGCCGCAAACGGCTTGCTTCGTTGGTCAAGCCTGCGGGCGTGCCGTCCCATGAGGAAGCGTAGGGCTTGAACGGTGCGACATCGTTGTAGTCAATGCCTGCTGCATCAAGAGCGGGTTGGTGGTAGAGTGTCGACCATGCCCCGAAGGTGCCGTCGCCGTTGTTGACAGTAGCGTCGTAATAGGAAATGGGGTTCACGCCGTCAAGAATAAGGGTTCCTTCGATGTTCATTCGGTGCATGATACGCACGGAGAACGGTTCGGCCTCATCGCCATGAAGGTACGGGAACGGCCATTCTGTAGCCAGTTCAGGCGACACGCGAGGAGCAATTTCAATGTCCCCGGCAGGTAAACTTGTGTTGGTGTAATCGTACCGAACCGCGTTGCCGTCGTTGTCCAAAACCACGTCATGGCGCTTGGTCAAATCGTTCCAGGTGATTTCTTCGTACCCTCCCGGAATTTGCCCTTGGCCGTTGTCGGCGGTCGAGTTCCATTGCACTTGCCTCCAAGCCCCGTTGATTCCCAGGTCTTGAACAAAAGTGAGGCTGGCCCATCCGCTGGCGTCGGTACGGTAGCCGTTGTTGCCCAAACCGGTGAAATTGGTGGGTGCGGTGAGGTTGCCGAACAGACCACCAAAGATGGAGAAGGTGATTGGAGAGTTCTTGATTCGATTGTCAAAGAATCCTCGATCCCAGTCTGCAGCGTAATGCGCCTTGAAGTCCAGCCAGAACGGTTGTTCGTCGCTACGGAAGTAGGTCCATGCAGAGTAATCGACGGTCATGTTGGCTTCGGCCCCAAGAGAGTAAGATTGGGATTGATTGCCGTTGAAGGCAAACATTTCAGTCACTTCGGCGTACACCCGATAGGTCGTGTTGTCTCCTACGGTGAGGTCTTCAGGATAGATGAATTGACCCACGCTGAAGTTTCCTCCTGCATCGGTCAGCACGTTAATCGTTTCAATGGCGGTCGTGTTGTTGCCTGCCCATTCAATGTGAACTTGGACGGGAAGCAGGGGCGCAGGCTCTACAGCTCCTGACACAGGACCGAGCCAATCCACGTGTCCTGAGAAGATGGCCGGGCTTTGGGCGTCCAGCCACAAGGTATCGGGCAGGTCGAGTGTGATGTAAGTCGGTAATTTGTCATCCGCATCGGGGATGCCGTCGTTGTTGCTGTCCCAATCTGAACTTGTGAAGGCGTCCTCGTCTTGGTCGAAATCGGCGTCAACTCGCGTGTCGTTGTCGTCGTCGTTGTCGATGGCATCGGGGCCGGTGCCCAAATCGTTTGGATTGGCCAGGGCTTCACCGTTTCCGAAATCGTCGTGATCCCACGGGTTGGTGGAATTGCGGTCAAATCGGGTCGGCCACAGCAACACTTCGTCTTCGTCGTGCATGCCGTCTTCATCGTCGTCCTCGTCCAAGTCGTCCCTTGTTCCGTCGTTGTCGTGGTCAAAGGGTGCTGTGATGCTTTCCAACAGTTCGGCGGCGTTGGTCAAACCGTCGCCGTCCCAGTCGTTGTCCATCCAGTTGACCACGCCGTCGTTGTCGTGGTCAAAGGTGGACTGTTCTTCGCCCCAAAAGCAACCGGCAATGGCTTCTTGATCAACGTCCAAACGACCGTCGTTGTCGTCGTCAGGGTCTTCGCCATCGGGGACGCCGTCGTTGTCGTTGTCAACGTCGTAAAGGCTGGGACTGCGGAGACCTTGTGACATGATGCCACGGTCCCAAACAGCTTGGTAGAAGCCGTTGTTATCGGCATCGGCATCGTTGCCGTCGTCGTCGTTGTCAGCACAGTTGTCGCCCTGGAAGAAATTCCCGTTGTTCTGACCGGTGTCGTCATCGAGGTCCATGTTTGAATCGACTTCAAAGTAATCCCAGACGCCGTCGTTGTCGTCGTCCACGTCAAACCAGTCGAAGATGGAATCGTAGTCGTCGTCCAGATCGATGGTTTTGTTGGTGAAGTCGCCGTCAACGTCTCCATCAACATCGTTCTTCAGGAGATCTGCCCCCAATTCATCAGGGAAATCGGCTTCTGGCCCGTTGTCGCTGTTCCATTGCCAGGCGCCGGTGGCAAGGCCGACCCATGTGTTCCATGCGTCCCGGTTGTCTTGCATTTGCGAGTAAGAAATAGCGGAATCGACGGTGCCGTCACCACCAAAGTCGTAGTGGTAGCAACCGTTGCCCTGAAGAGGCGTGCAGCTCCAGTTTCCTGATGGACCACCGGCCGTTGCTCCTTGGTCGATGGCTGCGTCAGGACGGGTCGAGTAGGGTGCGCCAAACTGAGCGTTTACACCATTCAGTGGCATCTTGTAGGCCAATGCGTATTCTACGCCACAAACGAATCCTTGTCCGAGGTTGCCAGCGGTCCATCCGCAGACGGATTGGTTGTAGGTTCCACCCATCTTGATGTCGTGGACATCCAGAACACCGTCGTTGCCCTCGTCTTGGTCCCACCAATCCGGCATACCGTCGGCGTCTTGGTCCACGTCCAAGCCGTTGATCAAGGAGTCACCGTCCGTGTCGATGTCCCATGCATTGCCTCCGTTGTAAGGTGACCAGCGGGCAAAGAAGAACCAGTAGAACTCAGGCACCAAACCAGGAGTTACGGGCGTTGTTGTGGCGTCGTAACCGTTGTAGTTCAGCACAACATTCGAGAAGGGGTAATGCTGGAACACGATGTTCCAGTGGTCCGTGGCGTTGTCGGTGTAAATTTGTGTGTCAACGCTTCCATCGAGGACGCCACCGTCGTTCACGGGGTAGTAGGGTGTGCCGAAGGCGTCGGTGTTGTCGAAGTCCACAATACCGCAATTTCCGTCGTCTGGGTCGTAGAGGTCGGATACGCCGTCGTTGTCGTCGTCCCAGTCAATGCTGTTTTCCAGGCCATCGCCGTCCACGTCGGAGTCGAGGTCGTTGGGTCCGTCGTCACGATAGAGCGCCCCGTTGATGAGGTGGAGGTCGTTGTCGTTGTCGAGGTCACAATCCCAATCGATGTCAAGAATGTCGATGATGCCGTCGTTGTCGTCATCAACGTCATCCCAATTGTTGACGCCATCGCCGTCCCAGTCGTTGAATTGAGAAAAGGAAGCGCGACGTGTTTGACACCGAATGTCCGGGCTGGCTGGGTTGGGGTTGGCTTGAGTTGGGCAGTCCCATGTGGCCACATCATTGGCAGCATCGAGAGGGAACGAGTCGTTTTCGTTCTCAATGTTGTCGTTGTCGAGGTCGTACGGGAGATTTGCTCCGCCAACGGCAAAGTTGCCGAGGTTATCGGGTTCTGTTGTACCGCCCATGTCCGTGTCGAGCCAGTCGTAAATGCCGTTGTAGTTTTGGTCAAACGGCCGACGCATGTCGTCATCAAGGTCGCTATCGTAATCAAGCTCACAGTCGATGTTGCCGTCGTTGTCGCCGTCTCCTCCGGGAATCTCGAAGTTCACGGTGTTCACGCCGGTCACCGTGATGGTGGCGCCGGAGTTGCCCGTGGTGATCGAAACCGAATCGCCCACGCTGTAGCCGAACCCTTCCTTGTTGACACTGACCGAAATTACACTTGTGTTGTTCGTGATGATGTCGACCGTCATCCCAGAACCTGCCCCTGATGTGGAGGTTGGGACGTTTGATGCGTTTGCATAGTTGGCACCGCCGGCGGTGAGTGTTACGGAAGTAACACCCCCGCTCCGCAACCCGGTGTAGTCGCTGATCTGATCGCCATTGGTGTCGATTTCAATGCACGCATCGGGGATGCCGTCGTTGTCAGAGTCCGGGTCGACCATGTCGAGAATGCCGTCGTTGTCGTCATCCGTATCAGCGCTGTCTGGAGTGCCGTCGTTGTCGTTGTCCGGGTCGAGGAAATTGGGAGAGCCGTCTCCGTCCAGATCGCCGTCAACGATGGTCGTGAATGACGGGGTGCCTTGGGCTCCGAACGCACGGAATCCAGAGGCTGTGGCTCCAGCCCCGTTCACGCGATTTCGCTCCCAGTCAACGTAATCCACGCCACCGGAGTAGTCACGGTACTGGTTGAAGGTCCACGTGGTGGCTGCAGCATACACCAATTCATCGGTGCTGCTGGCTGCAGCAGCCACGGCCATGGTGCCGCTTTGAGTAGCGTCGTAGGGATGAACGTCGTTCTCGTCAGGCGTTCCATCGCCATCGTCATCCGTGTCAAAGTAATCGGGGATGCCGTCCCAGTCCATGTCGCACGGCCAGGTGAACTGATCAATACGGCCGTCGTTGTCGTCGTCTTCGTCGTATCGGCCAGCGCCTGAGCCGTCGCTGTCTTCGTCGGTCACGCCGTCGTTGTCGTGATCCATTGGGTTCTGGTCAGCGAGATAAAATGAACCGATTTGGCCGATGTTGGCATAGGGATGCTCAATGGATGCGTTGAGGTAGCGATCCGTCGAGACGTTTCGGGGATCGAGTCCTTGGGCTTCAAGAGCGTCGTAATCGATGGGCCCTTCCAAGATGCCATCGTTGTCATCGTCCCAATCATCGACGTCAAGAATGCCGTCGTTGTCATGGTCGTACGGGTCGGTCCCGTAGCAACCGTCAAAGCGTTCAAGCAGGTCAAAGATGCCGTCGTTGTCGTCGTCAAGGTCATTGAGATCGTCGATCCCATCGTTGTCGTGGTCACCTGACTGTGTTTCCTCTAGAAGCGAGGCGTACGCTGGCAAGGCAAATTCGAGTACAGAAAGGTCCATGATAATCCCTGCTCCAACTCCCGGGTCGGTCCACATGATGTTTGAGAGGGCTTCATGGCCAAGGGTCATGCCTCCGTCGTTGCCGCCATCCCAGGTCCCTTGGCCGGTTTGGCTGATGTCTTGGGCCAAGCTCATTCCAAGGCTGCCGCCGGCCACCAAGGCGGTTTCGGGAGCGGGAGATTCCTGTTGGCTGATGCCTTCAACAATCGCCAACATGGTGCTGGCCAGCATCAAAAAGACCAGCATCACGGCCAGAGGGAGTTTTCGTCGTTCTTGCACGAGTTCAAGTTTCTTGGAAGACAGCATAAGGACACCTCGTCAACGACCCTTGACCTTGATACCCTATTTCAAAGGGCACCTCGCGATGTGAGTTTCCGTATCACCGAGAGGTCTGCGTATCACGGTCAAGGTTCACGTTGATTCGGTCCACGCCTCCCCTGGGGTTCACGTTGTTCACACCCTCATCGAGGATGGTTTACGATTGCAAATGATAAAAAAAAGGGCGCTTGGGGGCCGTAACCCCCAAGCGCCTGTTGTACCCGATCGATGATCGGTTCGTTGACAGATTGATGCAGTTCAACTTCAGAATTCGTAGATGTCGAGGATGCCGTCGTTGTCGTCGTCAGCGTCTTCGTGATCTTCGATACCGTCGTTGTCAGCGTCGAACTGGCCGGTGAGGTCGTTACCGTCGTTGACTTCGAACCAGTCCATGAGACCGTCGTTGTCGTCGTCGTTGTCGGTAAGATCCCAGATGCCGTCGTTGTCATGGTCGTAGCGGTAGCTGCCTGTGGCGCCGTCGGCTTCGTCGACATCGAGGATGTCGTCGTTGTCGTCGTCGGTGTCGGCTGCGTCGTCGAGGCCATCGTTGTCGTGGTCTCGGGACATGTCTGCGCCCATGTCATCAACGTCCTCTCGGTTGTCGATGCCGTCGTTGTCAATGTCGAGGTCGACAGCGTCGGAAATTCCGTCGTTGTCGTGGTCGTAGATGTTCGTGTTCGGATCTGCATCGTTCACTTCCTCGCGGTCGTCGATACCGTCACCGTCTGCGTCATCGTCCTCAAAGTCATCAGTGCCATCGTTGTCATGATCCATTGGGGTGTCGTCCACAATATCAGGGATGCCGTCGTTGTCGTCGTCGTTGTCCACATCGTTGGGGATTCCGTCGCCGTCGTTGTCGTTCTCATCCTTGTTGTCGAGCTGCTGGCCTTGCTGCTGATCGGATTGCTGGCCTTGTTGACCTTGCTGTCCGTTCTGCGTCTGACCTTGCTGCTGCTCGTTCTGACCGTTCTGGTTTTGTCCGTTCTGATCTTGACTGGTCTGGTCGCCTTGCTGGCCGCCTTGTTCGCCGCCTTG
>QQSC01000014.1:12862-39854 GCA_003602475.1 Candidatus Poseidoniales archaeon | reverse complement strand
CGGCACTTCGATGCGAACGGAGAAACAGACCCACGGTCGCGGCCGTCACGCTCACACCTGGAGTTCGTCCCCAGATTCCTTAGAGATGTCCTGGGTGTTGTACGACGGTCCCAATGTGGAGCATCATCCTCTCCACCAGGTGGTGTTTGGTACGGCCATTGTTCGTCATCTCAACCATTGCACAGGGGCCGAAGACCATCCCTTCTGTTTGAAATGGCCCAACGACGTTTATGTTCGGCGCTCTGAGGGCGGTTGGGTGAAATGCGGTGGTATTCTGTACGAGATGGCCAGCAAAGGCCAGCGGCACAGGTTGGTGGTTGGCTTAGGGCTCAACGCAACGGGCTTGCCGGGGTCGGCGTTTGGAACCCTTGACGACGGCGGTTTGCATGTCTCTGTTGAGCAACTTGCCGAAGAGGTGGACGCCATCGTCTGCAGCCTCCACGGTGCGCCTCCCTTCCTCTTCTTGGATGATCTTGATCGATTTGAGGACGTTGCCACAACCTTCCTGAGAGGGGTGGAGTTGTTGGGCCCTCTTGTATGGGAAGGTCATGCGGTCGATGATCCAACTTTGCAACCCTCAGGCTGGCTTTCGGTCTCAGTCGGCGGGAGGCGGGATGACTTGGAGGACTCGGTCGGGTTGGTTTGGCTCGGTCTCCAAAACGGCGTCGAGAACAATTGATTTTTCTTCCTCATCACCGTTTGCCTGCCGCAGGTAAAGCCCGTACATCAGGACGATGGCGCCCAGTGGGAACGGCAGAAGGTCAAGCATCAATTTCCGTTGGACGTTGAGTTCATTGATGGTTCCGTTCACTCCGTCAGTGTCGATTTCAAGGGTGTAAAAGCCACTCTCGGAGGCGGTGAACTCGTAGGTCTCAATGGCGTTTTTAGCCAACACCTCGGTAGTGGCGTCAACGATGTCCATGTTCTCGTCGTAGACCACCACCCGGAGAGAAGTTTGATTGTCAACTTGGATTTTCGTTTCTATCGAATCGCCTCTCATCATGTTGATGCCCGTCTGGTAAGGTCCTTCCTCGGCATTGATGGGCGTGGGTGTGACCCAAGCATGGAGAAAAAGAGCCCCAAGGAGGATGGTGGCACCAGTGAGAATGAGCGCATCGCTCATTTTCATTTTTGGAGCTGCTCCAGCGCCTCCCATGTGGCCGGGTAAGGCCGCCTGCTCATGAACCTTGGGAGGTTCAGCGCCGTCTCTTCGGGCGAGGCAAACCCAATCGCTCACGAACGAGGCGTATTTTCCCACTGGTCGTGACACATTGTATGCCGTGTGTTTCCATGGCATCTGCCGGTTCGAGGGCATGACGAACCTTCGGCGCATCCTCGAGGCGGACACACAAAATGGCTCGGCCAAGCTCCGATTTTTCAGGGTTGGTACCCGACGAGGGCATGACATCCATGAGTCGAGTGTCGTGGAGAAGTTCAAGAGGAACAAGGACAGCGTTCAATCGATCTTGAAACGCTTGCCGTGAGGTGATCTCGTCCTCAAACTGAAGGCCGACCCACCGTCGCTTTCCTCTCAAGGCCTTGGTGAGTTTCCGGGCCATGTTGTGGCGAACGAACCTCTCCACATGAAGATTGAGTGGGTGAGCGTAACCTCAAAACGGGTAATGTGTAGGGGGTATTCATGGAGAGCAGCAATGTCGAGGCGTCGTCCGACGATCTTGCCAGCATGGCCGAGAGTGAAACTTCACTTTTGGCGTTGGTTCGGACCCTGCTGAACACCCGCACGCTGCCCCACGTTGTCCTTATGCTGGGGGCTTCGGTGGTGTTGTTTTTGCTGTCAAAAGGGGGCATGGATGGTTTTGCTGCTCTTGGATTCATATCGATCGCCTTGGGTTATGTGGTGACGGGTTTGCTGTCCTCGTTTGGTGCTGTTCAGCGATGGACAACGCTCCCTGAGGACAAAACGGTCGCCGTCAAAGGTCCAAAACGTTTCATTCAAGCCTTCCGGATTTGCCTCTTCCCGCTGGGGGTGGCCGTTCTTTGGGCGGTGATTCTTCTCTCGTTGCTTGGGGAAAATGGAGCGCTTGGCGACCGATTGGATTCGCTGCCGTTGGTGCTGAGTGGCCTGTTTGTGCTGTGGGCGGTGGTTCAAGCCCGTTCTCTCTCTTCATGGCTTTCCGCAGTGTCCGCCAAGCGACTTCCCGAATCGACGGCCCGTGAGGGGGGCATTCTTGTTCAAATCATCGTTCACAGCGTCGTTTTACTCGCTTTGATGACGGTTTTGCTGTCGTTGTTCACGCTGATGGGTGGTGGCGAACTCACCCCCAGCGAATTGTTGATGGACAACGTGGTGTTTCTGGTTGCGGTTGTAGGATTGGGGGCAGTTTCCATTGGATTAACCCGTCACGACCGTCAACTCGCCGCAGGCTCCTCCCACCTGCACCGATTTTCCGGGCGATGGCTGCTTTTCACTCAATTTTTTGTCCTGTGGCACGCCTTGACGGTGTGGCGTCATCAAGCCATGACTCCACCTTCTGCCCTGCTCGTGGCAGAAGAATTGATGCTGATGATGTTCACCGTGCTCATGGCTATTTGGGGCTTGACATCAAAATCAGTAAAATCGTCGTTTCGCATCGTTCATGATGGCAATGCGTTGCCCATGGGACTTGCGTTTGGGTACGCCTATGCAGGCAGCGTTGCCATGCTGACGGTTGTTTTGGATGACATCAAAACGGTCATGATGGCGGGTCACATCGTTGTCCTTTGCTCTCTCCTTTGGATTCAGCGAAGCGTTTTGAAACGGGTGATTGGTCGTCACGATGACGAAGTTCGCATCAATCGCGCCGTTGCAGCAGTCGCACCATCAGTTCCCGTAGCGTTGTCGGATGAACAGAACAACACGGTTGCACAAGAGCCTGCTGAGCCTGTGCAAAACGTTGTTTCGCAGGCCAATGCGCCGGCAGAAGCCTCCATTTCTGCGCCCGACCCCGTTGATGTGGATTGGGTCGATGACGATGTTGAAGTGCTCGCTGACGAGGTTAATTGGTCCGAAACGGACGGACAGAACTAATCAGGGCGGATGCCTGACAACAAGGTCACAACTCGGATGGTGTCCTGAAGATCTTCGCTCACTCGAGCCCCCAAAATGACCTGTGCCCCATCGTCGAGGGCGCTTGTGAACAAGGTGGCCACTTCGTCAACTTGGCCAATGGTCATGCCCATTCCTCCTTCAACCTGAATCAAACAACCCGTCGCTCCACCAACATCCATGGCTGCCAACGGCGCCTTGAGGGCAGATTCGAGAATTCCTCGAGGGTCGTCTGGGCGACCAACACCGACCAACATGGTGGCTTCGCCGTCCTGGTCCACAACGGCTCGAAGGTCCATCAAATCAAGATTGATGAGTCCCATTCGCATCAACGTTCTGACCAACCCGTCCACGAGGTCTTCAATCCATTCCGACCCCATGTGCCATTGAGTTCCGCGGTCCCTCGCTTGACGTGCCAACCGGTCCAACGACAATCGCACGGTGATGTGGGCCATGTGTTCCAACCGTTCTAAACCGGCTTCTGCAATCTCAAGTCGTGTGGGCTGAGCATCGAATGGAAGGGCTGCAACCGCCAACACAATGGCGCCACGTTGGCGGGCTTGCCGGGCGAATTCTTGAGCCGCTCCAGTGCCTACGCCACCTCCCAATGCCGTCAACAGAATGACGAGTTCCGTGTTTTGGAGCAACGAGGCGGTCAAATTCGCCAGACCTCTCATTCGTTGTTCCGCAAGTGGTGGCAAGGCGGCACATCCCATGGGGTCAAGGGTGTGCCCGAGGCGAAGATGGTGAACGCCCGGACCGTCCGCAAAACTCAATTCGTCGGCGTCGATCAGAGCCAAATGGACCCCTTTTCCTGATTTTTCATGGGCTTGCTTTGCCCATGCGCACCCGAGGCCGCCGACGCCGGCGATGAGGATGGTTGAGGGGTCCATGCAAACACGAAGCCGCAGCGGTTCTCAAAGAACTTTGGCGTTCGGTGGCGTTCACTCGACGTAACGCAAGTATCGTCGCCGAGCGTCACGGGCCCAGGCGTTGTCCGGTTCCAATTCAAGCACCTTGTTGTAGTAGGTAATGGCGGTCTCAAACTCGGACAGATGACGACCGTACAAATGGCCGAGATTGGAGAGTACGGGGATGCAATGGGGTTCAGCTTTTAGCATCTCCAAAAGCATGGTTTCCGCTTTGCCTAGGGCGCCTTTGACCATGAGTTCTTCCGCTTCGTCGAGTTGGAGCAACTGGTCGTTTGAGAGGTTGTAGGTGTTCTCAAATGCGTGGTCGGTCATGGTGTTCGTTCGGTGCCTTCATTCCACCTTCAAAACCCTGCCGCTCGGAATGGGTGAAATGATACGTGTTGCGTTGGTATTCTCACAAAAAAACGCTTGACTGCGCCGCAGATTTGTTGCTGATTTGCTAACAATGTTTAAGGAGTCCACCCAAGTCGGAAAGAGCAGAGGGTGAGGACATGCTCAAGACCACTCAAACATCTCGCATCGGGTTGTTGACCCTGGTAGGTCTCCTCTTGTTGTTCCCCACGTTGGCGTCTTCCTACCACGGCGGCATCGCCGGCACACACTCGCATCAGGGTTCAAGCGGTCAGGTCGATATCGAAGACGTGGCCAAATCTGGATGCCTCTGCCACAATGAAGTGGCGGACAATTCCGTGCAGGTGATTCTTGACCACGTTCCCTTTGCTTACGAGCCCGGCGAAACATACGATCTCCGACTCCAACTCATCGGTGGCCCACCAGCGACCGGCACATACACAGGTGGATTCTCCATGAGGGTCACACTCGGTGAACTCTCCAGCGAGATGGCTCAAAATCCGGAGATCGATGGAGCTGTGGACAACCAAGCGTTGACCCACACGGAAGCCTCATCGGCCACTCCCGATCGTGCATGGGAGTTTGTTTGGACTGCACCCGCTGATGCTGGGGCAGGAGTTGCGTACTTCTACATCGCAGGAAACGCCGTCAACGGCGACCAAGTGCCCGGCGTTGAGGACAAGTGGAACCAACTCAACTTCGGCCTGAACGAAGGCGACGAGGCATCGGCCGCTATGGGCACCCGGACCCTCTTTGCCGGCGACGGAAACGTGGCACCTCCCGAGCCCGACCACCACGGCGTTGACCTTCACCACATGGGTGCAAAGTTGCGTGCTCACTGGTTGGGGCTTCTTGGCTTTGGAGCCGTCCTGGGCGTCGTGGCCTTTGCCGGTTTGTTGCTGCGATACGGGTTCTCAACCTCCTACAAGGGACGAAGCAACCAGTTGCGATTGCGCTACAAACTCATGCGAAGAGGTGACCAGTGATGGACGACACAATCTCAGTTTTGCTTCGAAAGGTGGCTGACGGCTCCGTGAGCGTTGACGATGCTCGCACAGCCCTTGAGGGCGCTGAATTGACCGAGGACCAGATGACCAGCGCCATTGACCACGGTGTGTTCAACGTCGCCGAACCGGGGTCGATCGTGTCCGCTTCCTTGGCTCCCTCGGGCGCCTCCTACCTCACCATGTTCTTCCTAGCTTGGGGTCTGTTCTGGATCTGCTACTGGAGTTTCTCCATGATTTACGGGCTTGCCAACAAATGGGATCAACAACAACTCTCCTTCCACTTGGCAATGACTCTCACCACACTCATCATGATCGGCATCATCTACCTCAAGTTCATCCTCCCCGACACCATCATCGTCAAACACGCTCAAAACAAGTTCATTCCAGAACACGTCAAAGATTGGCGAGAATACAAGTGGTGATTATCATGGCACGAGAATACGAACTCAAACCTGCACCCGGTCTTGTTGATGAAGCGGTGTCTGGCGGTCAAACGACCATCAACCGACGTCAATTCCTTCGCTACGGATTCAACACCGCTGCCGGTGTGCTCACCGCATCCATAGGTGTCCTCGGCTTCGCCGCCATCCTTTTGCCGCCCGGCGGCAGCGGTGGCGGAGATTTGGCCGTCCAGTTCTGGGCCAAGGGCCGTGAAGACGAAGCATGGTACGGTGCAAAGCACCTCCAGCCAATGACCAAAGCCGATTTCGTGGCCGAGGCTGCGAGTTCATCAACGGGCACTTCTGGTGCCTCAGGCGTTTGGAACGGCGTCCCCGTGGTCGTGATGTATGTTGAACACTCGCGCAACGCAGGCACCCCCGAGTCCAACGGCAAGGCCCGATTCCAATTCACTGAAGGCTACGACGAGACCGGCAAGTACGTTGGTCACTTCGAAGACTTGGCCGATGCTGACCCGCGACTGATGCCCAGCGACGACCTTGTGATGGTGTTCGGTCGCTGCACTCACCTGTGCTGCATCCCTGGCTGGCAACTCGTTTCCAATTCCTTCACTGAGGATTCATGGACACCCGGTGGTGGGGACGACGGCGGAACCAAACTGTTCTGCATTTGCCACTCGTCCAGATTTGATCCAACCGTTCTTGAAATGAATTCCAACCGAAACCGGTCAACTGGTGCCACATTCAAGTACGCAGGAATCAAGCGTGCTGGCGGACCTGCACCCGTGGGATTGCCCATCATCCCCATTCAACTCAACGGCGACACCATCGAGGGTCTGCCCGACTACGTGGATTGGTACACGTTCTGTGACTGAGGTGATACGATGACAACCATGTTCTGGATTCTCTGGTTTTTCATTGTGTTCCTCGTCGTCCTCGTGGCGTTCACGCTCCGCAAGGAGAACGAAGAAATGCCACGCCGCGACATTTTGCGCGCCGTGGAGTCGTCGGGCAAGATGGGGGTGGCTGAACGCTCCTTCCTCTGGGTCTTTTCCTGGCTGGACACTCGATTCCGCCTCCAAGATTATTGGAACATGTCAAAGGGCGCATACTACAACATGCATCGACAAATGCCGCTCACCCACGCAGAGAAATACAAGCTCCGAATCATTTGGTACTGGTACCCTCTGTACTGTTTGGGTGGTATCTCCTTCCTTTCGTTCATCATTCTGGTGATCACCGGAACCGTGCTCGGAATTTACTACGTTCCTGGCGGAGAAGGTGACCCGTCACCGGCCTACGCCAGCATGGAGTACATCATGACTCAACTTCCGTTCGGCTACATTCTTCGAGCCGTACACCACTGGACGACCCACTTCATGGTGGCCAGTGTGTTCCTCCACATGTGTCGAGTTTATTTCACCGGGGCTTACCGAAACCCACGGGAACTGAACTGGCTGATCGGTGTGGCTCTGATGGCTTTGACCATCGTCTTTGGCTACTCGGGCTACTTGCTCCCATGGGACAGTCTCGCCTACGGTGCTGCCATCATCGGCATCAACCTTGCCAACTCCAGTCCGCTGGTTGGAAAATACATCGCAACACTCCTGTTCACCGGGTCTGAATTGACCCCGCTGACCGTGACAAGAATGTACTTTATCCACGTGTTCATTTTGCCGGTGATTGTAACGACATTGATCATCATTCACTTGTTTATAGTCTGGGTGCAAGGCATCGCGGAGCCGCATTGATCTTGGAGGGTGTTTGAAATGGGACTGATTGACAACTTTGGCCGAGTCGCCTCCATGTACATGGAGGAAAAAGAGCAACTGCAGAAGGCAGAAGAAAAGCGTACGCGAACACGAACCGGTCACGGATTTTGGCCGCACGAAGTGTTGCGTGACAGCATCATCTTCGCCTCGATGCTCTCCATCCTACTGTTCTACGCTTGGTTGATTCCCCCGCCGCTCCACGGCGCAGCCGACCCCTACGCTCAGGCTGGCTTCGTGTTCCCCGACTGGTACGTTCTGTTCTCCTACGGTTACCTGCGATGGGGTGAATACCTTCCTCAATTCGTGGTGCCCACCGGGTTCATCGGCGACATTGTCGGACAACCCGTCTTCCCATGGAACGCCGCATGGTGGGGCGCTGCTCTAACCGGTATCCCCGTTGGCATTCTCGCTCTTCCTCCGTTCCTCGGTGGCCGTGAGAAGCGACCCGTCGAAGACCCCTGGTTTGCAGCCGCTGGAGCCGTTTATCTCGCTCACATTTGGTTCATCTCGGTGTTCTCCATCAACATCTTCTTGGAACTTTACGGGAAAAATCGTTCGGACTTTTGTAAATTGGATTCACACGGTGACTTGTTGTGCGGTACGAGGGATCCATGGATTGCCGACGTGTTCAATTCGATACCCTGGGTCATGACAGGGGTTCTGATGTGGATTGTTGTGTACTTCATCGGGCGAATTTTGCTCGTCAAAGCCATCGGCGCTGGGTTTACCGTTGCCAAGAGCCGTCAACTCCTTGTTGGCGCTCTCATCATCTCCTCCGCAGCCACCGTGGCCACCTTCGACACCTACGACAAAGGGTTCTGGGGAGCCAAAGGGCTGCTGACCATCAAGGACTACGGGGAACTGGAAGCCATGCGCACGCAACCCAGCGATGTCCATGTCCACGACGTGAATGAATTCACAGACGACCGGGGCTGGTCCGAATCGGGTGTTGTCCCCACTTCAGCATGGTTGGGTTGGAACATCTACCAGCCAGCTCGGTACATACTGACCGACTTCAGCGATACCAACGGGCATCAAAATGCTGCCACTGGCGACAACGCCGCCCACAACACCACCACCTTTGCTGGTGGAGCGGGTTGGGCCACCACGGGTCAGTTCAACGTCACTGAAGACAGGGTTAACTTCCCCGAGGGTCACCCAGAGGAGGTCACCACCATCACGACCGACTTGACGTGTGAGTTCCGTTCAAGTGAGCGACGAATCGACGGTGTTGGCACTCAATCCATGGTAACAACGGTGTTGACCGTCACGGACAGCAACGACAAGGTGGTCAGTTCGTTCGAGAACTGCGCCGGTGACACCACAGAACTGATGGTTGGCACCTACGATTACACCTACAGTGTTGTTGTGAGTGGCGCTCTTGCTGAAAACGACAGCATCACCACCGAGTCCTCCTTCACCATTCAGTCCTACCAGCCTCTGCTGATTTGGGACGAAAACGCCCCCGAGGGCCTTGCGGGACACACGGTGAACCTCTCCAACGCCGACGAGATGGCGTTGGGCGGTGCTGCCTTTGGCGTGATTGAAAATCCAAGTTACCATCAGAACCCCAAATCCTTGGACGCTAAACTCACCTATGCCATGTTCATCCCATCCGTCACCTTTGGTGCTCTTGTGTTTGTCTTGCTTCGCTACATGGCCCGTGGATACGAGTTTGAAATGAACAAGTGCTACGGTTGCGATTTGTGCGACGACGCTTGTCCGGTTCGTCTCTTTAACGGCGGTGACAAACTCAACATCATCTACAATTCGTGGAACAACGAGGACGACGGCGTACCAATGTATTCCTGTTTGACCTGTTCGGCGTGCACAAATGCTTGCCCTCAACTGGTCGACTACGACTCTTATGTGGACATCCGCAGAAGTTTGATCGTCGGTGGTCCTCAGGCAGAAATCCCTCACACCGTGCTTCAAGCCGTGTTGAACGCAGAAGCCGAAGAAGAGGCTGATGTGGACTTCATCGCTACCGAGGACTACCCCATCACCTCCAACATTGGTTACTACCCTGGTTGTGTCGACTACCTCGACCAAGAAATGGTGTTCTCCCATGTGAACGAGGGCACGATGAACCTCGGAGATTCCACCACGGCTGCCTTCACCTTGTTCGAAGAAATGGGCACCGATGTTGCATACCTCGGGCGAGACTTCCTGAAGTGCTGTGGTCACGACCAGAAGTGGCAAGGTCTTGACGAAGTGTTTGACAAGCTGAAAGCGTACAATCAGCGAAAGATCAGCGAATCCGGCATCGATACCTTGGTTTCCTCCTGTGCAGAATGTTTCCGAACCTTCGCCCGTGATTACGAACTTGAAGACGTCAAGGTGATGCACACGACGGAATTCTTGACCGAACAAGGGTTTGACATGAACCTCAAGGCTGAAGACACGACGGTGACCTTCCACGACCCATGCCGACTTGGCCGACAGATGGGCGTGTACGACGAACCTCGAGACCTCATTAACGCAGTTGAGGGTGTTGAACTGGTCGAGATGGAACACCACGGTGAAGACGCCATGTGCTGTGGCGTGTCCAGCATGATGTCCTGCAACGAGAACGCTCGCTCACTGCGTGTGACCCGCATGGAAGAAGTTCGTGCCACAGGCGCCGAGACCATGCTGACCTCCTGTCCCAAGTGCGTATCTCACTTTGAGTGCTTGAAGTTTGAAGGCGATGAAGCCTACCAAGACATTGAGATTCTCGATGTGGTTTCCTTCCTCGCTCGTCAAGTCAACGAAAAGAAAGCCCAGATTGGTGCCGAAACCACCGTCAGCAGTACCGTCGAAGCTTGAACGCCCACCCGCACACCGTTCTCTTGAACGTTGCACCCACGTTCTTGGACTGGTCGTGATGTACCGCCACGAGACGGCGGTCTCAGTTTCTGGTGAGGGCCAGGGCTGATGGAAGAATCGTTCAAAGTTCAAGGAACCGATCTCCATATGAGTTCGTGTGCCAGAGACGTGAATTGGATTTGAGGGCAATCACAACGGTACCGTTGTATTCCTATACGACCACGAGGGGCCCTGGTGAATTCAAAACAAACACAGACATTTTGGCGCTTATACATGTAGGAGCATCACTATTAACCTTCACTCACAAGGGCAAACCATGAGAAAAATTGTAATTTTACTTGGTTTGTTGATGATGACTTCTGGCCTTTCAGGTTGTATCGGAGATTCTGAAGTTGAAACCACGGANGGAGACGAGGTAATTCTCGAATTAAGCGATGATTGGCCAACCTACTATGTTCCTACATCAAATGATCTACCCACATGTGATTCAACAACCCAAGGGCGATTGTACTATGTTGAAGCAGATACAAACTTCCAGGCTTGCATGTCGACAGGATGGCAAGTTGTTGAAATTGGTGGTTCAAATGCGAATGTCATCCTCAACTCCGCCCCTATAGTCACGGCTAATCTCGTCGGTTCAGATGATGATGCTTTGGCCGATGATGGCGACGGGACTTATTCACGACTTGTCTATCTGTCATGGTCTGCAATGGATTTGGACGGTACTATCGTTTCAATTGGCCTGGACTATGATTCAGACGGAGTGATTGACATTCCGTTTTCATCAAACTCAGGCTCGTTGAGTGACCAAACACCTGTAACTTCTATCAGGGGCGACCTTTACGGAGGTTCATTCATCATTCCAATGGAAGCAGGAAATGAATACATTCAGGCTGAGAACTACGGCGGTATGCCGTGTTCTATCATGATTCAGAAGAACTTGATGGTCATTGTCGAGGACGACGATGGTGCAAAATCGTATTTGCCTATGGTGTTTGATGGTATCGGAGGTGGTGCAGATCGTTACTATCCAGTCAGCCCGCTCGAAGCTCAAGACGCATATTATTCTGGATTTGGTATTCCACAATCAGATATCGATTGGGTTACTGGGGCAACCTCATCTTGCCCTTCTTACCCCTTATTCACCCTCGCCGATCATGCAGATACCATTGGTACTGGCACTGCAGAAAACATTGTCACCGTAACATTAGACGATGCAGGAGATTGGTCTACCCTACTTCCATCACAAGAAAATGGGTGGGGTGAAGAATTCGGATATTACATGAGTGCGTACTGCATCAATGCGAACGGTACGACATGGCTCGAAGGAGCATTCTCTCAAGCAGATTACTCCGGCACGGATATTGATAATCCTCAATCCGGTGACACATGGACTGCATCTGACAGTTCTTGGGCCGATTGCGATCAAGAAACCTCTGAAGTTGAAGTCAAGATTTCTTTTCGTGGCGATCGATTTTCACTCATCACATCTGTAAATTGATGTGCTGATTGACCTTCGTTTGGACATACAATCCCCTATGATGTGTATGCTAGCGACTTAAGTGGTATGCGACAAAATGTATTGAAGTGAATAAGTATATAGTAAATATTCACAAGGGTTTACAATAACACCCACGTGCACGCACAACTCATTTGGAAGGGTTCGCAGTGGGTCATATACGACGCCACCTATTGCACAGGCAGAAGGAGTCCTTTGCACTCCAGTCTCGTCGTTAGGAGGTCAGGATTGCCCTTCGTCCTCGTCGTCTTCCATCCCCACGATTTCGTAGTTGGATGGGAACAAGCCGACGGCCACACCCAAAATCAGGGCCAACAGACCCCATGCAAAATTTTGTCGTACGAACATGAGTTCAAGAGCTAGAACGCAGAGCAGCAACCCACCAATGTTGGATGTCCAAACCAGTGTTTTGAACGTCGAGAGGCTCACTCCAGCGGTCCCTGGTTTGCGATACGGGCCGAATTCTCCTCCAAAACGTTGCGCAGACGGGTCTTTTCCTTTCTTGGACATGGTGTTTTCCTCCTTATCGGTCGATCATGGTGATGGCGTCTGTGGGGCAAGCGAGGACGCACAAACGGCATCCTGTGCAAGCGTCACGTATGATTTTCGCCTTTCGGTTGCTGTCAACCGACATCAGCGGGCTCATCATCGCAAGGTGGTAGAGTTCAATGGCGTCATCGTCGCACACGATGGTGCACTGGTCGCACCCAATGCATTTCCGCTCTTCAACGAAAGCCACCGTGCCTTCTCCACCTTTGGTGTTGGCTCGCTGTTCTCCTCGTTGACGGTTAAGGGCCGTGCGGATGCGCAAGGCCTCTTGTTCTCGACGCCGGCGAAGCTCGTCCGCACGTGTCATGGAATATCCTCCTTCGGAGGTTCCCCTTCAAACTTGGCAACGCTCAGGTTCACCAAAAGGTCGCCAAAGCAGTAAAACGCTCCGACCAAGAGAGGCGGGTTCCACGATGTGAGCGGGGTCCATGGCACATTGGTCGCCCATTCCCAATTGCCCAGTTGGGTCCCCACAATTTCCATACCCAGTGCGGCCCAAACCATGGCGGCATAGAGTCGTGGTTGCGGGCCAAACATCGTGAACACAACCACCAATGCCAACAACAAGACGCCAGAGGTGTCTCCTCCTGTCCACACACCATAGGCGACAAGAGGCACAAAAGGCATCAGCAGGGGCAGAGCCCAAGCGGTCTTCAGCCGTTCAGCCCAAATCCGACCGAGGTCAAAGAGAAAATAATGGCCCACAGGTACAAACAACGGCATGAGTCCTCGTTGGTATTCGTAAATCATCCAGACTTCGGAAAAAAACAATTCCATCGGTGTGGCAAATGCCAGAACGGTGAGCATTTCAATTCGGCCCTTCCGGTCTGCTTGCCGGTAAAGCACACCAAACAAACCCAAACACCACACGTTGACGGGCAACTCTGCCCAACGGTCGGGCAACAAGCCGTTGGCTCCTGTTGCTGCGACCCAAAGACCGATGACAATGGTGAGGACGTACCACCACGCCTTCCCCCTCATGACCCGTGGTTGCTGGGGTTTGTTTTCATCCTGTTGATGTCCGATTGCAGGATGAACTGGCCAGTTCAAATTGACCAGTTCACGCCTCAACGATGTAATGCTCGGCTTCTTTGCCCATGGCCAACATGCTGAGTTCGGCGACAAGGGCGTGCCATCCATGGGCCTCCGTGGCGTAAGGGTTGGCCGTATCAGCGTAGTTTTCAAACCGGGCACTGGGGGAATTCAAGTTCTCCATATCCGATTTCTTGCCGTTGATTCGGTAGAACCATGATGCTGCTTCTCCGTCAACGAGGTAGACCACCGGCTCCAAAGGCTCCTCCTCTTCTGTTCTGAGCGCTGTGGGTATGCCTTCTTGGATCAGGAAGTTCTCAACTGCAGCACCTCCCTTGGCGTAACGCAGACGGTTGGCTTTTCTGTTTGAGAGGTTCAGGATTTGGTCGCCTGAGGTCAACACCATGACGCCCAATCCATAGGTTCCGCTGTCGTTTTTCATCACCACCGTCGGCTCACGGTCGATGCCCAATGCTGTGTAGCGCTGGCGGATCTGGTCAAGGAATTCGTCAATTTCGACAGCGAGTCGTTGCTTGCAGTTCTCTTCGGTCAGACATTTGTTTTCAGAAACAATCCAGTCGGGCATGAGGTGCCAAGGGTCAATGTTCAGAAGGTCAGCCATCTCCACGACATAAGGACGCAGCGCCTCGTAATGCTGCGACTTTCGCCGGCGAAACCATCCCATGTGAGGAGGTGGAGTCACGTTGGGTGATGCCACGCCTGGAATGTTGCCGTTGGTCAAGTCGTTGTTCAGGAGAATCAAATCCGGAGAGGCGCCGTCGATGAGAAGTTCATCCATCTTGCTGATGGTGACCTGGGTCAATTCCAACGGTCCGCTCGTGCCGTTGAGCACGGCATGTTCACTCAATTCGGGTGAGCCAACGGTGCACCGGTAGCCCGCATGCTCAACGATTCGTTTGATGGAAGCAATGTTTTCGATGTAGGCTGGATTCCTCGTGTGGTTTTCGGGGTAGATGTGAACCCAAGAGCAACCCGGATGCGTTCGCTGAAGGTGCTCACCAAAAAGAACCGAGAGTTCACGTCCTTCTTCAATTGAAACGTTGTTGAATCCAGCTGGAAAGTGATTGGCGTCAACAACACCGATTTTCCATCCAGCGTCGCGCACGTCCACGCTTCCGTAAATCGGAATGGCCACTTCAGACCGCTTCTGAGCCATCCAATCGGTGATCTCCGTACGGTGTTTTTCCAAATGTTCGTTTAAATTCCACATGTTCACTTCACATCACCTCGCTTAACCAGCCATCAACGGTTCGATGACGTTGTCGCCAACCATCGTTGTTCAAATGCATGGCCTCGAACAGACCCATTCCGAGCGCCAACTCTTCTTGCCCTTTGAGCACGGGGGCCCATTCAGCATACTTCTCCATCAACTCGGAGGTTTGGCTCTCGTATCCCTTGAGGAAGGTGCTGATCATCGTGGGTGAAGTGGCGCGACCTGCCGGTAATTTGGGACGCTCAACGATACTTTTGGGCAGCTTGGTGAGGGCAGCGGCCTTCCGAAGTGCTAACTTTTCCAGTCCGTCGTTTGGCAATCGCCAATCCATGGGCAAGGCTTGGGCCTGTTGCCGATGAGGTCGTCCAAGAAACGGCACACGAACTTCAAGGGAGTGCGCCATCGAATGGCGGTCGACCAAGCGAAGTTGGAAATTGCTCAATTGGCCGTGATCGAATTCGAACTGAAGCATGGAACCGAGGTCGTTGGTTGGCTCTTCGGCCCGATGCTGTTGTTTTGACCAACCATCGCCCTCCAGGAGGTCACCGTTCAGGAGGGGTTTGCGAACGTTTTCGGGGAGGGCTGTTTCCCTTGCTTGCAATTCCGAACGGTGGGCCATCAGATTGCGGTATCGGGGGTAACCCGCATGGAGTTCATCGGCCCCTTGCCCGCACAACCCTACGGTGACATGACGTCGCATGTGTTCAAAGAGTGGCTGGAAGAAGAGAACCGTCACGTCGATGTCTTCGCCGTGCCATGAAAGCGATGGCAACCGTTCCTCAAACGCTTCTGGTTCCAAAATATGCTGATGATGTTCCAAATCAAAGGTCGAGGCCACTTCTTCGGCAGCCATCCAATCGGGGTTGTCTTCGCTTCCAGCGACCGTCCAACAGGCGGGAACAGGTTGTTCTGCACGTTCCGCTGCTTCATGAGCCACGGCAGCCACCAAACTTGAATCCAAGCCGCCTGACAAAACGATTCCAACGGGTACATCAGCCATCAGGCGTTGCTGCACACTGCTGACAAACGAATCCAACAAACTGGAGGCTTGGGTGGATGCGTTCCATTCTGTTGAAGGTTGCACCAGCGACCGTTCGATGACGGCTGAATCCGAGAGGTAAGCCACTCCTTGCTCGTCGACCTTCCACACCTCAACCGTTCCAGCGGGAACTTGACTCACCCCCGACAAGAGGCTGGTGCTGTCAAGCGGGTACTCCCACACCAATCGTGCACCAAACGCCACGCGGTCAAGAGAGGGCCTGTACATGTCATGGGCTTGAAACGCCTTGGCTTCACTTGCAAACATCAACGACCCTTCCACGATGGTTCGTGACAACGGCTTGATGCCGAGGGCGTCCCTTGCGAGGATGAGTTCTTGTTGTTCGACATCCCAAAGAGCAAATGCAAACATTCCGTCAAGGCGGTGAATCCATGCTGCGTGGTCGTTTGCAGAGCGTGAATGTCCCGGTGATGCAGCGTGCTGGTGAAGGGCAAGGATCACTTCGCTGTCGCCCTTTGTCGTGTAGGGATAAGGGACCTGTTGACGGAGCGCTGTGTGGTTGTATATTTCGCCGTTGACGATCAGAGAGGACCCTTTGGTGCCGTGAAGGGGCTGTTGGCTGCCCGTGACATCAAGGATAGCAAGACGTGTATGCGCCAACCCAATCGGGGCTTCGACATGAACGGATTGTTCGTCCGGTCCACGGTGGCCCTGAATGCGATTCATGCGGTGCAGAAGCGGTTCATCGGGAGACCCCAATACCCCTGCAATGCCACACATGGATGACCGTCGGTAGGCCCCCTTTTGAACTGATGTTCATTCATGGGACGAAAAAGTCACCAAAGNGGGTATTGGAACATGGTGATGCCGAGGAGGACAATCGCCAGTCCAAAGGCCACTTGGTACGCCATTTGCGGGGGGTCGTTGTCCGTTCCTTGGTCCGACATAATGCTCACCTGTCCAAACCAACGGGAGCCACCATTTCAACATATGGTGGCAGGTCAATGCGATGCATTGTTCTCATCATCATGCCATGACGCCGAAAAAGGGTTCAAGGAGCAACACCAAGGTCAGTGGTATCAAAATCATGGTGGCGTTGTCATCAATGTAGGTGAGTCGAGGCCATTCAGAAGCCATGCACACAACGGGAAGAAGGATGCTGATCAGCAGAGGCGTGCCGTGGACATAGGTGCTGGCCAGCCAAATGGCGAGGATGAGTCCTGTTGCATACACCATGACGTTTCGGTCACTGACGCCCTTTCGCCGCAATTCACCCATGAAGGGGTCCCCCAAGGCCAACGACACGATCAGAGGCCAGGCATAGGCCTCTTCTGGGGTCAGCAACAGGACCATGCAAATGGCCAAACCGCCCCACGCCAATGCTGAGATTTGCTTTGATTCGTAAGCACGCTGGCCAAAAACCGTGATGCCAAGCCGCAATCTGAGTCCTTCAACGGCCACCAGAAGCAGAACGAAACCAGCGACGAGTTGATCGAGGGTAGCGTTGAACAGATCCGCAGCGTTCTCGCCGAATTCAAAATACACGAAGGGGATCAACACCATCCCCAAATGAATGGCTCGGCGCAGGATGTGGCCCTTCATGCCCCCAACTGAAGTGTCAACGGGGTTGGTCATCTCAACTTGAGCGCTCATGACTTTCTCTCAGCAGAGCCATCAAGGCCTCTTCAATATCAAGTGTCCCTAAGGTCAAGGCGTCCAGCGTGGGGTTGTAAGCGGGGTGGCTGGTCAGCCGACGCTCAAGTGAGGCGTGAAGTCGTTCTCGCATTTTGGCCCGAACAGAGCGGCCCGATGAGGAGAGGTTCAACAGCGCGTGAGCGGCCTCATCCACGCCAGTCCCTCGAAGTCCAGACACCAACCTGACTTCGGGCGCCTCGTTGTTGAGAGCAAAGGATTCTTCCAGTTCACTGGCGTGCCGCGTGGCTCCCTCGAGGTCGGACTTGTTCACCAACACCAGATCTGCCAGCTCGAGCAATCCAGCCTTTTCGGCTTGAATACCATCGCCGCGAGCAGGGCCCTCTACCACAACGATTCGATCGGCCACGGCGGCGCATCGGAGTTCTGATTGACCTGCACCCACGGTTTCGATCATCACGCGTTCCCACCCACAGCCCAGGAGGTAGGTCGCCATGTCCCCCACGACAAGTGGGACAGACCCAATCGCCTTTCTTGTGGCTACGGAACGAACGTAAACTCGGTTGCTCAACGACGGGTCGTCAACCGTGGTCATCCGCACCCTGTCTCCAAGGAGAGCACCACCCGTTCGAGGTGAGCTTGGGTCCACAGCAAGAAGAGCCGTGGTTCGCCCTTCGGTCGCCCAGCGATGCATGATGGCATCAACAAGGACGGATTTACCAACACCCGGCGCTCCCGTGATGGCCAACACCTTCCATCCGGATTCAGGCAGCGGCGATTCAACCAAGTCCGCAACGTCCACCTTGCCGGCTTCAATGGCGGTCAACATTCGAGCAAGTGCTCGTCTATCGCCGTTCATGGCCTGTTGATGCAAGGCTTCCATGAGACCACCTAAGCACTGGATTCCCAAAACCACGTGCCGCTCTGACCAACACCCACATCGTCCTTGTTGTGGGCCGTGTTGATGAACTCAAGAATCTCGGAAGTGGGGGTTCCCGGGCCAAAAATGGCTCGAATGCCGGCTTCATGAAGCGCCGGGCGGTCGTCTTCAGGAATGATGCCACCTCCGAACACGACCACATCGTGAAGTCCTTCTTCAACGAGTTTCTTGCAAACTTGCGGGAACAAATGGGCGTGAGCACCCGAGAGAGAGGAGAGGCCAAGGAAGCGTGCGTCTTCATCCCTCACCGTTTCGACGATCTGCTGTGAAGTGCGCCTCAATCCCGTGTAAATCACTTCATGCCCGGCATCACGGAGGGCGCGTGCGACAACTTTTGCGCCTCGGTCGTGCCCGTCCAAACCGGGTTTGGCGACAACAATACGTAGCGGGTGGTCCATGGTTCAAGCACATGTCTCCACCCTATCAACCACACCCTTTGCCGGAGTGGAATGCATGCGATTGTCGTCGTTGAGCAGGCATGTGGACAGCAACGCATAAGGGCGGCGTGCAAGGAAGGTAACTCGGGGAACACCATGTCGAGCACACAGGACCGCCTCAAGGACTTGAGAAACCGAAAGTCCCGTAGCGAAGCGGGTGGCGGGCAAGCCCGTGTGCAGGCTCAACACAACCGTGGTAAACTCACGGCGCGTGAACGCATCGAACTGTTGCTTGACGACGGCTCGTTTCAAGAAATTGATGCACTCGTTGAACATCGATGTCGAGACTTTGACATGGATAAAAACGTCATTCCCGGTGACGGCGTCGTCACCGGCCACGGCACCATCAACGGCCGCGAAGTGTTTGCATTCGCACAAGATTTCACGGTGTACGGTGGTTCCTTGGGAGAAATGCACGGTTTGAAAATTTGCAAAGTGTTGGACATGGCACTCAAAACCGGGCGTCCGGTGATTGGCATGAACGATTCCGGTGGTGCTCGCATTCAGGAAGGGGTCGCTTCATTGGGGTCCTATGCTGAAATTTTCTTTCGCAATGTTCGGGCGTCAGGTGTTGTGCCTCAAATCTCCGTGATCATGGGGCCTTGTGCAGGTGGAGCGGTTTATTCCCCAGCCATCACGGACTTTGTCATCATGGTCGACCAGACCGCTCATATGTTCATCACCGGGCCCGAGGTCATCAAAACCGTGACCAACGAAGTGGTGAGTTTCGAAGATTTGGGCGGCGCTTTTACGCACGGCTCCAAGTCCGGTGTTTCTCACTTTACGGCAAGCGACGACGAACATGCCATACAATTGGCACGAGATCTCGCAGATATGTTGCCTCAAAACAACCTCGAACGCCCACCAATGAAGCAGACCTCGGACAGCAAAGACCGGCTGTGCGACGCTTTGGATACCGTCATTCCCGAAGATGCTTCCAAACCTTACGATGTTGTTGATGTCATCACGGACGTCCTTGACGACGGCGGTTTCCTCGAAGTTCAAGCCGAATGGGCGCAGAACATCGTGGTCGGATTCGGACATTTGGGAGGTCAGACTGTAGGCGTGGTGGCCAACCAACCCAAGGTTCTGGCGGGGTGCCTTGACATTGATGCCAGCGACAAAGCGGCTCGTTTTGTGCGGTTCTGCGATGCGTTCAACATTCCGTTGCTCACCTTTGAGGACGTACCGGGTTTCCTGCCGGGGACCAATCAAGAATGGGGAGGCATCATCCGACACGGAGCCAAGTTGCTGTACGCCTTTGCTGAAGCAACCGTCCCAAAACTCACGGTCGTCATGCGCAAAGCCTACGGTGGTGCCTACGATGTGATGTCGAGCAAGCACATCCGTGGGGATTACAACGTGGCTTGGCCATCTGCTGAATTGGCTGTCATGGGGGCTGACGGTGCGGTCGAGATCATCCATCGCCGCCGGATTGCATCGGCCCGCAACCCAGAGGAAGAACGGGGCCGTCTTACTGAAGATTTCAAAGAAAAGTTCGCCAATCCCTACAAAGCAGCCGCCATGGGGTATCTGGACGACGTGATTGAGCCGAATCAAACCCGCCAACGTCTGTGCAGGGCGTTGGACATGCTTCTGGACAAAGAAGAATTGCGACCAGCCCGCAAACACGGCAACATCCCCTTGTGAGGTGAGTTGATGACAGACGCCAGCAACGAACGCCGAATCGCCGCTATTATGGCGGTTTTGGTTCAGGTCCGCTCTCACGGCGAAGACGAATCGAACAACGCACGCCAGCTCGGTGCTGCTTGGTCCCAAGACCATCGCCGCATGATGACGGGGCAGGCTTCGCTCATGCACGCCCGAGCATCCCGCTCACCATGGAGGTGAACCCTTGACAGAAACACACACGATCAAAGTAAACGGCACGGAATACGTTGTTGAACTCGAATCCGAAGGTTCGGTGTGGACGGCCACCGTGGAGGGTGAAGTGTTTGAAATTGAAGTCCCCAACGCTGCGCCAGTGGCGAAAGCCAAGCGTTCAGGTGGGCGGAAGAAGAAGAAATCCGGAACCGTTTCTGCCAACATCCCAGGAAAGGTGGTCACCGTTGAGGTTGAAGAAGGCCAACATGTCACGGAGGGCCAAGTGGTCCTCATTCTCGAGGCCATGAAAATGCAAAACGAAATCCAGGCGCCTGTGACAGGAACAGTGGTTGCCGTTCAGTGTTCAGAGGGTGAAGCAATTGAAGCCAACGTCCCGTTGGTGGTCATCGAACCTGAGGTTACGGACGAAGACGGGGCTTGACCAAGAGTTCATGTATCTTGAACAGTAGTGAACGATATGAGCGAATCACCAGTGTGCGACCTTCCCGGCTGTGAATCTGAGGGAGTCATCGTTTCTCGATTGTCTCCAGAAGGCTTCTTGGTTGCCACTGGCAAGAAGGCGTATTCATTCAGAGAAGCGTATCGACGGTTTCACTACTGCCAGGGACACCATGACGAACTCATGGGTGGTGTTTGGTCCCGCGTCCGACAACCCGAAGACAAAAGCGACGGTCATGTGGCGCCAACCGCAATTTAGCGATAGGTATCATATACCATCGGACGCCTCATGAAAAACATGAGTAGTGAACACAAGGCGCGTTTCTCTAGTTTATCCCTCACCGCAATGCTGTTGCTCTCCGTAATTGGGGCAGCGTTGGTTCCTTCAGTCACGGCTGTAGGCCCCAATCAAAACGACTTGAATTCTGGCGGAGATTTGCCCGACAACACCTCAGTGAGCATCACAAACTACATTTTTTCCGGATCGTTCTCCGGCACGGGTGATCTCGATTATGGGGACGATGTTGACATCCTTCGTGTGAACTTAAACGCCAACGAAGGGCTTTCAGCCACGCTTTCTTTCCCTTCATCGACCACGTTCAGCAACGGGACGACGGTGACCAACGACTTTGACTTGTTTTTCACCGACGGGAACCAAACCTTGCTCGGCTCCTCGGTCTTTAGCAACCCAGAATCCCTCTCAACCAACACCACCGGTGGAGCGGGCACCATGATTTACATCAACATTGAACGGTATACGGGGTCTGGGTCATGGACGCTTAACCTGCACAGGTTCGCCGCAAGCAGTTCAGGGAACGGAACGGGTGGGGGACTCTCAATCGGTAGTTTACCCCCTTCTCCATGCACAGGGAACGGCACGACATCCTCCGATATTCTCGAACCCAACGACAGCACCGCCACGGCCACATTGGCGTCCTCCTTGCCCCTATCCTGCACGGGTTTGAGCATAGACTCATCCTTTGATACAGACTTCTTTGAAATCGTTATGCAATCGGGCGTGACATACTACGTCAACGTCAGTTTCACCCACGCCAACGGTGATCTTGATGTTGGCTGGGATTCTTCAAGCGGCTCATGGTTGACCAGTTCGGGAGGCACCTCAAACCTTGAATCAATGCAGTATTCATCGACGACAAACCAAACAACCTATGTTGACGTCTACGGTTACAGCGGTGCTGTCAACACGTACGACATCGAAATCAGCACCGACCTTCCCGGGGGGGGACAAAGCTATCAAAGCATTCAAACGACTTCAGTAACCGACACCACCACCGCTTTGTCCATGTCCAGTTTGACCAACGGGTCATCGTACGCCTACAACGTGACCCTGTCCCAACAAGGGCTCAACGGGACATGGGTGACCTTGACCACAACAACATCGTCAACGTTCACCGCCTCTGGTACGGGGTACAATGCCACCGTAACTCACTCAGCACCAAGCCTGGTCGAATCAGAAGTGTGCGTGACTGGGAGCCTTTACGATGGCAACGGGACCTTCTTGGTCTCCTCGGTTGATTGCTACGACATCGAAGTGCTCGAGATTGCCACCACATCATCAACGACCGGAACCATTGAGGCCACAAACCTCAGCAGTGGTACCGCCTTGACCCTTCGATGGATGGTGTTCCATTCGGACGACTTCAGCGATTCGATGATGACCAATTTTGACGTTGAGATGGCCCTCAATGATTCCATCGTGGACGAAGACACCATCAATTTCACATCATCCTCAGCCACCCAATCTTGGTCGGTGAATTGGACCGGCATCACCACCATGGACGATCACACCTTCGTGGCCTTGCTCTCACCGCAAAACGCCATGGTGAACCTCACAACATTTGACGGGTTCATCGGGGTTCACGACGAGGAATTTACGCCACAACTTCCAGGTTTGGTCATCACGTCTGTAACATCGAGCCCCACATCAGCCACCAACGATGTGGCATTGGAAGGGTTGGACCTCGTGAGCGGTGATGATTACCGTTACCGTGTTCGGTTGACGGACAACGGAGGGGCAACGATTCAGGTTTCCAATTTGACAAACATCACCGCTACAGCGCAGAACATGACGTTGTCAACTTGGTCGTTTTTGACCCCAACTTCCAGCGGAAATTATTGTGCCATCGCCGATTTGTTCACCGATAACATGGTGCAGATGATCGGTGACACACAATGCTTCCAATTGGTGCTCGACGACGACAACGATGGTGTGGCCAACGAACTTGACCTGTGCGCCAACACCCCGGTCTCGTCCATGGTGGATGCCAATGGATGTGCCCTCTCGCAAAAGGATTCAGACAACGACGGTCACAACGACGATGTGGATGCGTTCCCTCAGGACGGGACCCAATGGTCCGACATGGACGGTGACGGTTACGGAGACAACACAACCGGCAACATGGCCGATGCCTTCCCCAGCGATGGCACGCAATGGTTGGATGCTGACGGTGATGGTTACGGAGACAACGCCAACGGAACTGCTCCAGATGCATTCCCTCAAGACGCCACACAGTGGTCCGATGTTGATGGGGACGGCTACGGTGACAACCCCAATGGAAACTACCCTGATGCTTGGCCAAACGATGGAACGCAGTGGGAAGACATTGACGGGGACGGTTACGGCGACAACCCAACCGGAACCAACGGCGACGCTTTCCCCAACGATTCGACCCAATGGTCCGACATAGATGGTGATGGTTACGGTGACAACGCCAACGGCAACGATCCCGATGCATTCCAAACCGACAGCACGCAATGGGTCGATGCTGACGGTGACGGGTACGGTGACAACGCCAACGGCAACAACGGTGACAAGTTCCCCACCGACGCAACCCAATGGTACGACGCTGATGATGACGGTTATGGAGACAATCAGGCCGGCAACGAACCCGATGCCTTCCCCAACGATTCAACCCAATGGTCCGACGCTGATGGTGACGGATACGGCGACAACGCTGCGGGGCTCAACCCTGACGCCTTCCCTTCCGATGGTACACAGCGGGCCGACGCTGATGGCGACGGCTACGGTGACAACGCCAACGGCAACAACCCCGACCTTTGCTCTGGCACCCCTCCAGGTGAGGCGGTTGACAGCAACGGATGTGCTGCTTCGCAACTCGATGAAGACATGGACGGTGTGCCGGACAGTCTTGATGCTTGTCAGGGCACACCTGCGGGAGAATCGGTGGACGCTGTCGGTTGCTCAGGAAGTCAAGAAGACGGTGACAGCGACGGCGTCATGGATGCGTTTGACGCCTGCCCCGGCACCAGCCTTGGCAGTGTGGTTGATGCGGGCGGTTGCGCCCTGTACCAGTTGGACACCGACGGCGACAGCATCATGGACAACATGGACCAGTGTCCCACCACCTCAGCAGGCAACGTCGTCAACGGCGTTGGTTGTGCTGCACACGAACGCGACACCGACGATGACGGCGTGAACGATGCCAACGATGTCTGCGACGGCACCTCAACAGCCGAGGAAGCCGATTCCTTGGGCTGTGGACCTTCGCAACGGGATACCGATGGTGACCTCGTCAACGATCAACTCGATGTGTGCCCCGGGACGGACAACGAAGCCACAGTGGACATTGCAGGATGCGCTGACAATCAGCTTGACGACGACACCGACGGCATTCCAAACAGCGAAGATTTGTGTCGCATCACGCCCGTCACCGAACAGGCTGACCAAATCGGTTGCTCTCCTTCTCAGAAGGACGAGGACAACGATGACATCTCCGACGCGCAGGACCTGTGCCCCGACACGACCCCGGGTCAATCCGTGGATTTGGACGGTTGTGCCGACAGGCAACGGGACTCCGATGCAGACGGCATCAAGGACCACATCGATACGTGCATCAACACCCTTGAAGGCCAACTTGTGGACGAGGAAGGCTGTGCTTTGGCACAACGCGATTCAGATGGCGACGGAGTCAACGATGCAGAAGACGCCTTCAAGTTTGATGCCAACGAATCGGTTGACACCGACGGCGACGGCGTTGCCGACCGGTACGACGATTATCCCGAGGATGCTTCCCGTTCGCAGACCGTGATTGACGAGGGTGGAAACGGGATGGTTTACGCTGTCCTTGCCCTGGCCGTGTTGGCCATCATCGGTGGCGGTGGGTTTGCAGTGATGCGAAAGCAAGACTCAGCCATTGTTTCTTCATTCAGTGAGCCCATGGGGCACATGGACATGGATACTGAACATCACATGGCTGGTGAAGACAAAGCGCTCCCTTCCCTCGAGGATGCTACTCAACACGCTCAGCAATGGGAAGAAGACGGGGTTCATTGGTCTCAGGACGATGAAGGCAACCTGTCGTATTACGACGAAGGGGCCGAAGCATGGATGCCCTATCAGCAGTGATCTCTCGAGGTTGGTCCCCCACCCGTCTGCCGAACTGTGACGACCGGCTCGTGCTCCTCTTCGCCCAAGAGCGACCGTTCTGATGAAGTTCACCACGTGTGAAGCGGGCATGCACGATGCGGTCCTCGAAGTGGTATGGCACAACAAGGATTTCTGGTATGGGTGAGCAACACCTTCAAACATGCCTTTGGCATGCTATCCGCATGGGCGTGATTCGAGCCTCGCTCATGCTCACCGTTCTGTTGGTCAGCGTTTTGTCCGGTTGCTTATCCGTTGAGGAGAACACTTTGGAAACAACAGACCCCGAATCCACCGACTGCACCGACCCTTCAACCGTTGAGTGGAGCGTCACCTGCCTTTTCCCTCCCTTCGAACTGGCTGATGCGGATGGAAACAACCACTCGGTTCTTTCAGCAAACGGTACTGGGAGATGGATTGCCTATGTCTCGGCGTATTGGTGCACCCATTGCCAACCAACCTTGGATGCCTTGGACCGTGCAGTTGAACCCGGACGCTTGTTGGTCATGAACAAAGACCCGACCGACGACAACATGTCGGCTTGGAAGGCTCACATGGAGGAAGAGATCAATCGGACATTGAATCGACCGTTTTTGCACGCTCCTAACGTCACCAACTTGCTGGGTGTGGAGGGCGTTCCCCATGTTGTACTTGTGGACAACCTTACGATTGTAGCGGTTCGAGTTGGCCTTTGGGACAATCCTGAACGTGTGGAACAATGGTTCCATTCAGAACAACCTGTCTCAGGGTATTCTTCTCAACTTGAGTGAGCAAGACGTGTCTGCTCCATGGTTCGCATTCCCAACGAATTCTGCGGCCACCGCATCGCAGCGTTCAGTGGTCGATTGAACGAATTCACGTGAGAACTTCGAGGAGACGGTCCTGTTCTGCAGCCATCCGCAATTCCATGGCGATTCTTCGTCCGCTTGACATGGGTTTCCTCCACAGGGCATTGCCGTAAGGGTGGCCCACACTCACGTGAACATTGGTGCCTCCACCCAGGCGGGGAGCAACGTCGTAAATGTAGTAATTCATGTCCTTGTCAATGCAGGTTTGCAGGCAGAAAGGACCGATAATTCCCGGGTCGTAGTGTTCCTTACTTGCGTTGATGAACCGTTCACCGAGTTCAAAGGCCTTTTCGAGGAGCGATTCTCGGATGGTGGCGGTGTTGTGGCCAACCACGGTCATCTCTGGAATCTGTTGATGCAGCGGCATGGTCATTTGTTGTGGTGCAGGAAGGCGGACATGACCGTCAAGGGATGATTCAAACCTCCAATCAACGCCGAGCAGTTCCAAACGCTCGCCTTCTTCTGCCAGTGGGCTGTAGAAGAAGTTCAAGTTGAACACGGGTCCAATGACGTAGCGTTCGATGCGGGCGCCGTCAAGCGAGGCCTGGTCGATCACACCTTCAGCCAACAAGGCTGCTGATTTCTCTTGGTACTCTTTGAACGAAGCACACGTGAAGAAGCCTCGTTCGAGTTTCTTTTGGGCGTGGTGAAGTTTGACAATAACCAAGCAATCAATGTCTTCTGGAGAGTTGATTTTCTCAGGATACGGCAATCCAGCTTTTTCCAAAATCCAATAGTAATCTTGGTCTTCCGTCCGCTCTTCCATCCGAAGCATGTT
>QQSC01000014.1:0-12663 GCA_003602475.1 Candidatus Poseidoniales archaeon | reverse complement strand
CTGTGCGTCTTGAAGTAGTTGGCGTAGGTTTTGTGCCGCCCTTCCTTGCAGTAGGCAACGGTTGGGAAGCCCTCCTCGATGGCTCCATCGCAGATGTCAAGTGCGGAGTGCGATGCTGTCATGCCGATCCGAAGCTTGAGTCGGTCGTACTCGTCAACCAAAGCGGCAATGTCGTCTTGACCAATCATCCGTACACGTCCGATTGTTGGGTGTGCGTTGAGGTTCTTGATGTGTTCGCTGGATTGAATTTAATCAAACCGCTGGAGTTGCATCAATTCCTCGGTTGATAGTGTCCCACCAGACAACAACTTTGCCATCAAGTCCTGCGTTTCTTCGCTGGAAGATTGGCGCTGACCGTCACCTTGGCTGGCACCGCGCATGGCACGGAGAATATCCTGAGTTGAGTGCAGGCAACGTAGCGAGACAATGTAGAGGCTGTGTTCCTTGTCGGCTTCTTTCTTTGAGGTTCGCAATCGTCGATGTGCGGCTTCTGCTTTTTCCCGCTGCTTGTCAACTTCGGCATTCCATTCAATCATGAGGTCGTGAGCGCTTTGAGCCGCATCTGCCGCTTCTTTGACCGCACCGTGAGCGGTTTCTTGGTCGAGCATGGCGGTTCGGAGGGCTTCGCTTCCTTCGCCTTCGGTTAGGGCGTTCGCATCGGCCTTGAGTTTCTTCAATTTGGCACTGAGTTCCTTCATTTTCTTGAAGTACTTTGTTTCGTTTTTACCTTGATGGCGTCCTTGCTCAAATTCTCGCTCAAGTCGTTCCATGGTACGGGTAACGGATTGGACGGTATCGGGTCGAATGGGTCGGCCGCGGCGATCAAATTGCTGAGGCTGCTCGGGCTGGCTGGAGCGTGTGGCTTCCTTAGCGTCACGAACCCGTTGATTGGCGTCTTCACGAACCTTTTTCTTTTCACGAACCATTTCGTTCATTTTGTCGCGCAAATCCCGTTGTTCACGAACTTGAACGATGAGTTCGCGAACTTCATTGTTGAGTTCGTTTCGAGTGGTGGTGTACTCCTTGGTCTTCGCGTTCCAGTCGTCTCGAATTTCACGATGCAGTGTTGCCTTTGCGTCAACCATTTTACGTCGTTCTTCGAGTAGACCTTTGAATTCCGTCATCGTTCATCGCACCTGATCGAGGAAGACTCCCATCGTCCTCACCGTGGGCGAGAGACCTCCCCCATTTAACCCTCATGGGCGTCCATTGCCACGCTTCATGCCCTGAATGCTGTCGTTGAAGGCCTCGAGGGATGGGAACAGGGCACCAAGGTTGACTTCTGGTGTTGTGTGGACGATTAAGAAGCCCGCTTTGGTTTGGGAGACGATGACCTTGCCATGTTCAAAAATCAACGACACGGTTTTGCCACCGTTCTGTGCAACCATGGCCGGCCATCGGCGGCGTTGAGCATCATCGTTGCTTGCGTCAGCAGCTGAACGGTAAATGACGAACCCGTCCCTCTCCAAAAGCGCTACTGAGCGAACCCCTCGGAGGCTGGCCAACGGTCGGAGAAGCCGCTCAAACACAGGTTGTGTTTCAAACGAACTTGCATAATCCTTTGCTCTTCAAGCCCTCAACGGTCCTCGCATCATGTAGCCGAGTCCCGAGGCATAATACCCGACCAACTCGCGTTGGATACTCATGCCTCGTTGCTGATAGAAGGCTTGAGCCCTGTGGTTGGCTGCTTTCACTTCAAGTTGAACCTGTCCATAGCCCTCATCAACCATGGTTTTGACAAACCTTTCCCAAGCCAATGTGCCCCAGCCTTTGCCCTGATGGCGGCGATGGAGAACAAAGGCTGCAATGCGAACGATGTCGTCTTTGAACGGTGTCGCCCAAAGCACGCCTTCGATGACAGGTTGTTCATGTTCCTTGTTGACCAACATCATGTTTCCCGACCAGGCGGGAACGGGGAGGAGACGAACAGTGGTTTCGGAGTAAACTTCACCTGTTTCGTTCCAAAACAAGTCCAACACGGTTTGACATTCACTACTTGTCAAATCGCTTGGTGATGGACAAGGCACCCATTCCATCGTCGACACGGGGGTTCATGCCTCCGTTGTCGCATCGGTCATTTCCGTTGGATCAGGGTCCTGGAACAAACTGCTGTGCTCAAGCATGGCTTGGATTTCATCCAACTCTAAGGCGTCACCTGCCTTGAATTTAGCCATCAATGTTTCAGAGGCCTCAACGCTCACGGTTTGTGGACGACTGCGTTGTTGGCGGCCGATGCTTCTTCGCAAAGCACGGGCGTTTTCCAAAGCAACATCAAGGGTGCGCTGGAGGTTTTGTTCCTCGCGACGTCGTTGGCGTTGCTCTTTGTTGAGGGCAGCCACATTGGCCTGAAGGGTTGAACGTTGTTCGGTCAGTTCACGATTGGCAACATCAAGGAGGTCGACCTTTCGATGAAGTTCTTGAAATTCAAAAAATTCAGCAGCCATTCTTTGCTCGGTTTCCAAGGGGTGTACACCGCTCGGCCCAGTGTTTCGAGCAAGGGCCTTGAACAGGTGGTGGAGTCGTTTCTCAATGGTTGACCTTGGCAGAGGAACATTGCGAGACAACCCGTCTCTTTGAGCGAGCAATTTGAGGTATTCGTCCTTGGCTTCCAGAGTTTTCTTCAAGTGTTCGTTGTCCGAATTCTTGAGTTCTGGAGTGGCGACGGGCTCGGTGTTTCCTCGCTTGGCGTAGGCGATGGCAAGACCGTTGAGAGCGCGTTGGTGACGCATGATACTCCGACGTTCTTTCAGCGAGGTGACCTCTGCAGTAAGAGCGCTCAATTGTGCCTCAATCGATTTTTTTTGGGTCACGCTTGTTGACCTCCATCAAGTTGTTTTGAAGCAAACGTCGGCGGATGGCCCTCTGCCACGCGGTGTGCCGCCTCAAGTAAAGAGGTCCATGGACGCTCCTCGTCGGACCAATACATCAACGTGGATTGGACGTTGGCATTGGCGTTTCTCAACTGGTGTGTACGCGATTCAGAGCGACGACGAAACTCTTCTCGTTCGTTGTAAAGCAGTTCAGCGGCCGTTGTCGCTTCTTCGTTAGTAGACGCCTCTTCTTGCAAGTTCTTGTAGGCCATTCTTGCTTCTTTGGTGAGCTGGTAGGCACGAGAGAGTTCTTCCTCCCGAGACTTCAGCAGATCAGGCAAGGCTTTGGCAAGGTCGCGTTGTTTTTTGAGGATCATGCGCACCAAGTCGTCGGGTGTCAACGCCACCAGAGCCTCGGTTTGCATGCTTCCCGCTGAGTATCTAATCTACAAGAATGAATCCCTCGGGTCGCGTCGTGGCGAGAAGGTGAAGAACCCCCACCTTCAGGTACAAATCATGGGCCTCGGGCAGTTCAAGCCAGCATCGATGGCTCTTCTCGTGTTGGCGTCTGTCCTTATCGTTCCGTTTGCAGCCGCATCGTCTGGGGCAGCAGGTGTTGTGCTGGGTCCTTCCACGGTCTCCGATTACCTGGTGATTGAGGGCGAACAGGCCAACCTTTCCATCGAGTTGGAGGAGATTGGAAACGGCCCAGCCAACGTGACTGTTTCCTACGGCTTGGCTACGCTTGAGGGGGCCGAGGTGAGTCGGGACACCACCACGGTCGTGTTTTTGCCAAGCACCACCAGTGCCACGGTCAACCTGTCCTTTCAAAACGTGCCTTTGGGCTACTCAACCATGTTTGTGGAGTTGTCCGGGGACGTCGCATCAAACTCATCCACCCATGTCAACGCCTTCACCAGAACAGTCCACCGTCTTCGTCCGTTGTCAGTGGGCCTTGGCTCAACAAATTCCGTCGTTGGAAGCGGCCTTGGAGCCGATGGAAACCTCACCGGTAATCAGACGATCAACGAAGGAGACGGTTTGCGGTTGGAAGTGCCAATCATCAACGGAGGGGATGTTAATTGGACCGGCGGTCTCCAAATCACGACCGAACAATTCGGCATCATTCAACACCACAACGCCACCAACGTGTCGGTTGTCTCCATGACTTCGACCGTGGTCGTCGGGGATTTCCTTGATAGCGTGCTCGAAGGAGAATTGGTCTGGGCGGCGCAATTGGTCGGCGCCATCGGAAGCGATGAATCCAATCGATTTCGAAACGGCACGGTTGAGGTTCTGCCTCCCCCCTTGCCTTCCCTCAGTGGCCTCTTTGCTCCCTTCAATGAATCCGACCTCGTAGCGGGTCAACCGTTTAACCTGTCACTCACCGTTTTCAACAACGGTACAGCGGCCTTCAACGGCCAAATTCATTGTTCAGACGGAACAACAGAGCTTCACCAGTCACCGTTGAGCCTCGCTCCCGGCGGCAACACCACCGTCGCCTTTGAGTTGAGCGCTCGGCCCATGACCGTGGTTTGCACAGAAGCAGGTCAACGCATTTCGACCTCATCCTCATGGCCAATCAACAGGACCGTCAACATCTCCTCAGCGTTGTTTGTCATCGCCGGTGCTCCATCACCGTCGTTGGAAGGTGGGCCGTGGCATCAAGGCGATGTTCTCTCGGCCAATTTGTTGATTCGCAACACAGGTTCACTCGATGGTCGTTTGCGGTTGGAAGTGATGGATGGCAGCGTCACATCTGCCGGGGATTGGGTGATCCTGCCTTCTGGTTCTGCAGGTGAGGTCCGAGTAAACCACGCATTTTCTACGGTCGGTGACCGGATGCTCGAATGGAGGTTGATCTCAGACAACGGGGGGTTCACAGGCACTTCCAACGGGTCCTTGCCCGTTAGCGTTCTCTCACCGCAATCCGTTTCGTTGTCCCTGGACCCCATCAACGGTTCATCCGAAAGGGTCGTCATCACGGCCACCACGCTCTTGGACGAGGGCCCGGCGAGGGAGGTTCGAATCCGTGCTGGGTTGGACCATGGGAGCGGTCCGGTTTACGTCTACGATCAAATTCGGCTCCTCGAACCCGGGCAACAGACCCATGAATTCGATTTGGGATTCCCTGATGGTGAACGGGTTGTCGTGCGAGTTTCTCCGGTTGGATGGTCGATTGGACCGGGTCCACTCTCCGTTTCCACCTCTCTTCCCGAAGCAGTCACAACCTATAGAATGACGATGGACCCGGTGCTTTCTCCGATTCGGCCCGTTGCAGGTGACGAGGTCACCTTGACCCTTCTCTTGGAGCAAAGTGGGTCGTTCCAAGATTCAACCAGCACCCTGCGCCTGCTGGATGCATACGGGCAGGAATTGTCCAACATCAGTGTGGACGGATGGTCAACCTCCGGTTCCATGACCGAATCGTTGGTGGTGGATTGGCCGTCGGGAAACAACGTGCTGATTCGTGCTCATTGGGACGTGAATGGACAGGTGATCACCGCTCAAGAATCCTACATGTCGTCGCCTCCAACAGGCGACGAAGGGGCCAGCATTCCTTGGGCATCGCTGTTGTGGGGCTCGGTGCTGGGTGGCGTCCTCATCGCTGTCTTGCGGGTGGTCGCCCGAAGGCCAAGCAGCACCTCCTCCTCAACCCCTCTTTCCTCCACTTCACCCCGAGAACCGACAACATCCGTTCCCTCCTCCACCGATGAAAAGAGAAACGTGACGTGTCCGGCATGCGAGCGTGGTCTACGGGTGCCCACCACCTATTCAGGGTCGGTTGGATGCCCTGATTGCAGTCACAAATTTTCGGTCGAGCCGGAGCCGACCGGCTCACCATCGGCCGCTGCTATCGCAACAGAAGACATCAAAATCACCGTGCACTGTCCTGCCTGTGATCAAAGTTTACGCGTTCCTTCATCCTACACGGGGTCCGTTCGATGCCCAGCCTGCACAAAAGTCTTCAAGTCAACAGAGCGTGTAGATGAGCAGGAGTCGTGATTATGGTTGGCCATTTTCAGGAATTTGAAGACGAATATCTCGAAATGATGTACGAGTTTCACGAACAATCCCCCCTCAAGCGTGTCAGAACAGGTGATCTGGCAGCCAAATTGGGGGTTAAACCGGCATCGGCTACCGAGATGATTCAACGGCTCGCCTCCCGAAACCTTCTGGATTACGTCCCCTACAAAGGTGCAAAATTGACCGAAGCAGGCTTTGTTCACGGCCAACAAATGAAGCGGCGTCATCGTCTTGCCGAACTCCTTCTGGACGCTTTGCCTTACGAAGGAAACCCCCACGAAACCGCATGCCGTCTTGAACACGCCATTGACGATGACCTTGAGGTGGCCCTCTCTCGCATGCTGGGCAGTCATGACACCGATCCCAGTGGGCGACCAATTCCAGCAGCCTCCTCCAAAATCCAATCGAGATTGGACGGTGTTGTTGCCTTTGCCAGCTTGGAGGATGTACCCCCCAACACACCTTGTACGGTGCGCCTCTTGCTCCTCGATGACTCAGCTTGTTTTTGGCTCAAGGAACGCGGCGTTGAACCGGGCGTCAAGGTGTTGTGGGATGGTGAGGCGTTGGTCATGGCCGACAACAGGCGCCTTGTGGTCGACCCGAACTGGGCGCGTGGTGTTTTGATGGAGCACATTGGCCAGTAGGCTGAATGCTTTAGAACACCCCTCACTTCCATTGAGCATGGCGGGTGTCGAAACAGAGGGTGACGATTCCGCAGAACCCGACGATTTGTTGGCCCTGGAGAATCAACAAAAGCCCAATCTCGGAGGCCAAGATGAAGGACGAACTGGATTTCAATTGTCCGAACCCGTTCTGCATGCCATCGATTCTCAAATCGTGAGTTCAGGTCTTCGACTGATCCTCTTTCTTCCCGCCTTCACGGCGTTTACTTTCTTCGTATCGTGGGCGTTTTCGCAAGCTTCTCCATCCTGGTGGGCCAAAAACATTGAGCCCAACCTCAACATGTCGTTTTCCATCTTCATGGCTTCCATGTCGTTTGTTGTTCTGCTCGGGTACATCTTGGCGGTAGGGTTCCATCGATACCGTGTGAAATTGTCCCTTCAAACCTTTCACGAGCGTGTTGATGAATCCAACAACGACCAGCGGTCTGTAGAATCCCTTCACGGATTCGATGGATTGGTGTTGGCGCTCCATCACTCCAGTGTTCAACATACAAAGACACTCGCTGGTGCAATTTGTGCTGCATTGGTGCTTGTCGTCACCATTTACGTCGGTCCTTCAGAACAATTGGGAGCCATGGCATTGCTCGGTTCGACATCGTTCCTGTTGCTCTCAGTAGGCGCCCATCTCCCTACACGCGCCTCCCCATTCAACATGGTTGACCGAACCGGACTCATGGCGGCCTATTCGCCCCCGGTTCACCCTTCAACCTTGACCATGGTGTTCAACGACTTGCTCAAAACCCACATGGATCCGTTGCTACGAGCGGAATACGACGAATACACCAACGGCCTTGAGCAGGGATTCAGGAAAATCGTGAAACGAGAATTCGCACATGAGAAATTTTTGTTGACCTTGTACCGTCATGCAACCGGATTGGACCGCTCAACGATGGAGTCAGAACTGAAGGAAATCATGACCATGAAGGGGATGGACTACGTATTCAACCACCCCACGTTCACGCTTGAAGTATGGCTTGTCCTCATGGGAAGCATCACCAAACGGAGCCCGGCGTTCTTCCGAATGGTTGAACGGTTGAAGCAAAACATCGAATCGGGCTCTGAACCCGCCATGACGGATTTGGTGTTTGAGGTTGACATGGAAAACGTCGTTACCGACCGTGCCAATTTGTTCACGCTCTTCCACAACCTTTCCAACGAACCTCGAACCGTAGTTTTTCGAGTTCAAACACCAAATTTTTTACCGAAAGATGTGGCGCTGACCTATCGCTTGGAGCCTGGTGAAAAATACTGGTGGTCGAACAAGGCCATCCCCGTGGCCAACAAGGGCAACGAAGACGTGTTGGGGAAGATGTCGGGTTTGCTGCTGGACAGCACGGTGTCGTGGCAGACATTGGTCCCCATATCAAACGGCGACGCAACGGTATCGGTACGCCTTGAGGAAACCAATGGGGAACTTCTGCTCGGTCGTCAAATCAACGTTCGTGTTCGCACCGAGTTCAGCAATTGGGTTCGTCGCATCGGGTCCATCATGGCCAACGTCCTCGGTGGTTGCGGTGTCGCAGCGTCCCTCGTGTTCATGACAATGTCCACATTCGGTATCGTTGTTTGATGCGAAAACCAGCGCTTGGTCATCCGTAGGCTTGAAATGTTGAGCGCCTTGGAACGCAACATGCGCGGCTTCAAGAGCGACGACGAAAAGAAACCCGATGCCGGGCTTCGCGACGAGCTTCAGACCATGGAAGCCAGGGTGCGAAAGATGCGTGAGAACCGCAATTCTCACCGTGAGCAAGGGAAAGCCATGGCGAAAAAGCGAGACGGCGTCCAAGAACAATACCGTGAACATCGAGACAAACTCAAGGGGATCAAAACGGAATTGGATGCCATTCATGCTGAACGCAACCTCCACAAGGCCAAGCGGGATGCTGTGAATGCTCAATTGAAGGATTTGTTCGGCCAAGCAAAAGGACGTCGCTCCGATGCGAGTGGCAAAAAATCAGCAACCGCAGAATACTCTCAGTTGATGAACGAGATCAAGAATCTTGACGAACAATTCCAAACCACCTCCTCTTCCACAAAGAAAGAAAAGGAAACCATGGAGCGTATCAAGCGAATGAAGCGCCGAGTGGGTGAGCTTGAACCCGAAGTGGCAAAGTTCGAATTGGTCAGCGTTGATCTGTCGAACCTCGATGAGGCCATTGCCACGTTGAAAGCCGAATCCGACGACGCTCACAAATTGTTCGTTGAAGCCCTGAAAGCGGCCGATGAAAAGTGGGCTGAATACAAAGAAGGTCTTGACCACCGAGATTTCCTCAAAGCCGAAGGTGATCGTCATCACCTTGAATCTGTTGAATTTCACGAAAAAGCCAACTCAATCCACGAGAAAATTACGGAATTGATGGTTGACGTCAACAAGGCGAGGGAACAGCTGAACATGGCTGTTGAAGAGCGCAAATCATGGATGATTGACCACAACAACGCCGTAAAAGCCGAGATGAAAACCGGTGCAGAATCAGATGAAGTTGCCGATGCGCTAGTTTCATCGCTTCTTACAGAAGGCCAACTCGTCTTCGGAGGCATTGGTAGCAACGAGCCGTTGACGAAGAAAAAGCGAGGCTCTGGTTCTTCTAAAAAGAAGAACATGCGTCGTCTTGACCCTGTACGCCGCCGATGAGGGGACGAAATGCACGGCGTCATCATGGCCGGTGGACAAGGTTCCCGTCTGATGCCGTTGACGTTGACCCGACCCAAACCAATGGTTGAGGTTCTCGGGCGACCTGTGATTGATTTTGTCAAAGAAGCGATGGTCGATGCTGGAATTGACCACTTGGTTGTGACCACGGGTTACCGTGGAGAACAATTGGCTGAGCACGTTCGCACCTGGGTTTCGGATGGTGTTGAGGCGAGGGTCAATCAGGAACATGCTCCGATGGGGACCGCCGGAAGCGTTGGACTTCTGCGGGAGGAACTCACGGAAACCTTCGTTGTGGGTTCAGGAGATGCCATTGCCTCGTTTGACATACGGGCCTTGCTCAAATCTCATCGAGCGCATGATGCCAAGGTCACCATGGCCCTTTGGGAGGTGGACGATCCGACTGAGTTTGGCATTGTCGGTTTGTCCCCCGGTGAACACGGTGAAGTGGACGGTCAATTGAGGTCAGGTTATATTCGTCGTTTTCTTGAAAAACCCACCCCACAAGAGGCGTTTTCCAACGTCATCAATGCTGGGCTCTACATTCTTGAGCCAGAGGTCTTTGAGCACGTGCCTCCGGGTGAAAAGTTTGATTTCAGCAAACAACTGTTCCCCCGTCTGCTTGAACTTGGTTGGCCCATGTACGCACAGACGATCGACGGGGTCTGGTTTGATGTCGGTCAACCATCTGAACTCTTGAACGCCCAAAAGGTGCTCCTTGAGCAACACGAAGACCTGCCGTTTCGCCTTCCCAAAGCGTTGTTACCCAAAGAGGGCAGTCTTGTTCCCAAACATCTCGAGGGGCATCCCGGTGTTCAAGCCAGTGTCGTCGGAAGCGGTAGTTCAGTGGCTCAGGACGCTACCTTGAGCAATTCGATGCTGATGGCCGATTGTACCTTGGAAGCAGAGGTATCGGTGTCCAATTCCATACTTGGACAAGGCGTGTTGGTTCAACAAGGCTCGAGTGTCGATCGGTGTGTTGTCGGGGATGGCGTGGTTGTACCACCTGGTCATCATCGCAACGCCCGAATCCCGAATTGAGGTTTGTGATTTCGGACAAGAGCATATATACTGTGACTTGACTCATACAGATAATGCTCCAAAGCGCTGCTGTAGAACGGTCCTACGACCGGACTTGGGAAGAGATTGAATCCATGCTTGAGCAAGCCGAATTCAAGATGCGTGAATGGAAAGCCTGGTACGAAACGTGCAAGGATGAGGGCGATAAGAAAGGCATGAAAGAAGCCGCCCGGAATCACAAGGCCCTTCAAGGCGTGGTCAAGACCCTCAAGTGGACCTTGGGTGAGAACGGCGTCAGCGATCCGCTCGACTGATGGTTCGGGTAAGAATCTCAATCGGCCAAGCGTCCTGGCCACAACTCTTGAGCACGCGATAAACTGACCTTGACATTTAGATTTCCAAGTTTACTTACCAACGTTCGCTTTCAACTTACCACTTTGCGTCTTTGACCAATCTGTGTTCACCAGTGTGCTACGACCATGACCAACTTACGTCACACTCAACGGATGTTGAGTCTGTGATTCATCGGTTTGTGATTGAAAGCCATCAGCGTGCGTCCCCAACGCATCGGCTTTGAGTCTTGAACCCAGCAATTTTGGGTGAGTTGCTCACCAGCCGCGCTGGTCCATGCGAACTTCGAGCGTTTCCAGTTCATCGCCCTTCATCGGTTCGCCAACCATCATGCCCATGGCTTCTGCAACTTTGCTGGCATCGTCGTAGTGAGCCGTGGCCATCACGATGGCGTCGGCCATCGTAGGTGGATCGCTTGACTTGAAGATTCCAGAACCGACGAACACGCCGTCCATGCCCATGCGCATCATGAGAGAGGCGTCGGCAGGCGTTGCGATGCCACCAGCTGAGAAGGTGACGACCGGAAGTCGGCCAAGGTTGTGAACTTCATCAAGAACGCTTCGAATGCCTTGGTGCATGTCGTCATCGATGGGCCCAAACGGTGTATTGAGGTATGTTCCCGGGAGTGTGGATTGGCTCGCCAGCACCTTGTAACGGTCAATGATTTGGGTGGCAGCGTTGTCCAAGCCATGGTCGTCAAGCGATTGAATTTGCTTGATTTCTTGGTCGATTAAACGGGCGTGGGTGACGGCAGCCACCACGTTGCCCGTACCGGCTTCTCCTTTCGTTCGAATCATGGCCGCGCCTTCCCAAATGCGACGAACGGCTTCTGCCAGTCCGGTGGCTCCACAAACAAAGGGTATCTCATAGGTGTGTTTGTTGATGTGGAAATAAGGGTCTGCGGGGGTGAGCACTTCACTCTCGTCAACCATGTCGACGCCCATTGCTTCGAGAATTCGGGCCTCGCCTTCGTGACCTATTCTTGATTTGGCCATGACGGGGATTGACGTGCAATCAAGGATTCCTTGAATCATGTCGGGATGGCTCATCCGAGCGACGCCGCCGGCTTTTCGGATGTCCGCAGGTACCCGCTCCAATGCCATGACCGCCACGGCTCCGGCATCCTCGGCGACAGCAGCTTGCTCCGGGTTGACGACGTCCATGATGACGCCGCCTTGCTGCATTCGGGCAAAGCCTCGCTTCACCAGACTGCTGCCGTGTCGAAGTTGTTCCAAATCAACAGGTTCCCTGCTCATGGTGGTTCGTGTCACCGTTCCTTCATGAAGGTTGGTTCCCGTCCTCATCTGGAGATATTCAAGCAGTCTCTTGCTTTCGCTCGCTCTTCGCTACAACAGCGGGTCTGAGCCGTTCAATCGGCCAGGACTGGGGAGTCGCCTTCAGCGATCTCGGCATCGACGGATTCGTCGGCGTTCCGGTCAATCCATTCTTCTTCGCCGTCAGGGAGGTCCGTGTCTGCAAAGATGGCATCAACCGGGCATTCTGGTACACAAGCGCCGCAATCAATGCATTCGTCTGGGTCAATGACAAGGTACGTGTCGGCTTCCCGGAAGGCTTCCACGGGGCAAACAGCGACGCATTCCTGATACTTGTGGTCGACGCAGGCAGAAGTGACGATGTGTGGCATGGGTGCTCCTCGTGTTTTGGACAATCGCTCTTGGATATAACTTCTTGTCAACCGCGACATCCTTGCTTTCAAGGATTGTCAGTTTGTTCTTCTCGCCCACCAACCGGCCAGAATCAAAAGAATGGCAGTTGCAGCTGTCAGCGAAAGGGTTCGGAAGCTGGCAGAATTGGCACCTTCGGCCGTGTTTTCGGTTTGAACAGGCACCTCGGTGCACGGCTGATGTCCGGGCAGGTGTTCTTGTGACACATTGAAACCCTCCGACCATCGAACCTCAAGGCAATACCTCGCTTGATCGTCTGGAATGTCGATTGACCACCTGTCATAAAAGCCGGTTTCGTTGGCCACAACGGTGCGTTCGGTGCTGGCCACAACGATCGAGCTGCTTTCGTTGATGATTTGGAGGAGTTCATACACCACCGAGAGGTTGGTGTTGAAATCTTGATTTCCATTGATGGACGCGAGGAGTTGGCCGTTACC
>QQSC01000013.1:60435-65011 GCA_003602475.1 Candidatus Poseidoniales archaeon | reverse complement strand
ATTGAACGGTATCCTTTGGCATGGGACAAAAGGGACATTGACACTGCTTTGGACTCCTGGCAGACGCATGCTTTTGGCGAACCATGGGAAATGGACGATTGGACGCTAAAACTGCTTCCAGCAGGGCACATCCCGGGGGCAGCCATGCTCCACATCACAACGCCTGAACACTCCGTATTGCTCACTGGGGATTTCGACACACGCGACTCTCCACTGGTTTCCGGAGCGAAACCGATCAAGACCGACATACTGTTCGTCGAAGGAACGTACGGTGGGCGCAATCACCCACCCCGTTCAGAAGAGGTTGAACGGTTCATCAAGGCGGTTCAAGCGGTCATCGACACGGGTGGGCGGGTGTTGATTCCAGCCTTTGCCAACGGACGCACGCAAGATGTGGTGATGCTTTTGCATCAACATCTTCCTCATCTCGACGTGCATGTGGACGGCATGGGCAAGCGTGTGGCGCGTCTGCAACAAGACCACGGTGAAGTGCTGCGTGACAACGAAGAATTGGAAAAGGCATGGAAATGGGTCAAGCGAGTTTCCAGCAAATCGGACAAGAAAAAAGCACTCAATGCCGATGTGATCGTCACCACGTCCGGGATGCTTGAGGGCGGACCTTCACTTTGGTACCTCAACCGCCTTCGTCACGATGAACGCAACGTGATTTTCTTCACCGGTTACCAAGCACGAGGCACAGGAGGACGTTCGCTGATCGATCACGGCCATCTCACCATTTTCGGCAACAAGACAGACATTCCACTTCGCTTTGAACAATTTTCGTTCTCAACCCACGCAGGTCACCAAGAAATCCTTGATTTTGCAAAAGGGTGCGAGGCAAAACACGTCGTGGTTTATCACACGGACGCACAAAACGCTCGCCCGCATCTCGTGATCGATCTGGAGGCAGAAGGTCATCACGTCCATCAGCCAGAAAACGGCACCTCCTACGTTCTGGAATGAAGAAAGAGAGCGAAGCGATTGAATACAACGACGCTGACCGACTCCTATGGCTGCGAAACGACCGGCAGGTGGCAAGCCCCGCAAGCGAAAGCGCAAGATGCGCTTGTCCCTCAAGCAGTCCAAAGTAAAGAACGAGGACAAGTACACCGATTCACTCGGTTGGTCCCAGGACGTGGGCAGAACGCTCAACGAACCCGAGGCACCCAAGGCTCCCGATACGCTCAAAATCCAATGCGACATGTGCGGTTCGATGCTGAAAATCCCCAAACCCAAGCGGTCCCGGTACAGCGTCACGTGCAGTTACACCGAATGTGGCCACGTGATGAAATTTGACTGATCGTCGCGCATGGTTGGCCACGTTTCTCTTGGCCTCAATGAGCTTGTCCGGTTGCTTTGGAACCAGCGTGTCCCAAGAAGCCGACGTACGGTTGGCCACCACCACATCGATGAGGGATTCTGGCCTCCTCGACGTGTTGATCGAGGAATTCACGTCACTCCACGACCACACGGTCGAGTACGTGGCGGTGGGAACGGGGGCAGCTCTGCGTCTGGGGGAACAAGGCGATGTCGACGCCCTCATCGTTCATGCTCCAGATCGTGAACAAGAATTTCTCGACGAAGGTTACGGGCTCAACCGGACTTCATTCGCTTGGAATTCATTTGTGTTTCTTGCGCCTTCAACCGAGACAACCTCAATCGCAGAAGCGTTTCTTGAAGTTGTGAACCGTTCGTCTTGCTTTGTTTCTCGGGGCGATTTCTCGGGAACCCACGAGAAAGAACAGGCCATATGGCGAGCATTGAATGAAACACATGCCATCGAGGTCGTGGAAGATCAAAACGGCCTCCACCCGATTGGCGAGTGGTACCATTCCATTGGCCAAGGGATGGGAGCCACCATCAACATGGCCGATGAAAAGCGTTGCAGCACGTTGTCCGACCGAGGCACAGCCCTCAAATTTCAATCACAAATCGATTTGCAGAGGTACGAATACAACGACAGCGTGTTGTTCAACCCTTACTCCTTCATCCCAGTCACTGGTATGGCCAACGAGGGCACCCAACTGTTTCTTCACTATCTGCAGAACGAAGGACAAATCACGACGGAAGCCTTCTCCATTGACGGCGAGAGGCCCTTTTTCGTTTACGATCAGCCTTGAGTCAACAACTCAACAGCAAGAGGGTCGTCGCTGCTCAACCTCCGCCCTTTGTGCAGGATCAACATCTCATCAGCCATCCGCTTCGCTTGGAGCACGTTGTGCGTTACCATCACGACACAAGCTCCACACGCTGCCAAGATTCTCAACTCTTTTTCCACGGACTTTGTGTGTGCGTAGCCGAGGTTGGCCATGCCTTCGTCAAGAAGCAAAAGCTGCGGATGAAGTCCGAGTTGACGGGCCAACACCACGCGTTGCAGCTCCCCTCCCGAGAGTTGCAGCGTGGGGGCATCTTGGAGGTGTTCAAGGTCAAATCTGCGAAGGAAATACGAGCCGACCGGCGTCAATGATGCGAAACAGGACGCAGCCAGACCAATTTCTTGAGCAACCGTGACTTTCAGTGGCTTCGCACGCTGAGGGACATAAACGGTCTGAAAGGGGCCGGTGGTTTGCTGCAGATGCTCAAGACCGGCGAGGGCCCGCAGGAGGGTGCTTTTTCCGGCACCGGATTCACCTACCACGGCGAGAATCGTTCCCGGTTTGAGTACAACTTCAACTTCATCCAGGATTTTCGCACCATGCCGCTGTACGGTTATGGTGCGATGTTGAGCCCCATCATACGACGGATACAGCGGCGCATCGGCCCCGGTGATCGTTGCGGTTGGCGTGGGCCGCCAATCTCGAAGGAAGGAAGCCAAAGCGATGAGGGTCAGCGAGAACAACAACAGCAAGACACCCAAAACGGTGGCTTCGTCGAGGTTCCCCTTGGAAGTTTCAAGGACGATACTTGTCGTCATGACGCGGGTTTTCCCAGCGATGTTTCCACCAACCATGATCACGGCACCGACCTCAGCAATGGCTCGGCCAAACGCCAAAACGACGGCATGGTAGACGCCACTTCTCGCCAAACTCACCTCGAGAAGAAACCGTTGACGCGTGCCGACTCCCATGGTTTCCAGTACGTCACCAACGTCCTCTTCAACCTGAGAAAATGCACTCCATGAACCGCCCCAAACCAGCGGAAGAATAAGCACGGTCTGAGCCATCACCATCGCTTCAACCGTGAACAACAGGTCAAGATCGCCCAATGGGCCAGAACGGGACAGCAAGGAATACACAAACACACCCACCACCACGGGTGGTAAGCCGTAGAGTGCGATGATCACCGTTCGTAATCCCGTCAACCATCGTGCGGTCCTTCGAGCACAGAGCGCTCCCAACGGTACGCCGATGATGGTGGCCAACAGCGTAGCAGAACCGCTGGTGATCATGGTGGTGGCGATCGCTTCAGTAAGCGTAGCGCTGTCCACCATGCCTTCGCATAGAAGCCCGCCACATCATCTTAACGACCACCCACATTTTCAAACGGAGAAGCGAATTGGACGGTTCATGGATGGCGTTCCTTACTTCATTCGGTTGGAAGAGGCCTTGGCGATCGTCCGTGACATGCCAACCGTTGATTCCGAAGAAGAAGTGAGGCTTGACGATGCCCATGGCCGCTTCCTCGCCCGCGACTTGGTGAGTCTTGTGGACGACCCACCGTTTGACAACTCAGCCATGGACGGTTTTGCATGCACCCATGACCCAAACGCAACCTACCCGCTCAAGCTTTCAATGACGGGTGTTGTTGCAGCAGCAAAAGCGGACGGCTCGCTCACCGTCGAACACGGACAAGCCGTCCGAATCATGACGGGAGCGCCCATGCCACCTGGGGCCAATGCCATTTTACCGATTGAACGGTGTGAGGTTGATGAAGAGAATCAAACGGTGACGTTGCTGGAGGAACCGAAACCCCACTTTGTCAGGAAATGCGGAGAAAACATCCGGAAGGACGCCGTGGTTTTGGCGAGAGGAACGCGCCTTACGCCATCCCGTGTTGGGCTCTGTGCAACAATGGGGCACGCAGTTGTACCGGTGGTCCGTCGATTACGGGTTGCCATTTTGTCCACCGGCGATGAACTGAAAACACCAGGAACCGCCCTGAAAAAGGGCGAAATCTACGAATCAAACTCGTACGGCTTGGCCGGTTTAACCACATGGGCGGGACATCAACCCGTGCGCTTCGACGCAGTAAGCGACACGATGGACGCTCTTCGAGCGGTGCTGGACGAAGCCGCACAAACGTGTGACCTCATTCTCACATCAGGGGGAGTTTCCATGGGCGAATTTGACTATGTTCGTCGACTGATGGAGGAGGAAGGCGATATCAAATTCTGGAGAATGAAGATTCGCCCAGGTTCTCCACCGTTGTTTGGCGATTGGAACGGCACCCCGTTGTTCGGCTTACCCGGAAACCCTGTGTCAAGCCATGTCGTGTTCAGGTTGCTTGTAGCGCCCTATCTGCGTCATGCAACGAGGAGCGAAGGGCCGGTGGAGTGGCATGTTCGAGCGCGTCTGTGCGACCCCGTCAAATCCACCAAAGACTGCTTGACATTGCGACGTGTCACCCTTCAATCCAC
>QQSC01000013.1:0-60234 GCA_003602475.1 Candidatus Poseidoniales archaeon | reverse complement strand
CTCATGTTTCCTCAATCCTCAACGAACAAGTTGAGGAAAATGCTGTCAGGTTCCCGCGTCACGGTGAACGGCGAAATCCAGCACCGAGCCAAGCATGAGATCGCTCAAGGGGATGAGGTTGCATTGGGCACAAAAGCCATGGAAACCGTTCCGAAAAACAAGCGGCCACCCACCCACGACCCTCGATTAAAAATCCTCTTTGAAGACGAATCCATGTTGGTGGTGGTCAAACCCGCCCACATTTTGTCTGTGGCTACCGACAAACTCGAAATCACCACCCTTCACAGTTGGTGCGTTGAGCACTTGCGTCATGAGAACCCAAAGGCATGGGCCTACATCGTCCACCGACTGGACCGGGAAACCTCTGGCATCATGGTGTTGGCGAAAACCAAGACGGCAAAGGAGGCACTGCAGGAACAGTTCGCTCAACGCGAGGTGCATCGCACGTACATGGCGCTTGTGGAAGGTGATTTGGAACCACCACAAGGCACGGTCCGAACGTGGTTGCTTGAAGACAAAAACCTCAACGTCAAAGCGGTGAATGCCCGCCATCCACAAGGAAAAGAAGCCATTTCTCATTACAACACAGTCTCGGTTGAGCCCAACGGCACCCTGGTCGAAGTCATGATTGAAACCGGACGACGCCACCAAATCCGAATGGCAATGCAACACCTCAACGCCCCCATCGTTGGCGATGGACGTCACGGTTCGACCACCAATCCTCATCAGCGGTTGATGCTTCACGCTCATGCGCTTGAGTTCTTGCACCCGGACACCGACGACCCCGTCAGGTTCGAAGCCCCCATCCCCCCGTCGTTTCGGTCAAAGGCACCCGAAATTCATGATGAACACACCACTTGAAGAACTGTGGACGGTCCGTTATGAACGGGTACGAGCATGGGTCAACCAGGGGACGAAGGTTGGATTGAAGTTCGAGGGGCTCGGACCCACAACCTTCAGGATGTCACGGTGAACCTTCCAAAGGGTCAATTCGTTGTTATTTCGGGAGTATCCGGTTCTGGCAAGTCCAGTCTTGCGTTCGACACGCTGTACGCCGAAGGCCAGCGCCGATACGTCGAGAGTTTGTCCTCCTACGCTCGACAATTCATCGGGCAAATGAAAAAAGCCGATTGCGATGCCATTGAAGGGCTGTCGCCTGCCATCTCAATCGATCAAAAACAGGGAAGCCACAACCCACGTTCAACCGTAGCAACGGTGACCGAAATCCAAGACTACCTTCGTCTCCTGTGGGCGAGAATTGGAAAACCTCACTGCCCTACATGCGGAAAGGAAGTGGCTCGAAGGACCGTTCAAGAAATCGTAGACGACGTGTTTTGGCGACTGGAAGGCCACGCTGTAGCGGTGTGGAGTCCGGTGGTTCGGGCTCGCAAAGGAACCCATGCCGATCTTTTTCGCCAACTGGTGGAGCAAGGATACCTCCATGGGCGTGTGAACGGACATGAATCCTCCTTTGAGGAACCCCCGACCCTTGACAAAAATTTCAGGCACGACCTTGATGTCCGCATCGACCGACTTCGGTGCACAAGCGATCGCCGTCAACGCTTGACAGAGGCGGTTGAGTCAGCGTTGCGATTGGGTGGAGGCACACTGGCCGTGGAGAGCCTTCAACCGCCCAGCGATACGGCGGAGTTGCGAGAAGGTTCGAGGGCGCGCGAAGCCAAAGAGGGCGACACCATTGCTTGGTCTGAAGACTTCGCTTGCCCTGAACACGGGGCGTTCATGCCCGAACTCTCACCCCGTGTGTTCTCGTTTAATTCTCCGCTGGGCGCCTGCGGCACCTGCCAAGGGCTGGGCGTTCAACGTCAGTTCAACGTTCAATTGGTGGTCGATCACGACATGAGCGTATCCAACGGTTGCGTGATTCCATGGCGCCAATCCATGTCCCCCTCGTGGTACAGAAAGCTGTTGGAATGCACATGCTCACATTACGGCATTTCCACCACCCTTCCGTTCGGTATGCTCGATGAGGACGAGCAAGACATCCTTTTGTACGGCTCAGGATCAACCGTCATTCACTACGAATTTGTGTCCGAATCCGGCTCGGAATACAAGTACAGCAAACCGTGGGAAGGCATCGTTCCTCGGCTTGAGCGAGCGTACGCTGAGACCACGTCCGAACGAACACGCAACCGACTGATTGCGTGTATGACCGACTTGGACTGCCCCGAATGTTCCGGAGAGAAACTCAACCGAGCAGCACGGTACGTCACCGTTGGTGGCATCCGACTCCCGGAGGTCAGCCAGTGTTCAGTTCACGATGCACTCGGCTTGGTACGAGCGTGGCACCCCGACGGCCAGGGCCCACCGGCAAGTTTTGAGGACACTTTGGAGACCTTGGACGACCGGAGTCTGTTCATCGCCACTGAAATTGTGAAGGAAATTGAGAACAGGCTCGGCTTTCTCGACAGCGTGGGTCTTGACTACCTCACTCTTGACCGGAAAGCCAACACCCTGTCGGGTGGAGAAAGCCAACGAATTCGATTGGCCACCCAAATTGGTAGCCGCCTCACCGGCGTTATGTACGTCTTGGACGAACCCTCCATCGGGTTGCATCAACGAGACAACGAACGTCTCCTGACAACACTTCGCGAACTCAGCGACTTGGGCAACACCTTGCTTGTTGTTGAGCACGACGAGGACACCCTCCGTCAAGCGGATTGGCTGTGTGATTTGGGCCCAGGGGCTGGACTGGAGGGCGGACGAATCGTTGCCAACGGTCCGCCAGAAGAGGTGATGCACGCCGAAGAATCCGTGACGGGCGCTTACTTGAGTGGACGCAGGTCCATCCCATGGCCGAGCAAACGGCAACGTCCCGGAAAGAAAAAACTGGTCGTGAAAGGCGCGCAGCACAACAACCTTCAGAACATCACGGCGGCGTTCCCTCTCGGGTGCATGACGGCTGTAACCGGGGTCTCGGGCTCTGGAAAATCATCGTTGGTCTCCGGTATTTTGGCGCCGGCGTTGCAACGTGAAGTCCACAGAGCAGAAACCGTCCCCGGCCGGCATCGCTCCATTGACGGGGTTGAACACGTGGACAAGGTGATCATCATCGACCAATCGCCTATTGGACGCACCCCAAGGTCCAACCCAGCCACGTACACCAAAGTGTTTGATGAGATTCGGAAGTTGTTTGCAGACACCAAACTGTCCAAAGAACGAGGCTACAAGCCAGGACAATTCAGTTTCAACGTTAAGGGAGGGCGATGCGAAGCTTGTGCTGGCGGCGGTTCGATCAAACTTGAGATGAATTTCCTCCCCGACGTCTGGATCACCTGCGACATTTGCAACGGGAAGCGCTACACACGGGAATGCTTGGAAGTTGAATGGAAAGGACGAACCATCCACGACGTCCTCGAAATGCCGGTGGCGGACGCAGTGAATTTCTTCAAACACCATCGGAAAATCCACCGGACGCTCGAAACGCTGGATTCGGTAGGTTTGGGGTACATTCGCTTGGGTCAACCGGCCACAACCTTGTCCGGCGGAGAAGCCCAGCGGGTGAAACTGGCCAGCGAACTGCGCCGTATGCCCAACAAGCACACCGTATACATCCTGGATGAGCCAACGACCGGATTGTCGTTCAGCGATGTCCACAAACTGATCTCTGTGCTTCATCAACTTCGAGACAAAGGCCATTCCATCATTGTCATTGAACACCATCTTGACGTCGTAAAGTCTTGCGACTGGGTCATCGACCTCGGTCCCGATGGCGGAGAACGCGGCGGGCAGGTCATTGCGAAGGGAACGCCTGAAGATGTTGCCAAGGCCAAGGACAGCGCAACGGGCCAATTCCTGGCCCGAATGTTGGACACCACCTCGCCGTGAACTACAAAGGGCGCATGGCGTGTCCTCCAAATGCCCTCAGGGGCCGGTGTTTGTCATGCCCATTACACGCGTGGAGGTCACGCCTCGTCAAGGTTCAGGAATGAGAGATGTCCGCGGTGACGTTGTCCGACGCCAACTCCGTGCTGACCATGGTGTATCGGTTGAGAACGTGCGTTCCATTTGCGGCTACCTGATCTCGGCAGAAACCAACAGCGAATCCATTGCGGCAAGAGCCGATGATCTGTTCGTCGACCCCATCATCGAGCACGGTTTAACAAACACGGCAGCATTGGCAAGTGACCATTTTGTGGACGCACCTGATGTGGTTGTCACCATTGGTTTCAAACCCGGCGTGACCGACAATCCAGGGAAAGCCGCAACGGATGGGTACTTGACCCTGTTTCCAAACGATACAGCGGCCAAAGTAGCCACCTACATCACCTACGCCTTCTACGGTGTGCCAGAAACCTGCGTGCCAGAATGGCTGGCATCAACCCTCCACAACGGGCTCATCGAGCGAGCCCTTGTGGGCGGAAAGGAGGCATGCGCTTCGGGCCAATGGCCCGAGTTGTCGTTCCCGACACCTCCTCCGCAAACCTTCACCCCACCACAAGCCGTTGACTTGGAAGTTGACGACGCTGCACTCATGACCTTGTCTGAACAGGGTTTGCTTGCGTTGAACCTTACGGAGATGAAGGCGATTCGTGATCATTTTCGCGACCAGACCACCCAAACCGCACGCGCCGCAGAGGGGTTGCCCATCAACGCTCCCACGGATGTGGAATTGGAATGCTTGGCTCAAACGTGGTCAGAGCATTGCAAACACAAGATATTCGCCTCGAAAATCCACCACGTTGACACGGAAACAGGAGAGGACACCGTCATTGATTCGTTGTTCAAAACCCACATCATGAAACCCACCCACGACATGCAGAACGATGTCGATTGGCTCCTTTCTGTTTTCCATGACAACTCAGGAGTGATTGCGTGGGACGACACGTGGAGCGTGTGCATGAAAGCAGAGACTCACAATTCACCCTCGGCGTTGGACCCGTATGGCGGAGCCATGACCGGCATTGTTGGGGTCAATCGTGACATTCTCGGGACAGGACTGGGCGCTCGACCCATCGCCAACACCGACGTTTTTTGCTTTGGTCCGCCCGATTGGTCGGGTGACTTGCCAGAGAACCTCTTTCCCCCCTCACGGGTTTTACGCGGCGTTCACGCTGGCGTTCGGGTTGGCGGCAACGAGTCGGGTATCCCAACCGTGAACGGAGCCATCGTGTTTGATGACCGCTACATCGGGAAACCTTTGGTTTATTGCGGCACGATTGGAATCATGCCCAGTGTCCTTCCAGACGGGCGCCCGTCGCATGTCAAAACTCCGCAAGCCGACGACATCGTCTACATGGTGGGCGGTCGAGTCGGGTACGATGGCATCCATGGAGCTACCTTTTCATCCCTTGAATTGACCGAAGAATCTCCCTCCAGCGCCGTTCAAATCGGCGACCCCATCACGCAGAAGAAGATGATCGACATGATTCTCGAGGCACGTGATGCAGGTCTCATCAGCTGCATCACCGACAACGGTGCAGGTGGACTGTCTTCCTCGATCGGAGAAATGGCTGAATACACCAACGGGTGTGAGATTGATCTTGCAGCCGTGCCGTTGAAACAAGCCGGCCTGTCACCGTGGGAGATTCTCGTTTCAGAGAGTCAAGAACGCATGACAGTAGCCGTTCAACCCCATGACCAAGCAGCGTTTGAGGCGCTGGCCAATCTGCACGAAGTTGAAGCAACCCCCGTGGCAACCTTCACCTCAACCGGTCAATTTCATGTCAAGTACGGGGAAGAAACGGTTGCGTTGCTGCCCATTGAATTCCTGCACGAGGGCGTCCCTCAACTCGAACTTGAATCCGAGTGGACCCGCCCAAACCCAACCCCCTTCACTCCACCCTCACAGGCCGATCACAGCGACCTTTTGTTGCGAATGCTTGCCCGCCCAAACATCGCCAGCAAGGAGACATGGGTGCGTCAATACGACCACGAAGTCATCGCCCAAACAGCGGTCAAGCCGTTTGTTGGTGTGGCACGAGACGGTCCCGGAGACGCCGGACTCATCGCTCCAATTCACGGCGACCCACACGGGCTGGTCATTTCGTGCGGTATTGCGCCTCGCTATTCGGACCTTGATGCGGGTGCTATGGCTGCCGCGTCCATTGATGAAGCGGTTCGCAACGCTGTCTGTGTGGGCTTGGACGTGGACAAAATGGCGGGTTTGGACAACTTCTGTTGGCCCGACCCCATCGAGTCTGCAAAAACACCGGACGGCCGATTTAAGTTGGCGCAACTGGTACGTGCCAATCGAGAACTGGAACGGGTTTGCAGAGCCTACCGTCTGCCCTGCGTCAGTGGAAAAGACTCCATGAAGAACGATTACGGCCAGGGAGAAGGCAAGATATCCATCCCGCCCACACTTCTGTTTTCCTTGTTTGGCGACCAACCCGACGTGCGATTTACCGCCACCAGTGATTTCAAGCAACCTGGTGACCTGATCTACCTCGTTGGCTCATCAAAAGATGAATTGGGCGCCAGTGAACTGGCGTTCATGTTGACCGAAGCCGGTGAAGCACCCGGGATAGGTGGGCAAGTCCCGTTGCTCCCCCACCCCGAAGAAAACCTCAGAACGTACCGTCAACTCTCCAGAGCCATACAGCAAGGGGCTGTCCGGACCGCCCACGATTGCAGCGAAGGAGGCGTGGCTGTGGCCGTGGCCGAGATGTGCATTGGCGGCCGACTTGGTGCCAACATCGATGTTGATGGAACTGGGGATGCAGACCTTTGGAGCCGACTGTGGGGCGAATCCCTCGGGCGGTTTGTTGTCGCCGTCGCTCCCGACCAAGAAACCAATTTCTTGAAGACGATGGCGGGCCATCCGACGACGGTGCTGGGTCGCGTGACAGAGGACGCCGTGTTTCATGTGACCGACGGCCACGACGCCGTCATCCATCTCGAAACGGACTCAATGGTGCATGCTTGGCAGGCAACGTTGGCCATGGGAGGTGCTTCGGATGAGTGAAGAAGTGCGCGTGGCTGTGCTTTACGGATTCGGCATCAATTGCGACCACGAAACCAAGGCCGTGTTTGACATGGTCGGCGCATCTGCAGACCGAGTCCATGTTAACGAATTGGTCAGTCAACAGACGAGTCTAGAGGACTACGATATATTGGCAGTTCCAGGTGGTTTTTCTTTCGGAGACCATCTGGGCAGCGGTCGTTTGCTTGGCAACCGTCTTCGGTTTACCCTTCGCGATTCGTTGAAAGCCTTCGCAGACGCCAAGAAGCCCATCATCGGTATTTGCAACGGCTTTCAAGTCCTGGTCAAAACAGGGTTGCTACCGGGTCCTGACACGCATGAGCCCGATTTTGTTCAACGAGCTAGCCTCACCCTGAACGACAGTGGACGTTACGAAGACCGATGGGTAACACTGGAATTTGACTCGGAGAGTCCGTGCATTTGGACCAAAGGCATCACCCGCATGGAATGTCCAGTCCGACACGGTGAGGGGAAGTTCGTTATGCCACACGAGGCCGATGTGGCCGCCCTCGAATCGAGTCATCGTGTGGCCGTACGATACGTTGACCCAGTGACCCCAATTGGAGCCCATCACACACAAGTCCTGCCTTATCCGGTCAGTCCCAACGGCAGCATGCACAACATTGCGGGCGTGTGCGATTCAACCGGGTTGATTTTTGGTTTGATGCCGCACCCTGAAGCCGTCTATGCCGCATGGCTTCATCCCAATCACACCAGCGGTCACGCACCGGCTGGACAGGGCGATGCGTTGGAAGGCTGGGAGGGTGAAGGCTTGCAGATCTTCCGAAACGCTGTCGAACACGTTCGTGCGCACAAATGAGGTTGAACCGCTGTGCCCCGTCAACTCCACTTCGACGGGTTGCGAGGTCTGGCGGTCTTGTTGATGGTGATGGTTCACATCGCGGCGACGTGGAATCCTTATGGAACCGATCAGACCGGTTTGCTGGCGTACGTTGTCTCCGGGTTGGGTGGTCTTGCAGCGCCCCTGTTTGTCACGTTGTTCGGATGGGCAGCAGCGCTCCGACCGCTCTCTGCAGGTCAGCGTTTTGTGAGAGCAAGCGTGTTGCTGTTCTTTCAACTCGTGGTTAACCTGAGCGCTCCTCATTTGTTCGATCCTTTTACTCCTGGTGTTCTTTCGTTGTTCGCGATTCTTGTGGTGCTTCAACCGTTGTGGCTGGCCCCGGTTCGTTCGCCTCGCCCCTTCACATGGGCTGCTGTGGGCTTGTGCACATCGGTTGCTTTTGCTTGGGGCTCACCGGACTGGATGGGTTCGGTCCAGTGGGATCAACGCATTGCCGTGACCTCCTTGACGGGCTGGATGGCCCACATGGTGTTCACGGGGACATATCCGTTGTTTCCATGGGTCATGTTTGCCGTACTGGGAAGCTGTCTCCAGCACGGTGATCCACGTGTCAATTCTCGAGCGCTCGGTGTTTTAGCGGGTACGGGCGTTGCCGTGTCGGCAGTGTTGCTATCGATTTCTTTGCGGACATCCACATCGTGGGCGTTACCTTCAGGGGAGGCTTATCTGACGTTCTTCCCCGCCAACGGGCCGTTTCTCTTGGCTGCGTTGGCTGGTGTGTCGATCATCTGGGCTTGGTGCCTTCAATGGCCTGCACTCTTTGACAAGTTGGCTCCCGTAGGAAGAATGTCGTTAACGGTGTANGTCGGTCACTTTCTTCCACTAGCATACATCCACGAGTGGGACAGCGAACTGAACTGGAGTCTGACCGTTGCGATCGCAGCTGCATTTGCATACACCCTTGCATGGGGCATGTTGGCCTGGTGGTGGTTCAAGCGTGCTCCATCGGCGACACTTGAGCACCTCATGCGTAGGATAGAGCAGAGCGTGGTTGCACGCCAGGAGCGTTCCCGCACCCGTGGGGCGGATGACATCAGATAGGTTCCCGAGGAGACGGAGTGGCCGTTGGGCCACTCCGCCTCGAAGGGGGTGAGAACCTTCTGATTCACTCAGCAGAGGCGAGAGCAGCGGTGGCCGCCTTGGCGCCCATCCATGCCACAACACCGAATCCGATCTTGTTGATGATGTCTGCAATGTTGTAGAACACGGCCAAGAGCTCTTGGTTACCATCACCGAGGCCGAGGCCTGCCCCTGGGCTGAAGAGGTAGCCGAGGGGGTAAATGATCCAGCCGACCACAATGAACCAGCGAAGAGCGTTGGCGCTCCACATGAGTTCGGGTGCAATTTTGGAGTTGTCGACGCCTCTTCCAGAGGTCCAGGGGGTTCCGGTGGCCACGATGATCATGGCCCAGCCAACACCGCCGAGGATGAGTCCAGCCCATCCGCCAGCACCAGCGCCCAAAGCGCCAGACTCACCGAGGTAGCCGAATCCAATCATGATGAGAGCGCCCGTGAAACAGACGCCCGTGAAGCCCATACCGAAGGCCTTTGCGTCGGTGATGGCTTCCTTGCCCACGAGGGACGGGAATTTGAGGGCCATCAAGGGGACCGTGATGATCCAATCCATGTATCGGTACTCGACTGACACAGAACCGTAGTCGGCGTAGACACCGCGCATGTAGTAGTAGTGGAAGGCAGCAATACCGACGATCAGGGCCGAGATGGTCATGGTTGTGCGGTATTGTGGTGCAACGGAGTTGCGCTCTGCCATGAAGAAAACGAAGGCAGCGCCCATGGCGATGTAACCGACGAAGAAGAGGAAGAACGTAATGAGTTCAAGAGTGTCATTACCAGCCCCGTCGCTGAGGAACGTTGGAAGTCCATTTTCGCCAATCTCGTTGACGTCAACGGCCGACACGGTTCCTGCAAACGCAAGGGTCATGGTGGCGATCAGAAGCAGGCTCGTGGTCTTTGAAAACATATCTTTTTGCATGGTTCTCGGGCAATTTTATTACAGTCCGGTATATAAAGAGGTGTATTTCTACACACCTAAAACGCGCGAACTGGGAGGNAAGTGGACCTTTCTGAAGNGNTGTTGGANGACNGAGTTCAGCCATCGGCCAGCAGGGTTCCCGTTTGAACCGCCCATAGCCGAGCGTAGATTCCGTTCAACTCAAGCAACGTCTCGTGTGCCCCGTCCTCCACAACATGCCCGTTTTCAAAGACCAAAATCCGATCGGCGTGGCGAACGGTTGAGAGGCGGTGTGCGATGATAACTGTCGTCCTGTGCCTTGAAATGGTGTGTATGGACCGCTGGAGTGCGGCTTCAGTTTCGTTGTCCACGGCCGATGTGGCTTCATCAAGCAGCAACAACGGGGCGTCCTTCAGCACTGCACGAGCGATGGCAAGTCGCTGCCGTTGGCCCCCAGAAAGGCGGTGGCCGCCTTCCCCGACAAGGGTGGCCCATCCGTTGGGCAAGGCCTCGACGAATGTCGTGGCCTCAGCGATGGTGGATGCCGATTTGACCTCTTCGTCCGTAGCATCCAAGCGCCCATAGCGAATGTTTTCGAGAATGGTTGTGGGGAAGAGGGTGATGTGTTGATCCACCAACGCCATCGAAGAACGGAGGTTGTGCAGATTCCATTGATTCAGCGGCACTCCGTCCCATGAGACACATCCTCCCGTTGGTTCAGCAAACCGAAGCAGCATCCGCATGAGTGTGGTTTTCCCCGCTCCTGTTGACCCCACCACACCAGTCGTGGAGCCTCCTTTGAGGGTCAAGTCCAGCCCGTCAAACAGCATTTCTCGGTCCGTGTACGAAAACGACACGTTGTCAAAAGTCACGTCCGCAGTTGTCAAGGCCTCTTTGGCGGAGACATGCTCTCCTTGGTGCAACTCGTTGGGCGAGGAAAGAACGTCAAGAATACGGGTCGAAGAGGCCATGGCCCGTTGGTACAAGTCAAAGGTCTCCCCCAATCGCGTGAGTGGCCACAGCAGCCGTTGGGTCATGAACACCAATACGGAATAGGCGCCAACGGCCATGGCGCCGTCGAGGGTAAGCCATCCACCAAGCAGGAGGGTGGCGGTGAACCCCACCAAAATCGCCATTCGGATCAACGGCGTGAAGGCAGCTGACAGACGGATGGCGGCCTGATTGGCTTCTCGGTAGGTTTGGCTCAGGCCTTCCACTCGAGCTAATTCGTGTTCTTCAGCGGTAAAGGATTGGACCGTGGCCATGCCAGAAAGGTCGTTTTCCAGCAAGGCGTTCATTTTTCCAGCGGCCGCCCGAACTTCTGCATATCGAGGTTCAAGGTTGCGCTGGTACCTGAAGGAACCCCAAACGATGACCGGAATGGGCAAAACCGCAAAGACGGCCACCTGCCAACTGATGGCCAGAAACACGGCACCCACCACAATAACGGTCGTTGTCACCTGCAACAGATCGTTCGCTCCCTTGTCGAGAAAACGCTCAAGTTGATTGATGTCGTCGTTGAGTATGGCCAGAATGTCTCCCTTTTGACGTTCATCAAACCACGACATGCTTTGCCCTTGGACATGAGTGAACGTGTCAAGGCGCATTTGATGCTGAACGGTTTGCGCAAGGTTGCGCCACAGGACGCCGTAAAAAAATTCGAACAGAGATTCAAGACCCCATATGAGAAAGGTCAGTACCGAAAGAAGCACCAGTTGATGCCACGGGTCGATCAGCCCGAGACTCGCCAAGAAGGAATCCTCTCGCTGAACAACAACGTCAACGGCCAAACCGATGAGCAGCGGTGGTGCCAAATCCCAGAATTTATTGAAGACCGAACAGAAGGCCGCCAGTCGAATGGTTGGCCTGTGTGGGCGCATGTAAGTGACAAGACGTCGAAAGGGACCTTCCTCACCCATGACCCCTCCAAGAGTTGGGACTTTGAGAAGCCTCGCATTCGTAAGCGACGAGGGCAACGCCTATGCTCCGACGGCGACGCACTACGGGCATGAACACGACCGAAGCCACGGTGTTGCATCGCGTGATGGACACCGCTCAAGGGGCTCGACATGTGACGCTCATCGACCCTGCAAAGCAACACCCGGATGTGGCCGCTCAACGAGCCATGGTTGCGGTGGAATGCGGTTCTGCGATGATCTTTGTCGGCGGCTCAACCGACACACCTGACGATGTGGTCCATGCCACGTGCACGGCCATTCAGGAGGCCTTGGAACTCCGGATGTTTGCCTCCAGTCAAGACCCCGATGCCGATGAACTGCGCTGGGATGTGCCGGTGGTGTTGTTCCCCGGTGGCGCCCATGCTCTTTCTCCAGCAGCAGACGCCATCACGTTCATGATGCTCATGAATTCAACCAAACGAACGTTCCTGGTCGGAGAACAGGTTCGCGGTGCCCCATACATTGAACGGTTCGGGGTCGAAGCCATCCCAACGGGATACGTGGTGTGCGCACCCGGGGGGCGCGTTGGAGAAGTCGGAGCGGCTGAATTGCTTCAACCCGAGGACACATCGCTGGCCAGAGACTATGCGCTCTGTGCACGAATGTACGGCTTTTCATTGCTGTATTTGGAGGCAGGAAGCGGTGCTCAACACCCTGTCCATCCCGATTTGATTCGAGAAGCCCGAACGGTCAGCGACCTCGCGTTGATGGTTGGTGGAGGCCTACGGACACCAGAGGACATCCATCGTGCGGTTTCGGCAGGAGCGGATTGGGTTGTGACGGGTACGATTACTGAAGAGGCGGAGGACCTCGATACGCTTCGAGCACATCTGGCCGCCATGGTGAATGCCTGCTCGGCCGTTCACTCGTCGTGATCTTCCATGACCGGGTCCCCGGTGCCTCCGGGAGACGGTGGGCGAACATCGTCAACGTTCATGCCCGGTTCAATGACGGTTTCCTCTGTAGCCAGTTCAATTTCTTCACCACTGGCCAAAGTAGCCATGTCTTCAGCGGTGGGGGCCTTGATGGTTCGCTCGAGGTCAGGTGAACGAGCGTAGAGTTCTCGCTTCAGTTCACGACTTTCGTGTCCGCGAACGAGGGAGAGAGAGTCCGTGAACACGCGTCCAACCACTTCGCGAGTACGTTCGTTCCGTCGAGCGCTGTTGAGCTCGTGTTCCATCGTAGCACGTTGGCCTTCCATTTCTCGAAGTTCAGCCATTCTGTCTTGCAGGGCCGCTTCGATGTCGGTCATGGTGAGGCTCATTTGTTGCAAACGCTCGTCGCGCTCAAACACATCGTTGTGGAGCCGTCGTTCTCGACGCCGAAGGGACTCATATTCTCTGTTTCGCTCCAGCAAACGGCGCTTCAAATCTTCAATTTGTTCGACGAGGTAATCGTGTTCAGCGGAGACCGAACGAGGACCTTGCATCACACGTTCAAGTTGTTCTTCCAATTCCCCAAGGCGCCGGTCTCTGGCGTCAAGCAAGCCTCGGAGCCGGTCAGCGATGTCTCGAAGCCGCTGCCGCTCTTCTTCAAGGGCCTCAGCCGCCGCCTTTTCAACGTCCAGTTGACGTTGAGTCTCGTCGACCTGATGCTTGAGAGCTCTGACTTCGTCTGCCGTGACCGATGTTAATCCGGCTTCAGCGGCGCGTTCCAAGGCACTCACCATTTGCGTGACGCGCCCTTCCATTTCACCGATCACTTCGTTTTGTTGAGCGGTCAGGTCCCGTAGTTGGGCCACTTCCCGGGTCATGTCTTCCCGCTCTTGATGCGAGAGTGAGGATTGTTGAGCGGCCAGTTCATCTCGGGTGTCAGCGACAACCCGTTCGAGATGGGTGATCTTGGCCAACGCGTCGCCCAGTTCATTTTCTGCTTCGTTCAGTCGTGCGAGTTCGGGAGCCATCGTGTCTTGGCGTTCGGCCAAATCCAGTTCGAGGACGCGCAGTCGTTGCTTGACAACGACGAGTTCCTCGTTGCGGCGAGCCAACTCGTCCCATGCCACAAGGACCTCTTCCACCAGCTGGTTGACAGGGTATCCCTTGAGCATCCCCTCTAGGGCAGCGCGTTCATCGTTGGCTGAACCGAGCCCACGACCGTTGTTGGGTGAAGCACTTTCAATCGCCATACGAGCAACGATGCCAAATTGACTGCACTTGAACCTTCCCGCGGTGACGCCCACTGAGGGGGCTGGTTTGGGCTCACTGTCACTTCGCCGAATCAGTTGATTGCGGTGTACATGTCGTCGGGCATCTCGGAGGCCAACTTCAGGGCACCAATGGCCACGGAGTTGATGGCGTCTTCAACGCACCACACACGAACGTCGCCAATATCGGCGATTTCGGATGCGATTCGGTCGGCACAGCCCTGAATGAGGGAACCTCCGCCGGACAGGATGATGTTGTTGCGGAGGATGGGCTGGTACTCAGGGTCGGCGCCGGCAACAATTTTCTTGATGGCGTTACCAATCTTGGGCATGATCAAATCGCAAGCTTCCTGGATGAGGTCGCCAATGTCGACGATTTGTCGCTTTCCTTCAACGGACAGTTCAACGGTGACTTCCTGAACGTCGCCACCGACATAGGAAGAGGCTTCCTTCCACTTGCGAACCATGTCTTTGGTGATTTGTGCACCGGTGAATTTCTTGCTGATCAACTTCATCAGTTCAAGGTCGAGCCAATCGCCGGCTTCGGTGATGGTCAGTTGGTCTTCGTCGGTGGGGAATGTTCCGTACACACGAGCGATGTCGGTGGTGCCTGCTCCGATGTCAACCACGATTGAACCAGCGATTTCTTCGATGCCGTAAGCGGTGGCGAAGGGCTCGGTCACGACCATGATGGCGTTGACTTGGCCTCGGAGGGTCGCCACAAGGTTGGACTTGTCCGTGAATGAAACGTGGCTTGGGGAGCAGATGACGCCGAGGACTTCATCGAATTCTTCTGGGTCAACGGTCTCGAGAAGGTGGGAAACAAAGGCCTTGGCAGCGGCCAAGTTGCCTTCATCGTCCTGTGCAACACCGGCGGCCATGGGGCGGTAAAGGTTGCATGCGAGCTTGTTCTTGAGAGCATCGTCGCCAAACAACACGTCACGGCCGAGGAAGTTTCGAGCCACCGGATCTTTTGGTCGTCCGACAACGGTTTCCACAGTGTGCATTTTTCCAGCGCTGGAAGCGATGGTTGATTGATAAGTTCCAAGGTCGATTCCAACATACAAGCGCTCACTCATGGTCGTTCACCATCCGGGGTCCGGATGACTCTTCCACCATGCCATGTGACTTCAAGGTTGACCTCACCGATTCGTCACAAAAACCGTCTCAGTTCTGCTGGCCATTGGCTCTTTGAACAGCAAATGGCGGCTTGACATTCTCATTTGATGACTCCTTTTTCCCTCGAGTCACGAACCGAACGGTCAGGACGCCAGCGCCCATCGCCACGAGCGTGAGAAGAACCATGCTCAACCCCGCATCGCTGGATGATGTGGGCAAGGGAATCGGTTCGTCCTCAACATGGTTCAGGGTGAGGTTGGTGGCGATCACCGTTTCAGAAGGAAGCCGAACTGCCGCAGGAGAAGCGTTCAATGTACGAACCACCATCACCACGTCGTAGGTTTGGTCGTATTGAGTAAAGGGAGGTAAATCGTCGGGGATGAGCCAACGACACGACCCGTTGGTGGGCGCAGAAGTGGCGTTCACAACACTGCTGTATGAGGTAAGGTTGGTTTGAGCCCCTTTGTGTGTGCGAATCTGCACTTCAATGCTCACCGAATCACCGTCCTGGTCAACCACTGCCCATCCAATGTTCAACACGGATTCAATGACAGAATCGTTTCGAGGTGCCATGATGTTTGAGACGACAGCGGCTCGGTCCACGGGGTAGCAGCCCGTGCTGTCAACGGGCCAGTTTAGATCGGGTGTCACGCACGCATCTCCCTCATCGGTAACACCGTCACCATCGCTATCGTCCAAACATCCGTTGTTGTCGACATCAAAGCCGATGGCGGAGTGGTCGGGGCAATCATCAGCGACGTTAGGAATTCCATCTTGATCGTCGTCATCAAGACACCCGTCACCGTCTTGATCATCGATGATGGCCTGTTCGTCAGGACACAGATCGTCAATGTTGGCCACACCATCAAGGTCATCGTCACCGTGGTCGTTGCTGTCACGGTCCACCCCCTGCACCACGAGGGCAAATCCGGTCGCATCTCCGCCCAAACCAACGGCTCCCGTGAGGTTGCCGTGGGCAACAAACCGCGCAACAACCTCCACATCAAAATGTGTGGCGTTGTGAAGCATGGAGGCGGGAATGTTCAGCCCAATGGTCGTCTCGTTGGTGGATGGAAACAAATCAAAGTTGCCCGTGTTGATGGTCGAGGAAAACACCGTTGGCGTACCGTTGCTTTGGGAGCGGTCTCCCAACAACACCCTACCGTCGTCCAACCTCACCTTGAGTTGAAGGTCGTCCACCATCATGGGTTCGGGTTTGGCTGGAAAGGCCATTCGAATTCGGACGTCTTCATCATCTACAGGTGTAAAGCGCCGTTCCCACCGGTCGCCGGTTTGAAGAAAGGGGCCCGCAGCGTCTTCGCCGTACCATGGTGTGGAAGCAATCGAAGTGACGTTGCTGGCGTTTGTGAGGTGTGTAGCGACCCACTCATCGTGAGATCCGTTAAGTCGAAAACTGTCGTGTATCCAAAGATTTGGGGAAGCCGTGGTGTTGTGTTGCAGGTCTGCCGGGTTGAACACTCGGCTCAGATTCAGGACACCCCAGCCGTCGTAGGGTGTACGCCACTCATCGCCCCCATCTCCCCCGTTGCGGTGTTCCTCGCTCAAAGGCGTGGTGGCCAATGCGAGTGTGGCTCTCAGCAAGGCACCTGAAGGCGTGAATCCTTGGCCCAATCGGACGGTGATGTCGTCGGTGTTCGACCATGATGGTGCAAGGGTGCTGGCCGATTGCTCCGTCGTCAATTCCCGAGTACCCAAAATCCAGCCCTGCTCGTACATTTGCTGAATCACACCCGCTCCGCCTGCTGCCAAAGGCGTGGCCATGCTCGTGCCGGATGAAGATCGAAGGTTGTTGTTGTTGGTGTTGAGAAAGCCGTCAGCAGCAGCCGATCGAATGGATTTTCCAGGGGCGAGGAGGAACACGCCGTCGGTTCCAGCTTCTGTTGGCCCGTAAGCCGTCCCGCCCCACCGTTGTGGATCGAGGGATTTTGATGTCGCACTGACCGCAACGACGTTTCGGCCATTGGCGGGCTCGAGGACACCTTCCCCAGCATTGCCCGGAGCAACAAACGCCAGCGACCAAGGAACGGCGACAGCATAAGCGTCAAACAAACCCGTTCTTGCGGTGTATGCCGTGGTGTCGTCCCCCCACGAATTTGAGTGGACAATGGCACCGGCTCGGGACGCTTCAACGAGCAATTCGTCAACAGGAGGCGGATTCCAGCCGTCTTCGTTCACAATGTCCTGGAACACCAGGGTTGCCCCGTGGGCCAAGGCGCTTCCATTTGTGGGCTCCTCTGCATTGCGTTCGCTCTGCACGTCCCTGCAAACCAACGTACCAGCCACGTGGGTCCCGTGCCGGTAATCGGTGTGGCCGGGCGTGTCGTTGCCGTCAATGGTGGTGTTGAGGATCAGGATTTTTCGATGATCTGGGCCAACACGACCCAGCGCGGGATACTCGGCCCCGGCATCAGCATGAAGGGCTTCAGAATCCGTAGCGTTTCGGAAGCAGGCATGGTCGGCGTCCAACCCGCTGTCGGCAACCCCCAAGACCACACCCGTTCCATCCAAACCCATGTTCCAAAACGGATGTTCATTCATTGAGCCGTGCTCGCTGAGAGACGCAGACAGACCGTTGCGAGCGGTTGTTGACAGGACGGGTTCAACCCAGGCCACACCGGGCAACTCAAAATCGGAGAGAACGACACGTTCGCGAAGTTCCAAGGTGACGATGGAAGCCAGAGGGTGTTGCGTGTCCAAGCCCTCGCCCACAAGGTGGCCATGAGCCGAGAGAAGTTCACCAATGGTCAGCTTGACGTTCGCCGGCAAATACGGTTCAAGGACGATTCGCAATGCGATGTGTTCACCGATGGATGGTGCAGCAAGACCGCTTCGCCATTGAACAGGGGGCGCTCGTTCAACCCCGATTCCACCGACATCAACGGGTTCTGTCCCTTCGGTCCATGTGAGGAGAAGGTGAGGTGAGAGGTGGCGCAGGGGTTGATGCCCTTGGTCTACGAGATTCGTCCAATCGGTAACCGTCCACACGTCTTCACCGAGGTCAAGAACCCACGTCGTACCGAGGTTGTCCTGCTGGGCGGGTTGTGCCGTCGGCGGTGCTGCGGGGAAAGGTACGAGCAGCAGCAGAACCAACCACGCTGCCTTACCCATGAAGGTCCTAGGGGGCCTGTTGGGCTCAAGGTTTCGGTTCTATGACTCCCGAAGGCCGCGCCAGCGCGTTTAAAGTCAAATGCTGGGTCGGCTGGAGCATGAAGGCATATCGAGTGAAGGGAACCGCTCCGTTCGGAAGCCAGCGACAAGGATTCACCTTTGACATCCCAGCTCAAGACGACAAGCAAGCCAGCGAACGGGTGTACTCCACCCTTGGCTCCCGCCACAACATCAACCGCCGGAAAATCAACATCGACTCCGTCGCAGAAATCGACCCTCGAACCTCAAAGGACCCGCAAATCATTCATCATTTCAGAGAACACATCGCCAACGCCGGCGGCCCAATTCAAGCCGTCAGCGAAGAAGAGTGAACCCGTCGCCGACTTCTTCTACCCCGGCACGGTAGGGTTGGTGAACCGCATGGACGAACGAGCCACACTGCAACGACTCGCCAAGGAAGTTGAAGGGCTTCGAGCACGCCACACTCAAATCGGCGGCCAACTCGAACAAGTGGACGCTGTGCTGTCCGAACACACCGTTACCGAGGCCGTGCTCAAAGCCCTCGTGCAACAACCATCGGCCGAGACCACGGCACACGTATCCATCGGTTCTGGGGTAAGTTTACCTTACAAAGCCGGCTCAACCGAAGGCACCGCACTGATCGATCTTGGGTCCAACATTTTCGGGGAGAGGCCGTGGTCAGAAGCCCTCACCATTACCGAACAGCGGCGACACGACATTCAAGCTCTGCGCAACGAACTTGCCACCCAAGCTCAACAAACCGAACAACAACTCGCAGCGGGCGCTCAAACCTTCAATCGGATGGCTACGGCGATGGAGGCGAATTCAACTTCACCGGCATCTGCCCCACCGCCACCCCCTCAAGCGGAGGAGTCAGCGCCGGACGTGGAGGAAGAAGACCGCCAACCATCCGCACCACGGGGGCGACGTCGTAGCATGTTTGGTGGGGAACTGACGCTTGACGACTGAGGTGATACGATGGGCTTGTTTGATCGATTCAAGAAACGCGTAAAGGACGTGGTCGACGAAACCGACCAAACCAACCTGTCGGTTGAAGCGGATTCTGAAGAAGGGCAAGCAACCCTTCTGCGAGAATCGGTCAAGGTCGACGATGAGTGGGAAGATCTTGATGCTCTTGAAGCGGCCCCAGAGGTAGAATCGAAATCTTCGGACGACGATTGGGACGACTGGGACGACGACGAACCCGTCATCAACCGTGCCCTCAGTCGCAAGGAACGAAAACTCCTCGAACGTCAAGAAAAAGACAGAAAGCGGGCCGAAGACCGTGCAAAAAAAGCCCTGAAGAAACGGGGTGCCACCGAAATGGCGAGGCCCCGCGGCTCAAAAGTTGACCTTTCCATGATGCGGACCACAACGGGGCGCCAACTCGTTGAGGTTGCACAAACACCCCGTGGCACTTCAAAACAAGCCAACATCGAGACGGGCGGCGGGTCCACCGTCAGCGTGGACCTGGGAGGCGGTGTGGTCGAAGAAGGAGGGCGAGTCATCAAGGAAGGCTCGGGCTTGGACAATCTCCTCGAAGAACTCGAATGGGTGCTTCTGGAATCTGATATATCCTCTGAAGCCACCAGCGCCATCATCGACAGCCTCCGTGGTGCTCTCGTGGGGGCCCGTCTCCGTAAGGGTGCGGACCTCTCAAAAGTTCTCGAAGCAGCATTAAAACGCTCATTGCAATCGTTGTTGGAGGCTGGATATTGGGATTTCGATGCCTCCATCCGCCGCTTTGTTGCCGAGGGTGACACGCCAGTCGTGGTGATGCTCGTGGGTGTTAACGGCACTGGGAAAACAACAACCGCAGCCAAAATCGCTCATCGGTTGCTCAACAACGACCTGAGCGTCATCGCTGCAGCAGGGGACACCTTCCGAGCAGGCGCGATTCAGCAACTTGAATCCCACTGTGAGCGTTTGGGCATCCGGTGCGTTTCAAGCCAGCGTGGTGGTGATTCGGCAGCCATTGCAAGGGACGCCATTGAATCTGCAAAGGCCAAGGGTATTGATGTGGTTCTTGTTGATACCGCAGGTCGAATGCAAAACAAAACCAACCTGATGAATGAATTGAACAAAGTCCGCAAGGTAACCAACCCACATCTTACTCTTTTCGTGGGCGACTCACTGGCGGGCAACGATGCAGTGGAACAGGCCAAAATGTTCCAAGAGATCATGAAGTTCGATGGCGCAGTGCTGACGAAAATGGACACCGACGCCAAAGGGGGCGCCGGGCTTTCGATTGCGTTTGCAACGGGCCGACCCATCGTGTTTGCCGGCGTCGGGCAAGGGTACGACGACTTGTTGCAATTCGACCCTGAGTGGCTGCTGAAGCAACTGTTTGAGTGAAGCGCAGGCCAAAAGTACCTGCGCACCCTCCAAGCACCATGGCCGACATGTTCGCCGACGAAGATTCCGCAAGATTTTTTCAAATCGTCCAAATGCTCCAACGCTCAACGTTGCTCCACATGGGGTACATGCCGGATCAAGAAGGAAGTTTTCACTACAACCTACCTGAGGCCCGAGAAGGAATTGAAGTGCTGCGAATGTTCCAAAAGAAGACCGATGGGAACCTTACGCCTCAAGAACTCCAAATGCTTCGCTCGGTGATCAGTGAGCTGCAAATGCAATTTACCCAAGCGCCGAAAGTGCGGAGGCAACACATGGAACAAGAGGCACAGAACCAAGTCGTCAAGGAGACGTTCACTCAACCACAGGACGCACCGGTCGAGGACCTTTCAAAACCATTGTCCGAGGAAGAAGAGTAGCGGTTGTTTGATGTGCAGGGCCATCCTGCCAAGGATTGATACCCATGGGTTTGGTTTCAGAAGTTGACGATACGGCGGCTCCAACCGTTCTCTTGGTGGACAACAACCCCATGTCCACCCATCGGTTGGCCAACCTCTTCAAGGCCAAGAATTTCAACGTCGTCATCTGTGAAGACGGGGACCAAGCGGTGGACGACTACATACGGATTGATCCTGAATTGGTGCTTCTTTCTCTTGACCTGCCTTCATTGGACGGCCATTTGGCCGCTCTTGAAATGCGGGAACACGGCGGCGAGGAGCGCGTGGTCTTCATCGCACCACGCCGCATGGCGTCGCTGGCACGGGACGCAGCATACTCAGCTGGGGCGGTGGCTTGGCTGGAAAAACCGGTTTCCGCAGAAGGCCTTGCATCGGTTTGGTCACGGGTTTTGGGCCCCATTCCTGAAGCACCTGGGCTAGAAGATCTGGATTCACTGTATCCAAACCGAATTCAAGTGGAAGCCGATGAAGGACCGCTTCTCCCTCTCCCAGCGACTCTCCCCCTTCCTCTACCCGATGTCACCTTGTTGCCTGACCTCCCAACCGTGGTCCCGGCAGTCCATGCCACCAGCAAACCGAAGAAAGGCAAGAAACGTCTTTTTTTGATGGCAGCCATCGGTCTTGTGGCCGTCGGAGTGGGTTATGCTTACCAGCAGGGCATGTTGCCCGTTTAACAGTCAATCAACTGACCAAGCCCTTAATATCAATTCGTGGCAGAACACCGTTCATGCAGAAGCGCCAAGTTCTGGCTTTGCTGATGGTTGGCTTGTTTTTTGGCGCCGGCTGTTTGGGCACCATGGACCCCGTGGTCGAAATGCCAGACGTTGAACTCCCAGAGGATTGGCCGCCAACCGCATCCCGGTCCGTCGCCAGCCCTCATTTGTTTGATTACGACGATTGCGATGACCTCGAATCGTCCCTCAAGGCTTCAATCGAGGAAGAATACCGCGTTCAACTTCTCCAGGCCGTCGAAGAGCAGTACAGGTTCTGGGGCGGCGACATCATGTTTGATTCAGAAATGGCCATGGACGACGGCGCTGCTGAATCCACAACCGCTGGATCAACCAACACGGCCACCAGACGAACCGAAGGCACGGATTATTCCGGCACCAACAATCAAGAGCAAGGCGTAGATGAAGCCGATTTCGTCAAAACCGACGGGCACCACATCTACTTCCTCCAGGGCCAGCGTTTGCATGTGTTTGGCGTTCCAACATTTGGGGAATTGACGCAGGAATCCAACCTCTCACTGGAAGGCACCCCAAGGGCCATGATGCTCGATGGCGACCGCCTTGTTGTGATTTCAACCTTGAACCCGTGGGCCATTCACGGCAACAGCCCGGTCATCGACGCGATGGGATGGGATGGTGAATACAACCACTGGCGAACCAACACCCTCACCAAATTCACCGTGTTGGATGTCAGTGACGGTTCCGATGCGACGGTTGACAGGGAATTGTACATCGAGGGTCAATACATCACCGCAAGGGAAACCAACGGCACCGTTCGCACCGTCACCCACGCTTGGATGGACGTGCACGGCATGACTTCGTGGCTGAATTTGCCCAACGGATACTACGATCTTGATTGGGAAGAGGACGCTCCTCTTCGTCGAGAGATTCGCGAACGCATTGCCTACAAAACGATGCAGTCCAACCGGGCAGCACTTGACAACCTCACCCTCGCCGACCTCATCCCTCAAGTGTATGAACTCACGAACGGCCAGGTGTCAACCCATCAAATGAGCGAGGGTGCATGCGCTGACTTTGTTGCGCCAGAAGACGGGTTCAACCGAGGCATCACCAGTATTTTTGCTCTTGAACTCGCATCTTCGACGTTTGAGTTTGATGTCGACCATGTGGTTGGCAATTACCCTCAAGTCTACGCTTCTCAAGACGTCCTTGTGCTCGCAGAAAGCGCCTTTGATTGGTGGTGGTTCTGGGGCAACGACGGTTTTGACGAGATGACGAACCTTCACACGTTCGACATCAGTTCGCCCACCACCACCCTCTACACGGGTTCGGGTCGAGTGAACGGGACGGTCCTCAACCAGTTTTCTCTGTCTGAGTACGAAGGCGTGTTGCGGGTGGCCACCACCACCGGTCAATGGGGCCGATGGTGGCTTGAAAACCCAGAACCCATGTCGTCGCAACTCGTGACGTTGACCCGCAGTGTCGATCTTGACTCTCAACGCCAAGTGTTGGTTGAAACAGGCCGAGTGGACGGTATCGCGCCGGGCGAACGGATTTGGTCGGCCAGGTTTGATGGGGATCGAGCCTATCTTGTCACCTTTGAGCAGATCGACCCGCTGTGGGTGATCGACGTCTCAGACGAAACCAACCCAACCATCCTTGGTGAACTGGAGGTGCCAGGGGTGTCAACCTACATTCATCCGCTGTCAAGAGACCACTTGCTGACCATTGGCATGGGCCCTGCCAATGAAGACGGAACGGGGCTTGACTGGTCGAGCACCCAACTCTCGTTGTTCAACATCAGCGACCCCACCGCACCTGCACGCGACGCCGTTCTCCGAATTGCACCGGTCAACAACAACGACGGTGACGGGTGGCAATGGTCGTGGTCCGAAGCCAGTTACGAGTCCAAAGCCTTCCAGTATTGGGCGCCCAAACAAACCCTTGCTGTTCCATTGTCAACCTACCGTTACACCAGCACAAACGAGGACGGCCGCTATTCATGGTCGTACGAATACGTTTCCAAGTTGATGCTGGTGAGCGTCGATGAAGCCAACGGTACGTTGTCGATTCATGGTGAAGTCAACCATTCCTCCTTGTTTAGCGATGTCGACCAACAACGGTACTGGTGGAACGATCAAAGCATTCGCCGTTCAATCTTCATGGGCGACTATGTCTACGCCATTTCTGCAGCCGGTGTCACGGCAACGCACCTTGAAACCTTGGTGGAAACGGCAAGAATTGCCATTCCACACGAAAGCCAATACACCACCGAACCGATTGTATCTGAGGAGAGCAGAGAGGACGACGCAACGGTTGATGCTGACTCAGACAGGGCATGAGTCGTAACGGTGGAGATGAACGAAATGTGTACGGCATTGCTTTTGCTTGACCACGATGACAACGGCTGCTCAACACACCAGGTCTAAGGTGGCTGCAATGTCGCTTGTCATTGGGTTGATTGGATGCGGTAGATGGGGCAAGCGCCATTTGAGCACGTTGAAGAAGTTCAAAACCACGGAAGAGGTAGGTCGAATCGTGGTTTGCGATGTTGACACAACACGACTGATGGACATTGATGTTGATGCCGTTTTTTCATCGACCGAGACAATGTTGGCCGAAGAGGAGTTGGACGCCGCACTCATCGTGACGCCTCCTGCATCGCATGTCGAGTTGATGCGTCTTGTCTTGAATCATCAGCTTCCTGTGCTTGTGGAAAAGCCACTGGGCAACAGCATGAACGAGGTCCGTAGTGCGTTGGCTAGCCTACCAGAAGGCGCGACGGTAATGGTTGGTTTCCTGTTGCGCCACCATGAAGGGGTTCGGCGCATTCATGCGATGGTGAAGGAAGGCGATCTGGGAGATATTCACTCCTTTTCCTACACCCGTACAACACCTCGACATCGCCCGGAAGGGGCTGAACCCTTGACCACCTTGGCCGTCCACGGGTTGGATTTGATGGCCTGGATGTTGGAAACGCCGCTCATGACCATGAACGTCCAACAGAGTGAGGTTGAAACGGATAAGGCCAACCTTTGTTTCAAAACAAATCAACATCAATCCGGTGTTGTTTCCGTAGCATGGTCGTCAGAGAAAGAACGACGGCAGATTATCGTGGAAGGCACGCTTGGAAGAGCCGAATTGGATTTTGGTACGGGGGGGCTGAACGTGCGAAAGGGCTCAACAACACATCACCTCAAGGTCGTCTCTGCGCCGCTTGAGGATGAACAACGGGCGTTTTTAGAATGGGTCCGCAACGGAGAACCCCGGGTGTACCCGAGCCATGAGGTGTTGCTGGACCATGAGACATGGCTCCATGGCTTCGCCGAGGCAAACCGCAGCCCATCCGACGGTTCTCTTTGCGAGAATTGAAGAAGACCCTCCGCTTGGGGTGGCCATGGGCCTTGATTTCACGACTGTGCAACGCATGTTCGGTGCCAGCCTGGTCGCTTCGGTTGGCGTTTTCATTCTTCAAGGCAGCATGATGGACGCTGTGTTGACCCTCATCGCATTGTGCGCTCTTTCCGCAATGATTTGGGGCCTTTCCGAACGAAGCGAGACCTTCAGTGCTCTCCGCCTCACCGGTAGCGGCCCGTGGGAAAGCCTCGCTGTCGTGGTCAGCATTGTGGCGTTCGCTCAAGTTTCCATTGCGGTGTGGGCCTTCCCTGCTGTTGGAGCCTACATCCTTTCCCTGTCGTTCATTGGCTCTTTCTGGGTCACGGGATACATGATGCAACCGAACGGCGTTTGAAACTGGACCGTTTTCAACGCTTTCCCTCGGTGCGAAGGGTCAAGGGCTGCGCTCATCAGCCAATGCGTGTATGGCGACACATGGTGACCACCCTGAAATTCCAGAAACGCTGGAATCCTTGCTGATGGACGACGTGCAGACGGTGTTTCTCAAGGCCGATTGCCCTCCTCGCGTCAAACGCGGCCACATCGGCCAACTTCGCCTCGTTGAAGTTGAAGAATCACCCGACCCGTGGGACACATTAGCGCTTGAAGCGCTTGAGGAGCGACTGGTTGATCTCGCTGAAAACAACCGCCATCGCAGCGATTGTTTCCTTGAAATCGACCGGCACGGTTGCCGAGTCATCCAGTTAGGCGATTTGCGCATCACATCGGCATGGCCTCCCTTCTCGGACGCTCGTGAGATCACTGTTGTTCGGCCGGTCACGAAATTGAGCCTTGGGGATTACGACCTTGACGAACGGCTGGTTGAACGGCTTCGAAACCATCACAGAGGCGTGTTCATTTGCGGAAGACCGGGGTCTGGCAAAACCACCTTGGCTCAAGCCATCGCAGAATACCTTGACACCGAGGTTGGAGCGCTTGTGAAGACGATGGAAGCGCCCAGAGATTTGCAGTTGGACAGCCGAATCACTCAATACGCTCCACTTGAAGGAGATTTGGAGAAGACGGCAGAAATCATTTTCTTGGTACGACCCGATTTCGTAATATTTGATGAAGTTCGAAGAGCCCGCGACTTCGAAATATTTGCCGATGTGCGTCTAGCTGGCGTGGGCCTTTTGGGCGTGACGCACGCCAACTCAGCGCTTGAAGCCATTCAGCGTCTCATTGGAAAGGTTGAATTGGGGCTCGTCAGCCAAGTTCTGGACACCATTCTTCATGTTGAGTCCGGTGCGATTCAGCAAGTTTTGGAACTGCGTATGACGGTCAAACCCCCAACGGGGATGCAGGAGGAACTGGCTCGACCGGTCATTGAAGTGGTTGAGTTCCCGAGCGGTAAATTGACGCATGAAATGTTTGCCTTTGGCTCGGAAATTGCCGTGGTACCCATTGAAGGCCGAGAAGCCCAAGCCAACCCAGTCCAAGCGTTGGCCAAACAACACATGCTAGGTGTCATTCGTCAGTGGGTTGGCGTGGATTGTGAAGTGGTGTTCTCTGGAAGTTCCTCAGCCACCGTTTACGCACCTTCGAACATGATCGCTACGTTGGTTGGCCGTGGAGGCGAAAACGTACGACAGTTGCAAAACGAATTGGGGGGGCTACGCCTTAGCATCGATTCCTTTGACAACATGCCCGAGGGCATGGAGCGCCCGAATCGATTTTGGGACGACGACCGCAGAAGCCAAAACAAAGCCAACAACAAGCGGAAGGGCAAAAACCGTCGCAACCGATGAAAGCCTCCAACGTGCATTGAACAGGCCGGCCGAGCTTGCTTTGCTGGAGTATCTTTAAATGATAATGTGTTGGCCATTAGACAAGAGGTTGTGCTCATGGGGGATGATGAGTTGGCTGAATCAGAAGCAGAAAACAGCAATGTTGTGGTAGAAGAAACCGTGGCCGATGACGGCGAATGGTTGAACAAAGCGCCAGCAGAATCCACCGATTCATCACCGGCGGAATCCACCGATTCCGCGCCCTCAGTTGAGCACTCAAACGAGTCCACTTCAACACAAGAGCCGGAAGCAACACCCGAGCCTACCGAAGAACCACCCGCCCACCATTCACCCAACCATACGCCAGAGGCATCAGGAATCGCCGCCTTCGTGCTGGGGAACCGAGCATGGCTTAACGCCGCATCCTGGCTGATGGTGCTGTACGCAATTTGGGCCGTGCTTGAAGTCATTTCAAACACATGGGTGCATGGGTTGCAAGGAATTTCATTGATTGAAACCGGTATCGCCACGAACGTGGACGAAGCAGATCTTCAACGCAACAACGCCGGCTGGGTCATCGCCTCAGGAGCTGTTGCAGGCTTGATTGGACTGGGCGTTCAATACATCTACCAGGGCGCTCCTATCGTGGACGCATCCATGCGCACCACGGCCACACTCATTATGGAGCAGGCCATGAACGCTCAAGTTCGAGACGACGAAATCATCGCTAAGGCCGAAAAAGCGGCTGCAGCAGCAGCAACAGCTGCAACCCAGGCCGCCGCAGAAGCCGCTGCGGCCGACGCATCAGAGGCAGCCGCAGTAGCGGCAGAAGCCGCAGCGGAAGCGGCCAGTATCGCCGCAGCGGAAGCAGCCACAACAGCTGCGAGTGAAATCGCAAGGGAAACAGCCGAGGATGCCATCGTCGAGATGCTCGACGGTTCTGAGGCACCTGTTGAGCAAGAACTCGCCGAGGAAGAAACCACCGAGGAAGAAACCACTGTGGAAGAACCTGCTGTGGAAGAAACTACTGTGGAAGAACCCGCTGTGGAAGAACCCGTGGCACAGGAAGCCGCCGAACCTGCTGTCGAGGAAGTTGAAGAAGCTCCCCCAGCCACCCCTGAACCGGTATCTGCGCCGCCAATGGAGGCGCGCAGGACACCAGCCGAGAAACAAGGCGAAGACTCAAAAGAAAACGAATCAGCCGACCAACCATCCGAGGATGGCGCTAGCGTCGTTGAGGAGCAAAAAGAGGAGCAATCCTCCAGCAAAGGAAGAAAATTCTGAGGTGAAATAAATGTGGGAACATCGTAGTGTATCAAATCGCCAGTTCGAAGAAACTGGACGGACTCAACCAACGGAGACGTATGTCAAACTCATGGATCAGGTTGAGGCCGTTGTTTCGGAAGCTCAGACCGACAAGTTTGACGCAGAGACATTCATGTCATACATTCCACGAAAGGGGCCCTGGGAAGAAATCCCAGCCTCCGACCACTCCCTCGCCGACGCCCGCACTCGGTACATCGGGCCAGCCGAAGCAAAACTCCTCAACACCAACATCATCTTGGGATCAAGCTGGATTGACTCCGACCGATTCAAATTTGAACGCCGGATCGAAAACGTTGCAGATTTCCTCAAGCAGAAGACCATCATCAACGCCAACATGTGGACGCCGAAGCAGTTGTTCACAACCCAGACCTTCTTTTTCTGCTCCACTGGAGACGAAGACCGGTTGGGTGGAGCCATACTTGAAGGCGATAAACGCAATGAGAATCACATCTTTTTGGGCACAGAAAACAGCGAATTTGCAGAGTGGGAAACCATCCTGTGGGGCCTTGGCCACCGCGGTGTTGTCCCGGACTCCGACCCGCTTGACCGCGTCTACTACCCGTCGTTGATGCACCGCAACGTGTCGTTCAACAACCGTCTCGGCTGGCAACGGTACTCTCCTGCAGGATTCGGAAAGGACGCCTCGGGATACCTCATGACCAAACCCGGGACATGGATTTGGCCCGCAGTTAATGGAAACCGAGAGACGGCTACGGCCTTCAATCTCCTTGTCAACCTGCCTGACCGTCGAGCATCCTTCGGCGAAGAAGGGATTTCCGATGTGTTCATGACCACTGGAAAAACCTCACTCTACACCATGATGGGCATGATGAGTTCCTCCACAGTCCGCCAGGCATTCGGTGCAGGTTCGGAAATGGTCCCTCTTGAATTCCACTGCATTGAGCCCGGTCTTGACGAATGGATATCAAACTCCAGCGACGAGGACAAGTACAGCCGATTGTTCGAAGTTTGTGCGACTCTCGGGTACGTGCTCACCGACCCCAACATCGGCACCCTCGGTGGCGCATCCAAGCGCCGCCGTCTGATTCTCTACCCAGCAGATCAAGGCAACCTCCTCACCTGCGCCAACGCCAGCCAAGTCGCCGACCACGCATTGAAATCCAACTACGGAGCAACCGTGTTCACCAAACTCGACCAAGCGGACTTCATGAACCGTGTAACTCGCCGATTCAAAGCATACGCTGACCTCGTTGCAGCAAGCGATGTTGCTCGTGGTGCCCGCTGGATCAGCCAAGCCGAAATCGACGGAGAGAAGGTCATTGGACCCAACGTCCATTCCATCCTTTCCGTACGTGGCTATGACATCCTTAACATGCAGGAATACCTCGACACTTACAACGATGTTTCAGCCGCTCCAGAGCGATTGATGCGCCGTGTCATCCAATCCGTTGCTACCAACGCTCTGAAGACCGTTTACCCAATGGATATTCTTGGAGAATCTGCAGGTGCTGCACCCTTCGAGCACATCTTCAACTCGCCTGACGACAACCCACTGGTTTACTACACCGACGTGCGTTTCCTCGTGCCCACATCCATCGACAAGCTGCGTTACCAAACATCGGCTCGCGGTGCCGACCGTGGCCGCATGCGAGAAGCCTATGCTTCGCTAACAAACGCTGACGCCATGACTTCGTTGTCCATTCAAGACCTCTGTCTGCCGTTCCTGGCCGACTTGGGAGCCGACACATGGCAAACCGGAACGGGCATTCGTGAGAACGAAATCGTCGTCGAAGTCACCATGGCCGTGAACCCTGCTCGTGTATGGAAGGCTTACCTTGAGCCCACCATCGAAGAAGTGTTTGACATGCCCAAAGGGGACCAAGGCACCGCCGCTCAACTCTGGGGCGACGTGTTCATGTCGAACAACGTCCTTCACGACCGCATGGTCAAGGACGGCAACGAGCATTACCTCAACTTGCTGAAACTTGCCTACCACTGGTCCAACAACGAAGCCCAGAAGAAGCACAAGCTCGGGAAATACGCTAAGAAAGCCCCAGCCAGTCGCTCATCGGCCAAGAAAAAGTGATTGCCCACGACAACGGGTTCAAGTGTTGGGCACCTCAGGTGATGCTTGATGGCGAACGCCAACGATGGAAGTGGACGCGCACCCGTGGCCATTGTTCGACCGACGACGACCGTCACCAGCGGCGTGGGCGTCACACAAAAACTCGTCACGGCCGCCGTAGCGTTTGGAAACCTCATGCAGGGCACCTTCGGCCCCCAAGGCCTCGACAAAATGCTCTACAAATCCAACGGTGAAACCGCAGTTACCAACGATGGCGCCAAGATCATTGCAGAATTGCTGGTCAAACACCCGGCCGCCAAAGCCTTCGTTCAACTGGCTGAAGCCCAGGAACAAGCTTGTGGTGACGGCGTTACTGGATGCGTTCTTGTTGCAGGAGAACTGATGCGTGAAGCAGGACGTCTTCTGGAACGTGGGCTTCATCCGCTGGTGCTGGTTGACGGATATCAGCGAGCTCTTTCCATCACACTTGACCATCTTGGTGGTTCCACTGCTCCCGTCGACGAGGCGACCATGGTGGCTATTGCACAAGCCTCAATGGCCGGAACCACCGCTGATGTTGCAGATGATGGCCTAGCAAGGGTCGTTGTGCAGGCCGTGAAGGCCGTGACCCAAAACGATGGGACCGTCAACTATGAAGATGTTCGAATGACCAAGCGAACCTACGGCAGCATTCACGACACGGTGTTGGTACGTGGAATGCTCCTCAACACCGCCTTGGTGTTGGACCGACTCCCACGCTCAATTGATTCACCCAAGGTCTTGGTACTCACTTGTCCTCTGGAAGTCGAAACAACCACTCGAGAGGCCGAGGTCGAGGTTGAGTCAACCGAGCAATGGCTGGCGTTTATTCGTGCCAACGAGGCCTCCCTTGCTGCAAAGGTGGACAGCATCCTTCAATCGGGAGCCACGGCTGTATTTTGTGCAGAGGCCATTGATCCTGCCGTGATACATGCTCTTGCTGACAACGGTTGCTTTGTGATGGGAGCCTTGGAGCGCCCGGTGGTCGACGATATTTCAAGGGCCACTGGAGCCCATCTGTGCGACCACCTGGACGACCTTGAGCACGCCGATTTGGGTCATTGCGATCGCTTGGTGGTTGAAACCTCTGAAGACATGGACGGCCGACGAGAACGCGTACGTCTTGAAGTGGGGGAGCAAACGGGTCTCGCGACCCTTGACGTAGGCGGTGGAGACGGCGTTGCCGTTGAGGAAACCATTCGGGGCCTGCACGACGCTCTTCGTTCAGTAACCGTCGCTGCAACAACAAATCTTGCCGTTCACGGCGGTGGCGCCTTTCACATGGTGGCTTCACTGGCCATCAAGGAAGCAGCGGAACAACAAGCCGGACGGGAACGACTCGCTATGGAAGCGTTCGCTAGGGCGTTGGAAGTGGTTCCTTCGACACTGGCTCACAATGCTGGAGTCGACCGACTTGACACGCTTTTGGCACTGCGTGCAGCACATCGCAACCAATCGTCGGACAACGGGGTAGGAAGAACGGGACAAGTTGTGTCGATGGCTGACGTATGGATGCCAGCGGAAACCTTGGCTCACGGCTTGGAATTGGCGTGTGAAACGGCGTGCGGCCTTCTTCGAGTCGACCAAGTCATCTCTGCGCGCGGGGACTGAGTTCTCAACAGCACCCATCGCTATGTTGAAAGAAGATGAATAGGGGAACTACGATAACGGGTCAACCGCATGAGCGACGCAAATCCGTCTCCCCGAGCCCTGCTGAGTGTTTGGGACAAAACAGGTATCGTTGAATTGGCAACCGAATTGTCCAGCCTTGGATTTGAGTTGATTTCTACGGGTGGAACGGCACGCGTTCTCACAGAAGCAGGCCTCACCGTTCGTTCCGTGTCGGACGTCACCCAACATGCAGAGGTTTTTGACGGGAGAGTCAAGTCGTTGCATCCCGCAATACACGGCTCGTTGTTGGCCCGCTTGCACCTTGAAAAAGACGTTGAAGAGTTGGAGAGATTGGGATACGGGCGCATCGCTTTGGTGGTTTGCAATCTCTATCCGTTTGCTGACGCTACCCTTCAACACCCACCTCTGGATGACGACGCTCTCCTTGAGATGGTTGATATTGGAGGCCCAACGATGGTTCGAGCAGCGGCCAAAAATCACCGCCATGTTCTGGTGGCGACAAACCCGGACCGCTACCACGGTATCGTTGGGGCTCTGAAAGAAGCTGAGAACGTCAATGGCGTGGACATGAACTTGCGGCGCTCGTTGGCCCTTGAGGCGTTTGAGCACACCGCCATGTACGATTCCATCATTGCCAACGAACTGCACAAGCGGTACGTGGGCAATCCCACAGCACACAAAGGAGCAGCAAATCAACAACCGTACCTGCCCAGCCAAGTGCTATCGGGCTACACCAACCGTCAGCCTCTGCGTTACGGCGAAAACGCTCACCAAGCAGCGGCTCTCTACACCTCTCCAGCCAATCTAGCCGGCCATACAACCTTGGTTACAGCGAAGGTCGAAGGTGGCAAGGCGATGTCGTACAACAACTACACGGATGCAGATGCAACCTTGCGTCTCTGTCGCTCGTTGTCAACTGATGAATGGCCAGAGACGCCGCACGCCTGCGTGATTGTCAAACACAACAACCCTTGTGGTGCCGCCCTCGGCGCCACACAGAAAGAAGCGTTTGAGGCGGCTTTAGCCAGCGACCCAGAATCGGCGTTCGGATCCATCATCTGTTTCAACGAAACCGTTGAGGCAGAAACCGCCGAAGCGGTTGGGACGTTGTTCGTTGAGGTGATGATGGCGCCAGCATTTACCCCGGAAGCGCATCAACTTCTTACCGCTAAAGACAAACGTCGACTGTTGACCATCGACTCCCCAAACGATCGCTTGGCTCCTCTGGAACGAATCCTTGTTCAGAAACCAATTGAAGGCGGTTTGTTGGTTCAGACCGAAGAACCGCCCATCATTGATTGGTCTCAAGCCAAAACCGTCACCGAACGAGAAGCAACGGCTGAAGAGATTGCGAGCATGAAATTCGCCGTACGGGTCTGTGAACAGGTGAAATCCAACGCCATCGTTTTGGTTCAAGGAACGGCCACGGTCGGGATCGGGCCAGGTCAAACCAGCAGAGTAGAAGCGGTGCGTATCGCTGCTCGTCGAGCCGGCGAACGAGCCCAAGGCTCGGTGTTGGCCTCGGATGCGTTTTTCCCGTTCAAAGACGGCATAGAGCAAGCTGCCGAGGCGGGTGCAGGCGCCGTCGTTCAGCCGGGCGGCTCAATTCGGGATCAAGAGGTCATTGACGAGGCCAACGCAAGAGGCATGACGATGGTGTTCACGGGACACCGACTGTTCCGTCATTGAACGCCGCTTCAGGGCTCACCAACGAGGTGGACGGCACCCGCCAACCCACCCACCAGATACCAACAATCGCCACCAAGGCAATGGTGGTTTGGCCGAAACCAGGGTCGCCCAACCGCGTGATCCATACAATGGACACGGCGGATACAAGGCCAATCAAGCCACAGATGACGATTTTTGAATGGAGAGGAAGGGCTCTACCGGAACGGTAGTAATTCAGCAACAATTCCCCGAAAAACCGATTGGTCAGCAGCCATTTGAACAGGCGTTGCGAAGACCGACCGTACGCATAGGCGGCGGCGACCAGCCAAGAGGTGGTCGGCCATCCCGGCAACAAAAGCCCAATCCCAGCAAACACCACAAAGAGGCTACCGGCGACAACCCAAGCCGTACGCACGATGGGATTGGCGCTTGGCTTGTGGTCGGCGAGAACGGCCTCCACGACTTGTGCATCGCTGAGGCTTTGGTAGTGAGCGGCGAGGTCTCTCGCCACCTCCAAACGGGAACGCACCGAGTCAGCGCCCTCGCTTACGTTCTCAGTCACAATTCGCCCACAAAGGGGGTTCCTATAACCCTTGGTTGTTCAAAAACATTTGAAATCCGAGACCCGGAGGGGGCTTCATGTCCAGCGGTCAATTGCGCCTTCGGAGCGGAAACGCCGCTGACCCGTTGCGCTGTGCTGTGCTCCTTTCAGGTTCCGGTAGTGGGATGGAAGCTCTGGCAAAGGAGCAAAAGGCTCAATCAGAGGCAATTTACACAATCAACCTCGTCATCAGCAACAATCCAGGCGTTCGAGGGATTGGAAAAGCAGAAGCTCAGGGACTGGCCACCCTGGTTTTGGATCACCGAATCCACCCCAAAGAAGGGCAAAGAGCGGCCCATGAGGCAGTTCTTTTGGAGGCTTTAAGGGCGCATGACATCGAACTCGTTGTTCTGTCAGGGTACATGCGACTGCTTTCTCCACGGTTTTTACAACATTGGGGTCGGCCTGTTCTGAACATCCATCCATCCTTACTTCCAGCGTTCCCCGGAGCCCATGCACACCGAGACGTGCTTGAGGCGAGGGCAGGGGTAACCGGATGCACGGTCCACCTCGTTGATGACGGAATGGACACCGGACTTGTTCTGGCACAAACTCCCGTTCCCGTCCTCAAAGGAGACAATGAACATCTTCTCAGCCAGCGAGTCAAACTGGAAGAGCACCGTCTTTACCCGAGGATCGTTCACCAAATTGCCGCCGGAGAGATCGCCCTCACATCCGATGGCCGTTCAGTGATTCGAGATCCGTTGGACGATTGAAATTGTCGAACAACGAGGGGTCCGTCGGATGAGGAAGCGATGGAAGTGCTTCGGTATAGGAGCGCAGAGTGTTGGCATTGGGCGGTAAAACGAGGCGTTTAGGATAGAGTGCAAGCGTGGGCTGTCGCTTACCAACACTGTCCAAGGCGACCCCCCCTTTCTCGGCGTGCTGTAAGAGCCATTTTACGGCTTCATGATTCAACTTATACGCGTCACAGGGCACCATGAGAATGTCATCGCTGATGCGTCGACGCACCCACTTGACAACATCCAACACCCCTTCACAACCTTGAGGGTCGGGCCAAACTTCGCCTTCAAACAGAGAAAGGCGTTCGGTTCCGCCGCACAAAACGACGGTAGGAAGGCCAAGATGGTCGTTGACCATCGCATGAATGCGATTCACGTTGTCAAACATGAGGGCTTTGTCCTCTCCCATGCGGGTACTTCGGCCCCCAGCCAACACAACGACGTGCATGAAACTCCCTCAATGCAACCTGTCAAGGTCATCCAAGGCCGCTTCCAACTCGCTGAGCAGGTCCCGCACTCGATCGAGGAGGGCCTTCCGTTCCCGACTTGAACGAGCCTCAGGCAACCATTCCAACAATCTTCGAACGTCCTTTGCATCACGATCAACGGTCCATTGAAGAACGGATTCGAGAACAGGATCCTCAGTGGGGAGCAACCGTTCGGCCATGCACATAACGGAAGGGCCGACCCAATCAACCCTCCGTTGAAAGCAACCGTTGGCGAATCCGTTCAAACAATTCCCCCCCGAGAGGCGCCTGACGAATGAACGCTTCAAGGGCAGAGGTATTCTGTTTTCTCAGTGAAAGAAAGAGCAGACAAAATTGATGCCAAGCAGGGCTCTGTTGACCGGCTGCCAACATCCAATCGTCATCCGGGACAGGATGGCCCGCCCGCACCAATTCTTCAGCTACCTCAAGGACGACCATCAACGGCTCTTGACGTTGAAGCAAGTGGATAAACGCGATCCAAGGGTCTTCTCCGAGAACGTCTGGTTCGACATTGGCCAACAACAAACCCGCCATCGTGAGGTCCTCTCGGCCATGACGTTTCCACAACCGAGAAATGGATTTTGCCAGCAATCGTGGCTTTGGGTGATGCGTGAGCACCCACGACGCCACCGTCCGAAGATCCGACAATGGTGAGCCAATATGGAAAGCAAATTCATTGTTCGCTGAAGTTATATCGGTTTTTGGTCGATTGATGTAATCTGGCACACACACACGGTAGGCGTCGTGAAAAAAACGAAGCAAACGTCGTTTTGAGCGGAGGTTGCGTTTGAGTTGTTGCCCCAACCAATCGTCGAGGTGGGGATTCAACGTTGTTCACCGTCGCTGGGCCGCTTTCGAATGGAATCGAAGAGGTCCCCGACCATCCCCACAGAGTCCCTTAATGTGGTCATGAGGGTGTCGATCATGGCGTTGTCTTCGTACTTTTCTTGCACCATTTCTCGCAGTTCTCGCTCAATGTCCCGATGCTGTTCGTCGTCAATGTTGAATTGTGTTCTGAGGTGTGCAAGAACCCGAAATTCATCCTTGGAAAGGGAGGCGTTGACGATGGCAACCTCAAACACTTGGGTGTATATTTTTCGGAAGAGGTCTCCTTCAATTTGTTCACCGGGTTCGGAAGGCCGCTTCTCTTGGATGGACTGGTAAATTTCAGCGGGTTCGTTTGGCTCCAGATTGAGGGCTGAAGCCAGTTTGATGATGAGCCGCTTTTCTTCTCGTGTGAGAACGCCGTCGACCAGCATGACTTCAACAGTGGAGCGAAACACCTCCAATGCTCCGATGTTGTTTGACGCCACGCATGACCCAGCGCCTCCCTCCTCTTGAAGAAACCGTTGGAGAAAACCCATCGTTCACACCTCAAAACCGGGGGAGGATTGAAATGGAGCGGGCTGTTGGGTTTTCTTGTTCACATTCACGCTGTTCCTCGGAACAGCAGCAACGTTCCCCAACTTGTTGGGTTGAACACTGCACGTCTTGTGCGCAAGGAGGAAAGAGCATGTCTCAACGAAACCCCAATCGAAATCGAGGAAACAAAGGAAACAAAAGCAAGGCCATGAAGTACCAAATTCGGGCCGATATTAAGGTGAACGGCACCGTCCAACGCAAGGACATCATCGGTGCCATCATGGGCCAGACCGAGGGCTTACTCGGTGATGAATTGGAGCTCAGACAACTGCAACGAACCGCCCGTGTGGGCCACGTTGATGTCGAAATGGAAACAAAGAACGGGAAGGTGCATGGCACCATCATCATTCCTTCCAGTTTGGACAATGTTGAAACAGCCATCATTGCGAGTTCTCTCGAAACCATTGACCGAATCGGCCCCTGCGATTCCATCATCAAGGTCCTCGAAATCAACGACATTCGCGCTACCAAGCGAAGTTCGGTTGTGGATCGTGCCAAGGAACTGCTCTTGACCATGGTCAACTCTGGCGAAGCTGCCTCAAAGACCGTGATCGAAGAAGTCCGCTCGGTGTTGACCGTTGGAACGGCGAAGAACTACCACGGGCTGACCTGCGGACCGAATGTGGAATCTTCCACTTCACTCATTATCGTTGAAGGTCGAAACGATGTTCGAAACCTGCTGAACTGCGGCCTCAAGAACGCCATCAGCGCCGACGGCGCAGGCAACATCAAACAGGAACTCATCGACCTTGCCAACAGCAAAGAAAGCGTAACTGTGGCCATCGACGGCGACAGGGGTGGCGAGATGTTGTTCATGCAACTCTACGACATGATGAAAGTTGACTTTGCTGCTCAAGCCCCCGTGGGCCAGGAGTGGGAATTGTTGCCTCAAAAGACGGTCACGATGTGCCTTCAGAAGAAGGTCGATGCGTCCAAATTCAAGCACCAGTTGGACAAGAAAATTGCCGCAGACAATGAAAAATTCGGCGGCGACAAGGACAAAGACTGGGACAAGGACATGGGCGAGACATTCGCAAACGAGCCGGCTCCGGCAGAGATTCAAGAATTGTTTGATGTGGTCGAAGAATTGGGCAAGAACAAGGCCAAAATTCGATTTGCAGACGGCACGTATTCGGACGAAATCGGACCATCAAAGCTCGAAAAAGCGGTCCAAGAAGCCACCGAGGCAGAAACCGTCCTTCTCAACGGCCCTGTTACCGGAAAGGTGCAAGCCTACGTCGATCAGTCTTCCGCCAATGTCATCATTGGCACCAAGGAAGGCAAGGACTTCGGCGCTGCAGAAGGCATGACGGTTTGGTTGTCTGAAATCCACCGCTGAAGCGGTTGGATTAAAACCGCCCCGAACCATCTCCGGGCATGGTGGACGACAATCTGCATGAAGACGAGGCAACGTTTTTCGCTTCAGAACAGAATGAACGGGACGAAACGGAAACCCAAGACGATGCGACGAGCGTCGTCTCCCCCCTCGCTTCTGCGCCTAAAACGGAATGGACACTTCCCGTGCGGGCAGCGCCCATCCTGGCGCTCCAGGGGGAAGACGTTACTGAATTTCCGTTAAGCCAACACCTCTCCGGCCACGAATCAACCTCCCTTGTGGTTGACGACCGATTGCTTCGTATCGTGGAAGCCAGTTACGACCACGACGGTGTTCGTCGCTTGAACGTCCGGATGGCGTTGATGAAGGAACACATTTCAGGGTATTCACACACGCATCTCGACCTGTTTCATCGATTGAAACCGGTCTGGTGGGGGTCCATCCTCTCTGGTGTGCTGATGGCCACAGGTTTGTTCCAGGGCTTTTTGGGATTGAGCGGCGGGATGTTCGTGTTTGCTGGGGTTGCAGGATTGCTCATGAGCAAACTCGATTTGCACCGAATTTCTTTTTCAGACAGAGGAGGTCGCCACGATTTCTACCTCTCCGGCTGGAGGCAACACCCTGTTTTGATTCACAACAGCATGGCGCTGTTGGGGCCAGCGTTTGTGGACTTTTTACGAACGGGATCCATTGAAACCAATCACATCGACGCTGTCGTTGCATCAATGGCCGAACCCCAAGAGCCGGCCCCAGTTGCGGTGGTGGCGACCCAACTTCTGCCCCCCCCAACCGCACCCGACGAGCCTCTACCTCCAGCGACAACCCCCATCGCCTCACCATCGATGGCCTCGACGGGCCCCCTCCCAACGAACCTTCCAGCCACTGGGCCTTCGCCTCTTCAGCCGCTGACATCGCCGGTGTTGCCAACGGTTCCAAACCCTCCGCTTCCCGCCCCAGGAACGGTTGTACCGCCTCTTCAAGCTCCACTGAAGCAACCAGCGCCGCCCCCCCCTGCAGTGCCGGCGCTTCCACCCGCACCTTTGCCTCCACCACCGATGCCGCTGCCGCGACAACCAGCGCGAACAAGTGAAGACGCCCTGTGGGACGATTTGGTCTGATCAACCTCGTACGCCACCGGCTGCGGGTGGACGTGCTGCCTTGCTCCATGCGGCCACTTCTCGCTGAAGGCCAACAAGATCCATCGGGAGCGGCCATGTGTCCTTGGTGAGAGGGACGGGTTGCCCTAGACCCGGTATTCGCTGAAGCGCAACGCCAAGGGCAAGAGCGTCGTCAAGCATGTTGCCACTTGCTCCCTGATGGCGCGCTTCCAGGCGACGTCGTGTCCACCGTTTCAATTCAGGGATTCCTTCGCTCAGTTGCAACAAGAGTTTGCTTTTTCCCGCATCGTCCTCGTTTCCGTCCGGCAACAATCGAAGCACCAACCTCAGCAATCGAGCGACTCGGACATCCCTCGGGGTGCGATTCACATGGCGAGCCATCTCACGACGAACAGGATTCACGCCCTCAAGTCCCCGCGCGCCAATGGCCGAGGCCAAGTCCGGCAGATCAAGACCCACCAATACGGAACTTAAGGCGCTCAACGCATCGTGTGTCTCGTCCATCGCGGCCAGGTTTGAATCGTGTTCGCTCAGAGGGAGGACCGTTTTTTTCGCCGAGATTGGTTCATGCCTATCGTTCATTTTCGGCTCCGCAGCGAGGGGGGTTTCATCCAGAGGTTCATTGGGGAGCAAAGGTGGGTTCAGAGGAGATGTTGACGACTCCAGAGGCGGCTCTTGTCGCTCTTCGGTCAACGTCACAGGTTCACTATTTGCAACGACCTCTTCATGCGAACGCAAAGGGGCGGTTTCGAGTTCATCCGTGTATGGCTGACTTGAAACGGGTGCCGTTTCTTCGCGTTCTTCGACCAAAACAGGCCCGTCCTTCGTCGGGTGGGTGCTTTCCCTCCTTGATTCGTCGGAAAAGGAACGGTCAAGGACCGAGTCCTCTGCTTCTTCGCGCAAGAAATCAACATCACGTCTTGAGTGTTCAGGAACGATGGGGCGCCACAAATTGAGTTCAAAATCATGCTGTTCAACCGGTCGCTGAGCCAAGTGCGAAAGCCAAACTGAGACGCTGTTTGCCATCTGGTCAAGCATCTCGGGCTGCTGAATCTGGAATTGAATCCCAAGTGCCATTTCCACATCGCGATTCCAAGGAAGCGCCATAATTCGACCCCGAAGTTTGTCAATGGATTGAATGTGTGGTCGAGCCTTGTTGAGTTGAAGGGCGATTTCACTCGGGCGTTGAACCATCATGGTATCCCATGTTGACGTGTCCCACCCCAAGGCTTGTAGCCGGCCAAGTTCACGTTTCAGACCTTCCTTGGCGCGATTGGCCAACGGCCGCCCCTCACCCTTTCCTCCGGTTCGTTGCATTGCCGCAACATGCGTTTCAAACGCAGCCAAACTCAAGTTGTTGGTGTTGATTTCAACGATGGCTCCGTTGAGAATCCTGAGTTTTCCAAGCGCGTCATCCAACATCGTTCGGTGGCGCAGTTGCCGTCGCTCTTTGAGTTTCACATAGCTCTCCATCTCGTCCAACACATCGGCCTCTATCGTGGACAGGCGGAGCAATTCCAAACGATGTTGCTGGTCGTCAAGGCCTTCAACGGAGACGTCAAGGCTCTCCAAGCGCTCAATGAGGGCAATCTGCCGATTCCAATGGTCCTGACGAGCAAGCATCAGGTCAACCGTTGACTTTGGTTCGTTGAGCAATCGGGTGTTCCAAACATCCATCTGCATGCCCCGCCGAAGGTAGGGCTCCATGAGGGCGAACCCGTCGAGTTCCAACGCAGTCCATTGCTGCTCCAACGATTCGATGGCGAGATGGAGGGCCTCGGTTTGATCGAGTTGACCAACCAGCGGGGACAGTTGTTCTGAACTAGACGGCCATGTTTGTTGAAACCGCTTTGCCGTCTCCATCAACACCAGATGCCGTTCAACCGTGGTCGTGATGTTCTCCATGTTGCTTTCCCATTCGTGGAGTTCGCCTGGCTTGATGGCTCCTGCAATTGGAAACACAACGCCTTGCCTGCGCCATATGTTGAGCGTTTCAGAGAGGTCCCTGCGCCGATTTTCCAAACGTTGACCGACGTCCTGAATGTCACGGCTAAGGCCGTTTAATCGCTTTTTATGATCGACGTGAACCACCCCTCGAAGTGCCGTCACCAACCGGGTGGATTCGTCGTTGTCAAAGGGTCCGATGAGTTGTTGGGCGTTGAGAATGGCTGCCTCTACATCGTGATGCAACGATTGCCAGTTTTCGAGAATCACCAAGGCATCCATCAGCGCATGCCCGTCAAGCTTGGGAACTTCAAAACCGGCGGTTCGAAGCGCATCTGCGGCTTCATGCATCAGCCGTTGTTGTCTTTCCTCATCACGACGAACGGCGTGAACGTGTTCCCAAATCTCTGAAATGCGATCTGGGGTGTCAAACAGCGGTTGGATCAAAGCGATGGCTCCTAAACTGCTGACGTCAGTGGTTCGAAGTGCGCGGTGCAAGTTCAGCCATTCTTCGACGAGACCTTCGGTTTCCCACCGGCTTTTTGCTCGTTCAAGTGGCGCTTCCCAAGGAGCGTCAAGTTCAGTCATCTCATCCATGTGGGCGCGTGCATCAATGGCGTTGAGGGGTTGGTTCAGCAGGTCAGAAACGGTGGCCACAGATTCATCCGACAACGGCAACCATCCGGTCAACCTCTGCAGCCTTTCCTGAGACCGATTCGCATCAAAAAGAGCACGTTCCAACCACTCCAAGCGTTCGTTGATTCGATGGTCGTCTTGCAACACAAATCCTGTCAGTTCCTGTTCGTCCCAGCCAAACGCTATCATTGGGGACAAGCGCGGGGCATACCACGCATCAGGTTCAGCCTTCTCACTCATCTCGGACGGTAAGACCGTCGTCTCGGACGGGCTTTCAATCTGCGTGAAGAACCGGTGCGGATGAATTGATTTCCAAGAGTGGTGCCGGAGGGCGGTCCAACACTGAAAAACTCGCCTGTTGGGCGGTCCCCCTTCCGCAGACCATATAGGGGCAAGGTCCGCTCCGAGAGCATGAGTTTGATTCTCATTGGTTTGAGCACCGCCACAGGTGTAGCGTTTGCAGGCTTGGGGTACTGGATGCACCATACCCGCCAGGACCTGCACCGCTTGTTGGACATGCAGACCGTTCTTCGTGAATCACAAGGAACCCATTTCCAACAGTTGAATCAAGCCACCGTTGCGGTTGGCCACGACGTCGCGGCCTTGCAGGACACGCTTCAAGCGATGAGAGAGATCCATCCCGACCTCGATGCCTCGTTGCACATGCACGGTCTGCTGAAGCAGGTGGAAACCAATCCCAGCCTGCTGAACGATGTCACGATCGTCTCCAACGCCATTGCCGAATTGGTGGCTCAGGAAACAGGCGATGAAGTGAGTGCTTCAACATTGAGCCCGGTCCATCAACGCATGTTGCAACGGCTGTTGACTCAACTGGACGCCCACAACGTTGGCCTTTCATCCCTCCACCTCGATGGGCTTACGGCCCAGAGGCTGGGCGTTGCGAGTCTGCATCTGCACCGCCATGATTGGGCGGAAGGCGCCTTGGAAATGGCGCATCAATCGCAACCAGGTCGTCTTATCGTTCTCCATGGTCTTGAGCACATTGCTCGCCTCCAAGGGGACGATCAACGCCTCCGACACTGGCTCGAGGCTCGCATTCGCGTGACGCCCGACGACCCTGCGTTGCTCCGTTCACATGCCCACCTCCTCGCTTCACTGGGCGACGACGGGGCAGAACGTGCGGTTCGACGTCTTGAGGCCATGGGCGTAGACACCGCTGCCGACCGCTCTCTGCTTTCGGGCTTGCGTGAGCGAGCTGGGGCACGATCTGAAGCCATCGAAGCGATTGAATTGGCGTTGGAAAAGGACGATTCTCGAAGCGAAGATTGGCTCCAATACGCCACGCTGCTCGAAGCAGAAGGGGAACACAATTTGGCCCTTGAAGCCAATGAACGCTGCTTGAGTCTCGACCGACAATCCGGCGAGGCTTGGGCGTTGAAAGCAAGAATCACCTCCATGAGAAAAGGCCACGAGCGTGATGCCCTCAAGGCAGCCACGCACGCCGTTGCGTTGGATGCAGGAGGCGTTGACACGTTGTTCCTCAAAGCGAATTTGCTTGAATTGGAAGGTTCCAGTGTCGCTGCAGAAGAAGGCCTGTTGAAGGCACTTGAACGAATGCCCAGCAACGCGGAACTTCGGGCACGGCTGGCCGGCAAACATTTGTTGGACCATCGAATAGACGACGCACAAGCGTTGCTTGACAGCACGCCCACCGGTATTGACCATCATCAACTTCACACCGTGGAAGGCCGACTCCATCTCGCCAGAGCCGACCGTCGCCGGGACGGAACCGGTCAGACAGACGCAGCGTTGCTGGCTTCTGCAACAGCAGCCTTCAACGGAGCATTGGAACTTCATCGTGAGTCTGGAATGGCGTGGCTGGGATTGGCTCGAACGCAACGGTTGCTTCATGAGACCGAACACGCCGTGGAATCCCTGGCACGAGCCAGCCGTTTGATGCCAGATCACGCTTCCATCGCTTGCGAATCGGCCTTGCTCGCCTTGGACATGGGCGATCTCAGTTCGGCGAAGACCCATGTTGATGCAGCAGAACTGCACGGTTCCACCGCATTGACGACCTACATTCGTGGCAACATAGCGGCCCAAAGTGCTCACTTCACTCAAGCCATTTCACACTACAGCGACTGTTTGGCCGTGGATGCCTCGCACATCAGAGCTCGGCTCAATCGAAGTTCTGTGTATTCTTCCATTGGAGAGGCCAGCAAGGCGCTTGAAGACGCCGACATTCTCCTCGACATGGCCCCCCAACTCGGTTATGCGAGGGTTCGAAAAGGCGAATCCCTGATGGAATTGGGTCAGTGGGAGGCCGCCGCCAAGGAATTCAAGCATGTTTTGGAAGATGCGCCCCACCACACCCAAGCGCTGACCAACTTGGCCAAGTGTTACATGGGCACGGGTCGGCCGGAACGGGCCGAATCTCCGCTGAACGAAGCCCTTCGCCTCTCGCCGGAGTACGCACCTGCTTGGCATCACCGTGGCTTGCTTTACTTGGAATGGGGGAAAACAGACGTTGCTTTGAGCGACTTTGAAGCAGCCGTGCGTTGTCATGCCGGGCACGTGGACGCCCGCCTCAACATTGCGTTGATTCATCAAAGCGAAGGCAGATTGCACGAAGAAGAAGCCTCATGGCGTGGCATTCTGGCCATTGACCCCGAGCACCAATTGGCTCAAACGAACCTCAAGTTGTGCGAGACAAGTTTGATGAAGACTACCCCTTAGGCGCGGCAGGGATGAACATGGACGAGGACAGAATGACCCTCACCCAAATTCTGACAGCCCTGATGGATTTTTTGATGAAGGACGGATCTATTGACCCCGTTCACCAGTATTTCTACAAGGAGTTCAGGAACATTCTCAATCAAGACGAGAACAGGGAATTCGACGTCAAACAAGTCCGGCTTCTTCTCGACAAAACCCGCAGCATCATGGATGAGGTCACCGAAGAAGACTTCCAAGGCATGGTCCAAGCAGTTCTCACACAGTACCGCAACACCAACGATGATGCGCTCAACGACCGGATTCGAAAGATGGCGGCCGACGATGCAGCGGCACAGAAACTCAATGCTGCAGACCGAGAAAAGCGAGTTGAAGAAGCCCGCAAGCGTGCGGAAGAAGAGGCTCGCCTGGCCGAGGAAGAGCGCATCCGTTCGGAAGCACGTGCCGCTGAGCTCGCCCGTCAAGCGGAAGAAGACCGCGTTCGAGAAGAGGCTCGGTTGGCCGCTGAATCAAAAGTGGCTGAAGACGCTCGCATTGCAGAGATTGCTCGCCTTGAAGCCGAGAGGTTGGCCGAGGAAAACCGTCTTGCAGAAGTGGCGCGGCAAGCCGCAGAAGAAGTTCGCAGGGAAGCTGAAGAAGCACGTTTGGCCGAAGAAGCAATCCGCAAGGCCGAAGAAGATCGCCTGGCTGAAGAAGCTCGCTTGGCTGAAGAAGCCCGTCTGGCTGAAGAGGCGCGTAGGCGTTCCGAAGACGATGCGCTTGCCAACGAAAAAGCGGCTTACTGGGATGCGCAATCTGGCGCTGGAGCCTCAGCCCCCACCGAAGACCACGGTGGTGGGAGCATGAAACTGCTGTTGATCGGCGGGGCCATCGTGGTGTTGGGCGGAGCTGCAGCCGCTTTCTTTCTCCTCTGAGGATAGGCAAGCCATTTTGAGGCGACCGGCCTTGGTCCGTCCATGCCCCTCGCAATCGGAGACGCTGGCCCCAACTTTGACCTGAAGAATGCAAATGCTGGCCATGGGGGCGAGACCGTGTCCTTCGAAGACGCCATGGGAGAGGCAGGGTTGGTCGTGGTGTTCGAATGCAACCATTGTCCGTATGTGGTGGCCAGTGTGGGTCGTATGAACGTCATGGCAGAACGATGTCAAAACGACAAAGTTGGTTTCGTCGGCATCAACTCAAACGATCCGGTGGTGTACCCAAACGATTCCTTTGAGCACATGGTCAAGCGAGCGGAAAACGGAATGCCTTACGCCTACCTTCACGACGAGTCACAAGAAATCGCTCATGCCTACGGGGCCAAGAGAACGCCCGAGTTCTATTTGTTCAACCCGTCCGGTCAACTGGTCTACCACGGTCGCATGGATGACAACCCAAAAGATCCGAATCACGTTACGACGAGTGAACTTGGTGACGCCATTGACGCTATGTTGGCAGGGCAAACCCCGAGCATTCAGCACACCGAATCCATCGGTTGTTCCGTCAAGTGGAAGGCTTGAGCAGAGGGATTGCGATGTCAGGTTGTCGACGCCAATGCGACTGGGATGACAATCTGGTTTGCCGGTCGTGCGGCATTGATTACTCGCCACCGAGCACCGACGAAGAAGAGTGACTCAATATTGTTCGAGCACGAGTTCTGTGGTGGTGCTGGCAATCTCTTCTGGGGCGGCGAGCCACATCTTATCCAACAGGGCTCGCAGAGCCATCGTGTCATCAACGTGAACGAGAGCAACCAGATCTGCTTCACCAGAAACTTCGTAGACGATTTCGACACCTTCCCAACCGGTGACTTCGGAGGCGAAGGAACCGATTTCTGATCCGGGTGAGACCTTGATGCGAACGAGGGCGGTCAAACCAACACCGCCTTCGCGAATGGTGTAGCCCCGGATGGTCCCGTTTTCCTCCATGGTTCGGATGTGGGTGCGGACGGTACGCTCACTCGCCCCGACTTCTGAGGCGAGGTCGACATAGGACATGCGTCCGTTCTTCCGAAGTTGGGCTAAAATGGCTCGATCGATTTCGGCAATGCGTGGCATGTCTGGACAGGGGGCCAGCACCTATTTCAAACCTTTTTCAGCATTTTTTTCTGAATTATCGTCGGTAAACCTCCATTTCTGACCAGAAAAAGCCAAAAACAGGAAAAAAACAATCAAAAACGGATTTCGTGGGGTTCAAAAACAACTCACGGTTTGTTGTGATGATGCGAGCTGAACACGCGAACTGCGAGGCAGGCTGGCAAGAATACTTGGACCACATTTCCAAGTGCGATTTACCCCAACGGCAGCAGGAATGGTTGCACATTGACGTGAGAGCTATGTTCTCATCAACCCCCCTTCTTCATCACGAACTGGACAGAGAATCAGGTGAATCACTGCTCTTCCTTCACGATTCACTTGTGCTCTTGTGCCCTCAACAACGTATTCTGCACCATTTCCCCCGGCATCTAATCCACTGCTTTGTTGAAGACCGCCGCCACCACGTTGTTCGTGAAGATACCACCGTCTTCCGCGCCGAATTGTTCTCAATTTCTCCACTTGAAGAGCAGCTGTGTTGGATTTCGAAGTGCGACGAAGACCACGAGGTGCCAGTTATGCAACAGCGGATATCTCGTTGGATGCGATGGCTCAATCGCCAGTAACCATCGCGGGATTGAAAAACCGAGTCTCGCTCCTCAGGATTGGGGACAAGGATGTCAGGCTACATCACAGGACTGGATTCACGCATGGTGCTTGACAGCCGAGGACGGCCCACCGTTGAGGTGGACTGTTACGTGGACGGCTCCCTCCTTGGCAGGGCCATCGTCCCATCCGGGGCATCAACCGGCGCTTACGAGGCGCTCGAACTCCGAGACGGCGACAAAACTCGATACATGGGGACGGGCGTTGACAAGGCAGTAGGAAACGTCAAAACACACCTTGAGGAAGCCCTGGTCGGGCTTCCAGTCGATCAGCAGAACGTGATTGATGAGGTGATGATTGAACTTGATGGAACCCCCAACAAATCCAAAATCGGGGCCAACGCCATTCTCGGCGCCTCCATGTCTTGCCTCCACGCCGGAGCTGCACTGCATGAATTGCCCCTTTGGAAATACATCGGAGGCGTGGCAGGGGGACTGATGCCGGTTCCAATGTTGAACATTCTCAACGGTGGCGCACATGCTGCATCAAACGTCGATGTTCAAGAGTTCATGGTGATGCCACACGGTTTTGATTCATTCCAGGAGGGCTTGCGAGCAGGCGTTGAATGCTATCATGCCTTGCGCACGGAGCTCAAGAAGGACGGATTGTTGGGTGGCGTCGGCGACGAGGGTGGCTTCGCACCCAATCTCCCATCCAATGAAGACGGCCTGAAGTACATGGTTCGAGCGATTGAGGGCGCTGGTTACTCCACCGATGACATCGGCATCGCTCTGGATGTGGCCGCCACGGAGTTCCTGAAGGAGGATGGGTACCACATGGACGGCCAAGTTCTCTCCAGTGAATCCATGGTTGAAATGTACGAAGGTTGGCTGGATGCTTACCCGATTCTGTCCATTGAAGACGGCTTCGGCGAAGACGACTGGCGCGGATGGGCGGCGTTTACCAAAGCCAACGGTCATCGGGTGCAGAGTGTGGGCGACGATTTGTTCGTCACACAGTCTGAACGGCTTGCTCAGGGGATTGAACTCGGCGCAGCCAACGCTATGCTGGTCAAACTCAACCAGGTCGGTACCGTGACGGAAACCTTGGAGGCCATGGATTTGGCTTCCACCAGCGGATTGCGCAATGTTGTGTCACACCGAAGTGGAGAATCGGAAGACGTGACCATTGCTGACCTGGCCGTAGGAACTCGGGCTGGTCAAATTAAAACAGGCGCCCCGGCACGTTCAGATCGGGTTGCAAAATACAACCAGTTGCTCCGAATTGCAGAGGATGTCACCGATTACCGCTCTCCATTCTGATTCAGGAAAAAAACCGCGGATTAAATACCCCTCCCACGGACCGGCGACCATGAAACGCCTAAGTGCCGCTTTGATAATTGCCAGTTTGCTAATCGCCACCGTTCCGATGACCGTTTCGGCTGACGAAACACAAGACATCCCGACCAATGCCGCCAACACGGGCAGCCACGACAGCTTGGTGGCTGCGTTGAACCACGTTAATTTGACGTCGGTTCTCGAAGGAACCGGCCCCTTCACGGTGTTCGCACCAACCGACGCCGCCTTCACAGCAGCAGGTGTTGACCTGAATGACTTCGACACCGAGGCAGAGAACGACACGCTCCGGGACATTTTGCTCTATCACGTCTTCTCTGGGTCCGTTCCAGCATCCGCCGTGACCGACGGCATGGAGGCCACCATGGCCAACGGCGACAACGTCACCTTCACCGTGGCCCCTACCGGAGCGGTTTCCGTTCAAGGAGCCAACGTTACTACCGCCGACGTAAACGCCAGCAACGGCATCATCCATGTCATCGACCAGGTACTTCTCCCGCCCGTTGACACCCCTGCAACGCCAGGCAGTTTCGTGGAAGTCGCTTCTTCCACCGGCGTCCACACCCTATTGGTAGAAGCACTCAACGTGACCGGTCTTGGAACGGCCTTGTCCATGGGTGGCAACTACACCGTCTTCGCACCAACCGATGCTGCCTTTGGCGCTGCGGGCGTTGACATGGCGTTCATCCAAGATGAAGCCAACGTCGATGCACTCGCCTACATCCTCGCCAACCACGTTGTCGAAGGAGTTGTTATGGCTGCTGATGTGACCGACGGAATGGATGTGATCACCTTCTACGGAGCCCTTGTTACCACAACCGTTGCCAGCGGAGCGGTTTCCATCGCAGGCGCCACCGTGACCACCGCTGACGTCGCTACCGACAACGGCGTCGTTCACGTGGTTGACGCTGTGTTCACTCTCCCGTCCGAGGAACAAACGATGGTCAACATCATCCTCAGGGTCGGCGACACCAACAACGACAGCGAAATCACATGGTCCGAATTTGAGGCCTTTGTTGCCGATGGCGACGAAGACTACGCTGGATCGGAAGACGCCATGATTTCGATGGCCAACTTCAACCAGTCCGATGCAGACTCCAATGGCATGCTCAACGCTACGGAACTGTTGACGTTTGCCACACTGGAGAACAGCGACCTGGTCGACATTCCTGCAACTGCCCAGTCCACTGGAGTGCACACCGCCCTTGTTGCTGCCCTCTCTCAAGCAGGACTGGTCGAAACGCTCCAGGGAGACGGACCGTTCACGGTCTTTGCGCCCACAGATGCTGCCTTTGAAGCAGCCGGTATCGACCTTGCATCCTTCGACACGCCAGAAGAGAACGCAACACTTGCTGACATTCTCCTCTACCACGTTTACTCGGGCGCAGTTGCATCCTCTGCCGTGACCGATGGTCTGTCCGTCAACATGGTAAACGGCGACGAGGCAACATTCACCGTCGCCAACGGCGTTGTTAGCATAGGTGGGGCAAACGTCACGACCGCTGACGTAGCAACAACCAACGGTGTCATTCACGTCATCGACAAGGTGTTGATGCCGCCAGCAGGTGACATCTGTTACAACATGATTTCTCATACCATCGTAGCCGGCGCTTCCAACATCGAGTGCAATTCGTACATGTATGTCGAAAATTACCCCATGATGGGCCAAACGATCACAGGATGTTACAACACCGTGACCCACGCAATTACAAACGTCAGTGAAGCAATTTGTGCTGCTTACATTTGGACTCCAGCAGTGAACCTCGCAACGACCGCAGGTGCAACAACCATCCACACATCGTTGGTTGCTGCTCTCAGCGCCGCCGGCCTCGTTGAAACGTTGTCCGGAACCACCGACTACACCGTCTTTGCTCCAAGTGACGACGCCTTCACGGCTGCTGGCATTGACCTGGATGCTTTCACAACCACCGAGGAAATCGCTGTCCTCGCTGACATCCTGCTCTACCACGTGGTGCCCGGCACGACCCTTTCGACCGACCTGACGGAAGGCTCGACCACCGTCGTTGCAGCCAACGGTGACAACTTGACGATTCAAGTGACCGGAACCTCGGTGATGGTTGGTGCAGCCAACGTGACCTTGGCCGACGTGCCTGCCTCCAACGGCGTGATTCACGTCATCGACCAAGTGTTGATGCCACCTGCCGATGAGCCAACCGTTGTCGATCCGTTTGAAGGCGTAACATGCGCCGAGACCATCGGAATCGGACCCAGCGGCTATGCCTTCTCCCCATCGTTGGTCAACATCGATGTCGGTGAAACCGTTTGCTGGTCGTGGACCGATTCGAGCATGCCCCACAATGTCAAGGAAGTTGACGGATACCAATCCTCAACCTACGTGACCAACGGCGTGACCTCAGGCGAAGCCATGACCACCGTGAACTTCCATCACACGTTCACCGAGGACACCACCTTCTACTACGCATGTGAGCCACACATTGGACTCAACATGTTCGGTGAAATCGTGGTCGGAGACGGTGGCGAGGATGTCGGTGATGTGATCGACACCATCAAAGAGGATGCAGAAGACACGCCAGGATTTGTCATGACCTCTGCACTCATCGCTTTGGTCGGTGCAGTCCTCCTGACAGGTCGTCGAACCTCCGACACCGAAGAGTGAAGCCTGAGGCGAACCCATGAAACGCATTGTCGCCGGCTTGCTGGTGGCCCTTGCGCTTGGCGCAGGAGCGTGGACGCTTGCCGTGGTGAATCACGAGGAGGCTCTGGGGACGACCAATGAAGTTCTTCTCCAACGAGGAGAAATCACCGGCAACGGTTCGGATCGGATTGGCACGTTGTCCTTCGTGGGCGACGACCTCGAAGATTTGGACTGGTCGCTGTTGAGCCTTGAGCTCATGGTGAACGGAAACGCCACACCCTGCGGCTTTGGCCTCAACTCGGCCAGCGCTCAGGCGACCGGGCTCGTGTCGTCATCCCTCAGTGCTGACGGCGCGACGTTCACCATGGTGGTGGATGCGACCGATGAGGAAGCCTACACTCACGTGAACCTCCCTCACCAGAACGAGAGTACGGAAGCAAACCACACCCTCCGGTTTTCCACCTCGAGCGTGTTTCTTGCCGACGGGGTTCAATGGGTCTATCTTGAAGGGGTTGGATTTGGCGACGATGTGAATCTGGCGTCAATCGACTTTTCCAACGACACATCGGAGAAACTTCCGTGGTACGACTACGATTTTGCAGTGCATCGAGTCACACCGAAAAACGGTCTGTTTCTGTTGAACATCAGCGGCGATATCTACCGAATGGACTTCATGACCTACTACAACGAAGCGGATGAAGGGCGCTTTCCCAAGATGCGAGTCGCAGCCGAACAACCGGCCACGTTCCCCGCCCTGAACGACCCCTCCCGGGTCGTCCCGTCGTCGTGTTTGATTCAAACGACCGACGTTGACCCTGTGGTGTGGAACGCCAATGAAACACTGGTTTTGGTCGAGAACAACGTCGATTTGGTATCACCTTCCGTTGAATACGACGTTGTCGTCACCTACGAAGGCAAAGAAGTCCGAATGGTTGAAGCATGACCTTGAGGTGATTCTGCCATGCGCAAAACCGTGGCCATCGCCGTCTTGGTGATTCTCCTGTTGGTGGTGGTCAGGCAGGCATACCCATACTTTTCCGGTAACGACCCAACGGTCGTGGACGGTTTTGAAGTAAACAAGGTCGCTTCCGACCTCGGGGGCCCAACCTGCCTGGTATGGATGGATGAGATTCATCTCCTCATCTGCGACCGGGACGAGGGAGCGATTGTGGAACTCAACATCAACACAGATCAACGACAAACCCTCCTCTCGGGTCTCGACCGGCCCCACGGTCTGGCCCTTGGCCAGGGCGAGGTGTTCATCTCCGAGGCTGGACAACTGTCGCGGTACGATGTTGACGGCGACGGGCTGTACGTGAACGGTACGGTGTTGGTCCAAGATGTCCCTGTTGGCAATCATCAAACGAACGCTGTCTCCTTGCTACCGAACGGGACGTTGTTGTGGCACAGTGGCTCGACGTGCAATGTTTGCGATGAAGGCGACTCGAGAAACGCCGCCCTGCTGTGGGTCAACGCCACCAACGGCGATCACGGTGTGCTGGCCAGCGGCGTTCGGAATTCCTTTGACGGGGTGTGGGTTGACGGACACGGGTATTTCTTCACCGACAACGGCAGAGATTGGGACGGTGATCACCCGCAGGAGGAATTGAATTTCCTCATCGAAGGCGCTGCTTACGGTTGGCCCGATGATGACCCGGACAATCCCGTGCCAAGCGGGACAGAAGCCCCCGTCGGAGGTTGGACGCCTCATACTTCGATGAACGGGCTAGATGTACGCCCCAGCACTTCTTCGCTTCCGGGCTTGGACGGTGACGAGGGCTTTACCTTGTATGCGACGGTCTACGGCTCGTGGAACACCGTGCTGCCGCAGGGGCACGAAATCCTACGTATTGATGTCACCGTGGATGCCGAAGACGGCTCGTACGAGACCGATATCACCCGATTCGCTTGGGACGCAGGCACGCCACTCCCGTTGGCGTTTCATCCGGATGGGGATTTGTATTACGCTACGTTTGGCAACAACGGTAGCTTGTTCTCCATCACGCCTTCGTAACGTCTTTGGCCAATCTCTTGCCCAATTCCGTTAACGTCTCACCAGGGCGGCCAAGAGATCGGATGTATCTTGGCACGATGTGGTTTGAGAATTCAAGGTCATGAAGGTCTCCGCACCATTCGAGCACATCCGATGAGGGTGGCTCGGTTGGACCCTCAGGTTGATGGACGGTCCACATTGAACAGTTGGTTTTCGCAGAAAGAACTTGTTTGTACCATGCACCTAGGAGAGAGGGTTCATTCGGTGTCAGTTTGCGACTCTGGATAAAACGAACAATGCATGTTTCGGTCACGAAACCGTAGCCTGAACCCTCCAACACTTCCATCAATCCATCATCAACCGCCCCGGGCTGAAACCAGAGCAAGGGCATACCGCTGCGAGGGGTTGTGCGTATCAGTTGCAACAGGGCGCTCATCGAGGCTTTCGGTGAAAGGAAAAACACAACAAGTTCTGGAGCAGAGCATTGGGCTAGTTCCGCTCGAACAGGTCGTCCAAGCAGGGCATTTCCTGCGTCCTTTGGATGGACGGGGACCAAGCGCCAACCCAATTCACCGATGTCGTGGAACAAACGGTTTGCCGGCCGTTCCGTTTTGAGCCCGGCGCCGAGAACATGAATGGTCGTAAGATGGCGAAGTTTGGATGCCCAGAAGTCGCCAAATTCTCCTTCCATGGATACGGACGGCTTCTCGTGGGCTTTCAATGCGTGTGAAGTTCCCAAAACACGGATATAAAAGCGCTGTCCAAGTTTTCACGGCATGGTGAAATCGTTCCTCATCGTGGGCGGAAGCAGCGATATGGCGTTGTTGCTGGCCGGACGGCTGCTTGACGACGGACACGCCGTTACGCTCTTGGCCCGAGACTCCACCCGCGTTCAGCCGATGATTGAACGCGGTGCGCAACTCATTCAAGGTGATGCCTTGGATGAAGACACGGTCCAGACGGCCATTGCAAGCGCCATCGCTGCAGGCGAGCGTTTGGACGGCGTTGCCCATCTCGTTGGTTCAATAGCGCTTCGACCACCTCACGCCATGAAAGTGGCTGATTTTCAAGAGGTGATTCAAACCAACCTCACATCGGCATTCGTGACCCTCAAATACGCCGGAAAGAGCATGCTTAGAGCGGGTACCGGGCGGATGGTGTTCACCTCAAGTGTGGCAGGCAGCTACGGTCTAACGAATCATGAGGCCGTCGCCGCAGCGAAAGGCGGTTTAGAGGCAATGGTGCGATCAGCCGCCTCCACGTATGCTCAGCGCGGGCTGCGCGTCAACGCCGTTGCTCCAGGACTCACCGAAACGCGCATGGGAGGGGCAGTTCTTCGTTCAGAAGCTCTGAGAGAAGCAGCCGTTGGGATGATTCCACTCAAGCGAATCAATGAACCTCATGAAGTCGCATCGGCCATGCACTGGTTGCTGACCGAAGCACCGGACAATTTCACAGGACAAGTCCTCCACCTCGACGGTGGCATGGCCAACATCAGGGGCTGAACCCAAATGCATGTAGCGGTCGTCGGTGCTGGTATTGCAGGATTGACGGTGGCTCTGGGATTGGAAATGGACGGTCATGAGGTCACGGTCTTCGAGGCCAGCGGCCACACCGGTGGTCGAATGGGCAGTCTGTCCGTGAACGGGCACATGGTGGACAAAGGATTCCATGTTCTCCACACGGCTTATCCCACGGTCAAACGCTGGATTGATGTTCCTGCATTGGAGGCCAAAGCGATGGACCCTTGCACCGCCTCTATCGACCCCACAACGGGAAAACGACGCTTGTTGGGCGACGCCCTGCGCGCCCCGAAGTACCTTATTCCAACCCTCCGTTCAGTGGGCATCACCGACGGTCTTCGATTTTTGAAATGGCGATTGAGCACCTCTTCCAAAGACCTTGAACAATCGCTTGACACCGCGTCCCCCTCGATTGCTGAAGCCTTGGATGCGAGGAAGTTTCGTCCCTCGACCCGTCGGGTCCTCAGCACGTTGTTTGCTGGCATCACATTGGATCCTACCTTGTCCGAACGAAGCGGCTTTGCTGATTTTACGTGGGGGGCCATGGCTCACGGGACCATGGTGGTGCCAAAACTCGGCATTGCAGCAGTGCCTCAACAATTGGCAGCCCGTCTAACGAGAAGTCATGTTCATCTAAACACGCCAGTGTTGGCCGTTTCGGCTTCAACGGTCACGACCAGCGAAGGATCTCAGGCGTTTGACAACGTTGTCTTGGCAACCCCTCAACATGTCACGGCCAAACTTCTCCCATCAACGAAGCCATCCCACTCCACGCTGGAAAGAACGACGAGCACCGTGGTCTTCGAAGCCTCCACTCCACCGTTTAAGCGAGCCCGCTTGCTCATCAACGAACGGTTTGGAGAAGCCGAACACAACGTGTTGCACGTCTACGTTCCCACCAATCTGCACCCGACGAACAACGGCCGCCACATCGTGGTGGCAACCCTTGTGGGGCAGGCCGCTCAGCAACCCGACCAACGTTCGGTTCGAAACGAATTGGAGGGTTGGTTTGGCGGTTGCGTGCGGGACTGGGAGCTGGTGACGACCACCACGGTGAATCACGCCTTGCCTCATCAGGCTCCCGATATGGTCGGGCGCGAGATGCCCGATGTTGTGCAAGAAGGCGTTTTGTTGGCAGGCGACCACCGCACACACCCATCAGTTCAAGGAGCGCTTCGCAGTGCTGAACGCGTGTTGGGGCACCTCAATGTCCCTCTTCCAAGGTGATGAACATGGTATGGCACAACGCAATGAAAGCAACCAAGCTGAAGGACGGCAAGAAAAAAATGGTGACCGTGAAAAGGCGCATGCTCATGGTGGGGCGTTCGGCAGACGGACTGTTCGCCACCGAAGCCCTGTGCCGTCACATGCGTTGGCCTTTGGCTTGGGGCGGCAAGGTTGAGGACGGATGCGTCCGTTGTCCGCTTCACCAGTCCACGTACCGTTTAGAGGATGGTAAAATGCTGGAATGGTCTCCTTTCCCTCTCTTCCCTCCCTACGGCAAACTTCTGGGCGCCATGGTCAAAAAGAAAGATTTGAAGGTCTTTGATGTCCGAGAACATGAAGGCTATATCCAAGTCGATTTGGTCTAACCCGTCCGTTCTGGCCTTCCAAAACCTCAACCGTTCATTGAGGTCAACCATGTTCGGAGCCTTTCCACGCCTTCATGGATGGTTTCAATCGACGCAGCGTAACTGATGCGGATGAATCCCTCTCCCCCGTTCATCAGGGAGCCGGGGATGACCTGCACACGTGCCTCTTCAAGCGCTCGGGTTGCGAATTCCATGTCGCTCATCCCTGTCCCTGTTACGTCACACATCAAGTAAAACGCCCCCTCTGGCTCGGGAGCTACAAGACCGGGCAACGAGGAAAAACCTGCATGGATGGCGTCTCGGCGAGCGCGAAACGCCCTTTCCATCGTTTCACGTTCAGCGTCCATTTCCAAAGCACGCTCCGCTGCTGGCATCAAGAAGGTGGGCACGTGGGTGGAGGCGCTAACATTGATTTTTTTCACCGCTTGCATGACCTTTGGTGTTGAAGCAATCCATCCAAGGCGCCATCCCGTCATGGCCCAGCCTTTCGACCAACCACCGATGGTTACGGTGCGTTCAGCACCCCCTTCAAACATGCACGGTGAGACATAACCCTCTTCTGTCCATGCCAATGTAGCGTAGATCATGTCGTCAAGAATCCAGAAATCGTTGCTGACTGCCAATTTTACAAGCGCCTCGATTTCGTGTGCATGGTACACGGCTCCCGTGGGGTTGTTGGGAGAGTTCAACACCAGCGCTTTGGTTTTGGGCGTGATGTGCTGGCGGACCACATCGATGTTGGGATGGTAGTTGTCCCGATTGACGGGGACATGGATAGGAACAGCACCTGCGAGTTGTATCATGCCCTCGTACGAAGGCCAAGCAGGGGAGAGCAACAGCACTTCATCACCAGGTTCCAGCACAGCCAGCATAGCGTAAAGGAGGGCTTGTTTGCATCCGGGCGTGATCACCACATCTTCCCCATTCACTTCAATCCCGTATCGAGTGAGGTGTTTGGCCACGCCATTGCACAAGGATTCGGACCCTTGCGGCCGTGTGTAGGTGGTTTCGCCCCGTTCGAGGGCGGCAATCGCTTCGTCCACCACCGGGCGAGGTGTGTCAAAATCAGGTTGGCCAACGGTGAACCTGATGACTTCCGGTCCAGGCGGTGCCAAAAATGCAGCAAAACCAGAACCGATACGATCCAAAACAGGGTTGAGGTTTGGCACGATAAATCCCTCTGTGAATGAGGCTTCCCTGCCGGGGATTGGATTTGAATGCTCCTTCGGTTGGGCCCCTCATGGTGTGAATTTTGGAGCACGGACGGAGATTCGAACTCCGGTCTCAGGATCTGCAATCCCGCTCATAACCGCTCTGACATCCGTGCTTCCTTTGCTGCGAGCGACCGGTCCTATTTCAACGCGCCTTCAACCCTCATTCCCGTCTTCCGGAGAGTGATTTTTATGCTCAACCGTTCTCTTGGTACTATGAGCGAAGACGACGCCTCTGCTTCGCGAGCGTTTTTTGACATCACAGCAGAAGATGTCAACCAAGAATCGCCCTCGTCCCCTCCACAACCAATCCTCGTAGGGGGCTTTGATGCTGGCTTTTCATCGCCAGACGTTTCACCGGCGTCCACCGATACACTTGAATCACCACAATCGGCGACGGTTGCCCCTTCGACAGGCCATCTGTCCGGCCAGATTTCCACCCTGTCAGGCGGTGGTCTTGCGTTTGCACCGGCGATGGAGAAGAAGACCCAAGGATGGGGGCGCTTCTTTATCGGTGTCGTTGCTCCGTGGATCGTCATTGGTTTTTTTACTCTCTTGTTCATATTCATTGAGAGCACCAATGAATACGAAACAAGCGAAAACATCAGTTTCAGCGCTGATGAAAACGGGACGGTGAACTTTCAATTGTCACCGCCCTCGCCATCTCACAGCGTTCGTTTCTACGTCTCTTTAACAGAAGACAACATCATGATGGATTACGACCCGTATTGGAATGGCGAGGCCTCTTCCGTCCCCGTCATACAGTATGGATATGAATCGAGCAGATACAGGGAAACCTCGATTGGAGAATACACCCCTTCCACGGGAGAAGTTTCGTTTACCAGCGTGGACTTGGTCAATCAATCCTTTGAAACGGATGTTTGGTATCACGATGAAGACTATGCTGGCGAGGATGGGGCCGCATTCGTCTTTTCATGCTGTTTGCCGATTCTCTACCTCGGGAGCGTAATCGCTGCCTTTGTTCGTGGTGAAAAGCGCCTGGGATGGGGGTTGTTGACCTCTCTCGTGGGCGGGGCGTTCCTCGTACCGTTGGTGTTTTTGTTCATCGCATGGGTGATCTTTGGCGGAGGGTTTTGAGCCGATGCCCATTCAAACGCTCATTGGCTTGCCAGAGGACGCCTATTTTGAAACCAGGTATACGGTATTGCGCGAGCCTCTCGGGATGCCCAGAGGTTCGGAGCGGTTGAGCGATGACGTATTGGCCGTTCACGCTTGGAGCGAGGTCGAGGGCAGCATCGTAGCTGTCGGGCGAGCACACATGATCCTCGACTCATCCGACGGGTCCGGTAGCGACCACGAGGGGCCGAACGCTGCAAAGATTCCCGCTTTTGGGCCGTTGGTGTCGGGTTCAGCCAAGCGACCGGCGTTTCAAATTCGCCAAATGGGGACCCTCCCCACACATCAACGTGAAGGCCACGCTGCTAAGGTGCTGATGGCTTTGGAGCAAACGTTGGTTGAGCAGCACGGAGCCTGTACGGGCGTCCTGCAGGCAAGAGAGCACGCCGTTCCCTTTTACCAATCACAAGGATGGTCCATCATCGATGAGCCTTACTCGATCACCGGTATCGGCCCTCATCGGTCGATGATCAAGGAATTTTGATTCCCAAGTTTATATTCACTCACATATTATGTGTTCTTGATCGAGTGCACACGAACCTGCAAAGAATCAAAAAAGAAAGGGCCAATGACAACAAAATCGATGGAATTGCTCCCGAAATGAGGGGACACCAATGAACACAATTCAACAAAACAAGACGAAACAACAAAACACAATGCGAGCAGCCATCAAGAACATGAAGGGTTCTCGTTTGGAAGACACAAACAAGAACACTGCCCCCGAACACGAAATGTACATCGGTTCACGGTACCAAAACAAATCGGATAAGCACCGGGAATTGTACGTTGAAAAATTGCTTGAGGCCTTCCGAACCTTATCGAACGAAGCCCCGGAGGTGTTCGATTCCATCGCACCCGAGATGCTCCAACGCAGCATCTGGTCTTGGCGGGGCGCAGATCCGCTTTTATCGAAGAAATTCAACAATTGGATATTGAGTGATTATCAATGGACGCCGTTCAAAGACATTCTTCCTTCTGAACATCGGACGCTTCCGCTAGCCGACGTGCCCCGTCTTGATCCCAACAAACTGGAAGCAGCTCACGGGGCCTTTGTTCAATCATTGTCCGACCGGTTTTATGGCGATCCTCACCGCTGGGACGCTTCAACTCGGGATCAATTCATCATTTTGGGCGTGCTGGCTTCGGCACACGGTCATGGTGTGCGACAGGGAAAAATCATCCACAGCCTAGGCTTAGGAATGTCCGAAGCTGGCGTAAGAGGGTCGAACACGGTAAGGGCAGCGAAGATCGCCCTCACCCGTTTGGCCAAACCGTTGGGGCTTCGACTGTTCGCACCCGCCTCGGGCCATGGCGGTGAGCGCATTCATGCGTTTAACGAACCACAACTCGCTGAAATCGTTTACCGTTTCGTTCAGCACCATGACGCACGCATGTTGTTGCCAGCCACCATGATGTCGTCTTCGCCAAGCCTTTGAATGAATTTGGACATCTTGTCGCGCTCTTGATATAGTGTGGGTGGTTTGTTGTACGCAGAGGGAACATTGGGTTCCCTATGAACAACCCGTGAAAAACGATGACTGCGGAGGATCAAACCAAATCAACACACAAGGAACCACAAGAAGCCCACAATGGGGCTTCGCTTGCGTTTGGTATGGCGCAAGACACGTTCTTTGTGATGCCGATTGAACATTTGAATCAACCTTGCGTAGCATGCTCCCGAACCGTCGAGCCCACCACGTGCGCTCCACCATCGGAAAGAGAGAACAGCGGGTTCTC
>QQSC01000012.1 GCA_003602475.1 Candidatus Poseidoniales archaeon | reverse complement strand
CCCCTTGAATTGATAGGGGACGGGGCGGTCGGTTCATCATGGGCGAAGGCACCGTTCCCGTGCTGATGAAAGACGACGGAACGCCGTACAAGACGGCCATCCTCATTCCAACCATCAACAACGCCGATGAATTGGACATCGTCCTCGGACGGTTGGGAAAACAAACCTATCCGCATTTTGAACTCGTCATTTCCGATTCAAAGTCCCGAGATCACACCCGAGAGGTGTGCGAGCGCCACGGGGCCACATGGATTGAAGACCCGTCACGCAACCGAGCCGATGCGTGCAACTTCGCCCTGAGCCAAATGGACCACGACCTTGTCCTGTTCACCGACGACGACACGGTTCCACCGTTGGATTGGGTGGCCAAGCTCGTTCGATGGTTTGACAATCCGGAAGTCGGCGCCGTCGGCGGACCGAACTTCGCCCCGGACGACGACCCGTTTGGTGCCAAATGCGCTGACGTTGCGTTCTGCACGAAGTTCATGACCGCTGGCACCCGTTACGGGGCACAGCCGAAAGGGGAGTTGGTGCCCATCACGCACAACCCCGGCGTGAACTGTGCTCACCGAATGGCCAACCTTCGCGAAGTCGGATTTTTTGAAGAAGGATGCATCGGCGCCGAGGATGTCGTTTTGGATGCGAAAATTCAGCGAGCAGGTCACAAGTTGTTCATCGACCCTTCAAACGTCATGCCCCACCGCCGCCGTCGGCCGTTCAAACCTTACATGAAACAAATGAGAAATTACGGTTACACCCGAATGGTGGCCAACAAGCGATGGCCTGAAATCGCAACGTGGTCCCACACCGCCATCGGCTTCTTCCCCGCACTGGTTGCCTTGGCCCTCAGCGCCATGCTCTTTGGAGGATTGACGGGCGGTGCTGCTGCCGACTTGTGGTTCAAACTTGACGGCGACTGGACCGCCTCTCGTGTGGCGTTTCACATTCCTCTGGGCCTGGTGAGCGCTTACATCGCCATCTGCTGGTTGGGAGCTGCCATTGGAACATCTCCTCACCGTTCAGTGGGCACCGTATTTTTGGCACCTCTTTTCGTGTTCCTTGCCCAGTGGGCGTACGGCCAAGGCGTCATCAAGGCTTGGCGAGAAATTCGTCGAACCGGTGGCCGAGCTGGAGAAGGCAACCAAATTGACGATCGCATTCGAACGGCTTGATGCCTCACCTGACCAACCCGGTTCTGAAGCATCGGAGTCTCGGATAAGTTCATTCCGCTTCTGTCAAAAGGCCACTCATGGCTCGGAAATCATGGTCCGACCGTATCGAAGCCCTTGATGCCCCGGCCAACACGATGGAGGGCGAGGCCATTTGGACCTCAGTTCGACCGTTGTTCGTCCTCGGACGCATCGGGATGATTCTCGCCATCATTGCGACGGGTGAACTGTTTGACGATGTCTTCTATCGTGGACTTAGTCCTGGAGTCTGGGGCTTAATTTTGGGCATCCCTGCCTTTGTCCTCATCTCGATGTTCATCGCCTACATAGACCACCGAACGGGATGGGAGGAACGAAAAGAGCAACCGTAGGCCTCGGACAAAGACGAAGGGTGAAATACGAACCCCTCCGATTTTCAACAATGCAACGGGTCATTTCGGTTATCTTGACCTTGCTGCTCATTGCGTCAAGCACGGTTGTTCTAGGCAATCCAAACGGGAAATTCAACAAATCCAGCGGATGCAATTGCCACGGCGGAAACCAGCAAACAACGCCGACTCTGTCGGGGTTGCCAAACGAATACCTCCCAAACACCACCTACAGTTTGACCGTTTCAATGACCGTCACGAACGTCCATGGAGGCTTTAATCTCGAAGTGAATCAAGGTAGCCTTCTTGCGGCGGGCCCAGGAGTGCAAGTATCCGGCAACGGACTTCAGGCCACCCATACCGTGCCGACCTTCACCAGTTGGGACGTGAATTGGACGGCACCCCCCGAAGGATCAGGCTCAGTGCGTCTGAAACTCGCCGTGCTGGCTGGCAACGGCGGTAGCACGAGCGGTGACGCCCAAGGGGCCACCATCGTGAACATCCCGGAAGGCGTTCTTATCAATGCTCCACCAAGCATCACCAACCTGTCAATCGTCCCCTCCTATCCGATGACAAGCAACGACCTCGTTGCAGACTACACCTTCACCGACAGCGACCAAGACGCCGAATCTGGCACCACCTATGCCTGGCATCTCAACGGGACATTGATGAGCGAACATGTCACGAACACCCTGCCTTCTACCGCCACCACGAAAGGAGATACTTGGCGGGTGGATGTGACCCCTTCAGACGGCGAATCAACAGGGGAGGCGGTGATGTCGGCCAACGTGACCGTCGTGAACAGCCCTCCTCGTTTTCAGAACCTCACGGCATCAAACTTGAACCCAAGCACCAGCAACAGCGTCAGCATAGAATTCAAACCCGTTGATGACGACGGTGATGAGTTCTCCACGGCGTTTCGCTGGTTGCTTGATGGCGTCCATGTTCCAAGCCTTGACGGGAACGACGTGTTGCCGGCTGTTGCGACGAGGGACGGTGACACCTGGGTCGGGCAGGTCCAGGGGGCCGACAACGAGAGCGTATCGGGATGGTACAGCACCCCTATCATCACGGTGGGCGGTCAAAACACCCCTCCGTCCGTCACTTCGGTGACCTTCCTCAACGCAACTTCGGTCCCTTCCAACGTCAACCTCAGCGTGAACTTCACGGCCACCGACCTTGAGGGAGATTCCATTCAGAGCGTGGAACACCGTTGGCTTAGGGGTGCTGTGTGGGTGCCCAGCGCCGGTGATGGCAACACCTTGCCGTCTTCCCTGACCAACCGTGGGGATCGCTGGTCGGTGGAAGTTCGGGTTTCGGATGGCAGCAACTGGTCCGCATGGTTCACCAGCCAGGAAGTGCTTGTGAGCAACGCAGCACCCACGGCAACGGCTGAGATCACTCACTTCGATTTCACCGTTGCAGACGGGTTGTCCCTCTCCACCACCACCTTCGACAACGACGGTGACAACGTGACCGTTGGCGACGTCATCTGGTACCTTGACAACCAATCTCAAACCGCTTATAGAGGTCAACATTTCTTGCCCGCAAGTGCCCTTACGAAGGGAGAAGAATGGTCGGCTGAAGTGCTGTTCTCGGACGGCGAATTGAACATCACAGTCAACACACAACCCGTTTTCCTCACCAACTCCGCTCCTTTGGTGACCATCACCGCACCGGTCAACATCACGGCCTTGGAGCCTTTGGTCGTGAGCGTCAATTTCACCGATGCGGACAACGACAATCTGACATTAACCACGGCTTGGTACCGCAACGGATTTCTTGATTCCACCCTCCAAAACGCCACCACCGTACCGCTCGAGCGGCTTGCACCCGGCCAGACATGGCGCATGGAAGCCACCGTCGACGACGGAGAGACGACCGGTCAGGTGGCGGAACTTGTTCGAACGGTGACCAACCTTCCACCCGTGGCTGTGATCACCCTGCTAACCGATGAGGTCTGGACGGGTGAGGAGGTGCGAGTGACATCTTCTGCTTCCACGGACCCAGAGCAGAGCCGTCTCTTCAGCACTTGGACGTTGAACGGTGTCACCATCACCGGTCAAGAAGCCAAGCCGATTGTTGAACGCTCAGGAACATTGAACCTCACGGTTACCGACGAACACGGTGCTTCTACAACGACCTCCATCACCCTAACACCTTCCTCCGGCCCTCAGATCACCGGCTTGTCCTCAACCTTTGACTCGCCGTCTGCAAAGGTCGTCTTGGAATGGTCGTGGTCGGGCCCGAATGTTGGGTTTCAAATTCTGCGAAACGGCATCAACATCGGAGAGACCACGGACATGTCGTTCTCCGATTTCCCGCCCACTGAGGGCTTGCACATCTACGTCATTCAACCGTTCTCAGAGGACCGTACCTATCATGCCGGTACGGCCGATAGCTCGGTTCAGACCACGGCGGATGCGGCTGAGGCCGAGTCTTCATCTGATGGTGGCGGTCTGGCCATCGCACTCTTCCTTCTCGCTCTTGGCACCTTGAGTTTGGTGAGTTCAAGGAGGCGATGGTGATGAAGCGAGGTCTGCCCCTCGTGCTTGTAGCGTTGTTGCTGATGTTTCCAAGCGTAGGTTCAGCCAACCCCAACGGTGTTGGGTCCGGAGATTTTGATTTCCAGTGCGGTGGAGCCTGCCACGGCGACGCCAACATGAACATAACAAGCCCTGCAAACGTGACCATCGCTGGAGCCGACATCGCCTACGAGGGCATGTTCACAAGCATCACGGTCCATGTTTCCGATGCCGTCTCAACGCCCACTGGCCTGCTTGGTGTGTTCTTGCTCAGTGACCTCAGCGGGGTCGGGGACGAACCGTCCGACGACGGATGGACCATCGTGACGAACAGCGAAGGCACGGTGACGAACTACGTGGAAGTTCAACTCGAAAACGGAGCCAACGCCACCAGCGTGACTTGGACCGTTCGAGCCCCGGGTGTGGGCGAGCACACCCTCTACGCTGCCCTTCACCACGGAGAAGGGAATCAAGATGCGCCATTTTTCGGCCAAAGCCAAGGCCACACCGTCACCGTGATGCCCGTTCCAGAAAATCTTCCTCAACCCGACCCGACCTTTGCACCACCAAGTCAGCGTAACCTTGGCACGTCAACGGTCTTGACCGTTCCAACCCTGAACGTGATGAACCTCACTGCGGAGTGGCGAGACGAAACCGGACGAACATCAAGTGCTGAGGTGCAACCACTTGCCCAAAATGAATGGTCGGTCACGTTGCCCGCTTCCCTTGCCCCCAACACCGTGGAATGGCGCCTCGTCTTGACCGGAGAGGGGCCGAACCAAACAACACCCTGGTTCCAATTAACAAGCCAAGAACCACCGCTCGACCTCAACGAGTGGCAGATTTACCTTCAAGCAACAGCGCTGGGTCTGTTTTGCGCAGCCTTTGTGATCACCGCCCAACGCCGTCCGCCTGCTGAAGTCGAGGACCCACTGAAGGAACTTGACGACGAAACGTTGGAAGATTTGGAGGTGAAATTCTGATGGTCTCTGCCAGCACCCTCCACGTTGTATCCACCGAAGTCGCAGTGGGCTCACTGGCCATGGCTGGTGTGGCCTTCATCATGGCCGGTGGTGGTGCATGGGGAGGTGAGGCGCGAAGGAAGATGTTGTTGATTGGCGATCACGTTGCGCACTTCGCTCTTCTGTTCGGTCTCCTTGCCATGCCGTTGGCCATCGTGACCGGCATCCAATCAAGCTCTGGAGATGGACTGAACCATCCGCTCTTGGCGAACAAACTCAGCCTCGCCATGACCGGCGTGGGTTTGGGCATCGGATTGTTGTGGACCCGATGGAAAAGGGGGCGAGCGGTGTGGAACGAACGGAGTTCCGTTCTCATGCAATCCATTGCAGGCGCCTTGGCCTCGGCCTGCGTGCTGCTGACCGCCTCCTTGGGTGGCACGTACACACGAGGAGAATCCCTTCTCTCCTGGTTGCCCGTGTCCTTTGAGACGGTTCCCTTGATGCCGTCATGGTCATCGCTGTTGGTGGTCACGTTGGCCGTGTTGATGTTGATGTTTTCACGAAACCCTGCAGCTGTTGAAAGCGGCTCTGGTTTTGCATCGGCCGACAAGGCTGATTGATACCGTTTTGTCAAGCCGGTGACCAACGACATCATGTGGCCGTTTCATGGCCTTTCAGTTCGACAGGATGGTTGCGCTCGAAGCCTGATGGTGGTTCAAAGTCCAGCCATGTCGCCGGTTTGGATGGTCCATTGGCTCGCATAGACGCCGCCTGATGCCACGAGGTCGTCGTGAAGGCCACGCTCAACAATCGCACCGTCAACCATCGAAAGGATCTCGTTGGCGTTGCGAATCGTACTCAAGCGATGCGCCACTGCAATGGTTGCTCGGTCTTCTCCGGACGACAAGAGATTCTTCTGAATACGACGCTCTGTCTCTGCGTCCAATGCGCTGCTCGCTTCGTCAAGAATCAACAGGCTAGGAGCCTTCAGAAGGGCACGAGCAAGGGAGATGCGGGCACGCTGGCCACCGCTGAGTTTGGCACCTCGATCACCGACCATCGTGTTAAGACCGTCCTCCAGTTCTTGCACGAATTCCCAAGCCCCTGCCATTTCGAGGGCTTTTTGGAGGTCTTCGTCCTTGGCAGACTGGTTGTAAATGACGTTGTCCCGAACGGTTCCATAGAAGAGGAACGGTTCCTGGCTGACAAAGCCAATGGCTTCTCGCAAGGAATGGAGCGTGAAGTCGGTGATGGGTCGGCCGTTGATGAGCACCTCGCCACTGTTGGGTGTGTAATACCTCATCAGCAGTTTGAGAATGGTGGTCTTGCCGGCCCCGGTGTGGCCCATGATGCCAAGGAAATCGCCCCCTGTCACTTCAAAGGAAATCCCGTTGAGAACCTTGATGGTGGTGTTGGGGTAGGTGAAGTAAACGTCCTTGAAGGCCACCGATTTGATGCCCCCTTCCAACGGAACCGCCTTCGGGTCGTCAACAATGGTTGGTTCGAGGTCAACCGCTGCAAAGACACGACGCGCAGCCGCTTCACCACGTTGCAATTGGTTGATCAGAATGCCAAAGATGAACATTGGCATGGTCATTCGTGTGCTGATGAGCAAAAAGGTCACGAGTTGTCCGGTCGTGATTTCGTCAATGCTGGCAAGGTAGCCGCCTGCTGTAACGAGCAAACCGAAGGCCACCCCTGCAATGGCGTAAATCATGGGAACGAATCGGTTGCGATCTTTGCTGGCACCCATGGCCTGATCCCGGTAGGTGCCCGAGTCACGTGCAACACGGTCGGCTTCCCAATCCTGGGCGTTGTACGCCTGAACCACAGCAATTCCTGAAACGAGGTTTTCCAAGACTGCGTTGATGTCTCCGGTGGATTCTCTTTGCTTTCGGTACTTCCTTTGGACCCGGGTTGAAAACCAATAGACCGCTGGAACAATGAACAAAATTGGAGCAAACAAAACGGCGGCGAGCCTCCATGACATCAGCACGAGGATGACGAACGCCGTCGCAAACGTGATCACGATTCGAATGATTGACGTTGATGAATCGGAAACAACGTCCTCGAGTTGATTGACATCGCTGGATAACACGGACATGATTTGACCCGTTTGTCGCAGGTCGTAGTACGAGGCTTCCATAGCGATGAGAGATCGGGTTGCGTCCATCCGCAGGTCGTGTTGGATGTTGTAGCCCAGGGTTTGCCATGCATATTCTGAAATTCCCTGAAACACAGCAAGACACAAGAAGCCTAAGAACACCAAAATTCCGTAACCGTACGCAGGGTTGCTGTGAATTCCGGTGACCAGATCCTGGACGATTTGTGGCCCTGAGAGCACATCGGTGGTAAAGTAGTCAACGGCCAGTCCAATGGCCACAAACGGCATCAGGTCGAACACACGTGCCGTTGCGTTGGCTAAAATCCCCGTCAACACCCGACCAGGGTACCGCTTTGCGTATGGAATCACCCGCCAAACTTGACGCCCGAGAACCTGGGAGTCTTCGCCTGCGTTTTCGGGGTCCATGACATCAGCGTTCCCGCTGGTGTTCGAGTTTGCTTGGTTCGCCATGGCCCTCGTCATGCGCAAAACGCAGAGCGCACGCCATTTGAACCCTCGCTCCACCCGCCCTACAGTGACCTTGAATGCAATCTTTGATGAGGGAGTCGCCTCTGCTAGCAACCATGCAGAGCAGGCAAGTTCGTGTATCCGTCTTTTTGACAATCTTGATGATGACTCAAGTGATGCTGCCGCTGGCCGCCGCCAACAGCTCTTCAAACGAGCAACTGGAGGTTGACACCAACGCAAACCTGGACCTGATTTCGCAACTCGGCGTCAACCCCTTGGCGGACGCCAAACACGGTTGGCTTCCAACAGATTCTGGGGCCGACATCAGCCAGCTTCAGTATCGAGACTTGACCTTGCTGTCCCCCTTGGACTGGACCGATGAGACGGGAGAATCTCAACTCGATGGCTTCCACATTCTCAGCCACACCTACCCTGTACCGAGTGAATGGTTCCACCAACTGGCGAAGGCTGGTGTCAATTGCCACTCGTTCTTGCCCCCAACCGGTTTCCACTGTGACCTGTCCGGTCAAACACCAACACAGTTGGCTCAACTTGACGTGCTCGGCATCGGTGTGATGGATCCCACGGACAAAATTCGTGGCAGCTTGGCGCTTGGTTTGCTCGGGCTTGAGGATCCTCATCCGTTTGTGAACAGTGCGGGCGGACTCGTGAACCTCATGTTGTCCGGCACAGAATTGCCTGACGGCATCGATCAACGAGACGATGTGGAAGTTGACTCTCACAGTGGCCGCTTTGCCACGTTAGCAATCGCTCCATCCGCTCTGTCATGGCTTGCCAACCAAGATGCCGTGGAATGGATCGAAGCGCGTCCATACTTCACGGTTGCCAACAGTGAAGCCAACGAAATCATGCACGTTGACGATTTGAGAGACAGCACCACCATGGCCAACATCAACAGCGGTTGGTCGGGCCTTGACGGCAGTGGCATCATTGTCACGGTGGCCGACACCGGCCTTGACAACGGGGTCAACAACTCCAACATGCACCCCGACTTTGCCGACCACATCACCGGCATCCTCTCGTTCGCACCCCCTGCTGCTGTTTGCAATTACTACTCCATCAGCCCGTGTGGCGACGATGCGGAAGATCTTGACGGGCACGGCACGCACGTGGCGGGTTCCGTCTTAGGAGACGGAACGGACAGCAACGGAGCCATCATCGGTGCTGCTCCCGAGGCTCACCTTTTGTTCCATGCCATCGCTACCACGTACAACGGTGATGAGGAACTTCTCGGCATCCCCAACGATCTTGACGATCTGTTCACCTTGGCATGGGCCAACGGCAGCCGAGTCCACACCAATTCCTGGGGCTCTGATGCAGAAGGTGCGTACACCACGTCCTCCGCTCAAGCCGACGCCAGCGCCCGAACCCACGACGAAATGGTGATTCTGTTCGCCGGGGCCAACGAAGGCGTGGACGCCAACAGCGACGGTGAAGTCGACCTTGACTCGCTGGGTTCACCTGCCTCCGCCAAAAACGTACTTACTGTGGGCGCCAGCGAAAACAACCGACCGACCATGGCTTACATTTGGGGCAGTACCACCTACGCCAACCCCATTGCAAGCGATCGATTGTCCGACAACCCAGAGGGAATGGCGGCCTTTTCATCTCGCGGTCCGACCAACGACAGTCGAATCAAACCCGACATCTCCGCCCCCGGGACGTTCATTCTTTCCACCAAATCCTCAAGCACATCCACTCCATCAACCCCTTGGGCTTACAACAGCAGTTACCGCTACATGCAAGGCACCAGCATGGCCACGCCCTTGACGGCTGGCGCCACCGCCCTTCTACTGGAACACCTCATTGAGAACGAAAACGAATCCGCCCCCACCTCCGCCCTGGTCAAGGCCATTTTCACGGCCAGTGCCCATGACATGGACGGCCAGTACAGTTCAGCAACCAACGGAGCAGGAGAACCTGCACCGAACAACCACGAAGGATGGGGACGGGTCAACATGAGTCAGGCAGTCAACACCTCTTGGATTCAAGGCGAGTCCGTAACCACCGGAGCCGACAGCGGTTGGTCAATTTCCGTGGGAGCAGGAGCTGCCGACATTCAAGTAGCGGTTGCATGGACCGACCCTGCCTCCACACCCACAGCATCCTCCAACCTCGTGAACGACCTGGATTTGGCGATAAAATCTCCAACCGGAACATGGACCAACCTCTCCAACAACGTCGACAATCTCATTGGCGATGTCATCACCTCTCCAGCCCAAGGAACATGGGAAATCCACGTCGTGGGCACCAACGTGCCCACCGGCCCTCAATTTTTCGCCCTTGCCGTAACCGGAGATTACAACATCACGAACACAACACAGGACCAAGATTTTGACGGCGTCATCGACGACAACGACGATTGCGCCGCCGTGTACGGCACCTCGACCAACGACCGGGTCGGCTGTCCGGACACCGATGGAGACGGGTATTCGAACCCCGATGGAACCTGGACCGTTTCCCAAGGCGCTGACGCCTTTGCCTCAGTAGCCACGCAATGGGCCGACAGTGACTTTGACGGATACGGCGACAACAGCGGTGGTTTCCAACCTGATGCGTGCTCCGGCACGGCAGGCAATTCAACTGGAGACAGGTTCGGATGCACCGACACCGATGGTGACACGTTTTCGGACCCAGATTCGGGCTGGACCACGGTCGACGGTGCCGATGCCTGTGTGGCGGTGGCTGGAACGTCCAGCCACGACCGAACCGGCTGTGCCGATCAGGACAACGACGGCTATTCCGACGCGGATGCGTTGTGGACAATCGCCTCGGGAGCCGACGCATTTCCAACCGACACCACCCAATGGAACGACACCGACGGCGATGGTTACGGTGACAACCCACCTCCAGCCACTACCGGAGACGGTTGCCCTTCGGTTGTGGGTACTTCCACAGCAGACCGAAACGGATGTGCCGATACGGACGGCGACGGTTATTCCAACGCTGACAGCGGCTGGACGATTGCACAAGGAGCAGACGCCTTCCCCTCCGACAACAGCCAGTGGGCCGATGGAGACGCGGATGGCTACGGCGACAACGCCACGGGAACCAACCCCGATGCCTGCCCCACACAATCTGGCAATTCCACACAAATGGGGCGTTTGGGTTGCCTTGACAGCGATGGCGACGGTTACGCTGACGTTGACGATGCTTTTTCCAGCGAATCCACACAATGGGCGGACGCTGATGGAGACGGCTTTGGCGACAATCCAACCGGCCACCAAGCGGATGCCTGCCCTTCAACAGCGGGGTCGTCGACACGTGATCGATACGGTTGCACCGATTCAGACGGTGACGGCTCGTCCGATCCCGACGCCACATGGACCGTGGTCCAAGGTGCAGACATGGCCCCAAACGACAGTTCTCAGTGGATTGATGCCGATGGAGACGGCTTTGGAGACAACCCCAACGGCGTCAACGGGGACGATTGCCCTCTCACCTCAGGAAATTCGACCATCGACCGGCAAGGATGTGCGGACACCGACGGCGACGGATACTCTGACCCGAGCAGCGGTTGGACGGCTTCTGAAGGCGCCGATGCTTATCCAAACGACCCCAACCGATGGGGCGATCTTGACGGTGACGGCTACGACGATGGTCTTGACGACGCCTGCCCAAACTTCGCTGGCAACTCGACGCTCGACCGCACAGGTTGCCCCGACCAAGACGGCGACGGATACTCCGACCCTGACCTCAACTTCACCACGGCTCAAGGCGCAGATGCGTTCATGACCGATTCAACCCAATGGAACGACACCGATGGGGACGGTTACGGTGACAACCCGAGTGGAAACCTTCCCGACGGTTGCATCAACCAAACCGGAACATCATGGCAAAACAACTCCTACGGTTGCCCCGATGCTGACAACGACGGATGGGGCGACGGTGACGATGCGTTCTCCAACGACCAAACCCAATGGTTGGACAACGACGGGGACGGTTATGGCGACAACCCCGGCGGCACACTGCCGGATGCTTGTCCCAACCAAGCTGGCAATTCCACCCTTGGCAACCGACTTGGATGTCTTGATGACGACGGGGACGGTTGGGACAACGCCAACGATGCTCTTCCCAATTTGGCCACACAATGGCTTGACCAGGACAACGACGGCTACGGCGACAACGCCAGTGGATTGCAACCCGACGCCTGCCCGGGCGTGGCCGGAACATCCACCGTTGACCGTTACGGTTGTGTTGACACGGACGGCGATGGTGTGTCGAACCTTACCGACGCCTTTCCCAACGACCCCACACGCAGCGGTGACATGGACAACGACGGTTTTGACAACGCTGAAGACCGTTGCCCGAACGTTGCCGGCAACTCCACCGTTGATCGACTTGGTTGTGTTGACAGCGACGGAGACGGTGTTTCGGATCCCGATGCAACCGTGCCCAATGGCACAAATTGGGACGTAGCGAACGGTGCTGACGCCTTCCCCAACGATCCAACCCAAACCAACGACTCCGATATGGACGGCTTTGGAAACAACATCAGTGGCTTCCAAGGCGACGCCTGTCCGACCACACCGGGAACTTCGAATCAAGACAGGTTCGGTTGCTTGGACGGTGACGGTGACGGTCACAGCGATCTCAACGATGCATTCCTCAGCGAGTCTACACAGTGGGCCGATGCTGACGCCGATGGGTTCGGAGACAATCCAAACGGCACTCAACCCGATGCTTGCCCGTCAACATCTGGTACCTCAAATCTACAGACGTTTGGATGCGTCGATACCGACGGTGACGGGGCTGCGGACAGCGTTGATCTTTGGCCCAACGATGCATCGCAATGGTTCGATAGCGATGGCGATGGCTTTGGGGACGAGACCGCTGGAACCAACGGTGATGCATGCCCCTTGCTGTACGGCACCGCCACCATGGGCACGGCCGCTGGATGCGAGGACGACGACGGCGACGGTTATGCCAACACACAGGATGCGTTCCCCGATCAGCGAACCCAACATGTCGATTCGGATGGTGACGGATGGGGTGACAACCAAACCCTCGGCGCTCATCGGCCGGACCACTGGCCCAACGACCGGAATCGCAACGCTGCCGAAGCCTCGATGACATGTGACCCGACGAGCGTCTCGGTTGACGTGGCCGCTTCCGGAGATTTCTCGTTCATGTGCACCGTTGTCACAACGATGGCCTCAGCCTTTGCTGCTAGCGTAGAATGGGAGGGCACGACCAGCGTCACCGGCATCACCACCAGCCACCTGCTGACCTTCACGTCGAACACAGGCAACACACAAACCGTGTCGTTCTCCGGTTCGGCTCGGGAAACTGGCAACCACCAACTGTTGCTCACGGTGAGGGAACCCGGAGCAGATCACCCGATGGACACCGTGACGTTCACCGTTCGGGCTGTTGACTCGACCGCACCGACAACCTCCAGTGCTGACGACGAAACGAGCGCCGTGGCGAACCTCTCGCAGAACTCAATCGTTCAAGCAGCTGGAGGCGTCATGGTCCTTCTGGCACTCATGGGACTCCTGGTTCTGAGAGGACAACGAAAGTCACGCAAGGCCGACTCCGATCGGTTGAACCGTGCCAAAGAACTCATGGAGCGACGCGGCATCGTCGACAGTCCGTTTGACCAAGTCATTCGCACGCCTGAAACGCCACGGCACCTCGAACCCCCCACTCGTGGAAGAAGCAGCAGTGCCTTCAACGATTTCAAACGACGGCGTTGAGCAAGCATTCTCTCCAACCGATTCCCTCAAAGAGGAGAGGGCGGTGGCACAGACAACCCCCTTGCGGATATGGTGAAGTGGTTATCATCTGAGGTTTCCAACCTTATGTCGTGGGTTCGACTCCCGCTATCCGCACTCCCCTTCCATTCCGTGGACCAATCCATGGTTCATCCGAACGCTGTGTGTCTCGGCAGGAGTCGTGCCCTTCTCAATTGAAATCGCGCAACAATGAAGGGCCAAACGAAAGGTTGGGGCACTACGGAAGGTGAATCTGTGAATTTTTTGGCCCTTTGTTTGCTGACCCTATGGCTCTATCTCCCAGGTTTTCTCGCCAACACCTTTGCGATGATGTGGGGCAAATGGTTGCCAAAAACCGGATACGGGCCTTGGCCAATCGATGGTGGTCGAACGCTCAAGGACGGCAACAGAATCCTTGGTGACGGAAAAACATGGAACGGACTCGTTGGAGGGTCGCTGACGTCAGGCCTCCTGTGCATGTTGATCGCAGCGGTTGTGGATGTTGGCAGCATGGCCACCGTCTTTGACGATGGCTCCACCGTTTTCGCCCACCCCCTCACCGGCAGTGAAGGAGCATGGTTTGACACCGGTTCTGCATCAATTTCGGCTTTTGTACTGGGCACCTTCCTTGGGTTTGCTTGCTTGGTTGGTGACAGCACTGGGTCGTTCTTCAAGCGGCGACGTGGATTGAAGCGAGAAGGCGATGTGTCATCAAAAGCCCCTCTCCTCGACACCCTTCCGTTTGCAATCATGGTCTTCCTTTGGGGCCAGTTGTTTCTGGGACCCTCGGTGCTCGCAGATTCTCAACTCATCCTCCCCATGGTGGCTTTGGTGGCCATCACGCCCGTTCTGCATCGCTCATTCAACCTGATTGGCTACACCATTGGGTGGAAAGATGTCCCGTATTGATAGAAAACACAACGCGAAGACCTATCAACACGGGTGAGGACGGTTCACCATGGCACGACCGAACTCCTCCCTCCAAGCCATGATGCTCATGGCCCTGATGGTGCTTGCTCCGCTGTCCGGTTGCTTCGGTGAAGCAGAGCCTGAAACCGTCAATGTTGAGGAATTGCTCCTCTTGGACGGACGAAACCCCGCACTCACCACCATGGCCGCTGGTGAGTGGCACGATTTCGTGCTCCGAGGTGAAAACACTCGGTTGAGCGTGCCCATTGACACGTTCATCTTCGTTGACGATCAGCTGGTTCGCTCCGGTCAAGTCGTTGTGGACGAAAACGGCTCCATGGCCGGCAAACTTCTGACCACGCCCTACACCAACAGCACGACTTTGACCGTGATGCAGTCCAACGGCATGGAGCAAACCATCACCATGGACGTCGGCAACGGTACGCCGATTGTCAGTGGAGAAGCCTGGCTGGAACGAATGACCTACATTCTGAGCGTTTGCGACGATGGAGCCGTCTGTGGAGGCTACATCAACCGATGGATGGGTGCTGGGAACCCTGCCTTTGAGCGGGCCGCTTCTTACTTTCACGGCCACTTTGAGGGACTTGGATACCGGGCTGAAATGATGCGAGTGTTTGATTCGGGCAACCCTACTGAACCAGAAAGCCTCAACGTGATCGCTTGGAAAGACGGACCTGAAGGCAACACCTGCGTCCAGGGCATGGGTGCTCATATGGACATCGCCGTACCCGGTGGCCCACCCGGTGGTGGCACATGGGAAGGTGCTTACGACAACACGGCAGGTTCTGTTGCGGTCATGCTCTATGCGCGTGCGTTCACCGAAATGGAATTTGAATGCGACACCTTCCTTGCCCTATGGTCTTCAGAAGAAGAGGGCCTTCGAGGCTCGAATGCGTTTGCCAACAACGACTGTGATGTCTGCCTTCCTCAAGACAAGGAGTTGAGGTTCTACATCAACATGGACATGATGGGCGTTTCATGGCCAGCTCACAAATCCTCGGGCGACCCCTTCCCCTACCATGCATGGTCCGGTCCAGATCTCGACCCTGCTGTGCAGGACGTTGAAATCACGACCGTGCTCGATCACGTTCACAGAGACATTCTGAAGGCACCAATGGACCTGAGGATCGAAGGTTCGTATGGAGCGGGTTGCGATCAGCACTGGGACGACCACTACAACCTCGTGATGGATGTTCATGAGGACACCTTTGGTCGATCCGACCACGTCACCTTCCGTGACCTCGGAGCGCAAACCATCTTCCATCTTGGCGCCTACGATGACGACTATCCTGCATACCACGCACCCACTGATACACTTGAGAACATGATCACCGAAGTCGGTGGCGAGGATGAGCTGAAGAAATCCATTGAATTTGTCATGTGGGCGGCCATGCTTGAATTCATCATTGCCGACCAGACGCCTGAAGTTCGAAACCTTGGAGCATAGGACTTGAACGAGCCTTCATGAAGGCCATCACCTCATTCAACACACCGGAGGTGAACACGTTGTCGTTTGAAAACCACAGCTCAACACCCTCCGAAGATGAAGCAACAGTGGACTTGAGTTCCGCTGAATTAACCTCCCCAGTTGACGAGTTCGCTGACTCAAACGGTTCATCAACTGGTGAACTGGAGCTTGCTGTCGTTGCTGAAGAGGCAACATCATCCGGTTTTTTGGTCGCTGTAATGTCAAGTCGTGCATGGGTGTTGGTCCTCGGGGTGTTGACGGCTTATGCAGAATTCGTGTTCGGATTGTTAACAGGGGACAACGTGGTGGACGCCATTTGGCCTCATGCGGTGCGTTCCCTGTCCTGGACCATGACCTTTCGGGATGCCCCTTCAACCCTGTTCGCCGTGTTGCTGGGCCTCGCGGGCGTGGTGTCCTTGGTTCGACGGAGGCAATTGAAACGGATGGAAAACAGTGGGGTTCGAGCGCTTCTGTCGTATGCCACCGGCGTATGTCTCGGATTCATCAGTCTTCACTTTCTAATGGACCTGTTTTACCTAAAGGGCGCTTTTTTGCTCCTGCCAGCAGCGATGGGTTGGATTCTCGCATGCCTCCTCGTGGCTCGGGACGGTTTGCCACGATGGCGCACATCCATGGACGACACCGCTTCACCCACCAGAATCGCCCACCTTTTGGGAGTGTTTCTCGCTGCATGGTTGGTGATGCCAGGTGTTCCCGCCCTGGCCGGATTCGCCCCTTCCCCACCGGATGCACCACTCTTTGGCTACGGTGGACCTGCTGGACCGTTCAACACGGTTGAATGGAGCACACCTTACGAACTTCCAGCAGAGGTTGTTGACGTCCAGGGTGACCTCGAATCGGATGTTGAGTTCAGTGTTCACATCACGTTGCCCGTCATCCCTTCCGACCTTGGCGTGGAAACCGTTCCTCTGGCCATCTTGCTTCACGGTTTTTTCTATCCCGACCAGAGTGCATACAGCACGTGGATTGAACACCTCGCTGGAAAAGGCATGGCCGTCGCCTTCTTGCAATACCCTTCCGATCTTCGCCCTGCAGGATTTGAAGACCACGAACCTGCAGAAAGGAACGGACAATCGGATTTCCTCCAGCACCACTACCGCGACTTGGCCATTCGTGAAGCCATGAATCGGATGAGCGAGGTTCTGATTGGGCCCCAACGGCACGAAGCCATCAATGAGGTCTTGGGCAACATCACCGTGGACCCAAACGTGTTGTGGGCGGGCGGTCACAGCTTGGGGGCGGCGTACACCTTCCTCACACTCGACGAAGCGCTGGAGCGAGGATGGGGGCAAACGGCCGTCGTGGTAGCGCTTGAAGCACCTGCTGACCGGCCCATGCAGGACCATCTTCAACCAGATTTGAGTGGCTTGCCCGAACAGACGTTGGTCCAAATCGGCATTGCGGAAGACGACACAAGCGTGGGCGGTTGCCCTGGAGCCCACCATCAATTGATGTTCAGCAACGTCACGAGCGAGCAAAACCAGTTGATTGAATACCGTTCTGACAGGTATGGATTCCCCCGACTGGTGGCCAGCCATTACCTCCAAACCGACCCGGCCCATGACCGACTCTCCGACTGGGGGTTCTATCGACGAGTTGACGCCCAAGCCGATTTCCTGGTGGCACAATCGCGCAACGACACCTTCACTTCGGACTGGGCGCTCTCCTACATGCTGGAACCGGTGACGCTGACCGGAATGGGGCGCTGGTCCGATGGAACACCGGTGTTGCCGTTGTCGTTGTACGACAGCGGGCTGAACAACCATTCAAGGTTCGAAGAGTGCAGGGGCGGATGAATCACATGGTAAATCCAACCTCAACTGAAGATGTCCGCTCGTTGTGGAAAGTAATGGGCGGTAGCGCCATTCTCGCGTCCATGTGTTGCTTACCGAGCGTTGTGTTGGTCCTCTTTGGCCTTGCCAGTGTGTCGACGGCTGCTTCGCTATCGGACACCTTGTATTGGGGGACAGGGGGGTATTGGTGGTTCAGAGGAACCCTCAACCTCGTTTCCTTCCTTTGTGTTGTGGTTGGCCTTGTGGTCTATTTCCGCAACCAAGGCATCTGCACCCTTGATGAAGCAAAGCGACAGCGACAACGGGTCATGAACACCAGTCTCCTGGTGGTGCTGATCTTCATCTTGAGTTACTTGGTGTTCAACTACGTGATTCTGACAGAGGTTGGTATTGCCCTTAACCTGCCGTGGGAATCGAGTCGGTTCTGGAACTGATCAAACCGAACCACGTTGCGTCTTGCAGCCAACGCCCCAATCAGGTTCGGCTGACATACGGAGCAACGTTTCGTCAAGAAGGCGCTCCTCTGGAGTGGATGAAGTTACGAACCGTGGCCGTGTGGCGAGCGCCAAAAGATAACCATTTTCTACCCAAATATTCAATTGGATTTTTGAATTTTCAATTGAAATCTCTTGTTGAGATTC
>QQSC01000011.1:31600-60258 GCA_003602475.1 Candidatus Poseidoniales archaeon | reverse complement strand
TTAGCCATCGCTGCCCTCTACACCCAAGGCGTTGGGGAAGAAGCGTTGGCCATGGACATGGCCATTGGCCTTCATGGATTATCGGCCGACCTCAGTTATGTTCTCATCGTGATTCACGTGCTGGCAGCGTTGTATTCTCGCGTGAAAGGCGAAGGCGTATGGACCTCCATGGTGCCGGTTTTCACCGAAACGGGGCCAAGTAAGAACCCCCATGTGGCGAAACTCACGGCCATGGAGCACAAGGCAGTCAGCAGCATTGAGGCCTTCGTTGCTTCTCGAAAGAAGTGAACTTCACAAAGCGGCCTTGAACGACGTAATGACGTCTGATTTGAGCGCTTCCCAAAGGAATGGTGTGCCCTCATGTTGGCGTCCAAAGTGGCCGCTGGCGGCGGTCACGCCGTAAATGGGGGCAGCGAAGATGTCGCTTTCTGTCCGGGCAAGTTGCTTCTCATGTTGGAGAGTTTAATATCACTGAAACGTCAACTCCACCGTGAACGAAACGGTAAATCCTCGAAAGATGTTGTTGATTGGCGCAGGTGGCATTGGGAGCCAGGTGCTCGAACTGTTGACGGCGGGATTGAGGCGAGTGGGTTTAACAGGCTCGATCACGGTCATGGACGGCGACGTGGTGGAAACGAGCAACCTTGGCCATCAGCGCTACACCAAAACCGACGTTGGGCGACCAAAGGTGACCTGTCTGGCGGAGCGCTTGGACGATGCCAACAGCACATTGCGAGTTGTCGGCGACGTCAACAATTTGAGAAATCAGGGTCAACTCGAAGGGTATGATTTGGTGATGGTCTGCGTTGACAGGCCTGAGCCTCGGCGTTTGGTTCACGGTCTCACAACGCCTTGGTTGGACGTGCGATGCAGCGGCGATGGATGGGTTGTGTTGCCTTCGACAGCACCTCAATCACTGGTGGCGCGAATGACACCCGACCACGAACCAAAGAGTTGTCAGGTGGAAGGAGCACTGAACGCTGGCAACCTCGAATTTGGATTCGCCGTAGCCGCTGCTTACGGGGCACAATGGGCGCTTCAATCTTGGAGAGGAGCCCAGCCTCCTGTCCAAACGATGGGCAGCCTGACCTACGGAGCGTTGCGCTTCCCCGAGGTGGTGGCATGATCGCACTACCGGCTTCCAATTCGTTTCCTTTTGAATTGTCTGCGTGGACCCGTGCATGCGAGGCAGCCGCTGACCAAAGGGTCGACGATGCGGTGCTGTTGGACGTGCAACGCTCCCTCAGCCAACTCGGCCGATGGGACGGAGTCTACATCCTGTCTGTACTCGCACGGTTTGAGACTTCGGTGCTCATCGACGCTGAAGGACAGGTGTTCTTGGACTGGGGCACATCTGGCCAAGTTACCCTCCAACCGCCGATCGGAGCCAAGGCCCCGTTCCGACTCTGGGTTCACACCCATCCGGGTTTTGCAGCGTACTGGAGCGGCACCGACACCCACAGCCTCGCCTTGGGAAGCGGAATCGTGGAGCGAGCGATGGTTCTGGGTGAACCGGGACCAAAATCTTCCACCAATGCGAATTTTGGTGATTGCAGCACAGCCGAGCGCTTGTCCAGTCAAGGGCCACTCGCAAAGTGGTCGGAAGAGCCGCCGTTGGCATGGGACGAATGGTACGAAACGAACGGCATACTGTTGGACGTGAACCAATGACTGCTCGACGGCCAAAAGACGACGAAGAACACTGGCGTGCCTTGATGGCCTTGGCACATGGCCGAGGCCGTTCAATTGCCGAAGTCATTGAGTCCATCACCGGGGAAGCGCCGTCTGAAGAAACCGTTGAAGCCGTTCGAAACCATCTCAGCATGGCTCAAGAAACCGGCGAAGCCGTTGACATTGCCAAGGTGGTCCAATCCGTGAACGCCTTGCAATCCAAGTGGGCTTGATCATTGGTTGACGTAGGTCGGGCGCCTGTTCTCAATGAGAGCCGACAAACCTTCGAGGGCGTCTTTGGTTGAGAAGATGGTGTGAAGGCCCTCAAGTTCCATGTTCAATCCGGTCGCCAAATCGGTGGTAGCGGTGGCATCGATGAGGTCGCTGGCCATCTTCAAGCCGATGGGAGCGGTGTACGACAGGCTCTTGAGTTGACGGGACACGGTTTTGTCATCCGAATCGAAGTTCTCTGGGCAACCACCACCGATCAATGCCGGCATGTTGACATCCGTGTAGAAGGCTTCTGCGAACTTGACCACGCTTGATTCTGGGTTGGCTGGTGCACCCGGGTATTTGTTGTCGGGCTTTCCAGTTTCAGCAAGGGAAGCAACTTGAGTCTCCACTTCTGCAACGTCAACCAAATGCGTGACCAAACCGAGGTCATGAGCCACCTGGGCGGTCATGAAATTCCCAGCCAACACGGCCCAACGAGCTGCTGGAATGCCGCAAATGCGAGCGGGGCGCTGCGAACCTCCCAGGCCCGGATAGATACCAATGGACGTTTCTGGGAATCGGAATTGGGTTCTTCGGGTACCGATTCGATAATCACAAGCAAGGGCCAGTTCCAATCCTCCACCAAGCGCAAGGCCTGTTGTTAGGGCAACGGTGGTCTTTGAAGACGTCTCGATCGCATTGAGAAGGTCGTGACCTTCAGCGGTGAAATCATAGATGTCAGGGATGGATTCTGCGCGGATTTTGTCCACAAAGAACTTCACATCCGCTCCGGCGACGAACGCTTTGCCTGCACCATCGAGTACAATCGTGTGGACCGAATCGTCCGCATTCGCAGCAGCAACAGCTGACGTCAATTGATCAACGACCGTGACGTTGAGTGCGTTCATGGCCTCGGGCCTGTTGATGGTGAGCGTGGCCACACCGTTGTCCACATGACTGTCAACATAGGAGAAGTTCCAATTGGTGTTGCCCTGAACATCGACGAAGTCTGGAACGGTCCAACCCTCTCCTGCGATGTTGGCATAGGCATGAGCCATTCGTGCGGCTTCCTCTACGCCCAAGCGATTCATCAATTCAAACGGCCCACGAGCCCAACGAAGACCGACCTTTGCGCCACGGTCAACATCCTCCATGCTGCAAATGTCCTCATCGACGATTTGGGCGGCAACTCCGAAGACGACACCGAGCAACCGTTCGGCCACGGCCTCGTATTGGGTTTGGTTGTAATCGGTGTTGTCTGAAATGGGCCACTGTTCGCTGTTGGCCACAAGGTCTCGGAGGTTTTGTGCCCCAACATACCGGGGGGTGTGAAGTTGTTCTGCGAGGTAATCCGTGGAATGCAAAGCGATGGGGGGTCCGGTGAGGTTCATCAGCCCGAACGGACCAAGGCCAATGCTGAACGCTTTGCAGGCGATGGCATCGATTTGGGCCGTGGTCGCCACGCCTTCTTCCAGCAACAAACAGGCTTCGTTCAACCAAGGAACGAAGAAACGGTTGACCACAAATCCTGGACGGTCGGCGCACACGATGACGACCTTGCCCAACATCTTGCAGTACTGTACGACCTTGTCGACGGTAGCCGCGCTGGTCGCCTTGGCAGGAATGACCTCAACCAAGCGGTTCTTGGCAGGGTGATAGAAGAAATGGAGACCTACAAATCGATCGGGCCGGCCGGTTGCATCTGCCAGGGCGTTCACCGACAAGGAAGAGGTGTTTGAAGCGAAAATGGTGTCGGGTCCACATGCCTTGTCAAGCGTTGTGAACACGGCGGTTTTGACATCGAAATCTTCGAAAACGGCTTCAATCACCAAATCGGTGTTTTCCGCCGTCTGATCGACCCCAACCACACTCGTGATGCGCCCTTTGATGCCGTCGACTTGGGAGGGAGAGAAAATGCGTCGTTCAACCGCTTCATCCAAGAAATTGGCGATGATGCTCTGGCCACGTTCCACCCACTGAGATTCTCTGTCCACCATCTGAACATCAAATTCTTCTTGAGCGGTTTTCTGAGCGATCCCAGAACCCATGTTTCCAGCGCCGATAATGGCCACACTCTGAACAGGCTGCATGGTATCGGCCAACTCAATCCCCTCCATGAAGTCAACGGCGTTCAACGCTGTTTCAGAAGAGAGAGTTGTACGCTTCATGATGCCTTTGAACCCATTTTTCCACTGAGAAATATGCAGCTCTTGCCCGTACTGCCTCTGACTCATCGGTCAGTTCAGAAATCGCTTTTCGCCACCTTTCTACATCGTCCGTCGGGAGGATATGGTGTTCCAATGGAACTTCATTGTGTGCTGGAGCATCGGCCACCAGTGCGACCGTGCCCGCCGCATATGCTTCAAGGGGGGGCAGTCCAAACCCTTCAGCAATCGAGGGGAAGAGCAAAGCATCAGCGTGTTGCAATGCTGCAATCAATTCATCTTGTTCCAACCGCCCAATCCAATTGAGATTGCATTTTATGCTCGCAGCCAAAGAAATCAACTCTTTCTTAGATTTAGGGGAAGATTCCGCCCCAATTTTGTGCAAAGTAACATCCATTCCAGCACACACATTCACAGCAAAATCCAGGCGTTTCCTTTCCTCCTCGCTACCGACGACAAGCAGATTACAGCCCTTTTTGAACCAAGTTGGCCTCTTTGTCTCAACTTCATATTCGTGCAAATGAATTCCGAGGGGAATCCATGATGTGGGTACGCCGGGAAACCGTATTGCGCATTCTTGTTGAGTGTCCTTCGAACTGCAAATCAGGAGACTTGCTCGAGACAACCCTCTCTTGATTTTGGCCAAATCTTTCCTACGAATAAAGGAAGGATTTTGTTCTCCGATCGCGACATTGCTTCGTGTATGTGGAAACAGGTGGAACAAATCATGCACGGTTACGACCGACCGGCCTGATTTGGGAACCAATCCCGCTTGCTCTTGGTCGGTAATGTGAACAACATCAGAGCTGTTGGCTGATTTTTGAACACGTGAAGGCCCACCAACCCATCTCCGCCAAAGACGCTTGAACGGATTGTTGCTCAACTTGTATTCATGAACCGAGGCCAATTCATACTCTTCAACTAAGCCCGATCGTAACCTTTCAACCAGCGCCGAGTGTGCGCTACCGAGCCCCGAATGAGGTGATAATGCACCTCCTCTTGCTACCGTCACTTTGCGCAAATAAACCCCTCACTGTACAATTTTTAGGTGCTTCAGCAATTCAGTGATTTCCGGTTTTGGAAATCCCATCCTTGCTTTTGCAACTTGACCTTCATGACAGGGTCCATCGTGCTTCGGACAACTGTTGCCGATTTCAACCCAACGCTTCATCGGCGAGTGCTTCCTCTTGGGACCGATGAGGACAGCCCGTGCTTCGAGAGGAGGCATGAGAGCATCCAATCAAACCGCATCGTGCTTCAAAGCCATTCCAACTCTGCTCGGATGGTCGTTGTTGTGCGCAGATCGACCGCTTGCGAAGACGGTGATTCCACGGTGTTGGCCTTATACCTCATCATCAATGTCCATTCAGATGGACACGGCATGCTGAATCACGCCCGATGAAAGCAACCCCCTCCTCCATTTCTGGGCGGGTGTGGAAAAGAAATCAAGTAGGAGGAGGGAAACGGTCCTCACGAACAACGATGCCAGAGCCACCCATGACCCTCGAGCCCGATACCTTTCAGTCCCTCGTTCAGGGCATCAACGACACGATTGAGGCAGGCACCGCAATTCGAACCACGTTGGCCGCCCATTCCAACCAAGGGCCGTTCACCACCGAATGGGAGGTGGCTGCTGCCGTCGAAGCCCTCCACGTCTTTGGATCAAGATGGAGCATCGAGATTCTTGCCGCTCTCTACATCACAGGGCCTCGTCGGTTCAACGAAATGAAGCACATGCTCACCGGAATTTCAAGCCGAACCCTGTCGGACAAGTTGCGGTTCCTCGCAGAAGAAGGCTTGGTGGCGCGGCTCGTCAACGAAGGCCCACCGGTTCGGGTGACGTACCAACTTTCTGAACACGGCAAAACCTGTGGCCGATTGCTTTCGCCTCTTGTGGCCCATCTGAAGGTCCTCCACGGCTCGGTTCGCTCAGCGTGATCAGGCCTCGACCCGGTCCACTTGACGGACCTCCCCATGTTGAAGGTCAAACGCACTCAACCGCTTCGGAGCCTGTTTGCTGTGATACAGGCAGGTGTCCAACCCCACGATCGAGGGACGCCCGTCGCCCAGGGTCACCGGGCTCCGGTACACTTCGCCCCATCCTGCTCTTCCCCGTGGATGAATGGCCACGGTGGGGGTGTGGCCAAACACGACGGTGCGATGTTCATCGATCGGCTGGGCGGCTTGGTGAAACGGTTCACGCACCCACAACAACGATTCCTCCGAGGGCATGGTCAATGCTTGATTCGGATCGTACCCCGCATGGACCAATCGCCACTGATTGAGCACAATGTGGGTTGGCAATCCATCCATCCATTCACGGTCTTCAGCCACGGATTCAAGCATGGTGTCAAGGGCCAACTTCCCGTTGTCGTTGGTGTGGGCCTCCATGTAGGCGTCCAATGTTGTGCGCCCTCCGTTGTGCATCCACAGCTGAAAATCAAGGTCGGGGTCGTTCAAAAGCCGACCGTGGAATTGCTCCACCATCATGGCCTCATGGTTCCCCTTCACAGAACAGAGGTCATCGCGCTGTTTGACCGTTTGAACCATGCCATGGGAATCTGGACCTCGGTCGATGAGGTCTCCAAGAAAGACCACGTGGTCTCCTTCGTTCAACTGCAACGCTTCCAACAACTGCAAAGCGGTTTCGTGAAACCCATGGACGTCACCGACGGCCCAAACTCGGTGTCCAGCGTCCAACGCTGCTTGCAGTTTTTCCTCCAAATCCATGTCCCTCATTCTTGCTTTCCTCCAACAAAGAACAAGGCACATGAGGCTACATAAGGAAATGAGAACACACCATCCAACACGTCTGAAAACATCGCAGCACAGGTGGTAAATCAACGAACACGGAGACGATGGATTAAGAGGGCGACGGGTGTTGTTCCAACCATGCCGCTTCTTGCTCAATGGGTCAGGCAACGTCCCTGGCTTGCGGCTGGCTTGGCTGGAGCGGCCACTGGAGTGGTGGGCCTAACCGGTGGCGTGGCCGCTGCTGCAGGGGCAATGGGAGCGCTGGCGTTTGGCGGCATCTCAACGAGAGCTGCCAAAAGTGAACATCCACTGAGACGTCGAATCCTCAAGACCCTTGAAGACAAACCCGGCTTGTGTTATCGAGAATTGCAAGCATCGCTGTCTGCGGCCAACGGAACCCTTCGCCATCATCTCGACGTGTTGCAATCTCAACAGGTGATCACGGTCCTGCCTGTTAACGGCCGTACGTGCTACTTCGCTGGAGGTCCAAGCCAAGTGGAAGTGTTGCGGAGCAAGGTGGTGAGTGAAGAGCGAATGGCCACCCAGTTGCCCATCGGCTTGTCCTTGGTTCAGCGGTTGGTGTTGGAAAACATCGAACAGGAAGGGACTCCCCGTTCTCAAGCAGAACTTGCCAGGCGACTTGGACGAACCCGTGCAACCGTCCACAGTGCGATCAAAGTGCTGCGCCGTCGTGGAATCTTGAGGGACGACCGATTGCAATTGATGCCTCACATCGACATGAACCTCTGCCGAAGTGCCCACCCAATGGTGACCTACGACCACGAAGATCAACGGCGTCGTTGAGGTTGATGCCAATGGAGCGGATGGCTCAAAATATGCCGCTCAAGCGGCAATTGGCTCATAGAATTCAAAGACCCTCGTCCGACCCATCCGACCATGTTCTCTGTCCGTCTGGTCGAGCACCCACTGCCATCGGTCGAACGAGACGCTGATGCCCTGGTGGAATGGATGGTATCGACGCTGGCTTTGGTCAGGAAACGAGGCGATGCTACGGCCGATGATGGTCGTGCTGGACCCGTTCATCGCTTGCTCAGGGACCACCTCTTGGGCCAGCCCGGCCGTTCTTGGGACGCACAGATGCTCGCCGACGACTTGGCCTTAATGCCGGCCTCGTTGAATCATCACCTCACACGACTGGTCGAAAGCGGGTTGGTTGGCTTCACCAACGAGGGCAAAGGATGGAGAAAATACTACCTCAACGGTGGCAGCGTTAGCAATGCAGTGGCCTTTCTTCAGCAGCGCGCCCAATTGGTGCTCAAGCAGCGCACGTTTGCTCTGGAACGATGCTGGCATCGCAAGGGGCTTGACCTGCCGGTTGAGTTGGGCCAACCTGACACGCCCGCGCTGATGTTGGGTGTGGTGGATCACCGGCCAACGCCCGTGCCATCGGAAGGCAACTGGTTGTCCCATTGGATGAACGATTTTGGATTGCTGGGTGAACGGCCGGGCAAAGAATTGCACTCGCAATCCCTCTCCGTGCGTTTGTTTGAGGACCTGCTCGGACGCGACGCACCGCTCTCGTTGGACGAAGCCATGGACGTTCATGGGGGCGACAAGGCCCGCATTGGCAGGATTTTTGAGCGCTTCAGAGCCACAGGGATGGTCGAAAGAGTGCCGAGAACCGACCGACTCACCACCTCATTGTGGACAGCCATGACCTCACAACATCAACGACGTGGACCCGATTGGATGCTCAAGAAAGGCGGCTTTCAACGCCTCTTGACCGATGAACTTCAGACCTTGTTGCTGCGAGCTCTGGGTGAGCAAGAACTTTCCATCGATGCCCTCAACACTCACCTCGAAGGCGTTGAGGTCCGTGAACAGATGTTGTTGCTGAACCTTCTTGGAGGCCGCCTACCCATGGGATACCGCATGGCAGGGCACAACATTGACGCTCTTCATCGAACGGTCGAAACTCGAATGGACCGTGTGTTGCGACGCATGGCTCGGGTCGCCAGCTTGCTCGATGAGGCGTTGCCTGCCAGCAGGGAAGATTCTTCAAAATAACACCGGAGGACACGGCATGCCCGAGCACGTCAGGCCGAAGCCCGGGGAGTGGGACGGTGAAGCGCGTCCGCTCTACTTGGCGCCAATGTCCGGCGTCACCGACCTTCCGTACAGGCTTCTGGCAAAAGAATGCGGGGCTGATGTGACGATCACCGAATTCACCAATTCCACGGCCTTGACGCGTGAAGCCGCTGCCTCATGGCGTCGCATGGAAACCCACGGCAGCGAAGTTCCGTTCATCCCCCAAATCTTCGGTGGTGATGTTGGTGACATGGCAACCGCTGCAGAGATGTTGGCAGGAAGCGCAGACATCATCGACCTGAATTTTGGTTGTCCAGCACCAAAAGTCACCAACATTTGTGCTGGCGCAGCGCTCATGGGAGAGCCTGACCGTTTGGTTGAGATGGTCCACACCATCGTCAAGCGAGTTGACACCCCCATCACCGCTAAAATGCGTCTCGGAACGGGAGGGCAAGCCAACAATGCCCTGTCCATTTGTCAGCGCCTGGAGGACGTCGGAGCGGTGCGATTGTGCATTCACGGTCGGACCTTACGCCAACGCTACACGGGCGTTGCGGATTGGAGCAGCATCGCAGAAGCCGTGAAGGCTGTGGATGTTCCGGTCGTCGCCAACGGCGATGTGATCGATGCCGCTTCAGCCGGTGCTTGTTTGTCACAGACCCACGCAGCCGGCTTGATGGTGGGGCGGGGCGCCATTGGGCGACCGGGCGTGTTTGGAGACATCAAGGTCGGACTTGGCTGGATGGAACAAGAAGAACTTCCGTGGGTCAAAGCCACGGAGGATTGGCACCATCTCGAGGAAACGGCCCAGGCCTTTGCCCAACGGCGTTGGTGCTGGGACCGCTACATCGGTCTAAGCGAAGCCACCATCGGCATTCAATCTCGGTGGATGCAACGTCACGCCATCGCTTTCACAAAGGGTCTGCCCAACGCTAAAAAAGCTCGATTGGCGATGCACGATGAAGACACGGACAAAGGCATGGCCAACGCCATCAGTGCGTTCTTGGCTGAAGGAATCGCCTCAGAATGAGGATTCCCAGTCTTCCATGGGGTTGGCTTCGTTCCAAGCCTCATCGGTGGTTTCACCACGGATCTTGAGGACTTCGCGGGCCAAAAGCCAGTAGATAAGAGCGAGGGAACGGCGACCCTTGTTGTTGGCAGGCAAGGCGATGTCAACGTTGCGCAAGTGGTTGTTGGCGTCAACGATGCCAACGATGGGCAATCCGGTTGCGACGGCTTCGCGAAGCGCTTGTTGGTCGTTGGCAGGGTCGGTCACGAACAGAATGTCCGGTTCAATGTAGGACCGAAGCACAGGGTTGGTGAGGGAACCGGGAATGAAACGTCCAACAGCGGAATGTGCACCGATGGCTTCTGCGAAGAGGCGAGCGGGTCGTTGTCCGTATTGGCGAGCGCTGACGACCATGATGGATGGAGCATCAAACTTGTTGAGAAGAGCAGCGATGGAGCGGATGCGTGCATCGGTGATGCTGATGTCGAGGAGGTAGAGACCGTCTTCTCGGACGCGGTCAATGAAACGGCCCATGTCGGCGCTTTTCTGCTGTGTACCGATGTTTACGGCGTTCTCCTCATAGGTCTCGGCGGAAACGAGCAAAGCGGTCTCTTCAGACATGGTCAATCACGACAAGCCGCCCACTCACCTCCTGTATTAAACCACTTCGTCGCTACTCGCCGTTACTTTTCATCGCTCACGGAGGGGAAAATATATCAAAAGAAGTCCTTACTGTCTTGGTTTATGGCGAAGGTTTCGGAGGAAACAAGGTCGCCATCACCCCCCGTCCTCGACAGCGCCAGACAACGAGAAGATGGATTTTGGGAAGGCCCAGACGGCCTGCTTGTGTCCGTGAGTGCATCCGACGTCGAGAGGTACACCTACTGCCCCATGTCCTGGTATCTTTCCAAAGAGGGGAACGCCGGTGTTGGCGAAGCCATCACCGAAGGCGTTGAATTGCACGAACGACGGCATCAGGAAATCACCGCATTTCAGGGACACAAACACGAAACCACCCGCAACCTCATCATTTGGGAGTGGTGGTTCGCCATCATTGTGGTTCTCATCGTTGACACCCTTCTGTTCAACTACGCCAACGATTTGAACATTCAAACAACGGATCTCTCAAAATTGCTGGCATTGTGGTCGTTCTCCTTCCTTTTGGTCGGTCTTGGCAGCATCGCCCTCCCGTGGAGGACTTGGGTGAACATCGACCCTCCACCACCTCGCTTCCAGCGGAAATTGGCCACCGTCCCTTCGTATTTCGAACCTGAAGATTTTTCAGGAGGGTGGTTCAAAGGCGGCCGTGTTGAAGCCTTGTTGCTTCTCTCTGCCATCGTTCTCGCCATTCATTCCGTTGCGTTGCTGTTCGCCAGCAACCGGGAGCAAGCCGCCTACGTGTTGGCGGTGACGACCATCGGGTGGACGATGGCAACGACGGTGCGGCTCCAGCGCGCCCTCGTGGCCTACAACGATGCCATGCTGCTGGCTGAAAAAACAAACCTGTCCATGAACGACCACGTCGCTTATTCAGACGGTGACGAAAACAGCGGCCTCCTGCGAGACGAGGCGACGGGCCTGAGGGGAAAACCCGACCAAATCGTGATCATTGACGGAGAATTCATTCCTGTGGAACAGAAAACCGGAAAGGTGCCTCATAAGCCTCACCAATCCCATGTGATGCAGTTGCTCAGTTACACGCATCTGGTTGAGGCGACGACGAACAAACCGCCTCCTTACGGTATCCTCAGATACGGCCCCGACGCCCTGCACAAGATCGATTGGGACGAAGAAGCGCGTGATGACCTGTTCACCACCGTGAAATCCATACAGGAAGTGATGGCTCAGGGCGGTGCAAAGCGGAACCATGACCGTGTTGGAAAATGTCGGCACTGCTCAAGGCGATACGCATGCCCTGATGCGTTGTCACAGGCTCAGTAACACTCGTCGACCAAGGGGTATTGCATGCACCCGTGGGTGATGGTGACGATGATGTCAAAGTTGTCTTTGAACGGGGTCCCAAGGGTGTCCTCACCCAACCCGCGGGCCCGTACTTCCAACTCCCATTCTCCATAGGAAAATTCTGGGTTCGGTTCAAGGCGCTGTTCGAGCGGTTGAGCGTCTTCGCTCACATCTTGCTCCCATTGGATTCGCCCGTCGGCATCGGTGAGGGTGGCTCGGACGTAGCGGGTGGTGTTGTCGGAAAAGAAATCCGATCCTGTGAAACTGACCCGGAAGTAAATGCGCACCTCTTTGGTTTGCTCGTCAACAACAAAAGTTGAACGGTTGGTGAATTCACTGAGCAGTTCTGCAGGGGAAGTGAATTGGTGAGAAACCTCGATCTTTTCGTTGGTCAAACTCTCAAAAGCAGGTTCTCGAAGGGATTCCACACCTTCACGGGCGGCGATGAGTCCCATGCACCCTGAGGTGGATGAGAGCAACACGAGCAGCACCAAGGCTGTGCCAAGTGAGAACCGAGGCATCGTTTGTCCCACTCGCCTCTCATCTATGAAGGACGCGCCGCGCTGTCCACACCATTGAAAGCCAACCAAGGACAGGCTTGCCTTGTCTGAATGACGCGAACATTGGCTGAGCTCCGGCGATGACGAACCCTATGAACGCCGACAGACGCTCAACCAAACTTGGCTCCACACACGCCGCACTCGTCAACATCAAGTGGAAGGTCAGCCCCACAAGCACCGCACTCTGCGGTCTCTTCTTTCGGCTCCTCTCGCTTTGGGGCTCGCCGGCGACGTTGCGGTTTCTTGGCAGCGCTGCTCTTGCTTTTTCCATCCGGGTTGTTGGAAGCAGATAGCGGTTCATCATCGTCCTTGAACGTGAAGTTGGCGGTGGCTTCGGCCACCTCGTTGCCCGCCAGAGATGAATCGGTCAAGGTCATGCCGACCTGAACCTTTTCTCCCGGCATGACACCTTGTTCACCGGTGATCTCAAAGAGCCGCTCTCGGATGTCGGCATCGGAAGCACTGAGTTCTCCAGTGTCCTTTCCGAGGGTACGAATCTCACCTTTTGAAGCCAGTATGGCGTCAATATCGTGACTGGATTCATCCTGTCCTGAACGCTTGAGGGTGGTGGTGACCTGTGAATTGTAGGCCTCAAGCTCTTCTTCGGTCATCTCTTCGAGGGCAAGTTCCTCCGCGTTGATTCGGTCGTAGGCGGCTTCGACCTCGGCTTCAGCGGCTTCGAAGTTGGTGTCCCATTCGTCTTCGAGATGCTCTTCGTCAAATCCAAAGTCCTTCACGGCCTCCGCGTAATTTTTTGTGCCTGTTACGATTTGATTCTCGTCTTCCTCTTGAGGCAGGGCCACGGGTGTTTTCTCAACCGTGCGGCGCTCCCGTCGTTCCCGACGTTCAAAGAAGGAACTGACATCCTGCGGCGTACCGCAGTACGGGCAACTGTCAAGCAAATCGGGCACGGACTCTTCACACTCGTGACAGTCGTGGAACTGACTGCGTGCTTTCAACAGGTCAAACCTGCAATGCGGGCAGCGGTCTTCGTCGCCTTCCAGTTCCCCGTCGCAAGAGGGACAATATTCGAAAATGTCACGCTCAACGTCCTCTTCCCGCTCACGGGTGAGAATCACAGCAGCGACAAGCACACCGATCAACACCAACGCCCCAAAACCGAAGAGGGTCATGGTACCGGCTTGAGATGCAGTCGACGCATCATCGGTGCCGTCGTTGGCGGCCAGCGTGGCAAAAGAGCGCGTAAAGGTTGAACTGATGGAAGGGTCCTCGGGAACAAGGCGTACCGTCGAGAGGGCGGCTGAGGCCGTAAAGGTGCACGAAAGAGCGACTCGGTCGCCTCGGTTCATCACGTCGGCCTGAAGGGATTCAATGACCGAACCTTCACCGTTTTCACACGAATAGTTGGCTTGACCCGTCTCTCGGCTGGTCAAATTGATGGAAAGCGTGTACGCCTCTCCATCCGCCAAGGGCATGGTTGCCGCTTCATTGTCGGCGTTGTTGAGGGTAAGTGATGAAAATTCCCAATCCAATTGGAGGCTGGATTCAACCAGGACCGTCCCCTGAGCGAGAGAGTTTTGTCGGTTGTCGTCGTAACTGCCCAAGGCTGGAACCCATTGTCCCGAAAACATGGCGGTGTGGGCCCCCAATTCCGTGGAGAGTGAGGTGGTCCACGTGAACGATTCTCCGGCTCGAAGGAGGATGCTGGGAGAAACGCCTTCAAGGCCGTCAAACGTGTATTGGAAGGTGCCTGAGACGTCGATGGTGCCGGTGTTTTCCATGGTTACTCGCCATTCCACATCCTCACCCGAGCGAACAGAAGGCGTCGTTGGGATGGCCATGGCATCGACGTAGACATCGGGAATTGGAGAGATCAGCAACGTGCCGGTTGTCGCATCGTTATCGGTGGATTCTTGGACGAATGACGGGGTGTTGAACGGGTTGATCCGAGCGGTGAGCAGATGGGTCCCTGTGGGCAGAGAAAACAGGGTTGACATGTTGATTTCAGTGCTGAAAGGTTGCTGGCTGTAACCCATGCCCGCCATGGAGACACTGAAGGGAGGAGCCGTCACCAAACCACCTGAAGGCCTTGGCACCTCCAAACGGATGGGGACATCTTCTGATTGGGTGCCGTTGGTTCGAACCAAGGTTCCTTCCACCGTCCACGGCCCTTGAAGCGCACCCTCGGGAGAGGTGATGGTCAACTCACCAAGGAAGCTCACGTCCATCCGGGTCGCCACGGTGAGTTCGGCATCGAACGCTTTGTTCTGTTCCGAGGCTTCCAGTATGTCGTTCCGGGCGTCGGGCGTCACAACGATGGTGGCCAGGCCGCTGCTGGGTGCTGTGATGGTGGTGTTCACCCAAGCACTGGCGCCGGCCATAAGTGCAGGCGTTGGAAGGAAAAGGTCGCTTTGTTCGGGAACTTCAACGAGCAATTCAGAAGCGCTGGCATCAACGGTTCCGGTGTTCTGAAGATGGACGGCCATGGGGACATTGTCACCAGAGAAAACAGGTCCGTCGGTGATGAAATCGACGCTTGTCACCCGGATGTTGGGCAGGCCTTGTACCGTGAAATTTTTGGTGATTTGCACGGGCGTGTCGCCGTTGGCTTCGTACTCAAACCAAATTCGATGCTCCCCTTCGGTTAACCCGGACCACGTGGCCGTCACCGTTGTGAACGACTCGCCGAGGATGTCAACGGTGCTGAATTTCAACCGACTCGACGTGCTGATGTCCTCTTTGTAAAATCCATAAGAGACGCCAAGAGCTTCGCTGCTTTGGTTGTTGTAGAGTGTCACTTCAATGTCCATGGAACCGCCCATGGTCGGCGATGCTGGTGACAACGACATTTGGACCGAAGACGATTGGACGCCGCCGCTGTCTGCGGCTTGAACGAGCGGTGCCACGAGAACAACGCACAACATGAGCATGAGCAGGCTCGCTGTTGCCTTCCGTTCCATGCGTTCCCTCTGTTGGCCTGAGCACTTGAACCCATCTCTGCATCTGCGTGCGTTGAGCCGCGTTCATCAACCGGTTGAACCTGACCCGAACACCGTCAATTCAATTGAGCCGTTCGGTGTTCAAGGGGAGGATTGAAGGGCAACCCTGCGTGTCCGAAATCATGGGCCGAGGCGCAGCAAGTTGGGGTCTTGTGACCTTGCTCTTGTGCACGCTCTTGGCCAACCCTGCCGCACATGTGGCGTTGGAAGAGGCGTCAACGGGTTGGCACTCCACCACCTCCAACCTCGTCATGACGTTCTCAAACGGCCCAGCACAGGACGATGAGGTCACCGGAACACTGGCCGTGACCTTCGCAACCTCCGGAACTGGAACGCTTGATTCCATCTTCCTCGAAATCAGTGAAACCGGATCAGCGTGGTCGACGCTGGTCAACCTCACCGAGACGCCCTGGATGTATCCGTTCGACACCACCGATATGGAAAACGGCACCTACACGATGCGGGCCACCGGCTGGGACAGCGATGCAGAAGACTACACCAACGCCACCTCGGGTTCCTTCGACATCGTGAATCAACTGCCGGTCATCACCACCTTTACCGTGCTCAACCCGCAAACCGGCAACGGCACGAGCGTTGAATCCCGAGCTTGGTTCAACGTGGAGAGCTCGGGAACCTTGGCGTTCCGATGGGGCGCTCAGGACGACGACCTTCGCCAAGCCACCCTCACCAATGTCCCCGGCCCCGGTACTCCCGCAACCGATGGGCCGTCCAACCTTGCTTACGGCTGGGACTGGTCATCCGGGAATTTGAGCGAGGGCACATGGGCCCCACGCCTGACGGTGTCGGACCACTCGGGCTTGTCCGCTACAACCACGCTTTTCCTCGGTATTGACCGAACGGCACCCAGCATGGGCAGCGTGATGGTCGGCACCGGCCAAACTTGGCAAGCCAGCAGCACCGTCACCCTCTCGGGACTGCTGACCAACGCCGATGACGGTCAAGGCTCGGGTGTGAACCTGGTTGAATACAGGCTGGCCGACGACACCGACTGGTCAACCTCCACCAACGACAGCCTCACCTTGACCTTGCAGGAAGGGGTTCACGACATCCTCTTCCGGGCCACAGACCGCGTGGGCAACACCGGCGCCAACACCACCGTAACGGTCCGGGTTGACGAAACGGCTCCCACGGCCCTCGGTTGGCTCGTGGATGAACTCACGACAAGCCGGTCCGGTCCTGCCAACGTGACCCTTCTCACGAGCGATGAAGCCTCGGGAATCGACAACACATCAACAACGATTCAGTTTGGCTTTGACTCCAACGGCGTCGGAGAAGTACCTGACCTCACCGGCCGATGGTTGAGCATGGGGGCCAACGGCGTCAATGGGCAGGTGCAACTGTCGAATTGGGCCACAAAGTCCCGTCAGCACCTGATGCTGCGCGCCATCATCACGGACGAGGCGGGCAACGCGTTCACGACCTCAGCCAGTTCATTCCAAATCTTACCGGGGCTCGATTTGTTGTGGAACAGCACCGAGACCAACATCAATCGCCTGGTCGTCCGTCCGGGCGAACAGACCGGTGACGTCGTCGTGACCAGCGTGTTGGAATCCAACGAGGATTACGGTGGCAGCGTCATCGTTCGACTTGAAACGGCCCCAGCTGACCGCTCAGCAAGCGTCACATGGACGGTGATGGAAACTCGAAACCTCCCCAGTGGCTCGCTGGCCGACAGCACCGAGACCATCGTGTGGAACTACACCGTGCCCAATTCGGGTCAATACGACATTCGCTTGGTCATCGACCATGCCAACGTCATCGACGAGTTCGATGAGGGCAACAACCACAACTACCTGGTGGTGACAGGAGCATCGCTTGACAATCCCGGCTTGGTGCCCTCGTTTGCCCCATCTGTGCTCGCTCTCCTCTTCGCCGGTTTGGCGGTGGCCCATCTCCAGCGTCAAGCAAGGGATTGAAAAGAAGTGGGTGGCACCGTTGGCCATGCGCCAATCGCTACCACGGGTTCCAAAGGACCGAATTGCGGTCGTGATCGGGGCTGGAGGAGCTACCAGCAAAGCCATCCGTGAAGCGGCCGGATGCCGTGTGTTCCGCATCGATTCCGATTCGGGTGACATCGAAGTAACGTGGGGTGAAGCTGGCTCTTATGACCCGGTGAAAGCCATGAAACTGCCTGATGTGGTCAAAGCCATTGGCCGAGGCATGGCTCCTGATGCTGCGATCAGCCTGCTTCAAGACGACCATTTCTTTGAACTCGTGGACCTCCGAGACTACGTCGGCAAACGTTCCAATCAACAACGAAGAATTCGAGCACGCATCATCGGCCGGGAAGGAAAAATTCGCAAACTCATCGAACAACTCACCGGCACCCAAATCAGCATTTACAACTCAACCGTCGTGTTGGTTGGAGAAGAATTTGGACTCTATTCCGCCCGACAAGCCATCGAGATGCTCGCCGGCGGTGCTGAGCATGGAACCGTCATCGGCTTCCTCGAACGCGACCGGAAACGTGCTCGGCTGGAATCAAAATCCTTGGACGTCTACGAGCAAAAGCCGTCCGCAGCTCCTTCGTCCGGATTCAGCCACCTCGTCCCCGGTTTGGAAGACGTGTCACAGGCTCGACGGCATCGACGAATGAAAGCCTCGCAAGTGGACCCCAAGGACGTTGAAGCCGTGGAGAACATGATGAATCTGTCAGAAGACGAGACCGTCCAGTGGGAAGAAGAGTGATTCAGTCCTCTTCAAGAGGCATCTGTTCAAGTTCTGAAACATCCATGTTGAGCACGTCGAACATGGCTTCAGCCAATGTCAATTCCACACCGTTCTTGTTGGCCCACTCCACCAAACGCGTCACGTCACGCACCAGAAACTCCTGTGCTTTGGGATGGCTGTCCACGACCCCTTGCCCCACGTCAATCACGCATGCACGTCCCTCGTGCCACAGGATGTTGTAGGGCGAAAAATCGCCGTGAACAAGACGGGCCCGCTGCCAAGACACCGCCAAAAACTTCAGCAAATCCTCGACGACGAAGTTGGCATCGTCCACCGACACCTCCCTTAATTTCGGAGATGGAGCCTCTGGGGTGCCAATGTATTCCATGACCAGGACGTTTTTGTGGACACCCAAGGCTTTGGGAACGTTCAATCCCCAACGGGACAAACGGTTCAAGTTTCGAAATTCTTTGCGAACCCATACTTCCACCAAATCTCGGTGCTTTCGTCGCAAGCCCGTGAACCTCGGATCGCCTTCGATGTACTGGATGAGGTTTTTGAACACGGCATTTGAGGTGTGAAAAATTTTCACAGCAACGGTTTGACCGTCCAAACTGGTTCCATGAAACACGTGGGCCTCCTTTCCTCGAGCCACGGGAAAGTCAAGAGTATCAATAATCCCTGATTTCATGAGTTTGTAAAGGGCCATGAGGGTCAAGCGGTCGAACACTTGGTCGAACACGCGTCGGTCCACCCAGTCGTACGACCCCGTACCGAGAGCGCCCTGGAGGTTGGATTCGATGTCCCTGAACATCCGGTTGTACCGGTCCTCTTTCATCCAGTCAAACTGACGGTTTTTATCCGTCAACCCTTTGAGGAATTTGGTTTCCTCATCGCGTTGAAACTCGTCGTCAAGTTCAGCCTCTTTGTTCCGGTGTGAAGGTCGCTTTGAGCGGCGTTTCTTTTTCTGGCGACTTCCGAGTTCATCCCAGTCGTCGTGGTGCATACCAAAACCTCGCGACCGTCATGCAAACAGGGCGTCGACGTCGTCGTCATCGTCGTCGTCATCCTCATCGTCTTCGGGCAAAGGAGCAGGTGGAACTTCTGCCTCGACGGCGCCGTCGTCTTCATCGCCCTCGGCGAACAAATCTTCAGTGTCGTCTGCAGGTTCATCGTCACCGTCGTCAGCAAACAAATCGTCACCCTCGTCGGCTGCTCCATCGTCACCGAAGAGGTCGTCCTCATCGTCGTCGTTGTCGTTGCCAGATGCAAACAAATCATCGTGTTCTCCGTCGTCGTCAAACTTCGTGTTCATACCGAACATGTCAACGTCATCGGGCAAGACGCCTTTTCTGGAGAGGTACATGGCTTGCGTCTTGGTGTAGCGGTGCTTAACGTCCGCTTTGGCGTCTTGAAAATCCCAAGGCCATACGATGATCAGGTCGCCTTCACGAACCCATTGACGTCGGCGCATCTTTCCGGGAATCCTTGCGAGGCGAGTTTCACCGTCTTCACAGAGCACCGTCACGCGACGGCCACCGAGGATTTGTGACGCTAAGGCGAACATTTGGTTGACCCTTCTGTCGGGCATCTTGACGCGAATCTTGCCGTCGCTTGAGCCCTCTGGGTTTTCCAACCGAGCCAATTCTTCAACGTCGACCTTTTCCTCGCCTCGTCGTCCCAACAATGCTCACCTGTTTTAGCGAGCCATCTACCCTTCTTGAAGCCATCACATCGGCTTCACGATGCGATGTGTCGGCGAGGAGGGCTCACCAAGCCCCGATGAGGGCGTTGGCTGCGGATTCGCAGAGGCTGATGAGAACGTTGGCCCCTACCCCGAAGAAGACGGTCATAACCAAACATGCCACGATGGCAAATCGAACCGAACGCCCCTTTGGGAGCGGTCCTTGACGTCCCTCTTCGGGTTCATGGAAGAACATCACCAAGCCGACGCGGAGGTAATAGAACACCGAGATGGCTGAATTGATGACCATCAAGAGGGCCAACCACCAAACCCAGTGGAGGTCGCCAAAGGAGATGGAACCGTTGACGGAAGACTCGATCAGGGCCGCCTTGACAATTCCCATCACGACCAAGAGCTTTGATACGAATCCGGACAGGGGCGGGACACCCGCCAAGGACATCATGAAGATGAACATCGTAACGGCCAGCATGGGATCTCGCTTGGCCAAGCCGCCCAGGGATTCGAGCGTGTGACCACCCTGTTCGGATTCAAGAAGGGACAAGACCAGGAAAGCACCGAGTTTGAAACAAACGAGAACAACGAGGTGAAACACCAGTGCCGTGACAACGGCCAAAGCAGCGTTCTTGCTTTCCGTGATGTTGGCTGGCTCCCAGTTGAGCGCTCCGATGGCCGTGATGGCGGCCAGCATGTAACCGGCATGAGCCACGGAGGAGTACGCAAGCATGCGTTTTGGGTTGGTTGAGCCCAATGCTGCGAGGTTGCCCCACGTCATGGTCACCGCTGCCAACACACCCAAAGCGACCAGCCAAACGGCTGCCCCATCGGTGGCCTCTGGGGAGGCGACGATGATCAGGATGCGAAGCAAGCCGACAACACCCATGGCTTTGCTGGCGGTTGCCAGCACACCGGCAACAGGGCTCGTGGCCCCTGCATAAGCATCCGGAGCAGCGAAGTGGAAGGGTGCAGCACTGACTTTGAAGCCAAAGCCGACCAAGAGCATGCTCAACGCCACCAGTGGAAGCGGTTCCATACCGGATTCGATGAAGGCGTTGTGAAGGGCCTCAAATTGCAGCGAACCTGACCACGTGTAGAGCAAGGAAAGGCCATACAGCCCAACACCGGAAGCCACCGAGCCCACGATGAAGTACTTCATGCCGGCCTCCGTGCCTTCTTTGCTTTCCTTCATGAACGACACGAGGACGTAGGTGGAGAACGAAGCCAATTCAAGACCGATGAAGAGCAAAAACAGGTCCTGGGCAAGGGCGACGACGGACATCCCCAGTCCACAGGTGATCAGGAGGATGTAGAAGTCAACTTGCCGACGGTTGTTGTACAAACCTGCGTTTGAACGGTCGTTACGGCTCGTTGCCGGCATGCGGTTGATCGAAGCGATGGAGGCCAGCGCCAATGCGCCGTAGAAGATGAGTTCGAAGATGCGGCTGAACTCGTCAACTTTGAGCAGGGTCGTCCCGTCCTCGGTAACGATGGCCGTTGTGGTCATGCCGTTGACGAACGAGAGGAGTGCGGTGAAGAACGCCACGACAAAGAAAAACGAAGCAAACAGACCTGGAAGGCGAGGGTCGCTGTCCAACTTGCCTCGACGCCCACCGAACAGGTAGGGGAGGCGGATTTGTGTCATGGGAAGCCTGAACTTTCCGTCGCCCATGTTGGGAGCGATCATCAAGGTGAACAGACCAACGACCAGGATTAATTCGGGTGCCAGAGCGGTCACAAAGCCTTCGTCAAACGGTTGCATGGTTTGCTGCATCTCAGGCACCTCCCAAAATTGGAATCAGCAATGAATTGAAGAAACCAACCGTCCATCCGTTCATCATGTCCAAGGCGATCCATGGCATGACACCGAAGAGGATGGTGAAGACAGCCATGATGATCATGGCCAATTTCTCCGAGTCGGCGATGTCGGGCACGGGTGCCCCGTGAAGGCTCTCGGGGGGTTGGGTCTTTTCTCCACCCTCGAAAATCGTGCGTTGCATGGACCACAGATAGTACGCTGCTGTCAAGGCCAAGACCAGCGCCGGGCCAACCATCCACAACACGCTCCAACCCTCAGCGGCCAAGAAGTGCCACAAAGCGAGGAACATCATCAGTTCAGCCACGAAGCCGGCCAACAACGGCAGACCGAGCGAAGCCATCCAAGCGAACATCATGGAGGTGGCCAACCATGGCGAATGTTTGGCCATGCCTCGCATGGCTCCAATTTCCATGCTGTGGTAGTGATGCTTGAACGCACCACATACGGCGAAGAGCATGGGGCTGATGATGCCGTGAGCGAACATCATGAAGAGGGCGGCAGCCCAGCCAAGTGGTTGCATGGTGGCGATGCCGATGAGGATGACACCCATGTGGGACACAGAAGAGTAGGCCACCATTTTCTTGAGGTTGGTTTGTCCCAGACAAACAATTGCTCCCCACACCAACGACACCATGCCAAACAGAAGAAGGTACAGTTGGAAGTGGTGGGCGGCGTGTGGGAACAGGGCGAGCGGAAGTCGGAACATCCCGTAAGCTCCCATCTTCAACATCACGCCAGCCAGCAGCATGGAGCCGCCGGTTGGTGCTTGAACGTGAGCGTCGGGAAGCCACGTGTGGAACGGCACGGATGGCAGCTTCACGAGGAATCCGATCATCAGCATCACGAAGAGCACTTTTTGCATGCTTTCACCAAGGAACCAGTTGCCCTCGGCGTTGGCCGCCTGCGAGTGCGAAATCAAGGTGGGGATGTCAAACGTGCGTCCCGTCCAATCACCGGCATAGGTGAGGTTCTCTGGCTGCATGAAGTACATCGTAACCAATCCGAGCAACATCACCACGGATGCGGTGAAAGTGTAGATGAAAAACTTCTGAGAAGCGTACTTTCGGTCCTTGCCACCCCATTTGAGGATGAGGAAGAACATTGGAATGAGAGTCAGTTCCCAAAACACGTAGAACATGAACAGGTCAAGAGCAACGAACACGCCGATGAGAGCCCCGCCCATCATGAGGAGGAGTGGGAAGTAAACCGCTGCGTTCTTCTCGTTCCAGGTGGCCACGATGGTGATTGGAAGCAAAAAGGTCGTCAACCAGACCATGGGGAACGAGAGGGCGTCCATTCCGACGCTCCAATGGATGCCCAGCATCTCAATCCACATGTAGCGGAATTCGAAATTGAACGAACCGAACGACATGGTGTTCCAGTCGAGCATGGTGTCCCCATCCAGTTGTCCAAAGAACATGGCCGTGGTGAGGGCAAGCATGGCGATGGAGATCACGAGCGACAAGAAGCGAATGGTCGGACCAACCTTGGCCCGTGCTGCTGGCGAGGCGTTGCCAACGAAAGCGAGCAAGGCCAAACTGGCCACCAGAGGGAACCCAACGAGGGGAATCGAAATCCAGTCCATCATGCGACCACCCCCCAAATAAGCCCAACGAGCACAAGGGTGCCCACCGCCGCCATGAGAATGTAATCCCTAGCAGAGCCCGTGGTTAACGAGCGGAGTTTCGTGGAGAGGTCTTGTGAGGTGCGTTCAATGGCTTTGATCGTTCCATCGATAACCGCCGCGTCCGTTTCGGCGGCCTTGTTGGAGAACGCCGCTACGATTTTCAGCATGGCCATGTCGTAGTAGTGGTCGAAGTACAGTCGGTTGCTCAAGGCCGTGGCAAAGCCCGACTGTGCAAAGGCGCTGTTGTCCCAATGGTAACGACTCTTGATGGCCGCATTGAGGGCGAGGACAGGTCCGAACCAAGCCTTGGCTTCCTCGCCTTCATCCAGCGCTCCGCCGTACAGCGAGAGGGCCAAGCCGGGGCCAACGATGGCACCGAAGAACAAGGCGATGTAGGTCAGGATGAAGAAGAACGGATCGGAATTGGCGAAAACGTGTTCCATCTCGTAGAGGAAACCGCCCCAAAGGCCGCCATGGTCGGACATCAAACCGTATTCGATGTCCGGAGCCCAATGGGTGAAGCCCATTGATGCGAGAACGATACCGCCCAGACTGAAGAAGGTCAGGATAAACAGGGGCGTCTTGATCCAGGTGTTGGTGGGATGGACGTTGGCCGCCACTTCGCCCTTGGGCGAACCAGCGAAGGTCTTGAGCCACATACGGGACATGTAAAACCCGGTCATGGCCGCTCCCAGGAGCACGCACATGGCGGGATAGAAGAAGCGTGGGTCGTCAAGCGCCACTCGCCAGGTGTTGGCGATGATGCCTTCCTTGGACCAGAAGCCACCGATGAGCGGGAAACCCATGATGGAAAGGGAACCGACGAGCATGGCCGTCGCGGTGATGGGCATCTTGGAGGCCAAACCACCCATGTTTTCCATGGATTGGGCGTCGAATTCGTCGTGGTGGCCGTGGTCAACCTCAGAGAGGATGCGGCCCAAGGCCAAGTCGAGTTCAGGGAGGTTCAATCGACCGTCACCGTTGATGTCAACGGCCTTGACCAAGGCGTCCATCTCCCAAGGTGGGAGGTTTGCAATCTTGGTTGCGGTGAGGGCTTTTTGGAACTCAAACATATCGATGTCGCCCGAATCATCAAGGTCGATGGACTTGAAGAAATCGTAGACGGTTTGGTCGTTTTCGGACAGATGTTTGGCGAGCATGACCAGTTCCTCTGGGTTGTTGGAGCCGTGATGGTCGTCGTGCTCGTGGTGGTGCAAATGATGGTGAGCGTGGTGCACCTCGTGAATAACGGCCCCACTGGCCATGAAGAGCATTCCCTTGGCCATGGCGTGGTTGAACAAGTGGAACAAGGCGGCCCCGAAGGCCACGACAACGATGGCGTGGTTGACGTAATAGTCGGCATTCACCGTGCCGTCTGCAAGGTACTTGTGCCAGTGCAGCGTGTTGGCGAGGTACAAGGCCGAGCCAAGTCCAGTGAAGATGTACGCCAGCTGGGACATGGTTGAGTAGGCCAAGACTTTCTTGAGGTCGTGTTGGACAAACGCAATGGCAGCGGCCATCACTGCGGTGGTTCCTCCAATGGCGGCGATGATGAACGCCAAGTCAGCGAGATCGCCGTGAAGCGCTTCGTGACCGAAGAACGGGAACATCCGGGCCACGAGGTAGAGACCTGCATTGACCATGGTGGCGGCGTGAATCAGAGCGGAAACAGGGGTTGGCCCTTCCATGGCGTCGGGCAACCAAACGTGCAGAGGGAATTGAGCGGATTTGCCAACCGCACCAATGAACATGAGGCCGAGGGCCCATGCAAGTGTTCCAGAGCTGCTGGCAGCCACTGCTTCGATGTTGTAGGAATCGAAGACCACGGCGTAATCAAGGGAACCAAAGAGGTCCCAGAGCACCGCAAGGCCGACCATCAGGAAGACATCGCCCACACGGGTGGTAAGGAACGCCTTCTTTGCAGCGTAGGCGGCGCTTGGGCGTTCGTAGTAGAACCCGATGAGAAGGTAGGAGCACAACCCCATCAGTTCCCAGAAGATGAACAACCAAAGGAACGAATCGGCCAAGACCATACCGAGCATGCCTGAGCAAAACAGTACGAACTCTGCGTAGAAGCGATGGTTGCGGTTGTCGTTGATGGGGTCGGTGTTCATGTAACCGATCGCAAAGGTGTTGATGAGCAAGCAAAGGAACGACGCCACAAACAACAGCAAGACGGTGATGTGGTCGATGTGAATGCCGAAACCAAAGGAGACTTCGTGAGTGGCCACGTCGCCTGCGGACCACATGCTTGAGGTGAACCACGTCCAGTCGCTGAGCATCTCCATGCCGCCGTAGGCACCAATGAAGTCGCTGACCAACCAAAGAGAGAGGAGCAAGCTGGCTCCCATGACGCCAAGGGCGATGATACCGCCTTCCTTGAGCGTGTCTTTCCACATTTTGTTGCCGTTCAGCGCCTTCCCCAAATAGAGGATGATCGGGAACGCCAACATGGGGAGCAAGAGGATGTAAGGCGCATACTGCGCCGCTGTGCTGTGAACGATGTCTGAACTGCCGCTTCCTGCCATGGTACCACCTCAGTTCTTCAGGACGTTGATGTCGTCCAGTGTGATCGATTCGTGTTGACCGTACATGGCCAAGAAGATGGCCAAGCCGATCGCCACCTCGCTCGCCGCAATGGCGATGGCGAAGATGGTGTAGACCCACCCGGTGGTGTCCCCGTGGTGAACAGCAGCGGCGGCAAATTGCATGTTGGCAGCATTGAGCATCAACTCAATGCACATCAACACAATGATGGCGTTCTTTCGGGTGAAGGCACCTGCAAGCCCAATGACAAACAGCAGAGCGGACAAACCAGAGACCCATGCTGGATCGATCATTCTTCTTCACCTCCAAATTCCCAGAGCAAGTTTTCACGTCGCTCGTCACGAACCAAGTAAGCGGCCCCCATCATGGCCATGGCCATCAGGATACCCAACACCATCAGAGCCAATCCCCACTCGTGGAGCAGAGAATCGGCCAAACCGGACGTGGTTGGTGCGGTTTCACTGGGAGATGACCAAACGGCATCGTCGTTGACAATCGCCACCAAGAGGAAACCGAGGGCCAGCAAACCCAACCGGGTGAAGAGAGAAATGAACTTCATTCAAAGTCCTCCTCAAGGATTTGTCGACGGGTCAGCATGATACCAAACAACACCACAAGGCCAACGCTGGCGAGGTAAACCAGAATTTGGATGGCCGCCAAAAATTCAGCCCCCAAGAGGATGAAGATGCCTGACACGGCCATGAAACAGAAGATCAGCGAGAGCATTGAATGCGCCACGCGCTGGGCAAAAATGAGTCCAAGGGCACCGCCGAGCGTGATGGCGGCAAACAGGAAGAACACACCGGTCTCGGCGATTGAGGCGACGTCCATCTCAGGCTTCCCCCTTGCTGGTTTCGTCAACCTCAACGGGTTTAGAGGCGGCTTTGGCTTCTTTAGCAGCCTTCCGAGCACGCTTGTCGCGCTCCTTGGAAGCTCGCTTGGCCAATTCTGCGTCGACGGCTTCCTGATGGACTCCGGGGAGCACACGGGTGCGGGAGGCATCAAACCACAGGTCCTGGCGAGTAAAGCCAGACATACCGTCGTATTCATTGGTCATGAAGAACGAAGTGAAACCGCACGATTCCATGCACAAGCCGCAGAACATGCAACGACCCAAGTCAATACGGCCCGAAACGATTTGATCGTCAGCAGCTCGCAGGTCGGTGGTGTCCACAATGGATTCTTCGCCCGAATCGTTCCAGCGAACGGTGGCCGTTTGACCCGAGAGGTCGAGGACCTCTCCAAAGCGCCATTCCTGGGGGGTGTCGGTGTGTGCCGTGACGTGGTTGAAGTTGTCGAGGTCTGCCACGACTTCTGGAATTTCAACAGCGGCAAACTTGCCGACTTCGAGGTCCATTCCCAAGCCTGCATTCTCACCGTCTGCGTTGTCCAAAACGTCCACACGCAGTTCTGTGGTCATGTGCAGACAGTCGTTGGGGCAGATGTTGACGCACATCTTGCACGCTGTGCAGGTCTCCCAAATCACACCGATGCGTCCGTTGTAGTTGCCCGGAACAAACAGCCAAGGCTCCATGTCTTCAAGGCGCTCGTACGGGTATTGAACCGTTTGAGGTTTCCACAACGTGGGCTTGAGGTCCGAAGTCACGCGGTCAGCGGCAAACTCCTGTCGGTTGATGTCGTTCATCTCTGCTTGAGAAGCCGCACGAAGTTTGCTACCTTCGTCCAGGATTTCAGGGTGTTTGGCGTTGTGATAACCACCCAACCGGTCGCCGAAGCGGTTGCCGATGAAGGCAAACGTCCGGAGGGCCGTGATCAGAGTGATCTTGAACGGATACCAAAACAAGTTTCGGAAGTTGGGCTGTGCGTGTGGATGCATTGGCATGGTCTCACCTCACTCCTGTCCGGGGGTTACGGTCCCCGCAGCTTTGTCCGTATGGACGTGGAACATTCGTTCTTGATTGATCGACTTGTCTTCGTCGTTGAGATAAACGTAGAACAAACCAATCCAGAAGAGGGTGGTCAGAATGGGCACCAACATTGGGATACCAAAGGCGTCCCAAGCGTTTCCACCGCCCACATCGTTGCGTGCTGACATGGCGTCAGGGTCGAACAAATACAGACGGTAAACCATGGCCAACACCAACTGGAGAACGGCCAATGGCAACAACATGCGCCAGCCGAACTCCAGAATCTGATCCGTTCGGATTCGAGCAAGAGCAAAACGGGCCCAAACGAAGACCACGAGGAAGACCAACCAGGCCTTGAGGAGCGTCATGATGGCTCCGGGTATGAGGAGGTAAGCGTCTCCCAGCAGAGGGATTGAACCGATGGTGCCGTGGAAGGGCAAATGCCAGCCTCCGAGGAAGAAGTGGGTGAAGAGGAAACATGCCGCATAGGTCCGGATGTACTCCGCCATGAACAACATGCCAAAGCGCATACCGCCGTATTCTGTCCACCAGCCTTCCACCAGTTCGGCTTCGGCTTCAGGCATGTCAAAGGGAACGCGTTCCACTTCAGCGATCATCGTGATGAGGAACAAGGCAGCGCCAAGCGGCATGAGGAAGATGTTCCATGCGCCAGCGGAATGCTGGAAGTGGATGCTCTCGATGATGTTGAACGTCCCCGTGAGGACGGCGACCGACAACAGGGTGAGGAGAAGAGGAATTTCGTAAGCCGTAAGTTGTGCTGCCGAGCGAATGCCACCGATCAACGTGTACTTGTTGTTGGAGGACCAACCGGCAAAGAACACACCGATGGGAGCAATCCCAAAGATGGCGATGGCGTAAAGGATGGAAAGGTCGGGATTTGTGGCGTATATGCCGCTGGAGAGCGGAATCATACCGAGGATAAGGAGCGTTGAGGACACGATGAGGAAGGGTGAGGTCTCGAAGATGAGACGATCTGCTCGCTGAGGGACCATGTGCTCCTTGACGAGGAACTTCATGCCGTCGGCCACGTTCTGGAAGAATCC
>QQSC01000011.1:30917-31521 GCA_003602475.1 Candidatus Poseidoniales archaeon | reverse complement strand
CGCTTGTTCAGCCATTTGTTCACGGCACCGAGCGGGCGACCGAGGCCGAACGGCAGCATGTTCCACCATTCTCCGGCCGTTACGCCGTTTTCGCCAACCCAGAGCGAACGCAGAGCGGTCGTAGCACCGTATCGGTCTTGCATACGTGCACAGGATTTGCGTTCAATCCACAGAATAGCGAATTGAGAAAAGAACAGCATCAGGAAGACGATGTTGGTCACGGCAAACGTGGCCACGCCAAACGAGATGCTGCTTGCACTTTCCTCCAAGGGAGTGCCTTCCAAAACATCGATGATGTTCGAGCGCAGGAGCCCATCCCGCTTCAAGAAAAAGCCAACCAAGTCGTACCTGTCGTCCATGCCATCACCTCAGCGGTCTGTTTCTCCAATGCATGGGTCAAAGCTGCCCATGATGGCCGGGATATCAGCCACCTTGTAGCCGATCATCGTCTTGGCCACAAATGGAATGGTGATGAACATCGGTGAACGGATGGACAACCTGTACGGGTTCTTGCCACGTCCGTCACCGCCGCCCTGAATGTAGAATTGAGAGGCTCCTCGGGTGCACTCGTAGTGAGAGAAGCCTGTGGCCCCTTCGGGTGCTC
>QQSC01000011.1:2661-30645 GCA_003602475.1 Candidatus Poseidoniales archaeon | reverse complement strand
CCTGCGTTGACCATGTCTTCTGCCTTGGCGTAGCCAACACCTTGCAGGCGAACCAGCCAAATCGTGGATTCATCGAGGAGCATCTCGTATTCATCGATGCGCTTCTCGAAGAGTTTGATTTTGGCCACCAAACGGTCGGCGAAACCAACGGGAAGGTCACGCTTCACGCCACCGACTCGAGGGAAGTTGTAGTGCATTCTTGAGCCGCCGAGTTCTTGAAGCAGGTCGAGGAACATTTCACGGTCCCTCATGCACCAGGTCATGAGGGTCAAACTGCCGATGTCGGGGCCGTAGGCGCCCAACCACATCAGGTGGGATGCCAAACGCTGGCATTCAGCAGAGATGAGGCGGATGTATTCCGCTCGCTCAGGCACCTCGACTTCCAACAAATCTTCGGCGGCATAGATGTAGGAATTGGCCCATGTCATGGCGCTCACGTAACACAGCCGGTCACAATACGGCGTGATTTGAGTGAAATCTCGGGCCTCGGCGATCTTTTCCACGCCGCGGTGGATGTAGCCGAGTTCGGCATCGGTGTCCACCACCGTTTCACCGTCAACCTTGACGCGGAGCGTCCAAAGGCCGTGCGTCATTGGATGCTGGGGTCCCATTGTAATCCACATTTGTGCCATCGTATCACCTCACTTGACCCGACCCTCGTCGGTGGGTTTGCGACCGAAGCCTTGGGCGTCGTCGTACATTTCGTTGAAATCGTGGTAGCGGATTTTGTGTTGCTTCTGCAACGGGTGGAAGCCGTCGGGGCTGTCGTGAGGGTTGAGGACGCGGTGCATGTTTTCGTGGCCTTCGAAGCGGATGCCGACCAGGTCCCATGTTTCCTTCTCGTTCCAATCAGCACCCACCCAAATGGCTTGGATGCTGGGGACGACCGGGTCGTCGGTTTGAGGCAAGGTCACGATGACTTCGAATTCAAGCGGCACGTCAGCACCCTTGAGGTCTTCAGCCACGTGAACGGTGTGGGTGTGCGGGGATTGATTGGTGACGGGTTGCCTCATGTGATGATAGGCAACTTCCCAGCCGCGGTCTGCACCGCCTTCCGGGTAGTGTGTGCCGGTGACCATGGAGCAGTAATTGACGCCAAGATCGAAACGCAGGTGCTTCGACAACGCCAACAAATGTTGCGCTGGAGCATGAATTCGAACAAAAGCCATCTTGAGTGCGTTGGCATGATGTTCCACGGTTGGAACAACCTCGGCTCCCCCGAATTTGCTGTTGATCTGCTTCACAGCGTCCTCAGCTGCGGCATTGGATTGTTCCAAGGTCACGCGCATGCCCATGGTCAGTCCTCCCCGACAATAACGGGCTTGTCGCCCTTTCGACCGCTGCTCGGCGCTGCACCGATGCGGATGATCTTTTCACGCAACAACCCGAACCCATCGATGAGGGCTTCAGGGCGGGGTGGGCATCCGGGAATGTAGACGTCGACAGGGATGACCGTGTCCACGCCTTCAAGCACGTTGTAGGATTGGAAATAGGGGCCGCCAGAGATGGCGCATTCACCCATGGCGATGCAATACTTTGGCTCCGGCATTTGTTCCCAAAGGCGGACAACTTTGTCTGCAAATTTCTTGGTGATGGGTCCGTTCACGAGAAGGACATCGGATTGCCTGGGAGATGAACGGAACAGAACACCGAAACGATCCCCGTCAAAACGAGGCGTGGCTGCAGCGGCCATTTCAATGGCGCAGCATTTGATGCCCAAGTGAAGGGTGAACAGAGATTTTCGGCCAGCCCAGTTGAAGTAGCGGCCGGCGAGAACGCTCAAGAATTGCTTGATTTTGGTGGCTTTAAGGGCTTCATCCGTGACGTCGCCAACCATTTCAACCAAAGCACGGCTGTTGAATGCAGCATAATTTTCATCTTGTCCTGCCATGATCAATCACCTCAGATGTAAATGCGACCTCGCTTGCGGAAAACGTACCAAACGCCCAAGGACATGGTGCCAAAGAAAATGGCGAGGGTCCCAAGGGCGCCCGTGGCTCGAGATACTGCGGCTTCTCGGTCTTCGATGCCCGGTGCGGTGGCGTCAGCCGCCACCATGCCGCCGAGCACCAAGAACATGAACGCCACGTCAAACACAAGGAAGATGATGGCGTACCAGTAGTACTGGAAGTGGAATTGAATCATGGCCTCACCTACAGGTTCGCTACCGCATTCGAAGGTGGTGAGGCGGCGGGGGTAGAGGCTGTGATCGCGCTCGTAGCCTTCCAAAAGATACGAACGGGTGATGTGAGGTCGAGCGGGGTCAACCTTGGGTCGAACCAGCCAAGTAATGATGAAATTCGTCATCGGCATGAGGATTCCGACGAACGTCAAGAAACCAATGGAAAGGTAGGCACTTGGCACAGATTCAAGTCCCGACATACTTACACCGACAGAGAACGCATACGCTCTCCGTTCTAAGCGAATTGAGACCCCTCAATAAGCGTTGTCAAGCGGCCCCGACCGCAACCCGTGGTTGAGTGGAGGAAGAATCGGGTGCGTGAGCCCCAAAACGGTTCACCGTCGTCGCAGCAAGACCGCCACGAGGAACAAGAGAATGAGGCCGGCCGCTCCGGCCTGTACGGTGGTGTTGTTGGCCAAGCTCAAGACGCCGTCCGAGGGCGATCCTTGGACCACGAATTCCATGTTTTGGCGGTCGAGAACGCCGGTTTCGGTCGGTTCAGCAGACAGGGTGAAGCGATAGGTGTCTTCGATCTCTGCATCGTAGGGCGCTCTGATGTCCACGGTGAAGTTGAGAGTCTCACCCTGGCCGATGTCGCACAACAACTCGCCGGCATCGTAACTGCAATCGGCCGAATCAGCGTTGAGAACAACGGACCAGCCGCGCAAGTTCTCCGAGGTGAAGATTCGGATTTCGGTGTCCACGTTTCCAGTGTTCACCAAGGTCACGTCCTCGACCAGTTTGGCCCCGCCAAAGGTCATGGACACTTCCCTGCGCACATCAAACGCATCGAATTCTATTTCCTGTACGATGCTGACTTCAAGAGACATCGTGACTTGACCCGACGTGTCCGCAGCGTTGGAAAGACTGGAAACGACGATCGAGAGTTGCCCGCTTTGGCCGGTCTCAGCTCCAGGGTTGACCCGAACCGTCAATTCCACATAGACCTCAAACGGACGAATTTGATAACCCTCAATGAGGCCGTTTTCGACCTGCAAGTTCTCAGCCATGGTCCGAGCGATGGCGTCGCTTGAACCCGTACCCAGCAAGGGTTGGCCGTCAACCAACACGAATTCGCCGGTGCTGAGGTTCCATACGCCGAAGCCTTTGGGAATCTCCAGTTCTCCGTCAACGGGCAGCCCGTATGCTGTCAGCGTTCGTGTGGCCAACCCTTCAAGCCCACCCACGGCGAAAATGGCGTCATCTGTGCCGTCACCGGTGTTTCGAACCCAAAGCCCGTACGTCGATGACCCACTTGGAGGAAGAACGATCGAAGCGGTGGTCGCAGTATCGCCATCATCAAAGCGGAGATCCATGGAAAAATTACGGTCCGACAACACGGCCAAAAAGACAGCTTCACGCTGATTGTCGGGAATCCCATCGTTGTCGTTGTCAGCTGAGTTGGTGTCGTCCATGTTTCGAACGCGTACGGTGATGCGGGTGTTTTCCAACTCCTCTTCGCCGTCAACGCTGACGACCAAAAACACGCGCAGGGTTGCTTGGGGGTCGACATCGATTTCAGAGAAGGGCATGCCCTCTGTGGTTTCAAACGAGGTGCCCCACGACGGGCTGGCCGTTTGCGACACGGCCGTGAGACGTATGGAATCGCGAACGTTTCCGTCGTTGATGATGTCGATGGGGAAACGGACGTCCGTACCGGAGCGACCTGTTTGGTCGGTTGAAGGCACCGTGATGTCCATCTCGTGGACGGCGGCCACCGAGACGCGCAGGGTGACGGTGTCGTAGGCGGTGCCTCCGTTGGCGGGAAGCACACTGAGAATCAGTTCGATCTCTTCAGTGGCCAACGCTGCTCTTGGAACACGGACGGTGACCGACATGCTCACGCTGTCATCGTTGCCATGCTTGGAACCGACAGAAACGGTGGCTTGTTCAAGTTGAACTGCCCATCCTGACGGGGCGCTTGAGGATGCCACACGGAGGTTGTCAAGCCCGTTCCCGAGGTTGGTCACGGTGACTGAAGTGGAGCGGTTTTGGCCGGGTTGGATGTTGGAGAGCAATGAGGTGGCGAGGGAGATGCTTGCACCGTACGATTGGCCGACCACGACCGTCAAATCCACTTGGCACTTCACCGATTGAGCCTTCTTGCCCAAGATGGGGATGGTTTGGCTCGTACCGGCGTTGACGGAGTCGTCAGGTGAGACGATGAGGTCGAACGAACGTTCACCGTTGCCTTCGTTGTAAGGAAGGTTCCCCGACGATGGACCGTCAATTCGGACCCAAGACGATTTTGTTCCACCTGCAGAGGCGCCGATGGTCCAATCGGCGTTGCCATCGTTGGCAAAAGTGACGGTCAGTTCGGTTTCTGCATCAGGGCGGACACTTACGGAGGTGCGGCTGAGGGTAGCCGAGCATTCCTCCAACACCGGCACCTCGAGCTCAAAACTCTCGGTGTCGCTGGCTTCTTGAGTCGGATCGTTGGTCACCTGTCCGGTGATGTCCCAGCAATAACTCCTTGCGGATTGTCCTTCGGGCACCTCGATTGAGACGGTCACGATCTCCGATTCATCCTGATCGATGTTAACCGAATCATCGCTCAACGAGACCGTGAAATCATCCGATGCAATGCAACCGTCGCCGCCGGCAGAATCGACCGTTAAGGCCACCGTTTCGTTGGTCTGACCCGTGTTTTCCACCTCGACGATGAAATCGATCTCTTCCTCGCCAGCCCAGGTCTTTTCTCGGTCGTCAATGATGAGGTCAACGCCGAAGACGGCACTTCCCGACCCGTCGCCAGCGGTGGTGGTGACTGTCACTGTTTCTTGGGCGGGCGCTCCTGCGACGTCGGGGGGAGTGACTTGTTCCGTCGCTGAGACGGTGATGGTGGAGTCGCACGACCCTTCAGCAGCTTGAGTAAGGGTCACGTTCATGGTGGCTTCTTCGTAAGAGCCCGAGTCGATTGGCCCCGGAATCTGGGTGATGGTGGAGGTGTAGGCGTTGCATTCCTGCGTTGCCTCCTCCGAGGTGCTCAACTGAACCGTGACCGGATTGGAACCCGTGTTTCGAACCCGAATGGTGTATTCTCCCGCTTCGCCGGGGTTGATCTCAAGGGCTGAGGGAATGGGCGTGACTTGAATCGACGCGTCACGCGCTCCGTCGGCGGTGGCGACGGGTGCGGTCAGTGGAAGAAGGGCCACCAAGAGGACGGCCACGAGGAAACCAGCTCGTCGGCTTTGACGAACTTCAGCGGTGACGCCGCTCTTCATGATTCGGGGTCCATGTTCTCCTATCAAAACCCTGTGCCGTTCTTGCATCGGCTGGTTCGGCCGCTTCAGGCTTGAACAAAGGCATCGGACGGCGAGCCACAGTTGACACAGGTCTCCAGTTCACCGGCACTGCAACCGACATGAGATCCGCCGTGATACCGGGCACCGCACGATGGACAACCCACAACGCTGGAGGTTACCGGTTGTCGGCACGCCCAGCACGTGGGTGCGGGTGAGGTCATCGGTTGGACAGCGGGTTGTTTCGGGACAACGGGAACGGGTTTGGCCAAAGCTGGCAAGGAAGGGAGTGGGGGGGACAAGGACTTCGATGGAGAGGAGGAACGGCGTTGGTTCACAGCAAAACCGGCCGTAAGAAGGAGGACAAGCGCCAACAAGCCCAACGTGACGCTGCTGCTCAATCCCGCATTGCCCGCTGTACCAACAGGCTCACCTGTGGCTGAAACGGCAAAGGAAAATGAAGCGCTTGAAGATGGGCTTTGAACGAGGACAAGCGTGATGTTTCGTTCACCTGGTGAATCCGCACGAACGTTAAGACGAACAAGCACCGACTGACCGACCTCCAAGTTCACGATATCGTTGCCATCGACCTTAGCATTCCAATCGTCGGCTGCTTCAATGCGGACTTGCCGTTGAAGCGGGGTGTTTCCGGTGTTGGTGATTTCCACACGAATCTCTCGCTCGTCGCCGGTGGTGAAACTTGGAACTTGGCCGAGATTCCATCGAACCGCCTCGTTCTCGGCGACCAACAACCCAACGGTGGTGGTCAAATCCACGCCGTTGTCAGCCAGATTGAGGGTGAACGATGGTTCTGACATGGGAGCGAGGCCGTTGGCAATGAGCATGGTGCAAACCAACGGGACCGGTGTTTCCCTGCTGACGGTTTCAACGGTGGAACAATCTCCAAAGAGACCGTCATCTGTTTGAATGGAGATGCTCGGAGCCCATTCAGTTTCTGCCGAATTGCTCAGCAGCCAAGTGAACGTCATCGATTCACCGGAAGGGTGAGAACCGCTGCCCTCAGGTGAGCCGAAACGGGTTCCATCCTGCAATTCCAATCCAACAAACGTCATGGTGGGCTCGGGAAGGCGTTCAACAACCAGTGATCGGGTCCACGTGTAGCGTTCGGAGCCGTTGTCAAAATTCAGCACGATGTCACCCGAGCGAGCATTGGGTCCTGCCTGAAGGGTGTAGAGGAGGTTTTTGCTGCTGGCCCAGTCCAAGTCAAAGGGCGTGAGTGAACTGGACACCGACCAACCTCCGGGCAGGCTGAACGAAGGGGTCAAATTGAGGTCAATGTTTCCTCGGTGCTCAAGAGAGAACATCATTGAAACCCTTGAATCGGGGCGAACCGTCCCGAGATTGGATTCAAGGTTGATGTTGAAGGCATCAACCGTGGTCACTTGAATGGGAACGGTGAATTCGAACCGTTCTTGTTGCTCGGTTTGGCTGATGGCCGAGAGGGTGACCACTCGCTCGGCACCGGCTGCGGTCATCACTTGGGGGGGCGTGAACATCAGGCCTACGGCCCGAAAGGCATCGTTGGCAATCAATCCTGTGGACCCCGAAGTGGCTCCGGCTTCGCTTCCCAAATTCGTGAAACCTGCCCTCCACCCCGGTGGAGCTTGCAAAAACAGGTCGTAACCAATGGGAGCGTTGCCGTTGTTGAGGAACCGAACGGTGATGTTGGTAGGGTCGGATGGGTGAACTGGCACCGTTTGATAATCGTACTCAAGGGCCGCTTCTGCCAAATTTGGCACAACGAAATCGAGGTTCAGTGGGTAATTGACCGCGTTGTCGACATCCAAGCCGAGCAAATCAATGCGGTACGTACCGGGGGCGGGAGGTGCTGGATGAACCAACGTCACGGAGATGGATTCAGAACCTTGTCCTTGCAATGAAAAATTGGCTTCCGTGGTGCCCACGTACCAAGGCATCACCGAGTTTGATTCAACGTGCAGAACTTCGCCTGTTTGCATCGAGGCGTTGGTGGGTACAAGAGCGGTGTTGGTGAGGGTGAGGTTCCAGGATGTGGTGGTGTTTGTGCTGGACAGCAGTGTTACGGTCCGCGAGGGCGTTTCCAGTTTCACACCCGGAGCAGTAACGTTCACTTGGATGTCAAACCTGTTGTTGTTTTCTCGGATTTCTTCGAGTGAATCATCCGGGTCCACGATGAAGGAGATGTTGTTCGAGCCCGCAGTTTGCGGCGTCCACGACCACACGAGTGTTCGTGTTACTCCCGAACCGAGGTCCATGCTTTGCCTGTCAAGTTCCGTTCCGTCGACCTCAAAAGCGATGGGGAAGGTTTCCGCTCTTACATTCCCGAAGTTGAAGAATCCCATGACGATGTTGACCGGGTCGCCTACCTGAGGAATACCGACGTCCATTTCGAATTCTTCTGGAACCACCATTGGGTCGGGTCTCAAATCGTTCACGCCGTGCCCCATCACGGCGATGGCGTAAGGCTGAGAACTCGAGCCGCTGTGTTGGGCGTTGTTCACCGTCACCGTCCAAACGCCCTGTTGAGCGTTGTCGATGAGGGCCACTTCGAGGTTGTTGACCGTGTCCCTTGCCCCGCCTGTGACCGACCGGCCGTTGGCAAAATCGTTGCCGAGGTATTCTGTTCCATCAGGTGCTTGGAGAACAAGATCGAGATCGTTGACCAATTGGGCGGTGGAAAACCGGGAACCACGCTCGTCAGACCACGTGAGGACGGCTTTCAGAGCGCCGGTGCTTTGCGTGATGTTGAACGAGTAGGTCTTGCTGGTGCCGCTTCGCGAAAGGTAGGAGCGGTCGTCCACCCAAATGCCTTGGCCGCCGGGTGGAGCGAGCGTGTTGCGGAGGTTCACCCGACCCCAGCCTTCGTCGTCGTTGGGCACGTTACGCCCACCAATGTCTTGGGCCCCCAACACCATCAGGGCCTTGATGAGGGCTCCTTGAGGCGAAGGGCGTTGAGCGATTTCAATCAAGTATTCACGAATGAGGGCCGCCGCGCCTGCGGCGTTGGGCGTTGCCATTGAAGTCCCTGTGTACTCGAGGTAGTGCGTGTTGCTCCATGTCGAGGTCCCGGTGTCGGCCGCCTCTTGGGCCCGGCATGAACGAACATACGCCCCAGGAGCCACAAGGTCGGGTTTGATTCGTCCGTCTTCAGTCGGCCCTCTTGATGACCCCGACCAAACGGTGTCGGGTGCCCCGTTGTACCGGTTTTGATGGTTGCCGACCGAAATCACGTTCTTGGCCGTCGCTGGTGGCGAAACCGTTCCTGTGTCCGGGCCATCGTTGCCGGCAGCGAACAAGACCGTCAGCCCTTCTCGACTGGCATAGTACTTGTCGTAGTAATTCGCTCGGTCGTCGACATCTTCGGTTTCGGAGTTGTACTTGCCTTGTTCACTGGCTGCGCTCGAGCCCCATGAATTGGTGTGAATGCGTGCGTTGGCGTTGTAAGCCGTGTTCAACAGGTAGTTGAGAGAGGGTGATTGGAAATTACCGGTGTTGTCGTTCTCCATGGCTTGGAAATACAGTTCAGCTGAACGGGCCACGCCGCGATATCCACCTCGATAACCGTCACCCAACACCGAACAAGCCACGTGAGTCCCGTGTCCCGAATGCATGTCAGCGGTTGAACCGTCGCCAATGACATCGTAACTCCCGACCACTCGGCTACCAAAATCCCCGTGGTCTTCATCCAGTCCCGCATCGGCAACGGCCACCAGTTGACCTGAACCGTCCAAATCGGTGGTGAAGTAGGACGTCATGGTGTTGACCCCCATGTGTGACCGGGCCTGATCGTTGAATGTTGCAAAGGCAGGATCGGGGCGCAGAAACATGACGGAAGGCTGGAGGACCATCTCCACGATGGAGCCGGAGAGCAAGTAACCCTCGTAACGGCCCTCGTCCCAGGATCTGGAGTCGGAAAGGCCGGAAGCCACAACATCGCCCAATCGCTGAACGAGCGAGCCGCCCAAGCCGTCGTGAAGTTGGACTGTTTCAAGGGGACCATCGGCGTCTCGCCACCCGTCGACCCTGACAAGTGTTGAGGACAGGGCCGCTTCACCTCCTTCAAGAAGCAAAACATCCATCAAATCCTGATGGACAAACATGCCCAAAGGTGCTGCGTGATGAGCCGCCACGTGCGGGTGAACCGCCGCCTGCTGCAGGGCCATGGGTGTGCCTTGGACCAACAAACCAGAGGGAGCAATGAATTCGCGGACGGCAAGGCCCTGAAGGTCGCTCAAAGCCGCACGGGCATCCGAAAAGTGGACGTCATCGGCGATGATGAGCACCAAGGCATCCAGTCTTGGCTCCATCCAAGCCTGGGGCACAGGGGAGTTCAATCGCAGACCATTGGTGTCAAATGTGCCGAAGGGACCGACGGCTTCGAGAGCACGGAGTTCGTCGAAATCGCCCCCACCGTAAGCACCCACGGCCTCAGCATACACCCCGTCCCGGAGTTCAAACTCAACCCATTCGCCTCCCGAGGTTCCTTCAATGGTTTCCGAGGGAGAAAGGATGGACAGCGTGGTTGAACACACCAAAAGCAGCACCAACATCACGGCACGTGATGGGCGTTGCAGGCCTGACATGATTCTTCCTTCCGCTCCCCCGCTTTATCGGTTGGGTTCTGATGGATGAGCGTTGCTTCAATCCAGCGGCCAGTAACGGCGGTCTGCTTTGTCAAGGAAGTATTCGGAAGACCATTCCCCCACAACGTGACTTTGACCTCCCGTTCGGTAGTCTCCGGTGTAGTCCCGATACGAATAGGTGATGTCAATCGTATAATCCTCCCAAACGGTGTAGCCGAGAATGAGCATCTCCAATTCGTCACCCGCGAGCGAGGAATGAGCAGCCACTTCATCAACCTCAATGGACATTGAATCGATGAGTTGCCCGTCCATCGTTTCAAAATTGACTTCAATGGAAACATCGGTGATGGCGCGGCTCCCATCGTTGTTCAATTGGGACATGAGCAGGTGGCCACTGCGTTGCATGTATTGCGTCTCAAGACTCACGGCGTCTCGTGGGAGGACGTAGTAGTAACCGCTGAACAGCAAACCAAAGAAGAGAAACACCACGGACGCCGCCAAGCCAACGCGGAAGGGTGTGATTTCTTCCCCGATGCTTTGCAACAATTTGGCGGCTTCTTGAGCCGCTTCCCATGCCTCATCGTCCTCAAACTCGTCGTTTTGACGGAGTTGGTCTTCGCTGGGTGCGTTGGTCATGTCATCACCCAAAGATGTAGGCCAAACCGCTGGCCAAGGCGGTGCTGATCGGGTCAACGACCATGATGTGCCTTGTTTCGACGAAGTCGCCGGTCAGGGTGCCGATGAGGGACAGGTCGGTGACGATACCGTTGACCCCCATTGAAGACGCCGTAGGGATGACCCCCGTGAATTGGGCGTCGAGGAGAACCGCTCGGCCTTCAAGTTCGAAATCACCAAGGAAGGACATCTGCGGAGCCCCCGGCGCTCGAACTTCGGAGGGCATGATGCGAACTTCTGCGCTGGCGACGATTCGGCCGTCCGTGATGTCATCGATGACGATGATCGGATAATCACCCGGCCCTGAGAGGATGTGGATGGTGGCCCCTTTCAGGTTTTGACCGACCATTTCCACACGGTCCACCATCACGCCCGGGCTGGCTGGAAGGTCGGTTTGTTTGAGGTACATTCTCTTTACTCCGACGCCCGAAGAGTGGATCGTCATGCCGTAATCTTCTGTTGGCTCCAAACTGAACACCTGCGGGAGGTCCTCAGCAACGATCAACACGTCGCCTTTGGCTTCAATGGCCCGTCCACTGGCTTCGAGGTAGAGATCCATGTCATCGGTGTTGGATTCGTAGGTGAGTGTTCGCGTGCCCTGGAACGCCAGTTGTTCCCGGATGTCAAATTCCAAGTCCGGTTCTGTGGACAGGTGCATTTCTGAAGGCAAATCTCGCATGAAGGCGATGGCTGGCCACCACAATCCGTCGACATACCTCATTTGTTTGACCATCAACGAATCAGCGGAATGCCGGTCAATGCTGTATTCCGGTGGCACCACCAAATCCAGCACGAGGATGTCACCAACCACGGCAGAAACATCCGTGGATTGCGGAATACCGATCACCATGGCCTCGACGCGGGTCTTGGCATCGTGGTCGATCAACAGGGCGTAGGCCGATGAGAGGCGGACACCTGCATCGTAGTGCATGTCCACAGAGACGCGCGGAATGGTCAGGTTTTCTTGGGTGGAAAAGAGAGCGTTGATCTCGACATTGCGCGGCGTTTCAGTATCAAACCCGTCGATGAAGACTTCCATGTCCTGTCCGTCAATGCCGTTCGCCACGATGGAAAACTGAGAACGTTCTGGCTGCCACTGCGACATTCGCAAGTCGATTTCATAGGTTGGGACTCCATCGAGCAAGCGGAAATCGTAAAGGAGATTGATTTCGCCGGCTGGCAGCGAGGGCAGCCAGGATTTCATGTGCCAAGAACGCCGATCGTGAAGCGTGATGCCGTTCTCCTCGAGCTGGGTGACGTTCAGTTGTTTGAGTTCATCGGGCACGACACGCCCGTCTTCAAGGGCCAGTACAAGCGCCTCGGCGCTGGAGAGGTTGAGCAGGTCAAGAATGGATTCCAACTGAAGACGTTCTCCGGGAGAAACACGGCCGTCCTCAAGGATGGCGTTCACGGTTTGACGACTGGAGAGGGTGTAGGTCGGCATTCGGCTCAAGTTGAATTGGAGTTGAGTTTGTTCAAGGGCTTCGACCCCAATCCCGTGCATCCATTCAGGTTGCTGATTCAGGTTGCTTCCTTTGTTCATGTCCACGGTCAAGTTGAACGCTTCCCCAGTGAACAAATCCAAGCCCAAGCTCATGTTTTGAGCTTCCCCGATGTCCCCTCCGACGTCAACGGTCAGGCCGTGGATGAAATCGTTGACCACCGAACCGAAATCGACGATGTCCCCGAGGAAGAACGAGAGGGCCTCAATGCCCTCCCCTTCGTCAAACGTGGGCAGTTCCAGCCCCTCAGAATCAACATCGGAGGGCAGAGTAAGAGAAATGTTGGCGGGCAGTGGGTCAAAGTACACCCCTCCATTGAGTCCCAGGAAAGGATCGTCGTGCTCGGTAACGTCCTCAAAGGACACGCTAAACGGCGAGGATGTGGATCGAATCAACTGAACCACTGAGTTACCTTCTGGCCCGGTGGATCCGGGCTCCAAGGGACTGAGGCGGCGAATGGCTGTGATGTCGGAAAGTTGCATGCTGAGGCTGGCTTCTGCCGTGTCCTCGTTGACCCAAAACCGCATGTGGTCGCCGTCCATGGTGAGGGGCGTCGTGGCGTTGGTCATCTGTATCTGGATGCTGTCCATCGATTGGTTGGCAACGTAACCGACGGTGTCGCCGAGCACCAGCCCGAATTCCGAGGGTAAACCGTCCAACCGGATGGCGTTTCGTTGGTCTCCGGATTGACCGCCGTAAGTGATGGTGCCAATGGGTTCGCTGGCACGATAGGTGAGGGATTCGGTCCTTTGGATAATGTCAAACGTGCTCGGTCGGTTGGAAACGGTGGCGGATTGCTTGACGGCGTTGGTCATGTTTCCGTCGGTGTGCTTGATGTGACCGATGAGCAAGGAACCACCCACGTCGCCATCAAGGTTCATCTCTCGGACCCCAGTCACCGGGTCAAAGGAATGGCGCGCCCCCCATATGCCCCCAATTTGCATGCTCATCGCCACCGGCACCAACGGGTCGAGGGGGCCAAGGCGACCGTTCACCACCGCTTGACCGGTGTCTTCAGAGAGGAGAATGTGGTCCGAGCCGGGAATCCAAGGGTGATCGCTGCTGGCCAAAGCGAACGTCAACCGACCGATGACCATCGGCGAACGTTGGGATTCGGGCAAACTCAACTTGACTTGATTGAAGCACTGAATTTCTGTCTCGCCTCCAGAGGAACCGGCCGTACCCACAACGGCGTTTGGCAACCCGTTGAGGATGGTCCCAATGTCGAGAACGACTTCAATGATGCTCAGAAGGGCGTTGTCGAACAGTTGAGCGATGGTGTTGAGGTTGGGGTTGTCGTAATTCAGCCGGTTCACCCCGCTGGACGAGAGGAGGAAACTGCCTTGGATCACGATGACCCGTGGGACGTTCTCAATCACGACGTGCATCGAGGAACTGTCGGTGGCGTAACCACCTCGCTTGAAGCTGCTGTCGTAAAGGAACATGTCGATCGATTCTGTTCCTGCGATGAGGAAAAGGGAATTGGGAGCAGTTGCGGGATTGATGGGCAACGTGGGGTCGTTCACGTTGGGGGTTTGGTCGCCCGAGAAGTTCTTGATTGCGATGATCATTGACAAACGTTCAGGCACCTCTCCAGGTAAATTGACGCTACCGGGTGCCTCCCCAATGGTGGTGAAAATAGCCCCGATTTCATCGTCGTGCATGGTCCCGGAGGGCAGGCCACGAATCACCAATCTTGAATCCGTGATGTTACCGAACGGTTCGTCCCCTTCTGGAACGTTTGATCGGTCCTCGAAATAATGAATGAACACGTCCGTGCCCACGTCGCTGTACAGTTCAATGGTGTCGAACGAATTGTCGCCTGCGTTGTCGTTGCGCAGCGTCAAGTCCACTTCGCTTGGAATGACGGTCTCCCCTGATTCGGGATGGAAACCGACATCGATGTAGGCGTACTCAAGAATCGGAATGGATTGGTCTGGCTGAACTTCGCCAAAGTGGACATAGCCTACTCCGAACCCAAGACCGCATTTGTGGTCTCGGCTGGAGGCGTTTTCATCCGTGGCCGGATCGTAATTGAGCGTTTCACTGCAGTCGGTTTGTTCCGAACCACCCGGTGCGTTGGGGTTGGTTACTCGAATGGCGTACGGTGCGGTGATGCCGGTCAGCGAAACATCGCTGGAATTGACGCCACCGCCCAACAGCGCTGTAACCAAACCGGCAACCGAGCCAAAGGTGTCGCCTACGTTGAAGGAGATGCGTTCAATGCCTACACCGACCCTCACGTCGTGAGGGGGTTGAGTGAATCGAGTATCGACAACAACAGCGTAAGATTCAGAATTCGACAGCGTCACATCGAACGAGAGCCCTTTCATCATGGTAACTTCGAGGTGTTCGAGTTGATCCCACAGCGGGTCATCAATGTTCATGGCGCTGACTTTCCATTGGAAGGTGGGTTTGAGCCAAATTTCAGATGGTGTTGGGATGATGCCGTCGCCGGTTTCAATGCCCCAACCTTCGCCCTGTGTGGTGATGCCCTCAATGGTCAAAGCCACAGAGATGTCGTCCGTGTTGTCGCCGTCAATGTCGATGTAATTTTCAAACAGCACCAAATCGGTCCCGACCAACAATTCACCCGTGAAGGTACCGGAATCCCAGGCCTCGTACGAAGGGCCGTTGTTTCTGGCGGTGAAATTCACATACACGGCATAGGTGTTGATGCCAAACCCGAGGAGGTTGTCCAAACCGAGAGCATCCACTGAAAACAGCGTTTCCCAAAGGTTGTACGGCCATGCGTCGGGATGGGTTGCCACGTCGGTGAGGAAGATGTAGGGGCGAGGGTGGTCTTCTTCCATCGGCGTAGTGTCCCTCAACTCCACGTTGTCCAAGTACCCTTCAGCGTCGGCCAAAGCGTCGCCAGTGGTGACTGAGCGTTTGGCTGCATCCAAGAGTGCAAACGAAGATTCTGCTCCTTGAAGGGCCACAAGCGCTTCGCCAGAGTCCGCTCGTTCCTCGAGGGTGGTGGCCAGTTCATCGAGGACGCCAAAGTCATCCCTCGACACCGATAAGTCAGCAGAAGCGGGTTGCAAAAGCGCCGCCAGCATGATGCAAACAAGGAACAACGGTAGGATTCGTTGTTGACGTTGCGGGGCCAAGCCGCGACGAACCACGCGCACAGCCTCTTGACCCATGACTTCCCACGGTCCTTGCTCCCTTGAGAAGCATTCCCCTGCTTGTGCCGCCACGCCACGGGATTCGAGCGTCATTCTCCAGCGACCACATGTTGGTCTGAATCGCACGACGGGCAAGCCACCAACGCCTCTGAAAGGCCTGCTGGTACATCCACTTCGAACACCGCCCCGCATGAATCGCAGGTGTGACGGACATTGGTGGCAGCGGGTGGTGCGGGCGCAACTGGAGGCGGTGTTGCCTTGGCCGTTGGACCAGTCATGCCTTCGGGCAGCGACACGCCGCCGTGAACGACCCCAGCAGCTGTTTGAGATTGGTCCACTCCAGCAAGGGGTTTCTCTTCCGCCGAGGATGTTGGTTCAGCGGCTACCGGCTCATCGTCGTAAAAGGCCGACAGGGCGTCTGACCCCACGGCGGTTGAATCGGTAGCATCGCTCTCATCCATCAACATGGAGGCGGCTTCATTGGCCATTTGAGCAGATGCCGCCGACATTGTTGGAGCGCGTTGTTGGGGGGGAGGTGCGAAGGCTTGGTGCTGGTCCACCTCAGGGGTGCTGCCGTAAATCGCTTGCATTTCTGCTTCTTTGGCGGCTTGTTGACGTTCGGCTTGCGGCCTCACTTCGCCCTGATCGAGCCCGGCGTGTTCCTCTGGTTTCGCACGGAAGGAAAGGCGGCGGCGTTGAGCGACGATGGCCATGTGACCTTGCGCCTCTTCTTTCGACAACCCGTTCTCCATCAACAAAGCCAGCCCGTTTCGACGTTGGACCGTTCGGTAGCCAACGGCTGCTCCGCCAAGCAAGCCAACGACCACCAACACTGCGATGAAGGCTTGACCAAAGGGCAACGCTTGGGGTTCTTTTGGAGCAACATCAACGGTGAAGGCATAGGAACGGGAGTTGTTGGATGCATCGAACACGGTGACAACGATGTCGGTTTCACCGGACGTGCTGAAGGTCACAGAAGGGTTCAACCCTACTCGGTCGGGGTCGTCGGTGGGTTCACCGTTGCCGTCTGAATCCACCCCGGGATTCAAGTCCCAATGCACGCGTAGGTCTGAATTGTTGTCGTATTCATCGCTGACCGAGACGTCGAACGAGAGGGTTCCGTCCTGTTCAATTTCCGTCGGGAAGTTGACCACGGAATCCGGTGCAATGGACGGTAAGGTCGGGTCCACCGAGCGGACGACAGCGGAGACGTTGGCTTCGTTACCGCTCGAGTCGCTCACCGTGAGCACCACATCATAAGCGCCTACTCGGTCCGGAGTGAGGGTGACGGAGGACTGATTGCTCTCCTCTTGACCCTCAATCCGCCAAAGGCAGTTGGCCACCTGATGGTCGTCGGTGCTTGAAGCGCAAGAAAGAGCAATCGAGGTTCCAACATTGACCTTCCAGCCTCCAGCGATGGGCGTCGTGTTGCCTGTGATGACGGGACTGGGATCAACCGAATCAACCACCGTCACGGTGTACTCGGTGCTGGCCAAATCTCCAGAGGGTGCAGTGTTGAGAACCGTGATGGTTTTCTCGCCCGGCACCGTCCACATCGCCTCAACCGTAGGGCCGGTCAAATCCCCATCGTTGGTTGGGTTTCCGTCAGCGTTGCTGTCCACCAACGCATCCGTGTCCCATGAAAATTGCCCCTGCTGGCCCAACCGGTTGGGCGTGCTGGTTGCGTCGAGGGTGAGCGCTTCACCCAACGAGATTGAGCCCATGTTGTCGTCGGTTACTGTCGGCGTGAGCGGGGGAGCCAATTCGATTCGAACGGTTAGCCGAAGAGGTGCGGAGCCGTCGCCCCCCCCGAGCGGTGTGTTGGTGTTGTCGGCCACGAGCAGCAACTCTTCTCCATCAAGTGTGGATGGGACTTGCCATGTCACGGATTGGGGCGATGTGACGCCTTGAATGGAGCCGCCATCGATGTACTGTACGCCCACGGCCCCCGAATTGTAGCGGTCGTGCATGTCTCGTGTTTGGAGATAGACGTCGCCCACGGATTCAAGGTCCCAAGCCGAAATGACCACCGTGGTTCCTGCATCCAACCGCAAGTCGTCACCGGAAAGCAACACTGAGGAATCGTTGACGTTCATCGCCACCACATCGTGGTACAACGTCCAATACGCTTCGGTCAGTTTGGTCATGCTGAACGAAACTTGGCTGGGAAGACCGCCCTGGTCACCCGAGCCGTTGTCGCCGTCATGGGCCGTGTTGTCCAAAGCCACGTACCATCGTTTGGCGGTGATCGATGGAGGCGTTTTCCAATGGAACTCGTAGCCTCCGAGGGCCGATTCTGTGCTGATGGTTTCGACCGTGTTTGAACGGTACGATTGTCCCAATTCGTAGGGTTGAACGCTGTTCTCATCAAAAAAGAGCATGTCGACGGCGTCGTCAACCACGACGGCCTCAACTTCATGCACGTCGTTTGGCGTCAGAACACCGAGATCGACGAGAATGCAAACACCCGGGTCCACCGTCACTGAAGCCGCCAGGTCGTCGATGGAGCGAGTGACGCAGTTGGGGGCTGCTCGGCCGCTGTCCGCCATCGTGAGCAGCGGCAGCGTGGCCAACATCAGCACGAGGGAAACAAGCAGCCAACGCATGTTGTTGTGGCGGCCGTTTAACTCTTCAACGATTGGGTGCAATGCTCACGGCATCCCATCCCGATTCTGTGGCCACAAGATGGGTGCAATGGCCGTGAACGACACTCAACACGTCGCCGTCTTGAAGCGCAAGCACGGGCAGGTCGGTGTCCAATTGAAGCAACTCTGTTCTGGCTTCCCCCAACGGCTCCTGGACCGATTTGATCCGGCTGCTGTAATGCGTGAGTGCCAACACAGCTGCGTTGCAAGCTTGGGCGGTTCGGGCGGCTCCGCTTGCGGTGGTGTGCAAGTGCTCGGCTGCCTTGTCGGTTTGCGCTTCAAGAAAGGTCGATTCGTGGACCAGAAGGTCCGGAGAAAGTCCGGCTGTGAATCCAGATGCTCGTTCTGCCGTGTCCCCCGATACCACCACCTTGACGCCCGGGGTTGGCGGTCCTCGGAAGGACGCTGCCTCCAACGTTGAGCCGAGGTGTTCAATATTCTCGCCGCGAGCCAATACGCCCCTCTGTTCCTCCGTCAAACCCAACTCTTGAGCCCGTTCTCGGTCAAACGGCCCAGGTGAGCCGGTTTGCTCCACCATCCACCCGCAGGAGGGAACGCTGTGGGTGGTCGAGATGGGAACGAGTCGGGACCTTCGCCAGCCCTCTGGTTGAGGCATGGCCTCCAACAGTGTGGCACGCATGGTGTCCAATTCCACTTCTGCCCAGCGATCGTTGAACACGTCCCCGAGCACCCATCGCAGAGGGTATGAAAATCCAGCAAAGCCACCGACTTCGGACCACGCCTTCCATTGAACAGCAAGGTCGGCGGGCGGCGTGCCTTCTGGGATGCTTTTTCCGGCCAACAACGCATCCAAGACCGCTGGAGATGTCGGGGCGAGCATCAGCATCCCCGGTTCACGTCGGTCAAGACTCATGGTTTGCAGCCATGGCAACGCCCCCCAGGTGTGGTCGAGGTGACCGTGTGTGAACACCAGCGCACCGATACGGTTGGGGCGAAGACGGCGTTTCATTCCGTTGATTTTCAATCGTTTTCGCTGATGCTCGAAACGTGTTTGAAAACCTTCTCCGGCGTCGACGACCACCAGACCGTCGTCGCATGAAACCACGCTGCCGCTGACGCTGCGCTGCGACGTCGGGCGGGCCGATGCGGTCCCAAGCACGTGCACGTCGACGGTCATGATGCAACCTCAAGATTGGAGCGGGATGGGGGTGGGCGGAAACCATCGAAGCAGAACAATTTCGTCGATCGCTCGAACCCATCGCCAAGGAACCGCAAGGTGGATGCTGCCTTCAACAAGGTCTTCGGGCGTGTCCTTCACGAACAAATGCGTGCACTGCATGCCCTCTGCGTCGATGACAGCGTCGTGGACCACGCCGAGTTTGCGGCCAGATGGCAGGTAGACCTCAAGGCCAACCCACGTTGACATGACCTCGGTGCCATGGACCATGGGGTTACCTCAGCGGCTGTCGCTCAATAAACCAGCGGATGGTTCGCCAATACCGGTCAGGCGGCTCACTTGCCACGGTTGAGGTTCGCACGGAGCGAAGGTCGCAACTTCTCTGCGCCCTTGCCCTTGTTGTGCAATCCACGTCCACGCTTGCCGGCTGAGGTCTTGCCTCGGTAAGCACGGCCGCGGTGGGCGGTGTTGCCGTTGGCTCGAGAGAACACACCGAGTTGCTTGTCGTTGACAATGGCAGGGTGATGGGTGTCGAGGAGAATGACTTCGAAATACTTGTGCTTGCCGTCTTGGCCAACCCAGTAGGAGTTTAGAACTTCGAGGTTGGGGAAGTGACGGGCAACACGCTCCTCAGCGATGCGTTGCGTGTTCTTGGCCATGGTGATCTTGGAGACACCAGCCTTGGAGGGCTTTCGCTTCATGTGCACCTTGCCCTTACGCAATCCACCACGGCGAACCCGTGTTCGGATGAGGATGACACCTTGCTTGGCNTTGTAGCCCATGCGGCGAGCGGCGTCAAGGCGGGTGGGGCGCTCGATGCGACAGTTGACGGGTTCGCGACGCCATTGCGCCATGCGAGCCTGTCGGTACATGTGGGGCAGTGCGTCTTTTGGACGCTTCCAGGTTTCACGAACGTGTTGGTACAATCCTTGTGCCATGGTCTACACCTCTGCTTCTCAGCATCTCGCCGACCAATCTCCCCTTTATGAGCCTGCCCACGCGGTTTAAGGAACCTCAGGAACCCTCAACGGGAGGCCTTCCGCTTGTATGCCGCGCCATCCTCCCCAGAGGGACATCACGTTGGTCCAACCCATGGCTTGCAGGGATTGTGCAGCGATGGCGCTTCGGTATCCGCCGCCGCAATACAGGACGATGCGGGCGTTGTCGGCCAGGTCGTGCGCCTCAATGTCCCGTTCCAACACGCCTTTTCCAATGTGGATCGCACCCTCGAGATGCCCTGCCTGAAACTCGTGCCGTTCACGCACATCGATGACAACGATCGGTTGTCCGTCGTTCAGCATGGCGCGAAGGTTGGGGGCTTCGCACTCCGCGATGACGCCTCGAGCGGTTTCAACCGTTGCGAGAAAGCGAGGACTGTGCTTCTTGCCCATGACCGCACCAGGGGAGGTAGCCTCTTGAGCGTGGCGCTCCACCCGCCAGCATGGCAGGGCAAATCACTGGGGCAGACGCTGTGTTGCGCGCCCTGCTTGAAGGCCATCCAATCGACAGGGTGCTGGTCGACCGAGACATGGACACCACCGACATTCGAAACGCATGTGCAGCATTGGATGTTCCTCTTGACGAAGGGTCCACCAACGACCTGTGGCGCATGTCGGCGAACGGTCATCAGGCGGCCTTGGCCCTTGTTGGCCGCCCACAACACACCTCGCTGGACGAGGTCATGGCGTCGGGTGGATGCGTCTGGTTCTTTGATGGCGTTGAGTATTCGACCAACCTAGGTTTTGCCATCCGAACCGCTGAGGTTTCAGGAGCCAGTGCTGTGCTGTTGAACGTCAAGAAAACCCACGAAGAACGGCGCACCATCCGCAGGGCCAGCATGCGAGCGGATCGGTTCATTCCTGTCATTTACACCTCTACGGAAGCCATCCTACAGGCCTGCACAACACACGGTACGCGTCTCGTGGTTGCTGAAGATGTGGGCGATAACGGACCGTGGGACGAAGACCTGACAGGTGATGTTGTGCTGGTGGTGGGAGCTGAGCGCGCCGGCGTCAGCCCGGAAGTGCTCGAGGCCGCAGATGCGGTGGTGAAGTTGCCGATGGACGGGTTTGTGCCTTCTTACAACCTCCAGGTGGCCGTGAGCGTGATGGCCGTTGAAGCGCTCAGGCAACGGCAGCAAGGCGATTGATGTCGGCACACGGTGAAGCTCAACACTTCGTTCGTTCAACAACGTTGAAGCGCGCAACGCATCGTTGCATCACGATTTATCCGATGAATCGAACAACTCCGGGATGTTTTTCCCGTAACCGGTGATCTCGCTGCCTTCACCGGGCAGCTTGAACACCGTCTTGTTGCCGTCGTCGGCCGGCTCCCCTTCCGGGTCTCGAGACCGCTTCATGATCAGCACGGCGAGCAGAATCAACAGCAACAGCAGGCCGCAGCCCGCCAGGGTCAACTGGAGAGGGTCGCTGAGTGGGTCGAAGAAGGTGCTCCCTTCGTTGACGACGACGTCGTCCTTCGTTCTGGTTTCGTTGGCGTCAAGGGGGTCGGCATCGTTGTTGTCACCCACGCCATCGCCATCGGTGTCGGCTTGCTCGGATTCGTCCAATGGGAAAGCATCTGCGTTGTCGCCAACACCGTCTCCATCCCGGTCCTCTTGCTCAGCAGGGTCGGAAGGGAAGGCGTCCTCTTCATCCGGAACACCATCAAGGTCCTCATCGGGTTCATCTGAAACCTCAAGGGTGAATTGTTGTGAGGTGGTTGACCCCCACAACGACTCGTTCCACGAGGCCACCAGTGTGTGTGTGGATGCAGGCAACGGGCCGCTGGCTGCCCCTCGAATGGTCATGTTGCGCTGGTCGATGGTCAACCCGTCTGGAAGTTCAGGCGTGACCGAATAGGTGGCAGCCGTCTGTAATCGTGTGATGTCAACGATTCGATCTTCCGCTATGCTGCGGTTCCAAATGCGGAAATCATCGATCTCAACGGCGCCCTCGCCCCCTCCAAGCGTCAGGAGGGTGGTTTGGTTCCAGTAGACATGCTCCTCTTCGGTGTGCACGATGGTTGCACGAACTCCATCGATGAAATGGCGCATGTAGCCTTCGTTCTTTGTCCAAACGACGTGATGCCAGTCGGTCATGTCTGGAGAAGGGATTGACGCGCTACCAGAACTGCTAGAACTTCCGGAGTCCCAATGCAGGTGGTGGTGGCGAAGATCCCCCGGTGTGCCACCGAGCATGGTCGTGGGGTCCCATGTGAGGGACCACGCCGTCTTGTCGCCTCCGTGATGACGGACGATGGTGCTGGCTTCGGTATGGCCATCCATCCTCATCCAAAACGAAATGACGATGTCTTGGTTGTCACGGAACGCCACTTCGTTCCAATCCGTGACGTTGTAAACAAGTTGACCTCCTGCATCAATTCGAACAGCGCCTTCCGACCTTCCCTGGCGGTCGTCCACCATCGTGATGTTGGACTGGTTCACCAGCCGCAAGTCTCCGATGGTTGAGTTGAGGCCGGATTCAAAAGGAATGGCCACGGTTTGGTCGTCTTGGTAATGGTGATTGGGACCGGCTTGCCACGATGCCATGCTGAACGACAGGTTGACCGGAGCGCCTACCGTTGTCCTGTAACCGTAAAACGGAAGTTGAGGCCCGGGTTCATTGATTCTGTATCGGTCTTCGAACATCAGCGAGGCCCTTTGCGGTTGGTCAGCGGGTGCGACGGAGATGTTGAAACTCGCATTGACCGACACCGTAGAACCGTTGTGGGTCCATTCTCCTCGCATTTCATGTTGAGAGGTCCCGCCCTCGGTTGGCACGCCGTCGATGGAAGCCCGCATCCCGTTCCAGCGTAGGCCATCCGGAAGCGAGGGTGTTGCATTCCAAGCCACCGATTGGGCGGCGAAGACTGCTGGGGCCGTCTCGTTGGTCAGGGCGATGTCCACCATCTGCAGGTCATCCATGGCAAACCTTGCTTGCCCGGTCGTGCTGGAATATTCTCTTCCGATGTTCATTCGCTCTCCGGGTGCACTGGCGTTGTTGACGTTGTTGTGGGCATACAGGTAACTGCCGACGTGCTGACCGTCAATGAACAGATGCGTGTCCGAGCCATCGGTGGTCAAGGCCACATGGATCCAGCGTTCAACCTCCTCGGGTTGTTGGAAATCATGAGCGAAAAATGGATGTCGCGTGTCGTTGTCTTGCCACCTCACCATGAATCGGCCGTCGACGTTGTTGGCTCCATAATAGAACGACACACCATCGTCGAGGTTGAGGATGGTGCCTCGAGCTGAAAACTGTTCGATGTTCATCCAAAACGACACGGTGTGGGCTTCTCCATCCCCGAACACCAGTGCAGAGGTGTCGTCAAGGCGGTACTTGAGGAGCGATTGAGCGTCGACCTGCAGCGCACGTTCTGGCCGACCGAATCGGTCGTCAACAAACGTGTAGCCTTCGTTGTAGATGGGTTGATTTCCGGGTGCGTGAAGCATGGCGCTCCCGTCAAAATCCGCCACCAATGTCGGCTCCGGCCAATCCACCACGGTCATGGAACTCGGCCAGTTCGTACGAGAGAGTGAGGCCGCACCGGGGTTGCCCAATTCGAACCGATGCACGTCTGAACTCGTCAACCCGGGTGCAGCGTCGCCATCCGTGTGCTGGGCAGGAAACGAAGCCCCGAGGAGGGGCGTGCTCGTCGTGGACAGCACGAAAAGGGCCAACATCACGATGGGGACAAAACGACTCATCTTCATGTCGCGGCCTCACGAACGACCTTCATTATTCTTGGGGGCTGTATGTCGGAGCGCTTCGACCGGCCCTCAACTCTGTAATGCTGGGCCACGGGACGCCGCGGACAAGTTGCCCGCAAACGAAGCAGGCCCGTCGAACAACCATCAGGCAGCCGTCGTTGAGGTGACTGAGGAAGCCTTGCGCCAACGGCAAATTCGGGGAAACTGAATTAAAGCGGCGAATCCGTCAACACAACATGGGATTCTTTGATACCATCGGGCGCGGTTGGAAAATGAGCAAATTGAGCATGAGCGTCGTCCGCAAGGACCCTGAACTGCTCGTCTACATGATCTTGGCCGGCGTCATGAGTCTGGTCTGCCTGGTTGGCATGAGCATGCCTCAATTCATGGACATGGAGTGGGCCGTTAACGACGACGCATCGTTCACACCGGCCTATCTCGGGTTCACGTTTGTCGGGTACATGCTGCTCAGCATCGTGGTGGTGTTTTGGAACTGCGCCATCATCGCCAACGCGAACATCCGACTCACGGGTGGAGATCCCACCTTTGGTGACGGCCTTGGAGAAGCGTTCAAGCGTCTGCCCATCATCATCGTCTGGGGCATCATCGCAGGTACCGTCGGTCTTCTGTTCAAGCTCTTGGAAGGGGTTGCTCGCAGCAGCGACAGCGACGCAGCAAAAATCGTGGCCAGAATCATCCACATGATTGGAGGATTGGTTTGGTGGATGATGACGTTCTTCATGATTCCTCACCTGATTTTGGAAGGGCAGAGCGTTGGTGATGCCCTCAAGTCGAGCAGGTCCACCTTTTCACAGACCTGGGGCGAGAACATTGCTTCGGGACTGGGCATTGGTCTGATCGCTGTCCTCATCGGCATCCCCATCGTGTTCATCACCGTTGTAATGTCAATTACTTTGGGACCAATTGGACTGTTGTTTGGTGCATTGGGTATCGGCCTGCTGATCGCATGGGCCAACGCAGCCGAGCAGGTGGCCGTGGTCGCTCTGTACCGCTTTGCCAAGGACGGGCAAATGCCTCAAATCTACCAGAATGCTGGCATGCAGACCTACACCTTTGGTCAAGCCCAAGGCGTCTGAGAACGAATGGCCTTCCCGGGACATCAAGTGGCCTTGGTGGCGTGTTCTTCTGCCATTGACCCTCGCCAGATGGCGTACGAGAACCCCATCATGCCGAGCTGAGCGAGCAAGCGAAGCACGTGCCAGTGGTTGGCGTAGGTTTTGCCGTCGAGCGGGATGTTGTTGATCCACATGTTGAGGTTCGCCCAGTAGATGCCGATGAGGAACACAAAACTCCCGAGGCCGGCATAGCGACGGGTTCGTGGGAGAATGAGGCCCACGCCGATGGCGATTTCCATGACGCCAGTGATGTGCACCCAAATCGTGGGGTCGCCCAAGATTGCGGGGACGATGGGGTTGAACCAAGCGGTGTTGGTGAAGTGCTGAACGCCGACGTTGACATACATCAAACCAAACAACAGTGCTCCAGTTGTAAGGCTAAGACGCATCGCGCCTCTATCACTTATTGTTCGAGTTGTTGTCGGATCCAATCTACCACCGCCTCCACACTCGCAAATTCATTAACCGGTGGTTTGCTATGGTCAAGTGTCGTGCCTGAGAGTTTCTCAGATTCAAGCGCAGAAGCGACATCTATGTTGCCGGACACATGTGCTCCAAAGATTGTATCCTTAACCACGGATGGACGTGGAGCCGAGAGCATATAAACAGGGTGAACTATATGAGAAGGCCTCAATTGACAATTGAATGGTACTTTTGCGCAGCCTTAATGACATTGCCACATCCTAAGCCGAATTATCCCTACTTAACGTATCGCTCAGTTTGTTTCGCTCTCTTCTCTTTCGTTTTTTTGATTTGACCCCTCGAAGATGCGAGAGTTTTCCTTCAATTCGACTATCGATGAGAAAATTGGCATAGGTCCGGTCCCGAGGACAGCACACGATCAGCAGCGAAACACCGTCGTTCTCGTCCACGGTCTTTTGAAGGTTGGAATAATGTGCGATCAGGCCCTGCTTACGGGATTGCTCAAGCATCTTTCTCATGTTGTTGACCTGAAACATCCCTGACCCAATGGTCTTGAACTCGATTGGGATGTTAAGCAAGCCGTGGAGATCGTACCATCCATCGGGACGACATCGTTCTCCACGAGGTGATTCAATGGTTTCAAGACACCGAGAGGCGTCCGGAGTTGAGTCCAGGATCTTTTTGAAAGCACCCTCGTAAAGAGCACCACGAACGGCACCCCGTTTGGTGGCCGTCCTGTTTTTTTTCCGCAGTTTTTCTCTTTTGCTGTACTTTGAGGTCTGCATCGTCCTCTTTTTGGATTTACGTTCCCTGCGTGTGGAAAAACTCGAGCGTTTTTTGGGGGCGTGTAAGAGACTTCGCTTTCCGGTGGTACGGGCATAGTCTTCTCGGTATCTAGGAAACAACTCGTCCGAATCAAATTCCCGAAACAAAACAAACATGCCGTCGACCATTTGATTGATGTCTTGGGTAAGGTCGGAGTCTTTGCGAAGTTCGTGTGCGAGGGAGCGGTGAATTTTCTTGTTTCGTTTCCATCGAGGGCCCGCTTCAATGTCCATCCAAATCTTTCGAGTCCCCTGATTTATGTGAGAGGCAAATGAACAAGGTGCGTGACTGCAGGACGGACATGTAACCTCCTCGCCGGCTTCAGTTCCAGAAAACACTGCGTCGCATGCAGGGCATAGCATGACAGATTCCATGTTATTATCCTAAAGTCAGCCTACATGAACTTGCCCGATGAAAGTGCACGGTGATAAGGTCGAGATGGCAACTTCTCGTCGTTGGATAATATGGCCCCCCGCTCCCACGAGAGAGGATGCGCCCAGAATCGTTCAACCTCTCGAGTGCGCGTGGACCAACGTTGAAACTGGTGTGAACTCGTTGGTCCCCGCTCCCATGAGAGAGGGAGTGAATGAAAGCGCTCAACCTCTCGATTTAGCGGGGACGTACCGTAAGGATGCAAGAAGAGTCCCCGCTCCCATGAGAGAGGATGCGCCCAGAATCGTTCAACCTCTCGAGTGCGCGTGGACCAACGTTGAAACTGGTGTGAACTCGTTGGTCCCCGCTCCCAGACTTGAACTGGGGACACCCTGATGTCTGCTGAGACGTTTGTTTTTTAGACAACTACAGTCAGGTGCTCTACCAACTGAGCTAAGCGAGGCAAACCTTCCCACCCGCCTCCACTACTTAACCCTCATCAACGCCAACAGCGGCGTATTGAACCCCCCGGGGCAGAGGTTCATCGAACCAGAATGTTCCCACGGATTGGAAGGTGAGCATGGCTGTGTTGAGGAGGTCGGGAAACCGTGACCTCGAGCACGGCTGGAAGGGTCGCGGTTATGTAGGTCAAAGGAAGGCTGGACTTCGGGGAGTAAACGGGATGGGACCTGGCAGCGCTTCGGGAACAAACAACGGCGGTTACGGTCGTAAGGACGCCGCCTTCGCTGACATGATTCAGGGGCTGAAAAACGACGCCGTTCACCGCGGAGCCACCGCCCTCATGGACGACGAGGTTGGTTCAGTCAGCGTTCCTGACCCTCGAATCCTCATCGTCGGTTGCGGCGGCTCTGGCAACAACACCCTCAACCGAATCACGCATTTGGGCGTGGAGGGGGCGGTCACGGTCGCCATCAACACCGACAAGCAACACCTCGACAACACGCGAGCCTTGCAAAAGCTGCTCGTTGGCCGTCACATCACCCGAGGCCTGGGTGCTGGAGGCGACCCTTCAACGGGAAGGCGATGCGCCGAAGCCGGTCGTGAAATGATCAAACGCATCGTCACCGGTGCTGACCTCGTGTTCATCGCCTCTGGTTTGGGCGGCGGTTCAGGAACCGGTATTTGTCCAATCGTGGCTGAAGAAGCCAAGCAAGCCGGGGCTCTCGTGGTTGGCATTGTCACGACCCCGTTCCACGTTGAGCGTCGACAGCGCATGTCTCGGGCCCTCGAGGGGTTGGAATCCTTGCGTCGATGTGCCGATGCCGTCCTGGTTCTCGACAACAACCGACTGTTGCATTTCGTCCCCAACTTGCCACTTGATGAAGCGTTCTCGATCATGGACCAGTTGGTCGCTGAGATCGTCAAAGGCATCGTGGAAACCATCACCTTGCCATCGCT
>QQSC01000011.1:0-2654 GCA_003602475.1 Candidatus Poseidoniales archaeon | reverse complement strand
CTGGATTTTGCCGACATCCGCACCATCATGTCCAACGGTGGCGTGACCATGATGCTCTACGGTGAATCCGACCGAGGGCCCGAAGAAGTCGTTCACGAAGCGCTCAACCATCCGCTGTTGGACGTCGACATCGAAGGGGCCACAGGCGTGCTCATCCACGTGACAGGCGGCCCTTACATGACGCTTGAAGCCGCCAACCAAGTGGTGGATTTGTTGACCGCTCGGGTCAGTGAGAACGCCAACGTCATTTGGGGAGCGCGACAAGACGCTGGCTTTGGTGACACCATCAAGGTCATGGCCATCATCACGGGCGTTGGAGGCACCACCCTTAACGCCGCTCGGATGAAGCCCGATGCGTTGGGTGAAGCGCTCCGACTGACCCGACAACAACAGCAGGAGCGCCAGCGTAACCTCGACTTCAACCGCTTTGAGTGAACCTCGCCCAGCGGATATCCGTTGAAGAAGGCTTGAAATGGAAGGCGGTTCACGGATACACATGCGTGGAAAGGCCGTACTCGCCATCCTTCTCGCTGCCATGTTGTTCACGCCTGTTCAGGCCGACGGCGTGACCGCACAACAAGCCACTGAAGAAGACCCGAAGCAACCGAACGCCAACAACACGACGATGTACATGTATCACGACGGGTTTGCTGACGCATGGAGCCACTTCGCCGACAACGACACCGAATCCACTGAAGAAGGCGAGTGGCGAGAAGAAAAGGAAAACGGCGTGATCGATGTCAACCTCCGATTCCGCATGAAGCCCGACCTTGACAAGCGCCTTCTCATGACCGAAAACGGAGAATTCCGCGGCAATTTCAAATTTGATGTCGGTGGCGATTGGACCAACGGCGACAACGACGGACCTTGCAACAACGATTGCGAGAACCTCAACATCACAGTGTTTCGAGGCGGTGCTGAAGTGTGGACCAACCAGTTCACTGGACTCCAACAGGGCGAGCAAAACGTGCCGTTTGCCTTTGCGGTGACCGAGGACCACATGGAATGGGACGGGCGTGATGACAGCCCCATCATTGAAGTCACCATGAAACTCAAAGGAGACTACCAATCTGGAGGATTCTTTGGTGTACCATCGGGACAAGAGGCTTGGTTTGCTATCAAACTCGGCATGGAGAGTCGCCTTGAGATGCCCATCGATGAAGAATCGTGGAACGAAGAGTTCCAAGCCGGTGAAGACGGCATGATGGACAGCGAGGACACCCCCGGATTCACACTCGTGACCGCATCGGCCGCTCTTGGCATGGCGCTGTTCATGAACCGCAAGGACAACGAAGCCTGAACTTCGGTCTCATCGCTCCGTGAGCGCTTCGAGCACGTCGTCGGCGTACAGCCCGGTCAAGGTTTGCTCACCCGTTGAGAGGTTCTTGATTCGCCCTTTCTTTTCCTCAAGTTCGTGGGGTCCGATGACCATGGCGTGGGTGCAACCGATGCTGTCGGCCCAGCCCAGTGCCTTTCCGACCTTGCGGCCTCGAAGTTCCAACTCGACGCGGACACCAGAGGCGCGCAACCCGCCAACCAACTGAAGCACATCCAGTGAGTTCACCCTGAAAGGAACGATCGCAAGCAGGGGGCGAGGATCCACTTCACCTGCAACGACTTCTTTTCGCTCGGTTGCCATGGCTTGAGCCTCAAGAGCCAGCAGGACACGGTCAAAACCGAGTCCAAATCCGCAGCACGGGTCAAGGTCGGGCAGCCCGAACAAATGGAGCAACTTGTAGGAACCTCCACCGAGCACTTGGCCTTCGCCTCCCATTTCGGGCACCTTGACTTCAAACACCATGCCCGTGTAGTAATCCAGGCCGCGAGCCACGGTCAAATCAACCGCCAATCTTGGTGGTTTGGCGGCCAAGTACCCCACCGCTTTCAACGTCAATTCCAATTCATCAAGCGCTTCAAGGGAGACGCCGTCCATGCCCGACAGGATGGTTCGGGCAGGGCCCAACGTTTCCATGCCACCCTCAAGGGCGGCCAAGTCACGCAGGGATTGCGCATGGGTTGAATCAAGGCCGTTGGCTACAAACAGCGCAGCAAGACCTGCATCGTCGCCTTTGTCCAACAAGCGCATGGCACTCGCCACCGGCGCTTCTCCTGCGGCCGGGTTCACCTCCGAGGAGAGACCCAACCCGACCAGGGCGTCTTTGAGCACACCAACGTGGCCGATTCGAATCTCCCAATCCGTCAAGCCAACATCCGTGAGCATGTTGATGGCCAAGGCGATGACTTCGGCCTCCGCCATGGGACCTGAGGCCCCGATGAGTTCGACACCGTATTGGAAAAATTCTCGGTAACGGCCTGTTTTGAATTCCTCGTACCGGTAGCACTGGCCGAAGTAGGAGAGGCGGAGCGGTTTGGTCTCGTTGCGCAATTCCTCGGCCACCATCCGCATTACGGGGGCCGTGAGTTCGGGACGGAGCGTCAAGTGACGTTCCCCTTTGTCCTGAAAGGCGTAGAGTTGCTTGATCACACCCGGACCGGATTTGGCGGTGAACAGGTCAAGGGATTCAAAGACGGGCGTTTGAACGCGGGAAAAGCCGTGGCGAACGGCGACATCCTCGAGGAGGTGTTCCAACGCAAGGCGTCGTCTCATGGCCGACGGTGTGAAGTCGCGGGTCCCGCGAGGTCGTTGCACCATG
>QQSC01000010.1:105756-106502 GCA_003602475.1 Candidatus Poseidoniales archaeon | reverse complement strand
GTGAAAACGGCTGGCAGTTGCTCGCCGCCCCTCAATTGCTCAAACCCGAAGCCATGCGTTCGTTCTTCATCGACGTGTTGCAAGATGTCGCCGAGGACGGAGGACCGATTGAAACGGTGGAGCAGAAGAAAGACCACATCGCCTTCATGAATGCGTGCCGCGGCGCTGTCAAAGCAAATCAATCCCTCACGCTACCAGAAATGCGACGGTTGCTCGACGACATGAGGAGGATACCGAACCCGTGGGCTTGTGTCCACGGTCGTCCAACAGCACTGCGAATTCAAATCGATGACCTCGACCATCATTTCGGACGCCACGGTTGATTCACCATGGCTGGTGAAGGTGAGCGCCCACGTCCACTCCGAGTTCAGCCCAACGACTTGCTGCTGCCGGGTCGGCCACGCAATGGAGTCTGTCACCCTCGATGAGAACCTCACCCTCAACGCCCATTGCCAAAACAATGGCTGTCATCTGAAGCCGGTGGTCGTCCCAAGTACGGACCACTGAGCTGGGCAAACTGAGTCGTTGACCCCCTTCCAGCACCAGACCTTCGGTTGTAACGCTGCCATGGAGTCCGTAGGCTTGGAGTAAGTCCAGCGTTTTTTCCAATCGGTTGCTTTCTTTGTGAGCAGCATGGGCGGCTCCTGAGATTGTTCCTCCGTGACCCAAGGCCAACATGGCCGACAACGGGGTGATCAAATCGTTGGCATCCCGTAGATTCAACAGGACGGCCTCGCTCGTTTCAC
>QQSC01000010.1:0-105669 GCA_003602475.1 Candidatus Poseidoniales archaeon | reverse complement strand
ATGCAGGCGTGTTGGTAAGGGTCACTTTTGTGTTGCAAACCAAAGCTGCCAGCAGAGGGAAAGCCATCATGGAGGCATCGGTTGGCATGTCAATTTCAACGTGTTCAAAGATGGGGGACCAAGGCTGAACCACAAGACCGTCACCGTTGCGTTCGATGGAGGCTCCAAGGGAACGGCAGAGATCCATGGTCAATTCAGCATGGCGTTGAGACACCGCTGTTCCGGACAGCATCAATCGGGCAGGCGTGCTTGACCCAGCACTGGCGATCAGCCATGATGTGACGGGTTGACTTGAGACCGTGGCGTCAAGTTGAATGGGGTGGTCAAACGACATGGGACCTTGAATCAACAGCGGCAGTTGTTCAGGACCCGTGCCGTGGGAAACGTTGACACCACCGGAATTTAATGCCCCAATCATCACACCGAACGGACGTTTGCGAAGTGAAGCATCACCGTCCAACATCACAGGGGTTGACCAACGGCTGGCCAGACCGATGAGAATTCTCAAAGCGGTGCCGGAATTGCCGGAATGAAGGACCGTCCCTGGTGCCTTAAGACCGTTTGAACCGACCCCTACAACGACCCATGAAGCGGCGTCGGGATGGGGCAGCTGGTCTCCATTCACCTCTGGTTCAAGGGGGTGGCCGTGACGATCCAGATCTCTGAACACCACACCGCATTGCATCAAGCAACGGCGCATGGAGTTCGTGTCTTCGCCTGACCCCTGCATGTTGTGGAACGTGATGGTTTGTTCACTGAGCGCCGCAAGGGCCAGGTATCGGATGGCATGGCTTTTTGAAAAAGGGAGCACCCAGTTGAGTCCACCTATAGAACGCGTCCCTTGGACCCTGAGGCATGGCAAAAGACTACCGGCAGCACCGTCGGGAGCCGGGTCCCATCGTTGAACCCATTTGCCTCCCACAACCCACAAACGCAGCAAGCGTCCTAAGAACCCTTACAATGGGGCGCAGTCCTTCGTGGAATGTGAAAACCCCCATGGACACCGATGTCCTGCATCGACCGTTGCGCGATGTGCGCCTCTCGGTGACGGACCGATGCAATTTTCGCTGTGGTTATTGCATGCCGCGAGAACATTTTGGGCACGACCATGAATTTCTGGGGCGAGAACATCTCCTCACTTTTGAAGAGATGACAACCCTCGTGAAAGGACTGCTGCCGATGGGGCTTGAAAAAGTCCGAATCACCGGCGGTGAGCCCCTCCTACGACGGGATTTAACCTCCCTCATCCGGATGATTCGAACACTCTGCTCAACCTTGGATTTGGCGTTGACAACCAACGGCTCGTTGTTGGCACAACACGCTGTTGAACTCAAATCTGCGGGATTGAACCGAGTGACCGTCAGCCTTGATGCTGTTGACAACGATCTCTTTCAAGAACTTGCGGACAACACTCAATTCAATGCTTCAGACGTAATGAATGGCATCAGGACGGCCTTGGATGCCGGGCTTCAGGTCAAGGTGAACACGGTGGTCAAGGGCGGTGAAAACGAATCGCAAATCTTGCCCATTGCCAAAGCCATGTCTGGATTGGATGTGCCTTTGCGGTTCATTGAATTCATGGATGTCGGGAACACCAACGCATGGTCGTTGGACCATGTTGTCAGCGGGAAAGAAATCCGTTCCACCCTCGAACAACATTTCGGGGAACTCCATCCACTTCCACCTCACCACACGGGAGAAGTTGCACGTCGCTTCCAGACAACGTCCAATCAGGAGTTTGGGTTCATTGAGTCCGTAACTCGGCCATTTTGCGGAGATTGCTCACGATTGCGTCTTTCAGCCAACGGGACGATGTACACCTGCTTGTTTGCTTCTGAAGGTCATGAACTCAAGCCCATGTTGCGCATGGGTGCCTCGTGCGAGGACATTACTGAAGCTGTTCGGGCCGTATGGAGCCGTCGTCGTGATCGTTACTCCATGGACAGGGCTGAAGGTCAATCCACAAAGCAAAAGGTCGAGATGTCCTTCATCGGCGGATGATCATAACATCGGTGGCAGCAGAACATCAATGAGAACAACACCGGCTGACTTTTCGATCAACCTGAAGGTCCAAGTCCCGTCTTCGGAACCGAGTGTACGAGAGTCCACAACAAAATAATCGCCCTGAGTCACTGAATATCCCGCGTCACGGTCGTGGAACGATACATTGGAACCCACCACGCCATAGACCTCAGCATCGGACACCATCCCAAACACACCGTATTCCGTGCTGAGATTGGCCGGCATCAAATCAAATTCAAGACGCACAGGGTCGATGGACTGGTCGAGACTTGTGATACGAATGACGTGGAACCCGTTGTCCAAGCCACGCACGCTAACGGTCGCTTGGGGCGGGGCTTTTTCCACAGTGGACAAGGCACCTTGCATCAACACGAAGACCATGCTTGACAGCATGACGGTGATGGCGAGCAACAGCACGGTTGCAATGACAGGGCTAACGGCGGCGTCGTCTCGTCGCCAGCCTCCTCTCATGGGTGGTGCTGTGGCTTGAATCACTTGAACACACCGATTGAGGTGAACTTTGAACGGCCAATTCTAGAGAATCCAAAGCGGGCGGTCGCACTCCATGGCTCGCTTGATGCCGCCGATGGGCCCGAGAATCCGAAGGATGGTCTCTGTGATGAAATCCCCTCGGAAGAAGGCATAGCCCATGTTTTTTGTTCGAAGAGAATTTTTCAGGGCCTTGCCGAGCGAGGCTCGCACTTTGGCTTCGTAATCGCTGAGTGGAGATCCCAGTTCGAGATGGTTGACGATGGCCTCAGCAGCGAAACATCCCGAGATGATGGCTTGACTGATGCCGCCACCGTTGCTGGGCATGACCAACCCCGCCGCATCACCAACGGCCAAGGTGGTACCGTCAACCATTCGTTTTACCGGACCTCCCATTGGAATCCATCCGCCCCCGAAGGAGAGAATCTCAAGATTGAGGTCGTCGCAGAATTTGATGAGATGTTCTTTGACGTTCCCCTTGAGCATGCCGGCTCGCACGCCGAGGCCCACATTGGCGGTATCAGGTCCTTTGGGAATGATCCAAGCGTAACCGTTGGGCGCCACTGAACCGAGAAACACATCAAATGTTTCTGGGACTTTCCCGCGGACTTGAGCGTAGGTGGTGGGCACTTGATCTTCAGGCCGGTAGACGGGGTCTTGGCCGTGACGCAACCGTCCAACATGGGCTAAACTTCCCGATGCATCGATCAAAAAATCACAGGAAAAACGCCCGTCGCTGGTGACCAAAACGTCGCGACCGGTTTTGCTTTGGTGCTGAATTCTCTTGAGAGCCGTGTTCACTCGCAATTCCGCCCCTGCCTGAACCGCTTTATCGGCCAAATAGCCGTCAAATTGCAGGCGATGACCAGCGAAAGCGTCCAACTCAAACTCATAGGATTTACCCGAAGGGAGGAACACCCTCATGTTGTCCAAGCGATGGAGTTGGAGGCGTTGAGGGAATTCGAAGTAGGTCTTGAGCCATGAGTGGTCGTCAAGATGCTTGAACGTCCCAACAACTTCACCCCAATGGGGAATGCATTCGCCGCATTGAGCGGGGTTGCCAACAATTGTTCGGCGTTCAAGAATCAACACGTCCAAGCCGGATTCTGCAAGTCGTTGAGCACACGCACTGCCAGCAGGGCCTGCACCAATCACGATGACCTGGCGGTGTTCGACTGGCGTGGGCATGGGTTCACCTCAGACGTGACGGTCGATGACAAACTGAGCAATTTGATGCATCAAGCGTTTGGCCTCGCTGTCTGGGAACACGTCCAATTCTGCTTGGGCACGCTCGATGTGGGTGCGCACCAAAATTTCTGCATATTCCATGCTTTTGGAACGGTCCAGCAGGGCCATCAACTCATCGAAATCGGCGTCGGTGAACGCCTCGATGAGTTCGGAAAGGCGCTGACGATGTGTGCCATGGGAGAGGGTGAGGGCGTGGATGAGTGGGAGCGTCATTTTCCCTTCGTGCACGTCGGCACCTCGAGGCTTGCCCATACGTTCATCGCCTCTCAAATCGAGCAAGTCGTCAACCAGTTGGAAGGCGATACCCAATTCCATACCGAAGCGCGCCAAACCATGTGCCTGTTCTTCGGTCAAACCTGCGATCAGGCCAGCAGCGTGGCACCCTGCTGCAAACGGTCCGGCTGTTTTGCCTTTCACGATGCTGAAGTAATCTTCGGGAGTGGTGGCAAGATTGAGAACATGGTCCAGTTGATGAAACTCGGAAACTGCGATGTTGGCACAGCATCGGGCGATGATTTCGACGATTTGTGAACTGTAACGGCCTCCCAACCCGAACCCTTGTACAAACAGCCAGTCGCCAGCAATCACGGCCTTGGCTTGTCCTGAGGTGGTGTGAATGGTTGGAATGCCCCGACGTTGTTCTGCTTCATCGTTGATGTCGTCATGAACCAGTGTGGCGGTGTGAATCAATTCAAACGCAAGTGCAAGAGGCATCGCCTCGTCCTCGTCCTTGCCCCCTGCAAGCCTGTAGGCCAGCATGAACAAAATGGGGCGTAGCCGCTTCCCGCCCGCACGAAGAACACGTCCGGCCTCAACTGCCACCTCACCAGCGCCGTTGAGGAGTTCATGCTCAATCAGGGCGTCCAACTCCTGATTTACGCGAGAACGCAAAGATTCGAGGGATTCTGCGAACGCCTCGACCGTGGTGTGCATGGCCTTCCTAAGGGGGTGGGCTTCTTAACCCGTCGTCCCCGGCCTTGGCATGTGAGGGGTCACCCTTACCGAGGTGAAAGGATGGAATCTGGAGAGCGTCTTGTTGTGCTCACCACCGCTTCACAACAGGACGGCACTCGTGGCCAAATCGAAAAAGCCGTCAGCACTCACGGCAAGCAACGCGACCTGTCCCTCAAACAACTCCCGCATGTTGAGTCGGCCCTGGAGGCACTCAGAAACGGTCTCGGCGACATGGTGGCCCTCAGCGCCTTTGATTGGCGCCAACAGGATGTTTCGGAACTCATGGTGGCTGGTGTCCTGCCTCGAAAAGAACCGACTTGGGTGTTGGTTGGCCCCGATAAACCCGAATATCTTCCTAAAAACGCCACGCTCGTCTGTGAGCATGAGTTGCTCAGGCGACAGATGTTGCGCCTTCGCGCAGATTTGGATTTGATTTCACGCGATGAGTTGGCCATGCGGTGTGAGGAAAAGGCCGCTTACAACGACCTTGATGAACTCGACAGATGGCCTTGGGTCGAAGAGAAGTTGATGCAAGGTCACGTGGCTGGCTTCATTGTCCCCCGTGCCGTTCACAACGACGCCCGTATGAAATCCCGGCGTCACACCCTCGGACTTCAACGGGACCCTACAGAGCAGGAGAGAGAGCGATTCATTCCACCACCACTTCACGGGTTTACATTGTTGGTGACCCGCCAAGGGTTTCCTTTCCAGACGGTGGTCAGCATGACCGACCCGAGTGCTTACTTGGCATGGCGTCTCGAAACCAGCATGCTTGAGGGGCTCGACCCCGAATTGCGTGAAATCACTGGCATCCATGTTGAGCAGCGGAAATTACGAACCATCATCAAAAGTGCCAAATCCGAAGGGGATGGCATGGTGTTGGAGGCGTTGGTGGACCCGGAAAACCCCCGCAGAAAGGCGATTCGTGGTGGACCTCGTGTTGAAATCATGATTGAAGCCCTGTCGCCTGAAGGGACCATCACTGCTTCTTGCCAACGAATTGCGGCGTCAGAAAACGCACACCTGGCCATGGTCAACGTGCTCAAGGAATTCACCCACCTCGTGACCTTGATGACTTCGGACCATGAAGGCATGAAACGTGGCATCCCTGGAATGCCACCTTCGTTCATGGACCCGCAGCCACGAATGATGAACCTGCACGACGAGCCACCGCTGGACTGAACCGGTGAAGGAACCGGCTTCCAAGACAGCCTTTGACCGAGAAGACATATATGCCTTCAAGGGAGCAAAAACCCCAGAGGTGAGACGATGAGTGACAAATCTGATTTGCTCGGACGGCTCTACCAAGGGCGCTTCGACGACCTCAAAGCCATCGCTACGCAGCGAGATGTGGCCAAAACAGGGTCCGTTGAAACCCTCCGATCTCGACTGATTCGACAGTTGATCTTGAGTGATTGGGACCTCTCAAACGAGGGGCTGAAGAACATCGCCAACTACGACCTTGGTGAAATTCTCGGCGTTTTTGGGATTAAAAAATCAGGCTCAATCAAGTCAAGAAAACAACGTCTCTACCTCCATCTTAATCACGACCCCAAGCAATTAACGCCAGAGCGACTTGACGAGATGAACAAAGATCAACTTCACGCTCTTTGCAAAAGTCTCGAATTGCCCCTTTCGGGAAGCAAACAAACCTTGCTGGTCCGAGTCGCTGGAGTTTTGGCCTCGCAGGAAAACGCTTGGGGCAAGGTCAAGAAGAGCCTGCGACGACCTCGTGGGACGGTCGTTGCACCGTCCGTGCACACGAAACCCACCGAGACCCCAACTGAATTGGATGAATCGCAATCCCCGACCACCGTCGCCTCGTTTGTGGATTCGCACAACGACGGATGGAGCTTTGAAGAAGAAGTCAACCTCAAGGAACAACTCTCCACTCCCTCCGCCCAAGGCCCATCGCTTGCAGAAATTGACTCAATGTTGGCAGAAGCCCTCCCCCCAGTATCCAAACGCGTCGCACCTCCGATGATTCAACACCCCGAAACTCCGACCTTCCACAGTTTGGAAGTGGAGACAGCCTTGATGGAATTGCGAGACCGTATGGCGGAGATCAATGCATTTGCTCGAGATTTCCTCAGCGTCAGCACCACCACCAACACCGACGATTTTGATGCGTTCATCGCCTCACTTCGGCATCACGGTTTTGCCACGGACCTCAGGCCTGTGCACGATGAAGTGGCCCGGGTCATCATGGATTTGGACTTCCAAATCCAACAAGAGCAAACGGCATCAACGGCCATGCCGCAATCTTGGAGTGAACGAGAAGCGTTGCGCAGATTCGAAGATCTAAGGGGCTCTCTGCGAGAGAGAATGGAATCCGCTCTTGCCCTTCATCCCTCGGACACCGTCAAAGCACGCATGGCCTACGAGGAAGATGCAAGGTCCCTCGGCCTTGACCTCCGACTCCCCAGCATTGCTGGAAGGTTGCACGCTTTGTTTGACCTCCATGTTGAAATCAGCGAAACCCAAGCCACCAACAGCCCAGAAGCTCTTCGTCGGCAACGAATGATGCGAATCCTCCACAGAGGAGCCGTCCACCTCAGTGCTTCTGAGCGACTGACCATCGAACGTCTAGAACGGAACATTGTCTCCTTTGAAGAGTTGGTGCAAACCGTGCTTGAACACAGCGAGGAGGGGTTCATGGAAGGCGAACATGCCTTGGTCATTCGCTTCCTTGAAGGGAAGGGGTACGAAGTCAACACCCCCAATCTTCGACCTCGCGTGTTGGCATGCGCAGGCGTGGTGGGAGCAGAACTGGGTTACCTTTCACCAAGCGACATTCCAAAATTGGCCCCAGGGATCTTGGTCAGTGAAACCGAAATCGATTCCATCGTGACCGAACTCAAACACATGGCTGCAGCGTTCAAGGCCCCACCAAAGGTGGAAGAAGAAGTTGAAATCGAACATCAAGACGAAGCCGCTGTCGAAGCGGCTGGTAACGTTGAGCGTATTCGTGGAAAAATCGACCGCATCGACGACCTGCTCAACCGGCTGCAAGGCTGATCAGTGCTGACGAGCATAGAAATTCTGAACCACCGATGTAACGGTTTGAATGTCGCTGATGCCGCGAGCGCACAAATCCTCAATGATGGCTTGACGTTGCGAAACATGGCGTTCGAACACATCGGGCGTGACACCTGCAGCGTTGCAAATGGTCTCCCGGAGTTTTGATGGGATGCCGGTTTCTTCAATCTGATCGGTGGCAGCGTTGTATTTCCAAATGGCGTTGAGGCGGGGTTTATCTCCTTCCATTCCAGCGACCTCAGCCACTTCAGTGATCTTTCTTGCTGTTCTGCCGTTGACGTGCAACCTTGCTTGGATGATGATAAGGTCCAATCCACTGAGCATGATGGGTGGGACGTTCATTGGAGGATTGATCATTCTCGTTACGGTTTCCTGAGCCGTGTTGGCGTGGAGAGAACCGAAGGAGCCATCGTGGCCAGTGTTCATCGCCGTTAGCAGTGTGGCGCATTCTGGACCGCGAACTTCACCAACAATGATTCGGTCCGGACGCATACGGAGACTGGATTTGAGGCAATCGTTCATGTCAACCTCAGGCGTTCCGTCGGGTCGCTCTCGTCGGGTTTCCATTCGCAGCCAGTGGTCATGGTAGACTTGCAATTCAGCGGTGTCTTCGACCGTCAACAGGCGGCGTGACCACGGAATGTACATCCCAAGGCAGTTCAGCGTGGTGGTTTTACCAGAACCAGTACCGCCAGCGATCACAAAGTTGGCCGGCCGGCTGTCAAGTCCTTCAATCCAAACCCACATCATGGCAGCCAACCTTGAGTTGACCGTGCCAAAATTCACCAAATCAATCATGGTGAGCGGATCTTCTTTGAATTTGCGAATGGTCAACGTTGGGCCGTCGGGTGACACGGGTGGGATGGTTCCGTTGACACGGGAGCCGTCGGGCAATCGACCGTCAAAAATCGGAACCAAGCCCGGACCGTCACCAAGGGGAACGTTGGTGAACGAGGCGATGTTTTTGGCAATTTGAAGTCCTGATTCATCATCAATCCAGATGTTCGTTCGACACATGCCGTGTTCTCTGTGTGCCACCTTCACGCATTGCGTGCCTCCGTTGTACATCACTTCTTCAAGTGAGTCGTCTTCAAACAGCGCTGCTAAATCCCCGTATGGATTGGATTGAATCTCCCCGTCCACATGGTATATTGGTGATGGATGGTTTGCTTCTGTGTAAATGGTTACTCGCCCGTATTGTTCCAAAATCTGTTCTGACATTCAACCACCAACCATTTTCACAACGCCGAGATAGATGCCCATCGAGGTCGCCATCCACAGCGGCAACCACCAAAGCACATCCTTGAGGCGACCCATCATGCGACCTGAAACACCAACGGCAATGGCCGATGCAGCAGCGAAGAACATGGAGAAGGTGGTGTTGAACGCCCCAATTTGGAACCCTTGGCTTGCAGGAGCAAACAACCCAACAATGAACGCAATGAGCACAGGTAGGCCAATGCTCACAAAGAGGATGATGAGGATGCCTCGCCCTTGCAACTCCGATTCTCGCCGATTCAATAAATCGTTCAAACGCTCGTAATCCATGCTCAAGTCGGCGAGGATATCACGCAACGAAGAGTCCTGCTGAATCGCTGTCTCAATCAGCATCATCACCCGTTGAACCTGGCTCGAGCGAGAGCGAGCGGCAAACGATGACAAGGAGGCTTCAAAGGATGAAGCATGGCTTTCTTTCAAGGTTTCAGCAAGGAGTGAAGCCAGCGGCCCCTCATTTGCGGTGGATTGTTCCATCATGGCTTCTTGCAAGCCACGGCCTGCACCAACCGAATCGGACAAGGATTCGAGGAACGAGGGAAGCTCGTTTTCGATGGTGCGGCGACGGGAGCGTTCCCGCATTGGTGGAATGCCACCGCCCACAAGGGCAATGCCGAGGATCATCAAAAACAGGAACATTGGGGTGTCGTTAAACGACTCCAGAAAACCATAGATCATGCGTTCACCTCACAACCCCGGGTCTTTCGTATGTGCTTTCATGCCAATCAGCGCCATGGCCACCAAGGTCATGATCAAACCCATGTTGACCACCGCCGAAATGATGGCCGGGTCGGGCAGTGACATGAAGCCACCCAGATCGCCCGAGAGCAGTTGAGGAACCAAGCCGATGATGGACAAAATGATGGGTCCAATCATGCCGATTGAAAGGAGGGTCTCTGGGACACCACCGAGTTCCTCGATGTATTTTTCTACAGCCTCGGTTCGCTCCTCCTCCATGCGAGTGCCCTGTTTTTTGAGCGTTTCAACCAAATCCGTGTTTTGAGTTACGTTGGTGTAAAGGGTGTTCAACAAACGCTTGTAGCCAGGAGATTCTGCTTTCTTGATGAGGTTCTTGAGGTGCTTGTCCAAGCCTCCACCTGTTCCCTTTTGCAATCGCTTCATGATGTCGGAGAAGTCCTCGGAAACCACACCATAGCCTCCTTTCCCAATGGTGTGAATGGCGGCTTCAAGACCTACACCGGATGACATCAGCACGTCAAGCGTTCGAATGACGTAAAGCAATTCTCGCTTTTCGTCCAACGACCTCATCTTGGTCACCTCGTTCAAATCACGTCTTCGAGCAGTTCAAAGTGGAACGATTCATCAGCGCTGTCGTATTCCATCACGGCAAAAATCACCTTGACATCGCGTTCTTCAAACGGGTCGTGGATGTAAGGCTGGCCGGTCCTGAACATGGCCACAATTCGTTTGTATTCCTCAATTCCGAACTCACCTTTGATCGTGTACATGGTTGATTCAGAACCCTCATCGTGAAGATCATCGCCTTCTTGGCCGCGGACGACCGTACGGGTCAAGCGACGCGTCATGCGAACCTTGATGTCGGCGTTAGCGATTCGTATCCAGTCTGAACTGGAGGTGCCTGTAGCGGGTCGAATAAAGAAATCCATTGCGGCCATGATGCTCACCCTGTTGGCAATGACGCCCCATTCGGGATTTCAATGTGTTGGCCGACCTACTCCGCTGCCACGGCTCTGAACCATCCAAATCGAGGTTCTTCAAGTTGCCCCGCCTCGACCATTTCATCCAAGACCTGTTCGGCGAGTTCACGGGCGTGGCCTCGTGAAGCAGCGTTTTTGAGGACGGTATCGAAATCCACTCCATCGCCTTGGTCGAGTTGACGAACGGCTTGGAGCAAAAACGACTGAAGGTTGGCCCCACCGCTGTTTCCGGAGGAGTCCGATTCGCCATCGGGCAAACTCATGATGGGAGGTGCGGTTGTTGCGGCCTCCATCTTCCCTTCCGCAATGTCCAATGCTTGCATCAAATTGAGCTTGAACGGTTCAAGATCAATGTCCCCGTAATGGTTTTTGGAGAGAAGTAGACTTTCGGGCAGGTTTGCTCGGCGGTAGGCATCCAATGTGGGTTCAACATCCATGGAAGCCGTGCAATGGTTCATCCTCAGCATGGTGGCTTCGCATGCATCAAGAAGCCAATTGGCGTAGGTCTCTCGTGAAATCACCGTTGCTTCTTCAGGGCGCAGCGAGGTATAAACAGCGCCTTCGTCCGTTTGATACCATCGACTTTTGGCAACCATCATCACCAGCAGCGGTTCACCGTCCTCAAGTCGAGCTGCCCAATCTTGTGCCAGTTCTCGAATGGCTTCGGAGTTGTAATCTCCAATCGAGAAGTAATGGAGGCCGGAGGGGTCTCGGATTTGGCCTTGATACATGGATGCCCCGGAACTTGTGTCCCGCAGTTCCATTCGTTCAAGCAGCCCCGCGGCCACCAACCGATTGATTTTGGCACCAAGTTTGGTGATGACAAAGGAAGGGTCGAATTCACCGGACCCTTTCTCGTTCAGTGTTGCACTGCCGAACTCCGCTGCCAAGAGAAGATGAGCCGGTTGGCGTTGAATTCGCGCCCTTTCCATCAAGCCCACCCCCATTGAGTGCGCAATTCAGTGGCACGCAGTTGTACGTCGGATTCGGCAATGCCGAGTTTATCCGCAAGAATCATCGCACCTTGTTCATCAACAATGCTTCGACCGTTCACCGTCACTTGACGACCGAGGAGTCGTTCGCGAACATGTTGCACAAACTCAGTTGTTCCGAGCTCTTCAACTTTGGACTTCATGGTTGACTCGTCCATACCGAGGACCGTGAGCGAGGCTTCTTTGTTGACCAGCACAGCTGCCGTCGCACTTCCGCCTTGGTCCACAACAAGTCGCAGACGCACGTCTTCCGTTCCTTCGTTGGCGCCGTGATCAAAACAGGCTCCATCCCGCAACACTCGGCGGCATTCCGTGCATCGGCGAATGAAACCTGAATCTTCACGGACGCTGACGACCAAGCCTTGAGTCTCGAGGCCCACTCGGCTCGGTCCAGCCACAACATCCGATAGCGAAACATCAACGGCGTGGTTGGCCAAATCTACATCTTCATCCCACGGAGGGCGTTCCAGCAATTCGACCTGTGCGGAGGTGTCAACCGTGATGTCAGGAATCCCCTGCCATGCTCGAACTCGCACACCCTTGAGTTTCACGGTGATTGGAAGATCGCTTTCCTTAATGGGGAGTTCTTCCCATGCACTCATTCTGCATCGACCGGACGGGTCGGCGATTTGGCCCGACCAAAGAAACTTCTCGACACCTTCTCGAGTGAAACTGCGCTTTGTCCACTCCAGAATTTGCACGACGGCATCCACATCTCGTGAACCGTCGCGAAGTTGAGAAATTGTTTGGACGGTTTGGCCAGCGAGCGTGTCCAGATCGGCAAACTGTGCGTCGTGGAACACCTCAATTTGTGTCGTTCTTCCGAAGTTTAACTCCGGCGTATCCCTGAAGGATCTGACCTGAGCACCGTCAATTTTCAACAGCGTGCCAATTTCATGTTCAAACGGTTCCCACGAGAGGAAACCGATGGTTCCGCTGGCGTCTGCCACGCGGCCACGAACAACGTCAATTGAACCTGAACCGTCCTTCCGATGAATTTGATCGGGTCTCGACGTGAGGACCCTTCCGACCACGCAAACATAGCCGTCGGAAGGAAGTGCAGTGATGTCAACAGGTTCGTTTGGCGAAAGTGTCGTCCCTGCACCCTCTTTCAAGACCACAACTCGGGTGGATTGATTGATGTTGAGCGACATTTTTCCGTTGTATTCGTTCACGCTGGCACCCTCGATACGAACAATACTGCCTGCTTTGAGTTCGGGGTTGGGCCCCCAGTCCTTGTAATCCCAACGGGTACCAGGGGTGTTTTCGTCCCAAGGCTTGTCCTCAAGCATTCCAAAGGCGATTTGCTTCTCTTCCCCTCGAATCAATTGGTCTCGAATGTTGTGCGTGACAATGCTCACTTCGATTTCCACGTCGCGGTCGGAACCGCTCATCTCTGTGAAGGTGCTGACTTTCTTGGTAACGGTGGCTGGGGTGCCTGCTTTGCTGGTGGACCCTCCCGGAGAGGTTCCGGATTGAAAACGACGGACCACGGACCGCATGGCGTCTTGTGGGGGGATGTAGAACTCCTCCTCGTATTTTTTGAAGGCTTCAGAAATCTCATCGGGCTTGGCGTCCGGGCATTCCTTTACGACTGCAGCGATGTAATCGGCGTACTTGTCATTCGACATATCGCATCACCTCGCAGCGTCGTTGTTGTTCGGACCCGTTCGGTGAACAGGTGTTGGGCTCTTGTGCGGTTTGGTGAAGACAATACACTCCCTTGACCTCCATGGGATATTTACCCCACGACGACGGGGTATAAACAATCCCACATGGATGGTTGAACTTCATGCGGGGTTGATTCGGAGTTCGTCGTAAAGCAGGACGGCTGGTAAGTGCATCCTGCCCGACGAATAGGAGCCCTGGCAGCGGGCATCGTCGCCCAGCACCACCTTCTGGTTAAGTGAGCGGGCGAGGTTTCCCGAAAGCCCCGCTTGTTTCAACGGACCCATCACCTCGCCGTCAACAACTCGGAGGATCGAACTGGTGGTCACTGAAAAGTCCCCGCTCGTTGGGTTGGCTGTGTGAGCACCCATGACCCCGTTGACAATGAAACCGTTGTCCATTTGCTCGACCAGTTGGTCCCACGATTGTCCACCTCGTTTGCTTGACAACATGAGTTCTGTGCATCCCGTAGAAGGTGGTGATTGATGGCCTCCGGCCGAGGCGGAGCCCGTCGAGATGGCTGCTTCGATACGCCCTTCTGCGACCTGTTGCGCTGCATCCCGAGTGGACCACAAGGATCCCACAAGATGGCCGTCGTTGATCAAGGTCTGTTGCCTTCGTGGGACACCTTCTCCATCCCTTGCACCGCTGGACATACCACCTTCGAGGCGACCTTCATCAACGATGGAAAGGTGATCGGCGAGGACCCTCTGATTCTGTTTTCCCGACCAAAACGATTCTTTACGGACCAGTTTTTCTCCGGTCATCGCAGGTGGAACCACCATGGAAAACAACGGGGCTATACCTTCGCTCGTGAACAACACTGGAGCATCAACTGCGCCAGAATCCATGGCGATGGGGTGTTGGGTGATCTGTGCCCAATGGACGGCTTGTTCGACGCAAGCAGGCACGTCGTTCATCAGTGAACGACTGGACTCACCTTGGTAAGAACTGGTTAAGCCGCCGTCCACGTCGATGGTCACCTGAACACCCAATCCGTGGCTCGTCGTGACGCCGCTGGATTCGATGCCTTCACTGGTCATGAGTATGGAGGCTGTAGCAGACACGCCCAAGCCTCCGCCCGTGACAACCGCCCGCTGGTCAAGGCTCGCTACGCTGGCCAACAGAGCATCGGCTTGTTCGAGCAAGGTTTCCGGCTGCACGTCCAAAATGGCCGAGTCGAACAGTCCTGCGACCGGTGCGGCATCTTGCTCGCTGGGGAGAACGAAGCCGTCAATTTTCGGCGACATGGCTGCGATTTTGATGGCTTGCTGGACGGCCTTTTCTGCTCCTGTGACGTCAACCATGTGGGCGAACCCAAAGCGGCCATTTTGGACCACACGGACGCCAAATCCGCCTTCACCACCACCCGCTGCCATGGTCACCTTGCCAGCCTCGATGTCAAGTTGCTGACCGTAAGCTTGGAAGCCCACGATGTCCCATTGCTGAGCGCCGGCTTGGTTGCAAGCATTGGCGATGACGTTGGCGTTGGCGAGCAAGCGCTCCTCGGCTCCATCGGGCAGCATGTTCATCCCACCAAGGCTTCGCGAATGCGCATGATTGGACCACCGTCGCCGACTGGGACCGTTTGGCCCTTCCCACAAAAGCCCGGAGAGGCCAAGCGAGCGTCCTTGGTCAACCCGTCAACATTCTTTAGAATCTCGAGCGTCAACCCGCTCACGCTCACGTCTTTGAGAGGGGTTGTGAGTTCCCCGTTTTCGATCAGCCATGCCTCTTGTGCTGCAAATTGGAACGAACCTCGACCTGTATCCACTTGTCCACCTCGTGTACCGCAAGCGAACACACCGTGGTCAATGTCCTCCATCAGCTCATCCATGTCGCTGTGGGTACCACCTTGTATCATCGTGTTCGACATGCGAACCATCGGATGGTGTAGCCCGTCTTGGGCTCGGGCCCCTGCGTTGGGTTCAACACCGAAGTGATGGGCGGTTTCTCGGTGGTTGAGGTACTCCGTTAGCACGCCGTTTTTGATGAGAATCTTGGCCCGAGTGTTCACGCCTTCATCGTCGACCGGATAGGCCCCATAGCCTCCCATCATGGTCGGGTCGTCCACCACCGTCACGATGTCGTTTCCAATTTGTTGACCGAGTTTGCCATCGAGACAGGAGTCGCCCGCGGCCACCAAATCAGCTTCGCATGGATGGCCAAGGGCCTCGTGAATGTACACTCCAGTAAGGTCCCTGTCGGCAATAAGGGGCAATTTTCCTGATGGTGCACGCTTTGCAGTGAGCAGCCGGAGAGCGGCCTTTTGCGCCTGTTCACCCAGAGCAACGGTGTCGATGGTGTCCATCAATTCCAATCCACCTTGACCACCATGGCGTGTTCGATACGAAACCACTTCGCCCTGGTCTCTGGCGGTCACTGTTCCGTGCATAAGTGTGCGCTGGAACGACCAAACCCTGTCCATGCCTTCCGTGGTCATCAACTCGGTGTGGATGTGTTCGTCACTCCAGCCCGTGCGAACAGAAACAATATGCTCTGAGCCGATGGCTCCGGAATACAAATCGTTCATGTGACCGATTTTCGTTTCCAAATCTGCGTAGCGAACATCAACGTCTGACTTCCAATGCTGTTCGTCCTGAATCACGGGCACATCCGCCAACCCAATGGGTGAATCGCTGGATGAACGTCGCTTTGCCACGGCTTTGGCAAGACGCGTGGTTGATTCGATGTGTTTGTTGAGGGAATGAAGATCGGTGGTGGAGTAAACGCCCCAAGAACCGTTTGCCAACACCCGCATGGTCATGCCGAGTTCTTGACCGGGGATGGCCCGTTCAAGCGCTCCATCCCTCATGGCAATGGACGTTTCACTCAACGCCACCAGTCGTACTTCAGCGTAGGTGGCTCCCATTTCTTCTGCCAAGTTCAACGCCTTTGAAACGCGCTCTTGGTCGAGGTACCTTCCCGTGTGGTGGTGACCGTCACCTTGCTTTGCTGCCATGACCATGGATGATGGTGAATGTGGCGATTCTTGAACCCTCGCCTCATCGGTGAGATGAACTTTGGTCATCCGCCATGAGCACATGAGCGATGCAGGCCTCTTCTTCTCTGCCCTTCGACCAGCCTTCTGTGTTGATGCCAAGCCGCTTCATGCCCTCTATAGAATGCGTGATATCTTGGCTGTTTACAGCCCATCCGAGGGATTGAATCAAGGCGCTTTCTTCAGCGATCGAGGCCAACTTTCCCGCTGGGGTTGGTTGAGCATGCGCCTCATCGGACTTTGTGGCCGAGTCAAGGTGAACGATCCAACCATGTCCGTCACCAGGTTTCACACCCGTGCGTCGGAACGCTTCTGCGATGTGATGGGTGCCAGCAAGGTAGCGAAGAAATTCTGCATCGATGGACCGAGCCACCATCGATTGCCTCACCTCTTGGCGCACGGCTTGATTCCATGCCGCCTGGAGTTGCTGAATGAATTGAGCGGCATGGTGCCCAAGAAGCACCCATCGTGTGGAGGGGCGAACAGAAAGAAAACGGCCGATTGCGTCCGCTTCATCGCTTGGGAAATCAACACCAACACACCGCACGTTCCATGCCGTCATGTTGTGGCCTCGCAGCGAGAGGATTCAATCGTTTTCATGGCGTTCGCCGTCCAAAGGGGTGTCGTCCCAGTGCCGTTTTTGGGGTGCTTTGGCCGTTGGGCGGACGACCCGCTCCACTTCACCCTCAATTTTGTCAAGAAGAAGAGGACCCCATCCACGGACGCTCAACAAAGCTTCTCGGGTTCGCCGTTCCATGGACAAAACCTGCTGCGGTGTCCGGACGCCATGGTCGGCAAACACACGTGCTCGTTGACGCCCAACGTGGCGGATGTTCACCAATTGAAGAAGGTCCTCTTTGCAACCGTGGCGTACACGCTGCTGGGTCGAACTGATGTGTTTGACCAAATCCGCAATGACCGAAGCGTGTTCTTCAGCAAAAACGTCATCGGTTAACAGCACGTGCTGAGCACCGGTCAGCAACCAACCCATCAAGTCAACACGGTGGTGGAGGTCCCCTGGTGTGATGTCCAAGTCCTTTTCCATCTTCTTTAGGCTGGTTTCCTCCATCCATTCTTCCACCATCCAGGCACTTTTTACATCCCCAATCATGGCTTCAGCGTAGCCTGGTTCAACCAAGAATTCATCTTCGTGAGCGTTGGCCTTTAGCCAAGCCATGGAATTGGGTTCAAGATCGGACCCTTTGGCCCAAAGTGAATGGAAATCTGGCGTCGTCACCGCAAGATGAAGCAAGCCAAAAGACGTCACGGGTCCATTTCCCCGGACCTTTCTGCGAACAGCTCGACGAAGACCCGTTCTCAACAATGAGGCGGAGAGTGGGTCGAGGTAGAGTTGTGTGACACGCTCACCCATGGCAGTCGCTTGGTATTTCATGTTGGAAGGTGTTGACATCAACACCTCAACGGGGGCTGGTGAGGGTGAGAGATGTCCAGCGTTTGTGAACCCAAACATGGCGTTGGTCGTGTTCTGGGGTTGAGACCGAGTAGCCACACGACGGGTGGTTTCAGGTTCCCATTCGACACCATCTGCATCGCTTGCAGGCACCGCCCACGACGGGAGTGAATCGTCCCAAGCCTCGTCGACCGATGAGGGTTCAGAAGAGGGAGCAGTGTACTGGTCGTCAAGCCCACAGGAGCGAATAAATCGTTCAGCCACCAGCCATTCGAGCATTGAAGAAATACGCTCCTTCAGTTGGGAGCGGGGCATGGTTGTGCCGAGGAACGTGGAGGCAAAAAAATGCTCTATCGAGCCCTTGTGAATCAATCCACCCGTTGCGATGCTGGCCAGAACATGCATCCGCATGGCCGGTTCGCTGGCGAGTTTCGAGGTGATGTCCTCAACCGGGCCGAAAAAGTATCGATCGGCGACAGCATCGGCTTCCTCCCATCCGTCGGTACCTTTGCAGTACACCCATGCTTCGCCCCGCGTGTCGTATTTGGGTCGGCCGGCTCTGCCCAGCATTTGACGAACCTCCATCACCGGCAAGAGACGACTCATCCCGTCATCCCAGCGCTTGAGGTCCCGAACCAGGACACGTCGTGCTGGAAGATTGACACCCGCTGCAAGGGTGGGTGTAGCGGTGAGAGCCACCAAATCGCCTTCTTTGAAGGCGGCTTCAACTTCTTTTCGTTGAGCGTGGGTCAATCCTGCGTGATGAAAGCCGACCCCTCCTGAAAGGCTGGCGGACAAATCTTCAGCCAATCTGCTTTGGCTTCGGCCAGACAACCGTTGCGCAAGTTCTTCAAGACGAACAAGCCGTTGTGGATCCTCCTTAGAAAGTCTTTTTTTGACTCGTTTAGCAAGGTTCCGAGCTTCGGATTGCGCCCCTCTTCTCGTGCCTACAAACAACAGAACCTGAGCGCCCTCGTTCAAGCCGTCATCAACCACGCTCCACACTGGATGGCTTTTCAGTCCCGGAAGGGACCTTGGCAATCCAATGCGTTGCTGCTCAACGTTGTCTGAGGGGGCTTGAACACGTCGAGGTTCAACATGAAAATCATGAAAGGTTGCATATTCAAGAGCAACTGGACGCCAATCGGACTGGATGAGATCGGCGTCCAGCCACTTGGCCAGGGCCTCACAGTTACCAACCGTCGCCGAGAGAGCCACGATTTGTGCTTGAGGACGAACATGACGCAACCGCGTGAGGTTGATTTCGAGGGTTGGTCCCCGAGTAGCGTCGTTCATCAGGTGGAATTCATCGGCTACGACAATTTCCACATCAGCGATGAGGGTGGATTTGTGCCGGAGAAGTGAATCCAACTTTTCAGAGGTGCACACAAGAATGTTGCATTCTTCGATGTTTTTTGCCTCAGATGTGGCATCACCCACACCCAAACCGATGCGCAGCCCCATGTGGTTTGCAATGGCCTCGAGTTCCTCATATTTCTCCATCGCAAGGGCTTTGAGTGGAACAATGTAAATCGCCTTGGCGCTGTCGTGAGATTCTGTGAGCCGTTTAATGATGGCCATGTAAGCAAGAAGTGACTTGCCTGACGCCGTGGGAATGGCTACGAGGGTGTTTCGTCCTTTGAGCAAGCCTGGTGCAGCCTCTGCTTGAGGGGGATGAAGATGAGTGATGCCCCATGATGTTTCAAGAAACGATGCAAAGGACGGTGGAAGGTCAAACGCCGAAAGGTGACGCTGATCGTTCTCCATGTGCTCGCACCGTAGGCAAGGGTCCAAAAGGGCAACGATGGAAAAACACCGCCGACACTCATAAGTCCCGACCCCTCATGGTCGGGCCATGAGCGACGACATGGATGCAATGGTCGAAGAGCGCTTGGCCGTCTTTGATGACGAACCCGACCTCAACGACTGGGTGGAAGTTATGTGCGGCGCCGCCATGGCCGTCTTGGGTATTTTCCACCTTGTTGAACCTGGGAATCTGGTCGATCCTGATGTCATGCGTTGGTTTGCTGCTGCAGTGGTTGCTGCCGGTGCAGTATGGGCGGGTCACGGCTTGAAAGACATGGCCGTCAAGGAAGTACGCCGTTCCATCGCCGTTCTTGAATCGGTTGACTCGGAATCTTCCGAAATTGACACCGGGCTTATTCGTGATGTCTTGCTCAATCAAGAAGCCTACAAGGAATTTCTTGTTCACGCCTACGAATCGGCTTGGGATGACGGCGTCATCACCGAAGAAGAATTGCAGGAATTGAAGTCCTTCCAAGAAGCGCTGGGCATCACCGATGAAGAAGCAGCCGGAATGAGTGTTAAAGCTGCCATCAAAACCGCTGCTTCCGACGGTGAGATTTCAGAGGACGAAGCAAAGGCGATTGACAAGGCTGCACGTGAAGCCAAAATGTCCCCTGATGACGTCAAGCAAGCCGTCAAAGAAGAACTTGACAAAACCGAGTGAGTCACTCATTCCCAAGTTCGCTCGGGTTGAGGTCGAATGTCATAGGCCATTTGGCGGGCTTTGTGGAAGCGTCGGTATTCCAATGCCAACGCCACAGTTGCTACGGACACCCCCATGGTGGCCAGAACTGGACCGTAAGGAGTCAAGCCTTGAGCGGAGGTTAATCCCCAACTCATCGGGATATCCGATGCCTCAAACCCATCCGAGGCGATGATCTGAACATCCATCAAATCGAGGTCACAATCGCATAGACTGACGGAGATTCGTTCCGGGAACAACGAGAGTTGGAGTTGCACCCAATCGTCAGTATTCACCGATGTTGGACGCGTGGACCATGCTGGCGCCGTTGGCGACCCTGCTGAAATTGTTGACACCATGATGGTGTCAATGTGAAGAACTGAGGATGCAGGCTCCTCGTCAACCATGAGCAAGGCTTCAAGCATCATAAAATCAAGCAAGAGTGAACGACCTGCCAACAAAGCAAACCGGACGGTTTGGTCCTCCAACGTCCCGTCGGTTGATGGAACCTGAGATTGGCTAATTTGGCGGAAAATGGCTTGATCGAGACGGAATTCTTCAAGTTCAGGTACGACGAGTTGCCAACGACCGTCATCGGTTGGACGCGCCGTTTCAATGTCAAGGCGCAGTTGAAGGCGTTCACCATCCAGCATCCCCCATGTGGCCCCCGTGTGAGTGACGAGGGTTTGTTCTGGAACACCCGTGGCTGAAACGTCCCAGAGTTGTTGCAATCGTTGATCCACAAGGTCGCTAAACAGCATTTCTTCGTTGCGTTGAACTTCATCGGCAACAGAGAAAAGCGGATGAATCACGCCTCCAACCAGCAACAACAGCACCCCAGGTAGCATCATACCATAGCGCAATTTGACCGAAGTGCTCGGTCGGGAACTCATGAAGAGAACGCCAAGGAGAAGGACCACGGACAAGAACACACCGGAGATGGATTGCCTATGGAGTTCAATCGATTCGCCCGTCGCTTCAACGAGTCCTGCCCCCGAGGGATACAAACTTCGCCCGGTGAAACCCGTGGGGTCGGTCGGGCCAAGGGATTCGTAACCAAACACTCCCGACCAGGCATATGCTTGGAAGCGGTCGGGAGAACCAAACATGCACAAGGAGTACGTTTCTGGTTCCAATGCACGCCATCTATAGGTCACTTGTGTCGTCTCATCGTCGGATTCTGTGATGACCTCTGGCTGAGGTGCTCGACGGCCGATGTCATTGATCATGTCCGGGACGGGATGGGGCTGTTCGAGTTCAATGGGCACATCGTACCATGTCACGAGAAGGCGAAGCACCTCGTTTTCCTCTACTTCGAAGGACCAGCAATCCCTGTCTGCACCAACCAAAGCCCCACGATGAATGTCTTCGAAATTTGTTTGAACCGGCTGCGTTGATGAGGAAGGTTCGTCCACGTCCTCTTGCGAAGGAGAAGCCGACCAAGGGATGTCCATCTCAATAAGCGAAGCCCCTCGCATGTTGACGGTCCACGAACCAGGCCTATCGAGGGTGATTTCAACAATCAAACGAACGGGTTCACCCACCCAAACAACACGACCATCCGTAAGATCGAGCGATTCATCCTCCAACACGTGCGGTTCGTAACTTACCGAGGCAGGAATCAGGTCCGCTGGAAAATCCCAGTCGTTCACACTCGGGCCGAGAATCAACCGAACCGATACTTCTGGGCGAAGCAAACCACCCGATTCGGTCTGTTGACGGACATCAAGTTCGAGTCGTTCAATTCGTTCGGGAAGCAAGGCAATGTGGGATTGATCCGGGTCTGCATCAAATTCCAATACGACGGTTTGAGGTTGCAACGTTGTGGCTGTGGATTGACCACCAACCGCCTCTTCACCGACCGGGGTGGGCGTTAGAACACAATCGTTGTCAGAGCGGCACGAGAGGTAAAGATCTCCACCGCCCTCCTGCCCGGTCAACCCTGCAGAGGCTGGACCTGTCATCGGGAAAATCAGCACGCTGGTGAACAAGAAGAACACCAACATCGTCGTTCGCATGCGTGTCCCCACTGCAGGTGTGGTGCCACGGGTATTTTATCGCGAGGATGAACGGGGCATATCAAGCAAGTTCACCTTACAACCTCTGCATTGGAAGCGGCCATTGGCTCGCCTTTTCCGCGGAAATTTCCCCTCGCAAGAGGGGCAATACCAAATCCACTTGGCCTGTTCCAACCGCAAGGTGTTGGTGAAGAGAGGACCTTGCGACACGGCCTGTTTGTTTGGCCAACGTGCCTCAAGCGATCGAAATTCTGCATCGTGAGCTCGCCAGCCCAGAGCATGAATGAATTCATGGAACATCACAAACGTCCCATAATCCGTCCATTCCTCAGTCAACAACCTCGGATGGAGGTCAACGGTGAGAAGCTCCAAGCCCTCTTGATGGCGTTTCCAACGCGTGACGCCGTGCCGTTGCGTGGCGTTTTTGCGCAGAACACCCAACGGCGTGTTGAACAGAAGTTCTTGATTCCCCGGACCCAACATACCAAGATCGTTCATGTGAGAAACAACATGCTCTCGAAGGCGAAGCAAGGCTTCGTGTTGAGCTGGGGTTGGGCGAGGCAATCCCCCACCTCACGACCAACGATGGTAGGCAGGATGGCCTTCCTTGACAGCGACAAACAATCCTTCGCCACGAGCGCAAACCTTGCCTTCAGCGAGCAGTTCCATTCGAACCTTCACACGGTCCGTGAGCACCTCCTCAATTTGACTGTTAACGGTAAGGGTTGCCCCCATCGGGGTGGGACGACGCAACTGAACACTGTAGGAGGCGGTTACCGTGCATGGAGGTTCCTCGAGGCCTTGAGATTCCATGATGGCCACCGCTGCTGTCCAGTTGCCATGGCAGTCAAGCAGGGTCCCTATAATGCCCCCATTGACCATCCCTGGGAAGGCGTGATGATACGGCTTGGGATCGAAGGTCATGGTCAATCCGTTGTCAATTTGAAACGAATCTATTCGCAAGCCTTCTTCGTTGGCAGGACCGCATCCAAAACAAATCGAATTGGGTGCGTGTCGACGTTGAACACTAACCTTGTCCATGAACCGCTCAGCGGTTGACAACTCATCATTCTTCGCACCGAGGAGGGTATCCTTCTTGATGAGCGGACCGCTGGCAGGGTCATGGGCAAAAAGAAACGGAAAGTCCGTGTGGCCCATGAACTTCCTCGGCGACGTAAAAAACTCATCTCTGAGGCGCTCAAGGCCCACCAAACGGAAGATCGGCCTGAATGGGACCGCTCATCGAAATGGGGAGAACTGAGGTTCTTTCGCAAACGCATCAAACCCGGTCAAATCAGGACGGTTCATCTCCCGTTGCTGGACGTTAACTTGGGAGAAAAATGGCCCATCCCAGTGACCGTGATTCATGGCGCCCGCCCTGGCCCTTGCATCACCGTTCTCGGAGGAATTCATGGCGACGAATTGACCGGCCCGTCAGCGTGCACCCACTTGTTGAGCAACGCCTTTACCGACCCAGGAAAACCGTTGGACCCAGCCACATTGGCCGGAACATTGCGAATTGTTCCTGTCGTCAACCTTCCCGGTTATCGGGCGAAAACGCGCTATTTTCCGGATGGGAGGGACCTGAACCGCCAATTCCCTGGAAACCCCTCGGGATCAACCACGCGACGCGTCGCAGCACAAGTTTGGCGTCACTTGGTTGAAGACAGCGATGGCATCGTTGACCTTCACGCTGCAGCTAAAGGACGGATCAACATGCCTCAGGTTCGCGTGAATTTGAGCCACACAACCTCGTACATGCTGGCCAAAGCCTTCGGCGTAGAGATCATCATCGATTCCATGCCCCCGAAAGGAACACTCCGATACGCTGCCAATCAAGAAGACATTCCGGTGATCACGTACGAGGGCGGAGGCGCTGATTTCCTCGGAGATCAATCCGTGCGGGTGGCGGTCTACGGGGTCATGAATCTACTGCGAACGCTCAAAATGGCACCTGGAGCACCGCAGCGACCTAAATTCCGCATCATGGCTTCGGGCTCTACATGGCTTCGAGCATCGGAAGGCGGATTGCTGGACATGTTTGTATCGGCCGGCAGCGTGATGCGAGAGGGCGAAGTTGTTGCTACGATTTCTGACCCAGCCACGCCGGGCATGACCGTGGACATCGTTGCTCCGGAGGACGGGCTTGTCCTGGGTTCAGCCACCAACCCGTTCACCGCCCCCGGCATGCCTGTGGGACACTTTTTACCCATTTCAAAACACTTTGATTTGCTCAGCGAACAGATTGATGAGAGCGGTCATTTCATTGTCAATGGCAGCCGTGAACAGCAGATTTGGCGAGAAGAACACGAAATCAATGAGATCTCCGTCGAAGGTGATTGGGTTCACGGTGACATCGATAACGATTGGATGGAGAGCCAAATCGCACCCGGTCCGGAAGGTGAAGAAGAAGCTTGAGACCCTCTCAAAAATCCGGAGATAAGTTCATGTCTTGCTGATGGAATTTCCAAGCAGGTACCCCCATGCCAGCAGACCTCATCCCCTACGAGTTGGCTGAAGAAGTGTTGGGGTCCGTTGGCGATGCTTTGGATGAGAAAATCGGCACTAAAAAATGGGTCAAACCGTTGTATTGGACGGCCGTGACCCTGATGTTTTTGTGGGTTGGCTGGTATTATTTCTGGTCGTGAGGCCTTCCTAACCTTGCGTAAACGTGGCCACCGCTGCATGAATCTCTTCATCAAGCATGTTCCTTTTCTGACTTTTGGCGATTTCAAACAGGTGAGCGACCAACTCATCGGTTGCTTCCAAGCCGTTTTGTTCAAGCCACCACACGATGTTGGAGCGGCCGGACATGTGCCCAATTCTGATCACCTGCTTCAAACCAAAGTCTCCTGCAGGAACACCTGAATACACGCGGTCAGCCAACCAATCGTCCCCTTTTCGCATGGCTTTGATGACAGCGGATGCGTGGACACCCGTGCCGGTTTCGAAAGCGTCCTCGCCAAAGACGGGATAATTTCGAGGCAATGGAACCTCAACGTACTCGTTTGCTTTTTGCATGTAGGCGTCGAGCAGGGTCAAGTCGTTGTCAATGACGCCCATGAGTTTGAGATTAACCAAGGTCTGGTCAAGTGGGGCGTTGCCTGCTCGTTCGCCCACACCCAGAGCGGTTCCATGAATGACATCTGCACCGGCTTCAACCGCTGCAAGGTTGTTAGCAACGCCTAAACCACGGTCTTGGTGACCGTGCCAATTGACCTCAATGTCTCGGCGTTGATACCCAGCATCCTTGATGACCTCTTCGTCGATGAACGCCAGCAATTTCTTGACACCGTTTGGAGCAACGTGACCACATGTGTCGCAGATGCAGAGTCGACGAACGCCAAGTTCCATGGCGCGTTGGTAAATCATCTTCACATCCTCGGGTTTGGATCTGGTGGTGTCTTCGGTCACGAACATGACGGGAACGTCGTTTTCCACGGCGAAGGAGACCGCTTTTTCCATGGTGGTCATGAGCTTCTCCATCGTCCATCCCTCGGTGTATTGGCGAATGGGGCTGGTCCCAAGGAAGGCGGAGGCTTGGACTTCCATCTCGTGTTTAGCTTGCATTTCCACAACCGGCTCGATGTCGCCCATCAGTGTTCGAACGGCTGCCCCGGGTCGGATCTGGAACCCGTTATCGCTGATGTGGGTCAACATGGCGTCGATGTGATCAAGATGGTAGGGGCCCGCTCCAGGGAGACCTAAATCCACCTTTTGCAAGCCCAAACGCTCCATGAAGGTGAGCAATTCGATCTTTTGTTCAATGGTGGGGTTGCGAGCACTGGGGCTTTGCAGGCCGTCGCGGAGGGTTTCATCATCAAACCAAACCCCGTGCGGATGATTGGCGGGGTTGCGGTTGAATTCATACTCAACGGTGTTCCAGTCGTAAATCAACGAAGAAGCGTCCATACCATCACCTGCTGGGAAGAAGAGCCCAGCACCTCCACACGGCCTGCCATACCGTTTGAAGGCGTCGCTTCGTCCAGATGATACCGAAGTTCTGAATCAAGGCGAAGATTCACTCTTCCTCGGAAGGTGCAAGTTCTTCATGGCCTTCAATCTCGCTTTCAACCAACTCCGCAGGCAATCGAGCTGCGAAGATGATGTGGTCAACAAAACCGGTCTTTTTGGAGTTCCTCAATTCCATGATTCTGGTCCCTTTCGACTTCTTGCCTTTTGTTTCCTTGGTCTGGCCTGCGTTGATTCGAATCATCATCCCTTTCTTCGTCAACAAAAACAGGTTGTCCTCGAGGTTGGGAATCTGCCTTGCACTGATGATTTGGTCACCGTTATCATGGTCGAGGTCCATGGTGTAAGCGCCTTTTGCACCAGGCTTTGTCTTCCTGTACCCGTCGGTCCGCATCTTCCCCTCTCCGGTCTTTTTGTCGATCTTTTGAACGCCGTCTGCATTCAAGTCGGCCACGCGTTCTGACGTGCCCAAGCGGCTTCGCTTGGCCATTCCATTTCTTGTGATCGTCAAGATTTGAGTGTCGATGTTTTCAGATGAAATCATGGCAACGACATGCCCGCCATCACCCGTGCGCGAACTCGTTATTCGGTCGCCCGTGAAGATTCCCCAAACACCCGAAGTGTTTCTGCTCGTCGCAGTGATTCTCGAACAATCGAACCGCACGGCGTACCCTGTGCTCGAAATCATGACAATTTCTGATTGATCGGTGCCCGTTCGAACATTGACCAAACTGTCGTGCTCGTCTTTGAATTTCAAGGCGTATTTGCCGTTTTTATTGATTCGAACGTATTCTTCAAGCTTGGTTTTCTTGATCAAACCCATCTTGGTAGCGAACAGAAGGTAATGTCCTTCTGGCGATTCAAGCAAATCACGAGTGACCGGCAAGATGGTAACGATGTTTTCATCGTCCTGAATCTTTGCAATCACGTTCCTGATATGGCTCCCGCGGGCTTGCCTGCTGGCAAGTGGGGTTTCCCAGGCCTTCAGACCGTAAACGCGGCCCTTATCGGTAAAGATCAACAGTCGGTCTTTGCTGAAACAGGTGACGATCAGTTGAGGCGTGTCTTCGTTCTTGGTGGTGACACCTTTGAGGCCCTTCCCCCCACGGTTTTGCACACGGAACATTTCAACCGGCATGTGGCGGATGTAATTGTCCTCACTTAGCGTAATTACAATCGCCCTTTCCTCAATGAGGTCTTCTCTGTCCATCGAAAGGGGCATGTGGTCAATGATTGAACGACGGGCATCTCCATGGCGTTCAACCACTTCGTTGAGTTCGGTTTTCAAAATATCAAGACGACGCGGACGGGAAGAAATGATGTCCTCCAGGTCTGCGATACGGACCTTAAGTTCCTCGTACTCAGCCTGCACGTTGGCCACATCGATACGGCTCAACTGATACAGGCGGCGCTCTGCAATCGCTTTTGCTTGGGCTTCTGAGAAGTCAAACTGGGCGATTCCGGACATGAGTTCATCTCCACGCAACACCGATTCAAATTGGTCCCGACTGGAGCTTGCTTTTCCTACCGCTACAACGTCATCAATCCGGTCTTGTGCCTTGACAAGACCCTCCAAGATGTGGGCTCTTGCGTTTGCCTTGTTGAGGTCAAATTGGGCTCTGCGTTCAATGACAGACTCACGATGTTCGACGTAGGTGTGAATCATGACGGGGAGGGTGAGCAGGACGGGGCGTCCATCCAAAATGCCCATCATGTTGGCGGAGTAGGATTCTTGCAATCGGCTTGATTTGAAAAGTTGGTTCAATACGGCGTGAGGGTCGGCGTTGTTCTTGACTTCAATCACCACTCGGATGCCTTCCTTGGAGGATTCATCACGGATGTCACGGATGCCAACAACCACTTCTTTGTTCACCAAATCGGCGATGTGGATGAGCATGTCTGCCTTCTTGACCTGATAGGGGATTTCATGAATGATGATTCGTTTTCCATTGCTGTCGTCGTGGACATCGCACTTTGCACGCACGTGGAACTTCCCCTTGCCACCAGCGTACATGTCAACGATACCGTCGATGCCGTGAATGCTCGCCCCCGTGGGGAAGTCTGGGCCTTTCACGAACGCCATGTATTCCTCTATAGAGATGGACGGCATGCCTGTCACCTCGTCCTCGAGGATTCTGTCCACGTGGAGGTTGACCGCCCCGGCCACTTCGGTCAGGTTGTGAGGTGGAATTCTCGTGGCCATTCCCACCGCAATACCGTCGCTTCCATTCAGGAGGAGGTTGGGCAACCGGGATGGAAGGACCGTTGGTTCTTGTTCTGAGTCATCGAAATTCGGCTGGAAGTCAACGGTCTTCTTGTTGATGTCTTCGAGCATGTGCTTTGAGATTCGATCGAGCCGACTTTCGGTGTATCGCATGGCTGCTGGAGGGTCACCGTCGATGGAACCAAAGTTGCCTTGACCGTCGACGAGGGGGTACCGGAGTGAGAACTCCTGGGCCATTCGGACCATGGTATCGTAGATCGATTGATCGCCGTGGGGGTGGTATTTTCCCATGACCTCCCCGACCGAACGGGCTGATTTGCTGAATTTTTTATCGGCGGTGTGCCCACCCTCGTACATACCGTAAAGGACTCGGCGATGGACAGGCTTCAGACCGTCTCTTGCATCAGGCAAAGCCCGCCCTATGATCACCGACATGGCGTAATTGATGTAGGAATTTTTCATCTCGGTGTTGAGGGAGTGGTTGAGGATGTTGCCACCCGGTGCGATGGTCTCTTCTGCTTGCTCTTCGGTGTGTTCGTCTTCAGATGTCAAGGTTGGTCACCTCCTTTGCGTGGCGTTCGATAAATGCCCTGCGTTCGGGTACATCTTCTCCCATCAGCGTTTCGAACATTCGGTTGGTTTCCTCAGCTTCCTTCACGGTGACTTTCAACATGGTTCGTGTTTCGGGATCCATGGTGGTCTCCCACAGTTGTTCAGGATTCATCTCACCAAGACCTTTGTAGCGTTGCACACCAATTTTAGCATTGGGATTGTCGCCTTTCAGTACCTCGATCATCTCGTCACGCTCTTCGTCACTGAAGGCATAACGGGACATTTTTCCCTTGCTGACCTGGTAAAGAGGTGGCTGGGCAATGAACACGTGGCCCCCGGTTATGGCCGGTCGCATAAAGCGCCAGAGGAAGGTCAGCATCAGGGTACGAATGTGAGCCCCGTCAACGTCTGCGTCGGTCATGATGATCAAACGGTGGTAGCGCAGTTTTGAGGTGTCGAAGGATCCCTCGTCCTCAGCGTTGTTGCCGACACCTGCTCCAAAGGCCCTGATCATGGTCTGAATCTCGTTGTTTTGGAACACTTTGGCAATGTTGTGCATTTGGCGCTCAACGTTCAAAATTTTACCTCGCAGCGGTAGAATGGCCTGTGTTCGCCGGTCCCTTCCCGTCTTAGCTGAACCTCCGGCAGAGTCGCCTTCCACAAGATAAATTTCGCATTCTTTGGGGTCCTTCGATTGGCAATCGGCGAGTTTTCCCGGTAGCCCACCGCCTTCAAGTACCCCTTTCCTACGGGTCAAATCTCTTGCTTTTCGGGCTGCCTCCCTTGCTTTGTTGGCGAGAAGGGCTTTGTTGACAATCGACTTTGCGACGGTTGGGTTTTCTTCGAAAAATTCATTCAATTTTTCATAGACCACGGTTTGCACAATGCCCATCACTTCACTGCTGACAAGTTTGTCTTTGGTCTGCGAGGAGAAAGAAGGGTCTGGATGTTTGACGCTGACGATGGCAGCAAGCCCTTCACGGACGTCATCTCCTGTCAACCCGTCGCCCTTGAGCAACTTGTTTTTCCTCGCATACCCGTTAACACAACTCGTCAATGCCGTACGCAAGCCAGACATGTGTGTCCCGCCGTCTTTGTTGCGAATGATGTTGGTGTAACAGAGGATGTTTTCACTGAAGGCGTCGGACCACTGCAGGGCGAGTTCAACCGTAACAGGCCCCTTTTCAATCTCTTTTTCACCTTGAATCACAATCACGTCGTCGTGCATGGCTTCCCGACGGGCGTTGATTTGCCGTACGAATTCTGCAAGGCCGCCCTCGTAATGGTGTTCACTGGTGTGGCGATCTTCGCCCCGTTCATCGGCGATAAGAATCTTGAGCCCCGCATTCAGAAACGAGGTTTCCTTGAGCCGTGTGTCCACGGTATCAAAGTCAAACTCGGTGATGTTGGTGAAAATTGACAGGTCGGGTTTGAACGTGATGGTCGTCCCTGTGTCGTCGCATGTCCCAATCTGTTCGAGATCGGTTACTCGGACGCCGGCCTCAAACCGCTGCCGATGGACGATTCCGTCACGATGGATGGTGACTTCCATCCATTCCGAAACGGCGTTCACAGCCGACACACCAACGCCGTGTAACCCACCGCTCACCTTGTAGGAGCTGTTGTCGAACTTTCCACCAGCGTGAAGTTTGGTCATGATGACCTCCGCGGCAGAGATGCCGAATTCTTCATGGAGGTCCACCGGGATTCCTCTGCCATAATCACGGACGGAGAGCGAGTTGTTGGCATGGAGGGTGATTTCGACGACATCGTTGTGGTTGGCAAGATGTTCATCGACGGAGTTGTCAACCACCTCCCAAATGCAGTGATGGAGAGCCGAACCATCGTGAGGGTCGCCAAGGTACATCCCCGGTCGCTTTCGTACCGCTTCCAGGCCCTCAAGGACCTGAATGCTACCTGCATCGTACTCGTCACTCATCGCATCCACCACAATTGAGAGAAGTGTTTGCCGCCGCAAACAGCAGCCGGCAAGGGCGCCGATTACAGGCCCATGGCATGCCAACCCCTCTCATCAATAGAGACTCTGTGCGAGGGGGTATAAACATACCCTAACCGCCCCCCCAAAATCGCTACATAGCGTCGCATTTTAGCCCCTTTTTCGACGGCCGGTTTTGACAGCAGAGAACCCGTGGCCAACTTTGGTTCAAACATACACCAAACATGTCAGTCCTGTCCCATGAAACGAGGCGTGAGCGTTAAGAGGAAGTCGCAGGTGGGGACGACATGGCTGAACCGAAAGTGTGTGTGACCCTTGAAGGAACCACCGTGAAAGAAATGGGCGATGAAGCGGCCAGAGCGAACATCGCTGGTGCTGAATTCGTCGAAGTTCGGTTTGACAGACTTTACCTCATCAAGCCCCAACCCGAGGCCCAGGAAGACGAAAACGGGGAGATCAAGCACGTCATGGCTCCAGACGACGAATGGCACGTCAAAGAGGCCACTGAAGTCGACGCCAACGAAGCCATCAGCACCCTGAAAGAAAGCATTCCTCTGCCTGTGATTTTCACCGTTCGCCCGGTCACAGAAGGTGGCCACTTCCCCGGCTCGGAGGATGAGCGCTTGGCCATTTTGGAATCGGCCATCGCCTCCAAAGTGAACTCCATTGACCTTGAACTGTCAATCGAGGCATCAAAGCGTACGGCTTTGCTCGAAATGGCCAAGGCCAACGGCGTGAACATCATCGCCTCCATCCACAACACCACGACAACCCCAAGCGCCGAAGAACTCGTTGAGATGGTCAAAGAACATTCAACAGAAGACACCATTTTCAAGTTCTGCGGCACCGTCAACGACCATCAAGACGCTCTGCAAATCGTCGAAGCATGCTACGACCTCAAGAACACCCCTCTCCTTTACGCCCTCATGGCGTTGGGCAACGGCGGAGATTGGGGCCGCCTCCATGCACCGGCCCTCGGGCAAGCTCTGGTCTACACCACCCTTCGCAGTGAATTCAAACTCTCAAACAAGGGTTTGGTCAACGTCCGCGACCTTAAGCGCGCTTGGACCTTGATGGAATACTGAATTATTCTTCTTCCCCATGACGACCCGCCAAAGCGGACGTCTGTGTCATCAACGGGATGTTCTTTGGAGCGTCTACACCAACCATCCCAGCCTCCATGTACCGTTTGTTCAAGATGAATGGAGCGGCTACCAAGACCGCCATGGCGGCGAAAAACACCAGTGGGACGCTCCATGTAGGGAGAACAAGGGAGCGCTCGGTGGGGATGATGCTCACCTCAGCGACCACCACCGAGGAGGAGGCAGTTTGATCACCGTCATGCCCGTTGTCCCAATTGTCCACAACGAGGTAAAAGTCTTGCCAGTTCGCATCGCCCAGAAGCGAATCGTAAATCTCAGGAGCGTCAAGAGCCACTGAAAAAGTGACATCCGTGATTTGTTCGTATTCATGGACGTCCCTGTAACTCTTCCAACCGTTCGGTGTAACGCTGCGCCACTCTGGAGGCACCTCACTTAATGCCTCATCAATGTCGTTGAAGTTCCCCCAGTAGCCCCATGAATTGTGCAGCGTGTCGTAATGTATCTCGTAACGCTCGTATTGTGCCGTTGTCATGAGGTACACATCAGCCGTCGCCGGTATCGATGCATTGCCAACTTGGGAAAACAAGTTCACGCAAACGGTGGTGCGATGGGTGCTTGATAGATTCATTCGCAACGCGCCAGAACTGTCGTTGCCAATTTGCATGGTCGTGTAGATGCCCTCCTCCAGCGGATCCAACGCATTGAGTGGCCATGTTGGAGCGTGCATCCAAGCTTCCTCGGGGTGCAATGAATCGTCGTGTGATTCATCGTTCGCTGTGGAACTCCCACCGCCGTCGCCTTCACCTTCATCATCAAATCCTTGGCCTTCGAAATCGTCGTAATAATACATGCCTGTGTCAAAGGGTACCATAGCGTGGCGTTGGACGGTTTGGTTCCAATCGACCGGCACAACTTCACCGTCACAACCACCTGCGGCCTGGACGTGTTCAATGGGAGACGCCACACTGCTGAGAGCGGTTGCCACAACAAGAAGGGCAAGCAACCAGGAGTGTACACGCATGCTCTCGCCGATTAGAAGGTGGTGAAGACGGTATTAGGTCATGTCGCCTTCAACGTCGGCGCAACGGACGCACGTACCCACTGTCGTCGCTGCGTCGTTCTTCCTTGGAGAGAATCTTCGGAGCAGGTGGGGGTTGGTGGTGATCCATGCCCAGCAATCCGCCTTGGGCTTCAACCATTTCCACATCGGTGTAGGTTTCAGCCGCTTCCTTGGCTTCATCCTCGAGTTCGGTGTTTTCTCGCATAACCAACCACCCAAGCACGAGGGCAACAACGATGAGAACGGCAAATGTTGCCATTTCAGACCCAGCATCCGCTGCCCATGACCGCCACTCTTCAGCGCTGAACTCCGAAAGCGACGGTGGACCCTCAGGCTCTGGTACAACCTCGACGTCAGCGGTCAATTCAGTGCATTGACCCATCCCATCGCAGACCTGAACCATCAGGGTGTAAAAGCCGGTTTCATCGTAAACATGGATCGCCCGTTCCATCGACCCTGCCGTGGTACCCACCCAATCGTTGGCTGGGTCGCCATCGTTGTCTTGATCCGTTTCAATATCAAATTCCCATCGAACGGTGTATTCGTTTGAAATCCGTTCGTCCCGTTCAAGTATGGATCCATCGTTCACGTCCAAATCCCTGTACACCTCAAGCGTGCTCCCGAATTCCATATCGGTGATGTTGGCATCGTAGGAGGATGAGATGGTGGTGTAAATGCTGTCGGTGAGGAAGATCTCGTTGATTGAAGGTGGATGGTCGACCATCACACCAAAGGAGGCACGAGTAACGTCCCCCGTTCCGAAAGCGTCACGAACGGTCAGTGTGACCGTGTAGGCCCCAGGTAGCGTGTAAGCGTGCCGTGGATGAGCCTCATGGTTGAGAGGTGTGGCGTCGCCAAAATCCCACGTGTACTCCACAAGACCGTTCCATTCAGGGGAGCTGGATTCAAAGGGCACGTACCGTCCCTCGAATTGTCGATCGCCGTCTCGGGTACCCGAGGAATCAAAGAACAACAATCTCCCTGGTGCTGTCACCACATCACCATCTTCGCTGAAGGTGTGAGACCACATGTCCGGCTCTGTCCCTTCAGGAAGCGCTGTTGTGGATGTCACGAGAGAGCCGTTGATCCAACCATCAAGAATCCTCACATCGATCAGGGGCAAGGGGTTGGCAATTCGTACGGCCATGGTACGTGGGAAACTGGCTTCACCAAACGAGTCAAAGACGACAAGGGTCACACTGTGCTCACCAGGCGTTGTGAAGGTGTGAGTCATTTGCGGCCTGTCACCGAAGGTACCATCGGAGAATGTCCAATTCCAAACAGCGATGTCCGTTGAATCGCCAATTGTTCCATCGGGATCCATGCTAAGTCGGCCATCGAAAACATACGCCTCATCAACCTCACCGTCGGTTTCACGGAAGTCAATATCTGATGAGCCCAAAGCTGAGGAGGTTCGAACATCAAACGCTGCAAATGGAAGTTGGTTGAGAACCACCACGTTCAACAGGGCCGTCATTTGGCTTCCATCGTCGTCAGTCACGGTAAGGCTGACCGTCTTGTTACCCGGGGTATCCCAAGCCAGTATAGGATTGGCTTGTGCGCTGGTGACCGTTGAGAATTCATCGCTCCTGGTGGGCGTCCCTGTACCCAAGCGGGCACCGTCAGTAAACGTCCAGTCGTAAGCCACGAGTTCACCGTCTTGGTCAATGAACACATCCGGCATGACCAAAGTGGTGTAGGTTTGAGTGGTCAAGGTTTCAGAAAAGATTTGAACGGGAACTCGATTGTTAACGTTGACCAGAATGGTTTTTTGGCCCACGTTGTAGCCATCTGAGACTTCAAGCGTAAGGTTGTAGGTCGTGTTCTCTCCATCAACTTCACCCCATTCGTGCTGTGCGGCGTACATTCCCACTCCACCGTCCGTTGACCCGTCGCCCCAATCCCATTGGAAGTTGAGTTCTTCCGTAGGCACGTTGTCAACGGTTCGGCCTGCCGAGAAAAGGATGCGCTGATCGGTCAGCAAGGTGATCTCGTTGTCGATGACAACGTTGTTCACGGTCACGATTGGCACCGGGGCAGAAGCGTCCGTCACGTTGACAACGTGCACGTCGGTATCCGACCAGGTTCCTCCTTGGTCCATCACCCGCAGGGTGGCGTTGAAGGCGCCCACCGAGGTGTAGGAGCGCAACGGAGACTTAAGGTTCGAAGAACCGTTGTCGCCGAATGTCCAAGCATACGCTGTGGGCAAATCGAAGTAAGGGAGTGAATTGTTGTCCAGTGACAAGCCCCAAGCGTCAAAACCGTCGCCGAGGAACTGAATGTTTTCCCATGTTTGAACCGCACCCGAGGCCACAGTACCGTTGGCGACAGGTTTCATGTTCCCCAGTATTTGGGGTGGAGTCTGAGCCGAATCAACCACAGCACCCAACATATCGTTCATGACGAGGTTGAAATTGTACTGTCCGGCTTGTGGGGCGGTAAAGTACACCTCACTGGTGACTTCTTGGCCGCCTCCTGCAGCGATGCGATCGGTGATCGTGTCCACGTTGTTGCCAGAGCTGTCCGTGACGAGAATGTTGACATCCAAGTCTTCAAAGAACGCATTCGACAACACACCGTAACTGATCATGACCGTGTCATCAAGGCCGTCTCCGTCTCGGTCTGAGAGAGCGGTGGTGTTGAGTGCAAGGGTGGCGGGAGAAGTGATTCGGGCCGCCTCCACATCCACAATCCCGGTCGGGTAGCTGGGGCCGCAGGAGGTGTAATCGCAATCGGCGACGGTGCTGGCATACCAGGTGATGACGTAGACTTCATCGGTCAAGTTGCCAAAACCGGGGACCAATGCCGTGGCCACGTTGTTGACAAAATTCAGGTCCGTAGCGGACCACAAACCATCGATGGTGGATTTGGTGACAACAACGCCGTCGAATTGCGACACGTCGGCTGTTGCTCTGATTGTGAGCGGTGCAGCAGACGCTGAACCCGGTGTAAATTTGAACGAGCGAAGACCCCAGCCTTCGAGGGTGTTGCCAGTCGACGACCAAGGCGAAGACCAATCGCTGTTGATTTCGGTGGGTTGCGCAGTACAGAAACTTCCTCCAGAGCAAACAGGATTCAAAGTTAAGCTGGGGTATCCGTAAATTCCTTGATCCGAATCCAGTGTTGCAGCGATGCTGAAATTGGCATAAATTTCGCCCATTGTTCTTCCCAAAAGTCCGACCTGACCGGCTTGAGGTGAAAGGGCGAGGTTTTCCACACCCAGTCCACCGGTGGCGGAGTCCTGCACCAATTGGCGGACAGCAGGCCCTCCACCCAAATGTTCGGCGAGGTACATGGTGAACATGTAGCCCGCACCGTAATCTGCGATACGTTGATTCCACCATCGAACCGACTGTTCAGGACTTCCTGTCCACGCATTGACGTGTCCAGTAAGGGTGGAATCGGCACCAAAGCAGAGGTATATTGCAACATCGGCATTGCCTTCGTCGATCCACAAGTTCTCGTACGGGTCCAGAGCGTTGTGAAGCAAGTGTTGCAATTCGTGAGCGAGAATTGACTTGCCCCAACTGAGGGTGATGTCTGCAAAATCGACAAAGACGGCTTCTCTTGATGAGGAATAGGAGGGCGCAAAGTAACCACCGGTTCCGTAAGCCCCGTCCATTTGATACACGACGATTTGGACTTGGCAGTTGTTGTCGACATCGGGAGGAGCCAATCCACGCCCGTCTTGGTAATCCTTGCCGTAGTAGGTGGTCATCGTTGGGTAAATGGTGGTGTCCCAGGTGCTGGCAAGATTGTTGAGAACCGTGGATGAGAGGGTTCGTCCAGATTCCACGAGGAAGGCAACGGAGTTGGTGGTCTTTGCAACGTAGACATTTTTTGTGCCATCGGCGGTGTTGGAAGTGAGCGTGTCACCCACGGTGTGCGGAGTACAGGAACGGGCCGAGCGGCCAGAGGTGACCGGCTCGTATTTCATGTCGTCAACACCGGGGCGCCCTGCGTCGATCCATGCTTGTCGCATGAATCCCGTTGCTGAAACCACGGGTTCTGCCTCGTGGATGAAAAGATAATCCGCACCGTCGGAGGGGTCGAAATCACTCAAATCACCGACAATAAGGCCGGTTTCAGCATCGTAAGCCTGCTCCGTGGATCCGGATTGTTCGTCACCGGATGCAGCCACCAGTGGTGAGAGAACGGTCACCACCATGACAAGGGCCAGAAGCAAGGCGGGAGTGGAGCGTTGTTCCGACATTGGTGTCACCGTAGGAATCGTGGGGTAGATTCCAATTTAACGAAAGAAAAGGAGGTATTTAAGAGTCCGTGGTGAAGGCATCAACATGGCTCACCGCCTTGTCCGCCTCAACACACTCGCTGCGGTGCTGTTGCTGGCCTTTACAGGAACATCGGCGTTCGCTCAATCCGCCGACTCGGACTCCTCGTTTATGCTGCGAAGTGAGGTCTGCGATGCAACCGAGAATCTCGTGTTCGATGGTGACGAAGCCAACCGTTCGGTGAGCGACCAGGTGAACCTTGGACCGAGAATCCCCGGTTCAAACGCCTCCGCTGACCTGCGGAACATCATTTCCCAACAAGGGCAAGAGAACGGATGGACCGTTGACACTTCCGTCCATACTCGGCACAACATCACCCTCACAAACCTGTTCCTCACCCACACCGGCAACGGCGGACCAGGTCAGCCAATGCTGGTGCTGAGCGCCCATTACGATTCAAGAAACAAAGCTGATCAGGACTCAAACCAAACCAACACGACCCTTGCGGTCCCCGGAGCCAACGATGGCGCAAGCGGCACAGCGATCCTGATGGAATTCATTGATATCGTGCCGTCGCTGAACCTCAATCACTCCGTTACCCTCTTCTTCAACGACGCTGAAGATCAAAATGAAAATTACACGGAAGGCGCAGAGGCGTGGTCAGAGACTCTCAGTGCAGATGAAATTGAAAACATCGCTGCATTTGTGTTGTTGGACATGGTCGGCGATGCTGACCTGCAGCTCCACAACATTGAACCGGGCAACAGCACCCTCAAACAACGACTTGTGGTCTTGGGAGGAGCGTTGGGGTTGATCGCTGGCGAGGAAGGCTGCGACGGCACACCAGGTCTCAACATCATGCAATACAACGTCTCAACCGCTGTCTTGGATGACCATGTCCATCCTTTGGCACTTGGGATCCCCAGCGTGAACATCATGGATCCCGTGTACGGTGAGAAAAAAATTGGCACCTTCGGCACCTATTGGCACACCATGGAAGACACACCGGACAAGGTCAGTGCCAGTTCCCTCGAACGGGTGGGCCGCTTGGTGGAACTTGGCTTGCGCACTCAAGCCTTCTTGGACCTTGAACCTCCCGTTGAAACACCTCAAGTGGAAGAGGAAGTCGCGGTGGTCGAACCGACCACTCCGGATTCGGCCCAAAACACAGGTTTGGCCGTACTTGCGGGCCTCGGGTTGGGTTTGGTGCTCGGCCTTATCGCCTTCACGGAATGGCTGTTAAGGAAGTCCTAACCACGCGATGAGCAAGGAAAGGGGTCTTATCCGCGCACGACCTCGCTTCAACGAAGGGGGGTGCTGGCGCAATGGATGAACGAGAGGAACGTATGTCGGCTCTTCGTTCCCGCGTCCAGGCGCGGCTCGGTGCTCAACGAGAGGCCAACAGCCACGAAGACGACCTGGTTGTCGACGACAGCGAGTTGATGGTGATCGAGCAAATAGAAGAAGTCGAAGCTGAGAACGATTGGCTGGCCATGCAAGACCGTGACATTGACCGATGGCGGAACATGGCTGCAGGACTGATCATGGTGGGAAGCATCTTGGGAATCATCAGCGGTGCGCTGATCTTGCAAGGAAATCCTTCCGAACTGTTGAGCACCTCACTGTTCGAAGACCAAGCCTCCGTCAGCATCACCGGATTGGTTCTTCTTGATGATGACGGGCACGGTTTGGCCAACGCCACCGTTGAGTTGAGAGACGCTGACTCAGAAGCGCTTCTCCAAACCGTTCAAACCAATCAAGACGGGTACTTTACTTTCGATAACATGGCCAATGAAGTCCATCTTTTGGTGGTGATGGAAGACGGCTATGTTACGGTCAAACGGACGTTCACGCCCGACAGGGTTGAACTCCGCCCAGTGACCATGAAGGTCGGTGAAGGCATCAACACCGAATCTGAGGGCACCACGTCGGACGGCTGGAGCCTCGACAACGCTGTTAGCCTGTCCAGCATCATTGGATTCCTCACCATCATCACTGCGTTTGCGGGTATTCAATCCGCCATCGAAACCCGGCGAGGAGTTCACTATCGTCGTTCTCAATACCTGGCAGGTGTGGCCTTGCTTAGCAGAGGGCTGATCATCATCGGACCAACACTCATCGTCGCCGGCATGGTTGTCAATGTCCTTGCGAGAGAAGATTACAACGACATGCGCGAGGACTGAACATGTACCTCATCACCGTGGAGGGAGGCGACGGGTCAGGCAAGGGTGAAGCAGCCCGGATTCTTGGCGAACTGCTCCATGATTTCGCCTTTCCCGACGTGGTCATGACCCACGAACCTCGACGCCACAGTGAACTGGGAAAGCTGGCGCTTTCTTCGGTCAAACTCGGCAACAAAACCCCCCTCGAGGAGGCCGGTCTGTTCGCTGCCGATCGATTGGACCACTCCCACACGTTCATCCGACCGCTGCTCGAGGCTGGGACCGTTGTTGTCTCGGACCGAAACATACACTCCTCGATCATCTATCAGGGCGTGGTGGGTGATTTGGGACCGCAACAGGTGGCCAACATGAACGCTGCAGCCATGATTCCCGACCTCGTTTTTTGGATCGATTGTGACCCTGCCAAAGCCATGCGCCGAATCAACAGCGGGACCCTGCGAATGAGCAGCGAGAAGCAAGAATATTTTGAAACGCAGGAAATTCAAACCACCATCCGTGCTGGATTCCACGCCTTGTTTTCTGAAGGAGGCCATGTCCCATCACCGTTTGACCGATGTCACGTGGTGGGCCCCATCATGAACGAAGGGGGGCTCGATGAACTCAAACGCGCCCTTCGTAAGGAATTGCGACGCTTCTTCAACCGCAAACCCGACCCCCTCAACGTCGACAGAGACGCAGTGGACCGACATTTGCTCAACCGCCTGGTCCATGAGGTCAAGAAGCAACAGCGACTGCCCGGCGCCCCACAAGAACGCACGGCCCTCCACGTGGGCTGGTTGGGCGGCGCCTCACCCTCGCAGTGGATGGAGGATGCCCAGCAGCATTGGCCAACCGCTTCTGCAGAAGCCAACGACGTCCCCTTGACGCCATTGGCTCACTCTGTATGGTCCATCCTCGGCACCCTTTCGCTGATGGTGGGGTCATCAGAAGTGCCGCGTTTGTACACGTCCTTGGGACCGGTCCGGGTTGTCACACAGCGCCATACGCAACGGCTCGTGCGGTGGTTGCTCAACGAGAACTGGATTCACAAGCAGCAGAACCACGTTCCTTTCTCAGACGCTCAATTGTTCAAGCTTCGAGACGAGCGGTTGGGTTTCGCACGGTTGACACTTGCAATGTGGCCGCTTCGCAGCACGCTTGCTTCATGGCGACGAGCGAACCCTGGGGCGCCATGGAAACAAGCCATGGGGGATGTCCTTCATGTAGAGGAAGGAAAAGCGCTGTCACCGACCTTGACAAAAGCCGTTCATGATGTCAATCACCGGCTCGAAATTCTCACCAGCGGCCACGAAGGTTGCCCCATTCCGTCGACACCCGAAGAGTTGGTGGTGTGGTGGTCCCTTCCACCGCCGAATCATTCCGATTCCTGACGCGCTGTTTCGGTTGAGGAAAGGACAAAACGCGAACTCCCTGGCAAGAGCACCTGACCTGCTGAGCTGAAGGCGTCGGCTCGGGCTGCGAACATGGAACACATCAACACGCCCAGCCCGAACCCAAAGGGTACACCCGTTAAGATCCGCTTTGTGTTTGTGGATTCGTACGATGTGAGCAATTGCAGGAACCCGTCAGCAATGAGGGGCAAACAGAGCAGAAGGCCAACGCCTAACCACGCCATCGTGCGCCAATTCTTTTGATAGACAGGCTGGAGCCAGGCTTCGGGGAGCATCGAAAGGCAAGTGTCACGAACCGTCCAGCGGTTCCACCCTCTGCGGTTGAAGGCCATCCCACCAAGGACCAGCCCGAAGAAAATACCCACGTCCCGGGTGCAAACGGGCATTTGATTCGCATTCACTTCCAAGGAGCGTTCGTATTTTTGATGGCAATTGAGGTCACCGAACCCGTAGATAAGCGCAGCATAAGGGTTCAATGAGGTCCAAACCAATCGGTCGTGTTGATGAACGGTGCCGTTGGCATCAACCTGAACAAAATTCGTGTTCCCTGCTGACCCCCACCCGTCGCTGGTGGCAAAATCAAACGCGTTGGCCCGCCCTTCCAAATCAACAATGGTGCCTGCATCAACCGTCCATGGCGCCAAGAAAAAGGAGATGAAAAAGAAACCCGAAACCCCGAGCACCCAACCGCCGATGCGGCGTTCACGGAATCGGTCCTCCAACCCGTTCCGTTCCATGGTTCAAGTCCACGAGGCCGCCGTAAAGACCTTGCGAACATCGGAAGGATTGAATCCGCCATCAGCCACCCACCGTCCGTGACCGATGAAGGGATGAAGCGCATTGGCTTGGTCACCGGCGTCCAAGCGGGGTTCTTTGTGGGGGTGTTCCTCGGGTTTTCATTGGCCGTCGTGTCCTCACTCACTCAGCCCGATGAGTTGCTGATGACCGCTCAGTTTCTTTGCATCACACCCTTTGTGACCGCTGTGTTCCTCGGCCCGCTGCTCGGTTGGCGGACGGTGCCTGTTGCCTTTACCGTCGACCCACTCCCCGAACTCCAACGTTCCTTGGAACCCTACAACGAGGGCGTTGGGCGATGGAGGGTGTTGAGTCATGTGCGCAGTGACGGACGTGCCGTTCGTGTCGACCTGCACGACGCCATCGACCCGTTGTCAATCGCCATAGCCGCTCTCCAGAAGTGTCAGCACCATCCGGTTCGGCTGGTGGTTGGACGTGGGCAGCAAAACAGCAGAGAACCCGAGCTCCGAGCAAAGATGATGACCTACATTGAGGCCAATGTGCCCCAGCATCGCCGGCGCGGCCTGACCTCAAGCGTGGAGGTTATGCCTGCCAGTTATGTTGAGCATCTCAGGGCTACGCAGCACATGCACCGAAGGTTGTTGATGCTGGTACCCGTGGCCATGGCCCTTGTTTGGTGGGAGTTGCGATAAGATTCAACAGACCTATGAGGGACGGCGCTTTCACACACCCATGCCCACCGATTTGGGACGAGCCATGAACCGCCTCACTCATCGGGACATTCGAACGCGCCGACGAGCGGTGCGTGACCTCTATGAACACGACCGACCCGAAGCGCTCGAAGGGTTCGTCACTTTGCTCAACGATGACGATCCTTGGTTCGTGGCCAAAGCCATCGACGCTCACCGCAAATGGGCCCCAATGGTCGGTGTCGAAAGCGTTGATGTGTTGTTGAAGCATCCTGAACTCCACGTTCGACAAGCTGGTGTGAACCTGTTGGCAGAATTCGGCGAGGACGCTGTGGAAGCCGCTCAAGGCGTGTTGCTCAACGAGGACACTCTTGTGCATCACCAAGCCGCTTTGGTGGTTCTACGTTGGGGCTCAGACGAGGACAGGAGAGCCTTAGCAACCCACAGCAACCCCATCGTTCGCCGCGCTGTCTTCGCTCGACCAGGCTTGCCGTTTGACATGTTGGAACAAGGTTTGAACGATGCGGATGATGATGTCCAGCGCCTCGCACTGCAGGGGCTTTTACGAGACGGGCATGCCGTGGAATCGGATGTTGTTCTGCCGTATTTGAACCAAACAAGCCCAACGCCGGAATTGGTTTGGTGGGTCACTCAGCACTGGAGCGATGCCCTTCCCGATGTGCTTTCAAGACTCAACGGCACGGACCGAAAGGCCCTTGCTTCGCTTTTGCGTTCAAACGTGTCGTCCTCCAAGGATCTTCACGTAGAGAATTTCAAACGTGCAGGTGGCCACGATGTGTTGGCCAAGTGGGTCCTCCACCAAGGTCAGCATGAAGACGCTCTACGCTGGGATTTGGTTGACGATGAATCACTTGGCCTCATCGACCGCTCCATCCTGCTCGAACGATTGATTGGTCGAGCCAATGAACCCAGCGTTAAGCAGCGGGTGGAAACCATGCTCAACAGCGACCTTAACCCTCTGCTTCGGGTGGCATGCGAGAACCTATCAACCGCCGCAACGGAACTCGATGCATGACCTCCACAAGTTCGGGAATGACGTTCAGCATCAACGCCATGAACCCTGAAGAACATCGTCTGGAAATCGGCTTGGAATTGGACGGACCGTTCACCTCTCGTAGCCTTCACCTCAAGTTTCCTCGCTGGGTCCCGGGATCGTATTTTTTGCGAGAACCCATTCAACACATGTTCAACTTCACCGCAGAAGATGAGGGCGGCGATGCGTTGAATTGGAAACGGATGAATGTGGACGGAATGGTGGTTCACCTCAAGAAATCAACCTCAAAGGTACGAATAACCTACGACCTCTTCGCTCGAGAATTGTCCGTTCGTTCCAATCACTTTGACTCGACTCACCTTCACATGATGCCACCGTACACGTGGTTTTGGCCCACCAAGGGCATTGACCCGGACCGTTGCCATCAGGAGCACCGTGTGGAATTGACCGCACCTGAATCCTGGCACGCTGCCACTCAATTGACCACCCTCGAGAAGGGCAAACAGCGCAACGGGGGGCGTCGTTGGGCCTTCAGCGCGCCCAACCGAGACGCCCTTCTTGACAGCATCATGGAAGTCAATCCCAACGCCCCAATCACACGGGTTGTGGACGGTCGACCGCATCACCTCAAGATCTGGGACAGCGGTGGTCACGAACCAAATCCAGAGCGGTTGGCTGTGTTCCAAGATGACATGGAGAAGATCATCAAGGAGCACCACGCTCTCTTCGGCGTCCCGTCTTGGGGAGAATACACGGTTGTGCTCCAACTGACGGATACGGGGCGAGGCGGCCTTGAACACATGAACTCTCAAACCTCCATGATGCCTCGATCGTGCTTGTTCCCGGGTCACGACGAAGAATACAGGGACCTCGTTAGCCTGTTCTCCCATGAATACCTTCATCAGTGGAACGTCAAACGACTCAAGCCAACCTCGTTCCTCGATTATGACCTTCAATCAGAAGGGCACACGGACCTCTTGTGGTGGTTCGAAGGAGGCACCTCTTGGTTGGGCGACATGATGTGCGTTCGTTCTGGAGCATGGTCTGAAGAAGACTGGCGATTGGATTTCATGAGGAAAATGAATCGCCACAAGCGGTGCAACGGGTGCCACCGGGAATCCCTTGCAGAATCAAGTCACGATGCGTGGATACACCTCTATAGAGGGGGACCATACACGAGAGAAAGCCAAATCTCATACTACCTTGAGGGAGAATTGGCCATGATGTGCTTGGACGTTGAATTGCGTCGCCGCAACAAAAACACCTACGGTGCATGCGACTTGATGGCGGAAGTTTGCGCAAACTACGCCATGGGTGCCACTGAACCTTTGGGTCTTGGCGTAGAATACCAAGACATCCGAAAAACCCTCCAGGGAGCACCGGGAGGTCAGTCAATGGGCCCCTTCCTGGATCGATTGGTCAAACACCGCACCGCCCCACCCGTTGAAAAAGCCATGTCGTATTTTAGACTCAAACTAGGCCCCGAGCGACCCATCAAAGACCTCGACGCTTGGTTAGGCGTGGGCCTCAAAGACGACGGACATCGCATCCGAATCACCACCTTCCACCAGGGGTCGCCCCTCAGAAACCTCACACAAGTCGGTGATGAAATTCTAGCAGTCAACGGATTGCGTGTCAAATCATCCGCACACCTTTCAAAATTGGTCCTTGGAAGAGCAGGCCAACCAACGTCCTTGGATGTGGTCCATGAAGGCGTCCTGACAACGGTCGATGTGTCCCCCAGCAACCCACCAGGCCACGGTGTTAAGTTGGACGGAAAAGGCAACGAGAAATGGCGAATGTGGCTTCAAACGCGTCAAGGGCTCTCGTCTTGAAGCAGCGCCAACCGCTCCAACGACACGTGAATCGGTGGCAAATCGTCGGCCATGGAATGCCGACTCGTTTTCGGAGGGAACACATCGTTGGACAACCCCATCGAAATGACCTCTGCTTTGGTCAAATCGGTCCGGCCGCATGCCGGCCAAACGGTGACCGTGACGCGGTCGTCGGCAATGTAATCAACGCAAATGGCGGGGACACGAGCAAGGTTTAGATTCATGCTGACATGATATCGGTGGTGACCGTCGAGGATGACACCTGTTCGTTGGTCAACGACAAGAGGTTTGGTGAATCCACCCCACCGCTTGGTCATCTCAAGGAGCTTTTCCTTGTTTCTTGGTTTGATTTCCTCGTGAGCCTTGAGCCAGGCTACGGGAACGAGTTCGACATCCTCTTCACTCCACACCATTGCCTGTCGGGCCTGCCCAGCCGTGATAATCCTTTTTCATTGACGCCTGCCAGCATGGAACAAGTTGGAGGGTTACAACATCACCGAGCGTTCGTCCACCGTCCAAGCCGACACTGAAGGCTGCGACTTGCCAGCAGGCATGGTTGGATGGCTTGAACAACTCCCCGACGAGGTTGCTGAGATCATCAACACGTTAGCCGAACACGGTCACGGAGCGTGGTTGGTCGGCGGATGTGTCAGAGACGCCTGGTTGGGGATTTCCGGTGATGATGTGGACCTCTGCACCTCTTGTCCACCCGAAACGACGTTGAGCATTTTTGGCAAGAGAGCAATTCCGACGGGCGTGGCGTTTGGAACCGTTTCCATCAAAGGAGCCAGCGCCGTCTACGAAGTCACGACATTGAGAACAGAATCGCTCTACACCGACGGACGTCGACCCTCGCAAGTTGAATGGGGCCTCTCTCTCAAAGAAGACCTCAAACGAAGAGACTTCACCATGAACAGCATGGCAGTGGACCTGAATTTACGTGTCCTCTACGACCCTCACCAAGGCGTGAAGGACCTTGAACAACGAACGATTCGAGCGGTTGGTCGCCCCAACGAACGGTGCCGTGAAGACGCCCTTCGAATTTTGAGGGCCTATCGGTTCTGGGGGGTTGACAACCCAACCACATGGGATATTGACAACGAACTCCATCATGCGCTGGTCTTGCTCCGATCTTCCTTGGACAACATTGCAGTCGAACGGAAGTGGTCGGAACTCAAGAAAATTTTTACTGGCTCGCAGCCCGGTGTTGTTCTCCAGCAGATGCAGAACGACGGCGTGCTGCATCATGTGATCAAGGGGCTTCGGACCGTGCCAGATCATCAATTCCAATGGTTGGATCAGCCCCCCGCCACCGGATGGGCGTTGCATCAGCAACTTGCCCTCCTCATGAGCCATCAGGACCATGATGACCTTGCTCCTGTCCTCAAAGGCCTTACAGTACCAAAAACCACGTTGCAATCAACCGCCCTGTTCTCCACTCGATTGCGGGCTGTACCCCTCCCGAACCGAGCAGACATGCGAATCTATGCCCACTGCCTAGGGGAGGACACGACGGCGCATGTTCAGGCCTGCAAGCTTGCCGTGAAAGAAGGGAAGCTCCCCCCGTCCATGACTGAAGCCATTGAGGTGTTCCTCAACGGGTGGTCGAAGTTGACTCCCTCCATTGAAGCGGTGGCGCCTTTGGTTGACGGACGCTGGCTCATGCAGCGAACAGGGCTCGGGAGTGGTGTGCGATTGGGCCGTCTTTTGGCTTGGCTTTATCGACTGCAGATCGAGCGAGAAATCTCTACCCCCACCGAACTTGAAGCCGTGTTAAACACCCTCCCGTTTGTTCATGGAGACCCTCAATCTTGGCCAACCGTGGCCTTCCCCTCCTCCGCAGGGACTATCTTCATGACCAACCCTTCCATGGCTTGAACATGCCTGCACCTATCGTCTTGCCAGATAAGGCCATTTTCAACGCCCGTGCGCAAGCCATCGGAGGCAACATCGAGGCCATTACCAAGCGAAACAAAATGGCCAAGTTGTTGGTTTCCAACTTCCGAGGATGGGTGGAATCTTCTGCCATGTCCCCACTTGACCTCACCTTGGAGCTGGACAAGGACAAGAACGGCCTCATTTCCGGCGATGAGTTCTCCACCCTTCTTGCAAAAATGACGGGGGAGCGCCCTCCTGAATGGGTCACAGAACTCATGTTTTCGTTTACAGGTGCCTCACCGGATGTTGGTATCGCACTGGGGGAATGGTTGGCCATGCTCGCTGCCTTGGGCCTGGACATCCCAGAGGAATTGTTTGAGGTAAAAACACCTGTCACTGGGACCATTGTGCTCACTTCATCCCCCCCTCATTTGGTTGACGAAGGAGTGAAGTTTCGGTTTGATTTTTCCGAGCAGGTGGACGCTTACCTTTTGTCGACCATCCAACACAGCAACGGGGCCAAGGAAGAGATGCCCGTTGGTGCTGATAACATGGACGGAGCGACGTTTGACACCATGACATTAACCCCCGATGAAATCGGCGACTATACCCTTGAACTGATGCATCTTGGCGTTCGTCTGGACACCATCAGACTCACGGTCGTGGAACCTCCTGTTCAACAAAAAAGAGCACCTGTGAAAAGCGATCCAACGCCCGTGCTCGCACCTGAATCTCACAAGGAAGTGGCCCCTGTTGTTGGTGCGCCCGGACTCAAAGGTTTGGTGGAGGCCCTTGAACTGACCAAATTGCGCAGCGAGGCCAGCAGCATGGCGGCGGCCTCTGGACCGATGACCCTCCAAGGCATCGTGACCGGTAAAGAGACGACGTTGCTTGGGCCACATGGCTATCGGCCAAGCGTCACTTTGGTGGTTCAAGGCAACGGATTCACGGTGGAGGTCATGATGAAAACCGCTGATTCACATCACGACATCAGCACCCCTGTTGAGTTGACGGTGCAACCCCACGATTGGTCGTTGGCTCGACGTCGTATGATTGCCCTTGAGGCTTGAGGCGACGACCTTTAGGTTTGGATGAACCTTTTTCTTGGGCAATTGCTGTCCGAGGGTTCAATCTTTGAGAGCTCGTGCGATGACAATGCGTTGGACTTCTTGGGTGCCTTCGTAAATTTGGGTGATTTTAGCGTCTCGGAAGAACCGCTCCACTGGGAATTCCTTGGTGTAACCGTAACCGCCCAGCACCTGAATGGCTCGTTCAGAGACCCACATGGCGGTATCACCAGCGAAAAGTTTGGCCATGCTGGCTTCCTTTGAGTGGCGTGGGCCGTTTGCATGGTAGTGTTGTTCCTTGGTCCATGCAGCCTTGTAGACAAGCATACGGGCGGCTTCGATTTGTGTTGCCATATCGGCGAGGTAGGCCATGATCATTTGATGATAGGCGATGGGTTTGCCAAAGGCCTCTCTCTCGTGGGCGTACTTCAACGCCGCCTCATAGGCGCCTTGAGCAATGCCCAACGCTTGAGCTGCAATTCCAATGCGGCTGTTGTCCAGAGCGTTCATGGCGATTGGGAAGCCATTCCCGGCGCCTTTGATGATGTTCTCTACGGGAACTTTGCAGTCGTTGAGGACCAACGTGCACGTGTCCGATGAGCGAATACCAAGCTTGTCTTCCTTCTTACCGACAGAGAAGCCTTCAAACGAGGAATCAACGATGAACGCTGTGCTTCCACCATGCTTTTTCACACCGTATTCGGGATGGTCGACGTCTTTGGCGAACAACACCACAATCTTGGCTTGCGCCCCGTTGGTGACCCACATCTTTTCGCCGTTCAGAACATAATGTGTTCCGTCGTCGGAAAGTTTGGCCTTGCAGACCATGGCAGCAGCGTCCGTTCCGGCTCCTGCCTCTGAGAGTGAGTATGCACCAACTTCTCCCGCAGCCAAGCGAGGAAGGTAGGTGCTCTTTTGATGCTCATCACCGTGCAGGGCGATGGTCATGGAACACAGGCCGACGTGCACGCAATACATCACAGCAAACGACGGGTCCACCCGAGCGAGTTCTTCGATGATGATGGCTTCAGAGACATCGTCAACCGGGGAACCTCCGTAAGCTTCTGGAATTGTGATTCCATGGAGCCCAAACTCGAGGAAGGCTTGCCACTCCTCAGAAGGGGGAATTTGGTTTTGATCACGGTGCTCAACGGTTGGAGCCAACACGCTTTCAGCAAAGTCTCGAACGAGTTCACGAATCATTTGCTGTTCTTCCGTTTCTCCGAAATTCATGGTCTCCCCAAACGACCCAACAAGCCGACTTTCTTAACCCGTTTCATTCACCGATGCACCGAACTTCCTCAGCATTCATATACCCCATCAGTGAGGCGCGTTTGAGGCAGGACCATGGACGACGACTACGACGAATTCGTTATTGCTCAAGACCGAATGTATTCAACAGGCCACTTGTGGTTTCAACAAAAAGAAACGAAACTGATGATTGGCGTGAGTGAATTCATTCGTGTCGAAATCGGCGATGTGCTTCGCGTGATTCTCCCTCAAGCAGACACCGAGGTCGATGAGGGAGGAAGCCTCTTCTCCTTGTGGACAGCAGACGAGAAAGTCTCGCTCGTCTCGCCCTTTTCCGGCATCGTCTCCGATGTGAACGGCGAAGTTGAAATCTCACCTGATTTGGTGAACGAGTCAGCCTACAACGACGGCTGGATCATTTTGCTTGAACCTCACGCCCTCCAAATGGACCCCGACGACAAGCAACTCTTGGAGAACCTGATGGACCACGAAGAATACGTGGAATACCTTGCCGAGTTGTAAGCAGCATCAACAATCATAGGGCGCTTGGCCTCCAAGGGCCTCATGAAGGACGCCTTGAGTCGGCTCAAAGCAAGTTTAGCGAACGCTCCCGTCATTTGGAAAGAGGGTTACCCCTACTTCGTCCATCCCATCACCGACGGTGTCCCGAGAATGGACCCAAACGTCACGGAGGCCATCATGGAACTTGTGAGTGACCTGGTCGATTGGAACACCGTCGATTTGCTGCTCGGCATCGAAGCGATGGGGTTGCCACTCACCACCCCCCTCAGCCTCCAACATGGACGCCCCATGGTCGTTGCCAGAAAGCGCGCTTATGGGATGGAAGGGGAAGTCGTCATCGATCAAGCAACTGGGTACTCCTCTGGGGCCATGTACCTCAACGACATCCAACCGGGCGAACGTCTCCTCATCGTTGACGACGTGGTTTCAACCGGGGGCACACTGGAAGCCGTGTTGGACGGCGTGAAGCGGGCGGGAGCTCAAGTTGTTCACGTCGTGACGGTGGTGGAAAAGGGAGACGGGTTAAATCGGCTTCGTGAACGGCACCCGAACGTGATGTTTTCCTCCTTGGTGACCCTACGAATGGATGGAGAACGCATCGTTGTCGAATGAGCGATTGAGCATGGGTGCCTTCATGAGGCATGGGCGACGGGCAACACACAGGGAGCACCATGGATCTGGACCGACACGACTTCGAGTTGGAGGAATTGATGGAGCGAATTCGCACCAACGATCATCGCCTCATCGCCCTTCAAGTCCCCGAGGGGCTGAAAATGCAAGCCCTGGAAATGATGGACACCATTGAAACCGACACCAGCGCCCAAGTGGTCTTGGCTGCCGACCCCTGCTACGGGGCTTGTGACCTTGTTCACGACAAGATGCAGTTGATGGGAGTGGAGTTGGTGGCTCACATGGGTCATTCTCAGATGAACATTGATTCTGGAATGCCAACCCAATTCATCAACGTCACCTATGACGGTGATCCTGAACTCCAACCTGTTCTGCCTTGGCTTGAACAACATCGAGCAATGGCAAAGCAACGATTGGAAGGTCAATCAGCACCCACGAATTTGAGCGAGGAGGAAGCCCAAGAGCGATTCATGGATGCGGTGGGCCGTATGGCTCCACTCACCGACACCAAACTCGGCCTGGTCGGTTCCATTCAACACCTCCATCTCCTGCCGGAATACCACGACCGTTTGGAAAAGGCAGGATACGACGTCACCATTCCCATCGGCGGGGCTCGCCTTTCGTTCCCCGGGCAAGTGCTGGGCTGCAATTATTCCGGTGACGACCCGAGCATCGGCCACTACCTGTTCCTGGGGAGCGGAGATTTCCATCCGATTGGCTTGGTGCTCCACACTGGAAAACCCCTGGCCATGCTCGACCCCTACACCGGGGACGCAGAGGAGATGTCATTGGAACGAATTGAACGTATCCTTCGACAGCGCTTTGGCCTCATCATGAGCGTTCAGGAGGCCAACACATTTGGCATTCTCATCGGTGAAAAGCCCGGACAAATGCGCCGGACACTGGCGTTGAGAATGAAACGAATGCTTGCCAAACACGGCAAGAAAGGGTACTTGTTGGCCCTGGAGCACGTCGGTCCCGAGTTGATTGACTTCTACCCTGTGGACGCTTTTGTCAACACCGCCTGCCCTCGTATTGCCATCGACGACGCCGTGAAGTATCGAAAACCGCTCATCACACCGTTTGAACTGGAAGTTGCTCTCGGTGAAAAGCAGTGGGAATTGGGATACCAGTTTGATGAAATCCCTTGACATAGCCCACCGAACGACCTTGGAGAAGGACGAGCGCGGCCACATGTTTTAGAACGGTTGACAAGAGCCTACCTTACCATGACGGGCTATCTCGACCGAATCGGAGCGGGTTTGGTCATCACCGACCCCGAACCGCTTGACTATGACCATGTCCCCGATGAATTGGTCGGCAGGGAGTCTTTGCAGCGAGCGTTGGCAAGCAAGTTCAGTGCCGTCGCCTCCCCAGGTGGAGCTGCACGAGCGATCATCACAGGCCCTGTCGGCAGCGGCAAAACAGTGCTGGCCAAAACATTCTGCCGCGACCTGCAGCGGCATCTCTCGGGCAAACGCAGTTTGAAAACCGTCCATGTCAACTGTCGAAACGCATCGACGAGCATGCGGGTTGCCCAACGCATTCTCCATCAATTTGACCCTGGCCACCCGGACAGAGGGTTATCGTTGGGCGAATTGCTCCTCAGCGTTCGTAAAATGATCAGGAGAAACGGCACTCATCTCGTGGTGGTGCTCGACGAAGTGGACCACATGCTGCGGCGGTCGGGAGACGAGTTGCTGTACCAACTTCTCCGCATCGACGAAGACCAGGAAGGCTCAGGGAGCGTGTCGCTCATCCTCGTCAGTCAAGAACAGGTGCTTGATGTTCTCGAGACGGCCGTCATTTCCAAATTTGGCCAATCAAATCATCTCCGAGTACCACGCTACGACCTCGAAGGCTTGGAAGCCATCGCCCGGCAACGGGCCATGGCTGCATTATCACCCGGATCATGGACCGATGAGATGCTCAGCCTCATCGCTAAGAAGGCCGAGCCAAGCGGGGATGCCCGTCGCGTGATCGAGGTGCTCAACAACGCTGCCGAACGTTGTGAAGCCCGACAAGACGAACACACCGTGCCAGAGATTTCCGTCCAGGACATCAACGAGGTGGTTGCCAGCAGCGGCTCTGTTTACGTCGGAGACCGGCTTGAGGTGGTTGACGACTTGAACGCTCAGGTCATGCTTGCTTTGCTGGCCATGTGCCGTCGCCTGCGAAACCAGGAACGCATGACCATGGGCGATGTGGAAGGTCTTTACCAGGTGGTTTGTGAAGAATACGAACAGAAACCGAAGAGTCACACCACCTTGTGGAAGTACGTGAAGACCCTCGTGCAAGAGGGGATTGTGGATTCTCATGTGGCCACGGTCGAGGGCGGCCGAGGACGAACAACACACCTCAGCATGCCCAATCTCCTGCCCAGCGACATCGCAGGACGGTTGGAATTGTTGTTGCCCAAGCGATTGCAGCGACGGTGAAGCCTCTGAGTTGGAGACGATGGGGCTAAATACGGGTCGCGATTCGGACAAACCCTAAGAGGTGCTGATATGGCTGAATTCGTTGCAGTGGTGAACGACACCAACCCCAAGAACGGCGGTAAATCCTATTCGTTGAAAATCGCCGGTAACAACCACGCCCAATTGCTCGGAAAGCGCATTGGGGACGTTGTTGATGGTATCTTCGTTGGCGAAGGTGAACAAACCCTGAGCGGTTACAAACTGGAGATTACCGGCGGGTCAGACAAGACCGGCACCCCTCTCCGCCGTGATCTTGAAGGCGGTTCCCGACAATCCATCCTCGTCACCCAATCCACCGGTTACAAGGGTCAAGTGGTTGTCCACAAGAAAAAAGGTGCTGAAAAGAAGCGATTTCGATACAAGCCCGAAGGTCTACGACGCCGACGAAACTTCCGTGGCAACACCATCACCCAAGACACTCGACAGATCAATCTGAAGGTGGTTGAGACCGGTAACAAAGACCTGGCCACCATCCTCTCTTCCGGTGACGAAAACGCAGCGGAGTGAACCCGAGAGGGTCGTCGAGAACACACGGGGATGGGAGCATGGCACGAAAGCTTCCAGCCCAACCCGAAGTGAACATCGGCCTTGTTGGCCATGTCGACCACGGAAAAACCACGTTGACCCAAGCCCTATCGGGCGTTTGGACCGACACCCATTCCGAAGAACGGAAGCGTGGCATCTCCATCAAACTTGGTTACGCAGATACGGCGTTCTACAAGGACAACAACGGTCAGTATTACGCCACCGGTAAGCGCCCTGAGGGCGGCGAAGATGTGGCTGAAGAACTCCAGCGCGTCGTTTCGTTTGTCGACGCACCAGGTCACGAGACGCTGATGGCCATCATGATCACGGGAGCATCGATCATGGACGGTGCCATGTTGATGGTGGCTGCCAACGAAACGTGCCCTCAGCCCCAAACTCGTGAGCACCTGATGGCCCTGGAAATCGCTGGCATCGAGAACATCGTTGTTGTCCAGAACAAAATTGACATCGTCTCAAGAGAACGGGCACTTGAATCTCATCAAGAAATTCAAGAGTTCTTGAAGGGCACCATTGCTGAGAAGGCACCGATCATCCCCGTATCGGCTCACCACGATGTAAACCTCGACATCTTGATCGAAGCGATTGAGCACACCATCCTTACACCCGATCGCACGGGTGACCGACGATCCATCATGCACATTGCACGGTCGTTCGACATCAATCGGCCCGGCACACGCCCCACCAAGTTGCGCGGTGGCGTCATCGGTGGAAGCATCGTCGAAGGCGAATTCAAAGAAGGCGACGCTGTGGTGATTGGCCCTGGTCGAAAAATCGAGAAAGGCAACAAATCCGAATGGGAGCCCATTCACGCCGTCGTCAGCAGCATGCAAGGAGGCGGCTTGAACCTCGAAACAATGCACGCTGGAGGATTGTGTGGGATGGCCACCTTCCTTGACCCGTCCATCACCACCGCCGACAACCTGTCCGGGCAAGTCGTCGCCCGCGAGGGGGAACTACCGGACGTGCACACCAGCATGAATGTCAGCGTTAACCTGATGTCTCACATGGTCAGCGGTGATGGTGAAGCACCAGAGAAAATTCAGCCCTTGCGGAACAACGAGATGCTCATGGTCAACGTGGCCACAGCAACCTCTGTTGGTGTGACCAGAAACGCTGAGAAAACGAGAACTAATCTCGATTTGCGACTCCCCATATGCGCAGATATTGGGCAGCGCATCTCCATCTCAAGACGAGTCGGTTCACGTTGGCGACTCATCGGGTACGGCACCATCGTGTGAGGCCGACCCATGAAGGAAATCCTGATTGACGCCTGTGGATGGGCGGCATGTGTGGACGCTCAACTCAACATGGATGCTCAGCTCGACGCTGTTTTGGGGCCAACCACATGGCTGTTGCCCACCTCCGTTCTGGCGGAGCTGAACCAACTCAACGCTGATCGCCCAATGCGCAAGGGTCTCCTCATGCCCTTGCTGCTGTCACGATCCACCCTTGTACCCTCCAAGGAAGGCCACACCGATGACATCCTGTTTGAGATGGCATTGGAACGGAAGTGTTGCACACTCACCGTTGACAGAGGGCTGAAACGCCGGTTGTTCGAGGCCAATCTTCCGGTCCTCGAAGTGAAGCGAGGTTCGTTCCTTCACCTAGTTGACTCGCTATAGAACCGTCAAGGAAGCGTGAACAACACGTCATCACCGTGGCCGTCAAGCCATCCAATTTTTACTCCGGCATCAATCCATGCGTGAGCGTAGTTGATGGCCCCAAAGGCTCTGACAAGGTCCCCATTACGAGCGAAATGAGCAGCATCGGAGGCGTAGTCATCGGCCATTCGGAGCATCACGCTGAGGTGGGCGTCCTCCGGACTCCCCGCCTTCACAAGAGGGGTGGCTTTTTCCCGGGCACGACGAGTAACATCGAGGTAATGGTTGATTTTCTCGAGGGTCACGGTAGAGCCTTCGGTCATTCTCCACCCTCCTTTTGCCGTCGCAAGAGCCGTTTGACATCCTCGGCGCGGCCCAAGGCTTCGTAGAGCTCGATGGCCAAGGACAACTTTCCAATGTCTTCTGCGTCTCTCGCACGAACAAACATCACTCGGCGTTCATCCCAGTCCCGTGCCAGTGCGGCATCTGCTGCAGCTTTGTACCGACCTTGACGCTCGGCGTTGCGCAAATGGGGTGCTGACCATTGTCGCAACAACCCGTCTCGGGTGCACGTCATCATTGCATCAGGCGTGCACAGAACAAGCAAATCCCCGTAGGTCGGAGCAAGAACAGATTCGCTGGTTTCAGAGGTTTCTGCGTCCAAGGAACTGAGGTTTTGAAGTCGCCCTTCAATACCCAACACCCACCAACCGTCACCAGCACGAACCGCAGCCATTGGTTCGACGGACGAGGATTCAATGCGTTCAAGACGATCCCAGCCAAACGGGTGCGGGATACCTTCCCACAAGCCCCCATCAGCACCCTGAAGCAACAACCGCCCTTCGTGGAGTTCTGAAACCCAACTCCATCGTTGATCGTCGAGTTTTCGCATTCGGTCCTCACCGGTTAAGCGCCCACAGCACAAGTGCCCGTTCATGTCCTGCCAAAGGAGGTGTTCACGGTCAAACCATCCCACTAAGCGGCGAACTGGTCCTGATTCCATCCTGCGTTGACCGCGTCCTTCAGCGGAGAAAAGATGCAATTGACCTCGCCGGCAAGCGAGTACCCAGCCTCCACCTGGTCGAGGAAGAAGATCAAGGAAGCCTCCTGGCGTGGTACGGCCCTCGTGGACAAAGCCTCCGTTTTGGGTACCAAGAAGGTAGAATGCATGGGCTGCTAGAACACCCACCGTGCCGGGAACTGCAGCTGCTGCATGGGCTTTGAACGGCAAGTCCACCGTCCAGCGAATGGATTGGTCTGCCTCAAGGAAGGTGAGGCTGAGCCCAGAACTCACAACCGCTCCACCTTCACAGGCAGCCAACGTTGCCACGCGTTCAGGAGCCTGCCACGACCATCCAATGGACCAACTCATGCCACCGCCTCCTTAAGTGCGCCCCAAGCCGTTAATTGAGCCTCAGCCGCCTTGGTAAGTTTATACTTCCTGTATCTCCCAACCCGTTTGGCATCCAGAATGCCCAAACGGAACAAACGGTTGCAAATCTGAGACAGCCGTGACCGTTTGACATCAAGATGTTCGAGCACCGTCGCATCGGAGGGGGACACCCACCGTTGTCGTGCTTCTTTGATCACGTAGGCTTCTCGCATGTTAAGCGCATTCAAGGCGATGTGATTGAGCGGATGAGTCTCCTTGACACCCATTGAAGGCTGTTGACGTTGCTCAAAGAACGAGAGAAGGGACGAGGAGTCGTTTGGATGAAGGTTCATGACGAGGGCTTTCAACATGGCATGCACTTCCTCGATTTTTTCGTTGTCGGCCACAGAAGGCAACGAGAATGGCTGACTGTCATCTTCACCTCTCACAAAGCCGTCTTCAATCGCTTGGCTTTCCAACGGACTGCCTTGGAAACTTGGCGTCCACTCTTCTTCATCCTCCATCAGAGCCATAGGTTCAACGTGATGTTCAGTCGGTTCTGCAAACATGCTCCCCGGTGCAATCCAGAATTCGCTGTTGTCGTCTTGGTCTTCCTTAACCAGTCCCTCGTTTTCCCATTCGCCGCCCGTGTGACGTGACAATTCGTCCGGCGTATCTTCCCTGTTCCTACGGGCAAGCCCTCCGAACATCCCCTTAGGCAACGGAGGAAACGAACGCGGTTCGTGGACAAAAGGTGTCGAGACGGTGGTTGGTAATGGGAGCAGGGGTTCATCTTGGGCTTGCTGCTTGTTCAAATGGCCAAAATCCAATTCAAACCCGTTGTCTTGAGGTGCGTTGACTGAAGGAGGGGAGGGGGTTCGCTGGTCCCATGGGGTTGAGGCATCCAGTATCTCAGGGTCAAGTGGATCCAACAAGGAGGCTGGGAGGTCATCAACCTGTCCGAGAGCGGGCTCCTGCAATTCACGATTCGATGGTGTCGACGCCTCACCTTCTGGGGCCATGTTCCATCCAAACGAATCCAATGGGACCGAGGGATGTTGACCCTCAACGGCTTCCTTGGCTGCTCCTTGTTCCGAGGATGGCGTGGGGGCCGTTTCTACAGGGGCCGTTTCAAGATGTTCACCTTCTGTGGGCAACGGGCCAAAAGAAGGCTCTGGAGGTGCTGAGGAGCCGCTAAGGACCCCAAGGGCATACGGTTCATCCCGAGGCATGGGCTTCGCAGGAACACCGGTGCTGAACTTGCTGCTGGGGGGCTGTGAGCCCATTCGGATGGAATCCACGGCGTTTCGTAAAGCCGTGACCACGGAAAGAGGGTATCCATCGCAACCGTCCAAGAGGGACTGGGCTTGTTGCTCATTGAAATCTGGAGCGCTCTGATTCAAGGTGGACATACGATGATGAACCAGTTCGAGCACTTGCTCCACGCCCAACGGTTGCAGCTCCATCTGCTCAAACATCCCCGTTACGGTAGAGGGCAGTTGACGGCGCTCGTTGTGATCGCACACGATGACGACCAGAGCGTTCAACCGTTCAAGCACCGAAAGGGTGTCACGCAGTGCCACACTCAGCACCGAAGTGTCGCTTGCCGGGACATCAATCACAACCAGGGGAAGGCTTCGTGATGTCGTCGCACACTCGTTGACCAAAACCCTGACCATTTCCGACCAGTGGTGAGGCGGTTGACTGCCAATTAGTTGCACGTGAAGGGCCGCCAATAACGATTCACCGGGGGAATGAGCCGGGAGATGTTCAACAGTAGCATAGCTGGCTGCATAGGGCTGCAGACAACGCAACATCGAGGTTCTTCCTGAACCAAGGGGGCCCACCAACATCAAACGGCGGGTTGAGCGGTATTGGAGGAAATTTTTCAATTGGAGGAACTCATGATCTCGCCCAATCAATTGGCGTTCCTCGCCAGCCTCAAGCGGCATCGTCGAAAAGGGGTTGAGATCCAATTTTGGAAGCCCAAATGTCGGCATGGCTTGCATGAGCCTAATGCCTTCTTGGAGAGTATATGATGTTTCGGTGGACCAAAGGCCTTGAACGATGCGTTAGTTGGTGTTAATCGTAGGACGAACATGGAGATTCAGTCCAGTTTAACGCAAAACTAACGCCAATTTAACGCGTTATTTTTGGCGTTAACGCGTTAAACCATTTCCGATTGGGCGATGCGTTCAAGGACATCATGGCCCTGCCTTCAACGGGGATGGACATGCCTGTTGAGAACAGTCGGCTCAAGGGATTCTACAAGATGAGCGTTGAAGAACGCAGAATCCAGGTGGCCCAGGCTGCTGGCCTCACCAAGGAACAGGTGCAGGCCTTAGCCAGCCACGGAGAACTTGACGAATCGGCTGCTGACCGAATGATTGAGAACGTCATCGGGACCATGTCACTCCCTGTTGGTGTCGCCACCAACTTTGTGATTGACGGCCAACACCACCTCATACCGTTCTGTCTTGAAGAATCAAGCGTGGTGGCCGCTGCATCGAACATGGCCAAGCGTTGTTTGAAGCACGGTGGATTTACCACCAACAACGATGAACCAATTATGATCGCTCAAATTCAGTTGTTGGACGTGAGCAACATCGATGCTGCAACGGACGCCATCATGAATGAAAAGGAGGCACTGATGGCCTTTTGCAACGACATACCCTCCCGAATGATTGCCTTAGGGGGCGGATGCAAGGACATTGTGTGCAGAGAATTACCCACACCGATGGGTTCGATGTTGATCGTCCACATTCTTGTGGATTGCAGAGACGCCATGGGAGCAAACGCCGTCAACACGATGGCCGAACGGTTGGCACCTCGCCTGGAGGCGATCACCAGCGGCCGTGCTCACCTTCGAATCCTGTCAAATCTCGCCGCCCATCGTTTGGCCAGAGTTAGCGCCACTTTCACTCCAGAAGAACTGTCAACCGAGGGAACGCATGAGGACGGCGTGACGGTCATCAACGGCATCCTTGAGGCTCAAGCCTTTGCAGAGCAGGACCCGTACAGGGCCGCCACGCACAACAAAGGCATCATGAACGCCATCAGCAGCGTAGGTGTGGCTTGTGGACAGGATTGGAGGGCCATTGAAGCAGGTTGTCACGCTTGGGCAGCGCTCAATGAAGGGCGCTACACCTCAATGTCATCGTGGACAACAAACGATGAGGGCCATTTGGTCGGTCGGATGGAACTTCCACTGGCCGTCGGCATTGTTGGCGGTGCTTCCAAAGTGCACCCCGCTGCGCAGGCGAACCTGGCCATATTGGGCGTTAACTCAGCGCAAGAATTGGCTGGAATCATGGCCTGTGCCGGCCTTGCCCAAAACCTCGGCGCCTTGAGAGCGCTCTCAACAAAAGGCATCCAAGCAGGCCACATGAAACTCCACGCAAAGAACATGGCCGTGTCGGCTGGCGCAGTTGGAGATGAAATCGAACAACTTGCTGCCCGCTTGCAAGCACACGAAGGTTCGAGGACCCAAACGCTTACTGAACAGTGGTTACACGAGATGCGAGGAAATTGATCCTCAGTCTTCACCTTCGAGAGGCAAATTGGACTGGACTGTTCCTTCAACCTCAGATTCTTCCCGAAGCACATCGTGCCCTGCACCCAATTCTTCGATGATGCCCACCTCCTGCACGCGTTCTCTCCACCAAGCCTTGACCTTCTTTCTGTCCGTGTAAGGGCAACCGAACGATTCAGCAAAACGACGCGTGGTGGTCAACCGACGGGTGTTGCCGTCTTTTCGCCGGTCCACCATCCCGAGCTGGGCCAATTCACGAACGTAATCGTAGGCTTTCTGACCCAACATCTCGACAAGCCGAGATTGCGACATCGGTTGATGGTAAGCAATCAGAGCAGCCGCCTTCAGGAGTTTCGGAGGGAAGTCGGTTTTGGTGGCTTTCGGGAGGTGTTCGGCAATGTTCGGTTTGACCTCCAACGCCCAACGCGATCCCACCTCTGCCATCTGCAGTGCTGTTCCACGACGACGCCTCAAGGTGGCCTGTAGAGAGTACAGACAATCCAACATCTCGTCTTCATCGTATCCCAAGGCGTCAGAAAGCTCGGTTACTGACATGGATTTACCGGAACTGAACAACGTCGCTTCGATGAGGGTTTCAATTGGAAGTTCAGTCATCGTCCCACCTCACTCCACGAGCCATTCGTGTTGTTCCAAAGCGACTGGCCAAGTCGCCTCCCCTTCCCCGTCAATGGCTTCTGATGGCTTGGAAGCCTCGGGGGTTTGTTCGTCCGACTGTTCAGTGTGGTTGGCCGTTTGTTGCCCGAGACGGGCCAAACGCCGATGTTCCTTCGCATCAGCCTTTTTGGCACGTTCTGCCATGGCTTCAAGACGGTGAACAGAACCTGTGGATTCGCCTTCCAACAAATTTGCATCTTCGGCCATGGCCATTTCAGCAGATTCAAGAACATGTGAGAACTCAGTTACTTGCGGCCAGAGATCCTTAATCTGCACCGATTCCAGCGTATCGCCCTCTTGAGTGATGCTCGCCATGCCGCGGTGGGTGAGGAATAGACCGGCGATGAACGAGGAAACGAACGCTTCGTTCTCAACGTCCATGACCTGTTGACCGAAGCGTTCCTCCAGCAAGGGCTGCATGTGTTCAATGACCAAGTGCAGGGAAACGGTTTCCGAGTTGGCTTCCTGGCATGCCGATTTCATCGCCTGCCAACTCCGCTCAATGTCGCCTTCAAGGTCTTCGTTGTGCATCCGCCCACCCACATCCGCAAGGTAGGCCTTCAACTCTTTTTCATGCAGACGACGATGATGGTCTCGCCGTTTCATTTCGTCCGCATCATCAGCGGCTTGTTTGAACGCAGAAAGCAATTCTCCGAGCGTCACAGGGCGTCCTTCTTGACGCCGAACCCGCTCGTCAAACAGGCCGGGGAGAGCAGAATCTGCGGAACCGTTGAGAATGGATTGGGTGAAGAGGTACTCATCATCATCAAATTCCGTCTCCCACCCGAAGTTCATTCCTTCGTCCCATTCATCCTCTTCTTCGGCCAACTGAACCCGGTCAAACAGAGTTGCAGATTGATGATGGAGCACTTCCCAAGCCAAGCGTATCAAGCGTCCACACGCAGGAAGGTCCAGCCCATCGCCCAACTTCACCCTCGCAGAAAAGGCCGCAATAAACTGGGCCAAATCCACATTCCACGGGTCAAATGCTTCCTCCTTGACCAAGGAGAGCACGAGGGCGACCGAGCGGTCAAACGGGTCATGGAGGCTTTGATGCTCAGCTTCCTCAGCCACGGCAATGGCCATGATGCGCTGGCCAAAGATGTCGGCCTCCTCACGGTCCTCACCCGAAGCCAACAAACGATCGATGATGTCCTGCTTGAGGAACCACTGATCAAGCATGCCTTGACGTTCAACCATAAGGCCACCTCAGACGTGTGTCTCGTCCTCCGTTTCCCCCACCGTTTCGCCCGCCTTAGGCGCCAGGTCCGTGGCTGCAATTTTAGCAGCGATATCGGCTCGTTCTTCGATGTCCTCGTTGGTTTCTGCAGTCCGGTCAACCAAGCCTGCTAGGGCTTCGCTCTGTTGTACCCCGGAGAGGTGCGGCAACAGGCCGCCCAAGCTCTTTGGGGCTTCGAGTGGGTCAGGTACCGTTGGCATGTCTTGCGTTGCTGCATGAGCGTCCATGATGCGTGATTCGTTCGTCTTCGCATCTTGTTCAGCCTCCTTAAGAGCGGCTGCTCCAAGGGCCATGGCCCGTTCTCTGTCGAAATCCATGATGCGGCGGCTGCAACCGTCGCCACCGTGAGTGATGCCAATGTGGTGATCAGCGAGCTTGAGTGAAACCTTTCGCAAGGTCACCATGATGAATTGAGCTCGCTGACTTCGCTTACGACACATTTTCGCAATGCGTTCTGCGTTGTAGGCGTCAAGGTTTTGATCAACCTCATCAAAGTAATAGAACGGACTGGGGTCGTAATCTTGAATGGCAAAAATCAGCGCCAAAGCCGCCATGGATTGCTCACCACCAGATAGTTGCTGTCGATTCACCTTGGATGATTTTCCACGAGGCTGAGCCCACAATTCAAGACCGCCCTTGAACGGTTCATCTGGGTGCTCAAGGAACAATTCGCCTCGACCTCCGTCGGAGAGTTCTTTGTAGGCGGTTTGAAAATTGGCATTGACCTTCTCCAAAACGCCAATCAGTCGTGTTTTCCGTTGCTCTTCCAGCCGTCCTGTGACGTCGATCAAATCTTGACGGCGCTGCTTGAGCATGGAAAATTCATCCTTCATCAAATCCAATCGAGCGAGGCATTCATCGTACTGTTCAATGGCCATCATGTTAACGTGACCAAATTCCTCCAACTTGCGCTGTAACCTGCGAAGCTTGCGTTCAAGTTCACCAACATTCCCCAAATCGCCGGGTATGTCGGTGAGCGAAAGGTTGGCTTCAATGAGTTCCTGTGACATCTGATGCAACTCAACCTCCTTGTCTGTAATCGTACGTTGAAGTTCATCGGCCAGTCGTCGGTGATTTTGAGCTTCATTGAGTCGGTTTTCGTTCGTAATTCGGAGAGCTGTGCGTTCATCGGCGAACTCTTGACGCTCTTGCTCAAGTCCTTTGTTCTCTTCGAGATAAACGGCTTGTTCAGCTTTCTTCTCTTTCAGAGCGATGCGGTCGCTTGCCAACTGGGCATGAAGAGCATCAATGCGCTCTGAGCGAGCCACCTTCTGAGCCTTGAGGTGCGTAAGTGACGAGGCGAGTTCGTTGAGACGGCGATTGAGCAAGGCTTCATGTGTCGCTCCGCTTGCAAGGATTTCCTGTGCACGACCCATGTCTCCTTCAGCGGTGACGCGAAGGATGTTGGCGTTGTGCATCCGTTCCTTGAGGTGTTGAGGGCTGGCGTCCTCCAAGGCGCCTTTCGCAGCCTCCATGCGTGAGACCGCTTCACCAAGAACCGTTTGTGCCCGGGACAAAGCGTCCAAGGCTTGGCGAGCGTCTCGGTGGAGAATCTCAAGTTTTCCTTCGAGGGCTTGCGTTTGTTGTTCAGCCTTTTTGTGCAGAGAGGTGGTTTGTTTCTTTTCGGCTTTCAGTTCCCGAAGAGCAACAGCATGTGTATCGTCCACCATGGCGTTGATGTCTGCTCGCAATTGCTGTTGCGAGCGGCGTGATTCTGTCAGAGCAGCCGCCACGGTGTCCGCCATCAATTGATACCTTTCCACAAGGGCGGTTTGCTTCTCAACCTCTGAAGCCCCCTGAATCCGGCCTCCAAAGGAGACAGTTGTTCGTCGGCGTGAGCCCCCGATCATGGCACCGCCCGCCTCCGTCACATCGCCTCGCAACGTCACCAAGCGAACTCCGCCCATGTGTCTGCGTGCTGTGGACATGTCACGAACGATCAAGGTGTTGCGCAGAACAAACCGAACGGCGACATCGATTCGAGGATCGTAATCCAACATTTCGTGGGCAAAGCCAAGCACGCCGTCCTTTTTCGCAGTCATGACAGCCCGACCCCCAGCACGGGTGTTGTTGAGACGGTTCAACGGGAGGAACGTGGCTCGACCCGCTTTGTTTTCAGCCAACCAGCGGATCGCTCGTGCTGCAACTTCATCGGACTCAACCACAACCGAAGCCATGCCTCCTCCGATGGATGTGGAAAGTGCCAATTCGTGATCGTCGTCTTTGGGAGCGCACAATTCTGCAATGGTCCCGATGATGCCCTCCAACTCGCCACGGTCTCGGGCGCCAATCACCGCACTCGCACCACCTGCCAGGCCCTTCGCTCCAGAGCGTTGCTCCATTTCGGTTTGTGCGGCAGCCAATGCCCGTTTAGCATTCTGGAGTTTGGTTTCGACTTGGGTGCGGTCTCCAGAAAGTTGGGATTCGGTTCGCTGCGCCTCCAAAAGAGCTGCTGCCAACGTTGTCCGGTCGTGTTTCGGAGCGTTTTCCAAGAGACCTTCTTCACGGGCATCCAAATCTCCCAAATTCAATCGGAGTTCTTCTGCAGCCTCTTGGGCCTCAGCCAATTGTTGACTCAACAGTTCTGCCTCAATGGCCAACCTGTCCACTGCGCCCTGTTCGGTCGCCACGGCCTGCTGGCATTCTGAGACGGTGGCTTCGGCAGCGTTCAAGGCATCGGACAGCGCTTGATTTTGTTCTCCAGCGTTGTCGAGTTGTTCCCGAATTTCCTTCTCTTCAACTTGAGCCTGCTCAAGGGCATTCAACGCCTGCTCGAGCGTGGCTTTGGCCTTGGACAACGCGTCAACATGCTGGTTGAGTTCGTTTCCAGCCTCGGCGTGTTGCACGCCCAGAACCCTCATTTGACCTTCATCGTCTTCACCCTCTTGTTCTGCGTCGGCGATTCGATCCGCATTGAGCTCAAGGTTCACCTGCAACTCACGAATAGCCCTGCCAAGTTCTGAAGTTTCACCACCGGTGAGTCTGTCGATCTCTCGTTGAAGGTCGGCGATCTTGTCGTCGAGGTCGAGCAATGTTTTCTGATCTTGGCGATGCTGGTCGATCAACTCGTTGCTGGTTTGAATGTATTTCTGACGCTCATCGGTGTGGAATTGCAATTCATTCTTGATGCTTGAATATCGGGATTGAAGCAATCGAGTGTTTGAGATTTGAATCTGATCGGTGATGTCCCGAGCCTTTTCCGCCACCTTTTTTTCAGCGTTGAGGGTTTTGAGGCGATCTTTCTGTTCGTGCTCCAACAGGCCGATTCGTTCAATGTAGCCTTCAACGTGCTCCTTCTGCTTGTTAGCCTTGCGAATTTCATCATCGTACGAGGTGACGCCAGCGACGTTGTCGAGCACCTTCCTGCGCTCCTTCGCCGTCATTTTCGCCAGACTCGTCACGTCGCCCTGAAGAACGATGTTGTACCCGTCGGGGCGTGCATTGGCTGCTCCAAGGAGGCGATGAAACGCCTTTTGTGAACTGTCGTCACCGTCAAGTTGGTAGGTGTTGACCGGGTTGTTGGATGAGGTGAGACGAATATGGCGAGACATTCTCACCTCATCTTTGTCGATGGGAAGGCGCCGGCGGCCGCTGGCCATGACAGGGTTAGCAAACACGAGCGTCACGCTGCAAGAACGAGCAGGTTTGGCATTTTTCCCTCCATTGAAAATGAGGTCTGCCGAATTTTTTGCGCGGATCACCTGGTTGGACTTTGGCCCCAAGACAAATTGAATGGCGTCACCACAGTTGGATTTTCCTGAGCCGTTTGGCCCTGTGATGGCGGTGAACCCCCGGCCGAACGGGATGGTCACCTCTCCACGGAAGGATTTGAAATTCTCAACTTCAAGCGAGTTCAGATACATCTCTCTTCCCACCTGGCAAGGGTTTCATCCCCGGCCACTCGCAAGGAAGCATGGCTGACAGGACTTAAAGAATGCGAATTTTGGAGGTCAGTCCGCCGTTTTTCAGGACGGGCGATTCAACGCCGACCATCTTCAAAACACGCCGAAATCGTTGCACCGCTTGCAACCGCCACCTTGGCAATACGGGCATGTCGCCATGACGAGCAGTTGTTTTCGACGTTTCTTCATCGAGAGGCCTTTGTCTTGTTGGAGGAATCGAGATCGGTTTACACGGGCCAATTCCTTGTCAGAATGACGCTCTTTGTTGTAAAATGATGACTTGAAATCCTCTGCTTTTTCTGTCTTGCGTGCAAGTTTGTCTCGCGTTTGGGCCACCGCTTCAGCCTCCCAGTATTTTGGACCTCGGATCAAAAAGACACCCACCGCTGCAAAGGCCAATTGGACCAACCACGCTTGGGTCTCAATGGGGAAGAAATCAGCTAAACTTTGAGAATTCGCAGAGGAGGGCAACAACGAGAGCCGATCGAGAAGAGCGAGCCCGATGAACACCCAACCAACGACTTTCCCGATGCTTCGGACCCTGTTTGCCCATGCTTTGTTTTGAGGCAATTCAAGGCGCCCAGCCAAGACGATAACCAGGCCTTCAAGGAGCATCAAAATATCAGCACCCGACCACTGCCCGGCTTCACCCAAACAGTAGGATGCCCCCATGGTTTCAAGATCGTTCTCAACGGTTTCGAAACCGCACGAGGGGTCGGCCATCATCATGACGTCGAGTTTGTGGTCGTCTGCACCTTCAACAGCCAGCGGGGCAACCATTCCAAGTTGGACATTGGCAATAACAAACACGACGATTGCGCCGCCGACCAATGTACCGATGCCTCCTTTCACTTGCAGACCCAACCCGACGAGGTGGAGCCGATTGATATGGCTATCGCGCCCGACAAGACACCCATTACGATGAAGAAGGGGAAGCCGTAGCGAATTCAAGGAGCGATGAGCGATGAGCAAGGTCATGATCATCGGCAGTGGCATTGCTGGTCTTTTTGCTGCAAATCGCTTGGCCGATGCCGGGCACCAGGTCGTTGTGGTAACAAAGCAGCGGGCCAAAGATTCGTCCACGAATTGGGCCCAAGGAGGCATCGCTGCAATTCTTGACAGCGACGACACCGACGCCATCCAAGCTCACATCGAAGACACCCTTCGTTCCGGGGACGGTGCGTGCGATGAGGCGGTTGTTCGCTCGGTCATCGGCGAGGCAGGCCAGCGTATTCAGGACCTCATTGAAATCGGTGTCAACTTTCATGCAGATGAGCATGGAGAATTTTCACTGGCCAAAGAAGGAGGGCACTCCGAGCCGAGGATTCTTCACGCCAAGGACACGACAGGCCGAGAGATCGAACGGGCCCTCGTCGCCAAAGCCGTGGCGAATCCAAACATTGTCCTTCGAACCAACACCCTCGCCATTGATTTGATTCAGCGTGAACATGGACGCCCCGAACAAGGTGTAGCGGGAGCATGGTGCCTTGACCAGCAAAACGGACGTGTTGACACGGTGCAAGCCGATGCCATCGTCCTCGCCACAGGAGGAGTTGGAAGATTGTGGGCTCACACCACCAACCCAAGTGTCGCTACGGGAGATGGTTTGGCGATGGGCTATAGAGCCGGTGCCTGCGCTAAAGACATGGCGTTTATTCAATTCCATCCAACCGCCCTTCATTCCTCCGCCACCCGGCCGTTTTTGATCACTGAAGCCCTTCGCGGCGAAGGTGCTGTGTTGCTGAGTTCGGATGATCTCCGAACGTGGCAGGAAGCTTGTGAACAAGCAAGCCTGAACGGGAACGAGCAACCAACACCTCATGCTTTTTCATTCACCTTGCGTCACTCCCAACAAGGTTCGATGGCCACTCGAGACATTGTGGCGCGAGCCATTGATCAAGAATTGAAGGCCTCCGGTGAGAACCATGTCTGGTTGATTACCGCTCATTTGAGTCGGCCTCACCTTGAAGACAACTTTCCAAACATTGCTCTCCGGTTGAGCCAAGAACGGCTTGTGCTAGGAGAGGACCCCATTCCCGTTCTGCCCGCGGCTCACTACATGGTCGGAGGTTTGGAGGTGGACGACCTTGGGAGGGTCATGCTTCGCGACCGTTCAGAGCCCATGCCCCACCTGTTCGCCATTGGGGAAGTGGCCTGCACCGGGATGCACGGGGCGAACCGGTTGGCATCCAACAGTTTGCTCGAAGCCGTGGTCTATGCTCATCGGGCAGCTGAACATCTGATTGAGTATCCACCCGAACCGTACGAAGGAAACCACCCCGCATGGCGCGCTGAGGGGTTGGATGCACTGGTCGAGCACACACCTCTGGTCCACGATCGACAGAGCCTCTTGGCCACGATGAGCCAGGAAGTGGGAATTGTTCGAACCCATCAGCGGTTGCGACGGGCTCACCGCCGACTTGCGTTGCTCCATGATGAAATCGCCATGATGTGGAAAGAATCCATACCCGATCGTGACATCATTGAATTGCGAAATTTAGCACTCACAGGTCGGTTGGTGGTGGAAAGTGCAATCAAGCAACCCACCAACATGGGCTTGCATTTCAATCTCGATTTACTCACGGATGGCAAGCCGTGATCATGGCGGCAAGGGCTTGATTGAGGGGCAATCGGAGGCCGTGACGCTCAGCGAGGACCACCACCGCATGGTTCATTGAGGCAATTTCGGTTGTTCGGCCGGCTTTAAGGTCCTGAAGCATGCTGCATTCGTTGTCCGCTGTGGCTTCCAACACGTGGCGAAGGCGGTTCTCAAAATCGACTTCGTCAAGGACATCGATGCGTTCAGCCTTGGCCACATTGGAGGCTTCACGGTAGACTTCCATGCAAGTGCTGAACAAATTCGTTGACAGGAGTTCACCGTTGGTCAAGCCTGCCAGTGCAGCGATGGGGTTCACTGCCAAATTGAGGATGAGTTTGTCCCAAACCATTGAGTGGACTTCCCGGTGAATGGTTGCGTTCAAGCCAGCTTCATTGAGCAACTCCTCCAACGGTTTCAGCGATTCAACATTGGCCAAAGGCGACATGGAAAGTTCCACACCACCTTTACCGACCCACTGAACGACACCAGAGGGTTCGCGATACGCCCCGTGAGTTGTTGTGGCCACGGCAGATTGGTCGTGCCCAAACCTGGAAACAAGGGTCTCGAGATGGCCTAATCCGTTGGCCAAGGCGACCACAATCCCACCCTTTCTCACTGTCAATTCAGCAACATCCAGCGACGCAGAGACATCGTAGGCTTTGGTGCAGATGAACACAACATCGGCCCAATCGGTTTGCTGTTCGGGCCAATCCAATTCTTCGAATGACCAAAAACAACGCTGAGGAGGAAGCGTGAACGATTTATCGGCATGGACTGTGATGCCATCGAGGGCCATCATGGCGCCGTGCTCGCCGCGGACATGAAGATGGAGGGGGTGGTCTGTTGTGGCGAACTGTGAGGCAAAAACTGAACCAATGGAGCCAAGGCCAATCACTGCAATGTTCATTCTCTCGCCTCACGAATATGTCGCCAAGTGCAAAACAAACGAGTTAGACTCAAACGTCACCCACATGGTCGCAAGGGGCGAGGAGGGAGGGACCAAGTTCAGTGAAGTTGTTCCAGGCCCGAGATCTGTACCGTCCCAATCATGCGACCACTCCTCTCCAAATCCACCTTCTCTCGAGAGGCGAAACGGGACGCTCTCATTGGAGGGGTTGGTGAACGACAGCGACCCCATACCTGCATTGAGAAGGGTTCCGTTGGAGGCCAACGCCCAAGGCTGAGTCGGGAATCGGGTGGTGGTGTTCAACCAGTTGACAAGCAGTTCTGGGCCTTGAGTGACTTGGAATTTCAATCGTGGATATGGCGAAAATGGGTCGCTGCAGACGGAAACGTTGGTTCCGTCATCGATGTTCAACGTAAGGGGTTGGCCGGCTTCAATGGAGGGCATGTGGCCTGCTTCTCTCACGTTCGTGTCCCAAATCCAAGGACCCGAAACCGGCGATGGAGGGTTGCTCATCGTGGTGTTGATGGCACAAACATCGCCTCGTTGAAGCACACCGCCTTGGTCCAACAAACCACCCCATGCGGTGGTGTTGGCGTCAAGGAGCCAGCCACTTTCTGGCACAAAGGCCTGAAGATGGGCTTCCTTCATGGGTTTGAGAACATCGAACGTGTCGTTGTTGAGTTGAATCGTGGACGATGCTGCATCCAGGACAACCGGATCAACACCCGACATGCACACGCGGTCGGGAACCGTGAGCAACGACATGTCCAAACCGCCGCCCACAAATTGAACCGATTCCAAGGTCAAGTTGGGGAGAACAACGCCGTCGATGCTAACATTGAGTTCATTCGATGTCGTCAAAACTCCGTGGAGATTGACGCAGCGTTGCGGTGGCTCAGCCTCAACGTCAAACCAGTGATCGGATGGCACCACTTCCAAGGATGGCATCACCGTCTGCTCATGCAAGGATACGACACCGTCCAGTTCAACGATGTAGGTGAAATTGGATTTCGTGGGCATCGATGAAGCCTCCCACGTATGGTTCACCCAGAAAATTGCCGTGCGGCCGGGAAGAAGAACATCACCACATCCGTTGTTGCCGTTGAGAGCCCAGGAGTCAAGTCCGTCGCAATCCCATACTGCATGCCAAGGCACATGGCGCTGTTCATGCCGCAAATCGATGGCAAAGGGTTGGGCGAGGTAGGAAGGATTGGTCACTCGGAGTTCGCTCCTTGAAACCCAAGTCCCGTTTTCCAGCAACTCCGCGAGAGGTGGCGAGGCAACGGTCACGCTCATTGGCTCGTTCCATGAATCCCCGTGCACCACAGGTTGTTGAGCGGGCAACAAAAACAAAAAGACAACCAGAAGCAACAATCCTAAGCGGCGGTGTTGTGATTCACTGAGGCCTTTGGTCTCGTCCAGAATGACTGGGCTGCCAAGGTTGTTACCGAAAAAGAACAGCAGTGGCAACACGAGAGCCAAGACCAGATACCACAATGAGAAGGTTGTAAACACACCGAACACATAAGCAAACACAAGAGCCGTCACGAAAAGAAGACTTTGGGTTGAGGAACTGCGTGCTTCAAACAAACCCATTCGTGCCACCAACAAACGACCCCCGGGGAATGTAGGGATGGGCAACAAGGAGATCCATGCCATCAGCATCAAGAAACCGCCAGCGTGGACCCAAGGGTGAGCCCAAGCGAGGCGAGTAAGAGCGTCAGGGTGAATCAATTCAACGGAAAGGAGGGAGAGGAGGACCGGTGGCTGGGTCAACAATGGCGCAGAGGTGGCTGCGATGTATTCTGGTGTTTGGAACATGCCGAGAACGAAAAGCATCACGCCACCCGCACCCATCACGAGCGGTACACTGAGCGCTGTGTAACCCAACGACGCACGGTCCGGCCACGGCCGAGCATCCATTCGTGGAAGGCTTGGAATCAAGAGCATCCCAAACGGCCACAAAAGCCAGCCGTGTGGAAACAAGCCGATGGCAAACAAAGCGATGGTGAGGTCTGGCACTGGCATCAATGTGCCAGCACGAACACCGTGGTGTTTCGCCACCGCCCAATGAACGACGGTAGCGATGGCAAGCACGGACAACACAGGACCTGCATATCCAAGGAACGCATCAACAAAACTCGAGGTTGAAAACCATCCCCCCGATTGACGGACCGGACGCGTCCAAACATCGGCAGCCAAGGTGAGGGTCAAGGAAGAAAGGACCCAAAACAACAGCAACCCGCCTTTCCGCGGAAATTGGCGTTCGGGCAACGGAAGGACGGTCATGGCCCAGCCATCTTTGCTCCTGGTAAGCTTTGACAACCATCCCAATTTTGACAGATGTTGATTGACGAGGAGGCACACTTCATGGATGTCTTCGTCTTCTTTCACAGCAACATCCCATGATGGCCATGAATCGCTGTGCCGGTTAAGGACGTGAACGTAACGGCCAATGATGCTCGAGAGGAGGTCAACCTGATTCCATGCCCGCTTATGGTGGGGCAATGGTTGGTGGTCGTGTTCTCCTTCGGACGTCATGGACTCACCGGTGTGTTGTCGCTATCGCCCATCCCCCATGAATCCCTCGTTGAGGGTACGGGGCTCATCACTTGTTCTTGAACCGCTTGAGACGGAAGGTTTCTTCGCGTTCCATCTCCTCAAGGCGGAGCTGAATGAACACTTTTGCTTCTTCAAGTTCAGGGATGACCTTGAATTCGAGAGCGTTGACACGACGCTTGGTGGCTTCTATTTCTGCCAACAGGCGCTTGAGTGTGGCTTCCATCTCAGAGGCACGAACGATCTTCTCGATGAGTTCGCTAAACGACTCGCTGGCTTCGTCGATGTAGGGTGAAGAACCGATGAAACCGACGCCACGCTCGGCGAACGTCGATTTGAGGTTGGTACCGCTCACGCTTGGAACGACGACACCCATGATGTTGCGAGGTGAAACCTCGACTTCAGGGTGGGCGGAGTTGGCGATGGCCGCAGCTCGGACAGCCAAACCACCTTCGATGGCGTTGGCCAGGTCGATTCTGGTCTTTGCGAGGCGGTAGGCATCGGTGAGTTCTCGCTTGGCTTCAATCATTTCAGCCAACAATTGACGGAACTCGTGAAACAAACCGTCACGCTTCATCTTTAGAAGCTTGTAACCGTTTTTGGTTTGCTTGATGCGGCCTTTGAGCTTGATGAGTTCGCTTCTGGTTGGTTTAATGTCCAAAGCCATGGGGTCTCACCTCGTATGGTTGCTCAAGCTCGGTTTTCAGGATGGTACTTCTCGATCCACTTCTGGTCCAATCGAACAAGATATTTTGTGTCGATGTTGGCCATGAGGTTCCAGCACAAATCCAGGGTTTCATTGATTGAACGGTCTTCGTCACGGGATTGGCGAAGGAACTTGTCCTCGAAGATTCCGGAGAAGTCGAGAAGTTGCTTGTCACGTTCGTTCAAGGCGTCTTCACCAACGATGGCGACCAATCCTCGAAGTTCACGACCTTGAGCGTAGGCGGCGTACATTTGGTCAGAGACAGATTTGTGATCCTCTCGGGTGGTTTTCTCGCCAATGCATGAACCCATCAGGCGGGAAAGGGACGGCAGAACGTTGATCGGCGGGTAGATACCCTGCTGATGCAATTCACGGCTGATCACAATCTGTCCTTCGGTAATGTAACCCGACAGGTCGGGAATCGGGTGAGTGATGTCATCACCAGGCATGGTCAAGATTGGGAATTGAGTGATGGACCCTTTCTTGCCCTTCACGATACCTGCACGCTCGTAGAGCATGGCCAAATCCGTGTACATGTAACCAGGGTAACCACGACGACCTGGCACTTCTTCACGTGCTGCACCAATTTGGCGCAGAGCGTCGCAATAGTTCGTCATGTCCGTGTAAATCACGAGAACGTGGTAGTCTTTCTCAAAGGCAAGGTACTCTGCAGCGGTCAAGGCCAAACGAGGGGTGATGATTCGCTCAACGGCCGGGTCGTCGGCCAAATTGACGAACAACACAGCGTTTTCGAGGGCCCCGGTTCGCTCGAGGTCAGAACGGAAGAAATTGTATTCTTCAGCTGTGATCCCCATGGCGCAGAACACGACAATAAATTCTTCATCAGAGTCCTGCAACTTGGCTTGTCGTGCGATTTGCAAAGCAATGTCGTTGTGTGGCAAACCTGATGCAGAGAAAATGGGCAACTTCTGCCCACGAACCAGTGTTGTGCAGCAGTCAATGGCCGAGATGCCCGTTTGAATGAAATCGTGGGGAGATTGACGGCTGTAAGGGTTGATGGCTGCACCGATGATGTCAGCCTTCTCTTCCGCGACGATCTCTGGTCCGCCGTCACGTGGTCGGCCTGCACCGTCCAAAATACGGCCAATCAAATCCGTGCTCACCGGGAGTTTGAAGACATCACCCATGAAGGTAACACCGGTTTCTCGGTTGATTTTAGCCGTTCCTTCGAACACTTGGACGATCACAAGGTCATCGGAAGTGTCGAGCACTTGTCCGTTCTTGATGTCGCCATTGGCGAGGCGGAGGGTTACGATTTCACCGAAAGCCACAGGCTCGGTTTTGTTCAAAAAGACCAACGGTCCTTTGACGTCGGTAATTGTGCGGTATTCTTTTCCAGTCATCTCAATCCTCTCCTCAGTTGGTCTCCACCGTGTCGGCAATTTCGTTGGTCATCTTCTTGACCATGCCCTCAATATCGTTGATGTAGCCCTTTTCGAACCGACCACGAATGAGGTCAGAGCGAGCGGGAACGTTCACCACATCGTTGAGTTGAGCGCCTGACGCCATGGCCGTTTTGGCAGCGTCTTGGAAGGTGAGAATGGCCTTGGCCATCTGGTACTGCAAGTGGATGTCACAGTAGGCGTCAACATCGTGGAACCCGTTCTGCTGAAGGAAGTACTCACGAATCATACGAGCCACTTCAAGGGTCAACTGTTGGTCGACCGGCAAAGCATCCGAACCGACGAGTTGGACGATCTCTTGGAGCTCGGACTCGGTTTGAAGCAGACCGCTGATCTGTGTTCGAATCTCGGGGAAATCCTGTGCGATGTTGTCGCGGAACCACTGGTCCAAACTCTGCGGGTAGAGAGAGTAGGAATTGAGCCAGTTGATGGCGGGGAAGTGACGTTGTCGTGCCAATCCAGCATCAAGACCCCAGAACACCTTGACAATTCGGAGGGTACCTTGGGACACCGGTTCAGAGATGTCACCGCCAGGTGGTGAAACCGCACCGATGACGGTAACGGAGCCGTCCTCGCCGCTGAGGGTCTCCACACGGCCAGCACGTTCGTAGAATTCTGCAATTCGGGATGAAAGGTAGGCAGGGTAGCCTTCTTCACCGGGCATCTCTTCAAGTCGGGAGGAAATCTCACGCATGGCTTCAGCCCATCGCGAGGTGGAGTCGGCCATGAGTGCCACATCGTATCCCATGTCTCGGAAGTACTCGGCGATGGTGATACCGGTGTAAACCGACGCTTCTCGAGCGGCCACTGGCATGTTCGAGGTGTTGGCAATCATCACGGTGCGGTTCATCAACGGCTTCCCGGTGTTCGGGTCAATCAAGTGAGGGAATTCGTCCAACACTTCTGTCATTTCGTTGCCACGCTCGCCGCATCCAATGTAAACCACAAGTTGAGCGTCGGAGTACTTGGCGAGGGATTGTTGAGTGACCGTTTTTCCAGATCCGAATGGACCGGGAATACCGGCAGCACCGCCCTTTGCCAGGGGGAACAAAAAGTCAAGAATTCGCATTCCAGTCACCAAGGGGGTGTCCGGGGCGTACTTCTGGGTGAACGGACGAGGGGTACGGACAGGCCACTTCTGCATCATTTGCAGTTCGGTCCCGTCCTCGAGTGTGCACACCGTTTCGGTGACGTTGAAATCGCCAGATTTGATGTCCTTAATCGTTCCACTCTTACCGGGGGGAACCATGATTTTGTGGACGATGGTTTCGGTTTCTTGCACGTGCCCGATGACGTTTCCACCGGTCACTTCGTCGCCCTTGGAGGCTTGAGGCTCAAAGGTCCACTTCTTCTCGAGGTCGAAGGCGTCGGCGTCGACACCACGGGTGATGAACACACCCATGACTTCTTCGAGGGTGGCCAGAGGTCGCTGAATACCGTCGTAAATCTGGGTGAGAAGACCCGGACCAAGTGAAACGGACAACGTCTCTTCGGTGTTCAGGACGGGTTCCCCCGGGCGAATACCCGAGGTGTCTTCGTAAACCTGAATCACGGCTTTTTCTCCGTGCAGTTCAATCACTTCGCCCATCAGGCCTTCGTGACCAACACGAACCACGTCGTACATTGCAGCGTTCATACCGGTCGCGGTGACCACCGGGCCGGAAATTCGGTAAATTACTCCTTCATTGCTCATTCTGTTTTCCTCCTGGGGTGGAACATCACTTCCACAAATCGACTCCTATGGCCTTGCGGATGGTGTCCCGCAAGGTGGTGTCTTCCTCCGTTCCGATGCCGAGCACGGTGGGGGAGACGGATGCCGAAAGTTGCGAGCGCAAACGATCGGGGAGGTTGGTCATCATGACGGAGTCGACCACCACGATACCAACGCTCTTGTTGTTGAGTAGGGAACGGAGCGTTGAGTGCAACGCTTCTTCGTTTTCTGGATTGTGCAGGTCGGAAAGACCTGCGAGCTGGAAGCCCAGGGTGAATGCGGGGGAACCAACGACTGCGATTTCCATTCATTTCACCTCACAAAACGTGTGCTTCCAGCACTTCGGCGGACAAACCCGCCATGCGACCTCGTACGATCAGTCGTAGGTCAGTGACTTCCTGAACCTTCATCGCCACATAATGGATGATTGGCAGGGCTGACACGGGATGGAGGTAGCTCATCCTGCGCATCATGCCTGCCTCTCGTGTTTTCAGCCATGTGATCACGGGGTCAAGGCTTCGGGTGGCTTTGGTGTCGCTCAAGGCATGCTCAAAGCCTGCAATGTCAAAGGATTTTGACGAGCGGAGGAGGTCAATCATGGCTTCTTCTCCGCCGTTTGCGATGGCTGCAAAAGCACGTCGTGGAATCAGTGAGCCGCCAGGAATCAACAGCGACACCAATTGCTCACGGCCAATGCCCACTGCACTTGCTTCCAGTATGTTAGCGATGTTGCGGTGATCAATTTCAGCTGCAAATTGCTTGGCCAGAATTCGGGCTGGAGCGCCTTTAGCCGTCCGGAGAGCCTCGCGAGCCTCGGCATAGTAATGGCGATCCAACGCATCTTCGTAATCAGCCAAGGAACCGTCTTCTGGAACCTTCAGCAGAGATGGACCGAACGATTTGCGTTTCATGAGCACAGCGGCAGAGCGAAGGTCGTCGCAACTTTCGACCACCTTCAACCACGGCGTGTTGATGTCGTTTAATTCGGGAAGAATGGAATTGGCCACCTCTTCGATGGCCACCTCGTTGTGAATGGCTCGAAGCACGGCTTTGGCATTCTGATACTCAAAACGACCCGTGTAGATCTCAATCAGGCTTCGGATTTTCCCCGAGGTCATGTCGAGCACGTTGGACAACTCAGCTTCGAGGTTGTGCGTAAGGGCAGCTTCGATCAAATCTCCCCCAGTCAACTTACCGGCATAGAGGTCGAGTTCAGTTCTGTAACCGATGTCGCCAACTGCCACCGAAAGTTGGTCAACGGATTGGTTGATGAGTTGACGCAGACGGGCTCGGTCGGCCAGCTTTTGCCTTCGCGACTTGGCGCGAGAGACAACGTAGGCTGTGTTACCGAGCATCACGTTCATCACCTCATTCAAACAACGTTGCGTTGATGTTGGCCAGCTGGTCAGACCAGGCTCGGCCAAGCATGTTGTCAAAGCGCATGTCAAAGGACACCGATCCGTCGGCGGCCTCGAGGATGAATCCACCCAAGCCGTCTACGGAATCGCCCATTTTGAAATCACCAGCACCTTTCTTGATGGCCGCTTCGTCAACCGCCACGGGACGGACGACGAAATCACCCTTGCCAACCTTCTTGGCTTCTGCCAAGAGGGCTTTCAGGATAGCCGCTCGTCCTTTCATACCAGGATCTGCAACGGTGCTCTTTGCGGTGTTGTAGGTCGCATCCAACACCATTCGACGTGCGACGAGCACGTCTTTTTGATTGGATTGGCGAGCGCTTGCCACCACTTCACGAGCGATTTGGCCGGCTTCTTTTTCAGCGCGCTGTTTGGCTTCGCTTTCAATTTCTGCAACCCGAGTGCTTGCTTCATCGACGAGAGCCTGAGCTTCGTCTTTGGCAGCAGCAATCATGTTCTTCGCTTCAGTCTCTGCAGCTTCTGCAATGTCTTTTGCCAGTGTTTCTAATGTCATGTTCTTCTCTCCATTCTTTCTTGCGATGGGGCCGAAGCCCCGGTTTCTCACTTTCTGGACTCAGTTGCCCAAGAAGAGTGGGAGAGCGCCCAGAATCACGATGGATTCAGGAAGCGCAGTGAAGATGAGTCCGTAACCGAACTTTCCGTCGTCTTCAGCGATCATGCCGATAGCAGCGGATCCGATGGCAGCTTGGGAGAAGCCAGCGCCGATGGCAGCAAGGCCAAGGGCGAGGCCGACACCGATGTCACCGGTCATGGCGTTCACAGATTCCGTTGTTTCGCCTTCTGCAGCAACGCCTTGGGCGACCAAGGCGAGGGTCAAAAGTACGATCAGCGTGCGCAGGCTCTTTTTTAGGGTAATGTTGTTCATTTTTCTACCTCCTAGTTTGTCCATGGGACTATGATTGCCCCTCCGTGTGGAGGGTACGGCCGCCGAGCGGGGAAAAAATCCGGCCGGTTCCGTCGTAAAATTTGCCCATCCATTCCACAAAGTGGAGACGGGCAGCGTGAATGCTGGGGGACAAGATGCCCAATGCAAGAGCAAAGGCCTGAATGAGGACAAAGAGCAGCAAACCAACCACCATGAGGAGGGGGTTGGAGGTCGTGACCATCAAATCGAAGCCCATGGTGATGGAGACTTCTGCAATCTTGACGCCGGCAACACCGACGCCCATCACACGCAAGTACGACAAGGTGTTCGCAAGCAGCCCAAAGGTTTCGATGGGGCCCATGATGATGCCACCTGCCCACCCGAACTTCTCGTACACGGCCAGGCCAACGATCAGGCAAGCCACGCCGACAAGGGTCACCATGGCCCAAATCGTGGGTGTGGTGGCGATGATGTCCGGGTCGGTGAGGAAACCGTAAATGTGAAGGGTGCCGCCGAAGAGGATGAGCATCCAACTGCCTTTTTCGAAGAACGCAGCAGCAAGGCCGTGACCTCGTGCCACGTTGATGAAACCGAGGATGAAACCGAAGGCGAGGTGCACGATACCGAGGTAAACGGAGAGCAGCACATAGTCGGTCAGCGCACCGGTAGCGCGGTGGAAGGGGATGTAGGTGTGGCTCATACCGAGCGTCCCGGTGACGAACTCAGGAAGGTTGCCGTCGGTCATGCTCTTTGTCCACTCGTAAAACGGTGCAAGGGGAGACCAGCTTTCATCCCACACAAAGCCAAACCCTTCAGCAAACAGCAGGCCCCAAATGATGCACCATACGCCCATCCACTTCAAAATGGTGATGCCGTTGTTGACCACGGGGTCAGCAGCGAAGGGCTTGGTCCCGAGGTACATGCCAATGAGAAGAACGATGAGGCCATATCCGAAATCGCCGAGGATCAGCCCGTAAATGATGGGGAAGGTCAGCATCATGAAGAAGGTGGGGTCGAACGTGCCGTACGCTGGTCGCCCAACAAGGCCAACCAGCAGTTCAAACGGCTTGGAGACCTCACCGTTTTCAAGAGCGATAGGAGGGGCAACTTCCTCGCCGTGGTCGTCGTGGTCGTCGTGGCCGTGATGGTCGTTGACAAACGCTTCGACTTCAACGTGAGAGGCGATGTGCTTGAGCGATGCACGAATGCTTTGTTCCTTGGCTGTGGGGACCCAAGCGTCCAGTGCAAAGGCTTGACCGGAAACGGCCATTTGCGTGGGTGCCGTGAAAATTTCATCTTCCTTTGACAGGTGTTCTTGGACAGCCAAGAGATGACGAGCGTTGGCATCGGCCCATTTGTTGGCTTGTTTCTTGGAGGACTCTTGCGTGGCTTGAGCCGATTCCTTTTGCATGATGAGAGCGCCAAGAATTTTCTTGGGGGAGCCTTCCATGTTGGGAATTTGAACAGGTTTTCCGCCCAACTCGCCAAGAGCCATCTGGACTTCCGCTGAATCCGATGGCATGCAAGCGACGGCAACAACGCCCGGAGCGGAAGCGAGTTCAACTCTTGAAGCCAGTTCACCAAAGGTGGAGGCGGCTTTGCTTGCCTTTGAGGTTTCAGCGACGAAGACCTCAACTCGGTCGCTGCCCATGAGAAGTTCAAGATCGACACCTAAAGGCACCAAGCGCTTCATGAGTTTGATTTGCTCCACCAGAAGAGCCACCTCGGCCTCAGCGTCGCGTTGCTGGTCAAGATGGTTCAAGCTGTCCTGAAGTTGAGCGGGAAAATCCCCTGAAATGAGGTCCTTGATTTTGCGAACCGGCAAGGGACCGTCGGCGTTGACGGGTTTGAAAGCGGAGACGGCTGCCCGCACCTTTGCAAGAAGGGCGCTGACCTCGTTGGCTTCATCGGAGTTGATGGCTTGACCGACTTGGATGCCGTCTTCGAAGTTGGCGTAGGTCTCCACGTGGACGCAGCCCTCGTTGGTGCAGGCACGGAGCACATCTTCCATGTTGGACAGCGGCGCAGCCACTGTCAAACGGGACATGGCAACGGTGTCAAACATGGCGGCTCAACTCAAGAAGAAAGGGAATCGATGACCATCTGAACGGCCTTGGCTTGATTGTTAGCCGACTTTGATTCAATGCTGGCAACAGCTTTGGCGCCGTCAGCCTTGACCACATCGGCTTCAGCCTGCGCCTTGTTCCGTGCGTCGTCAAGAATGGCTTGGGATGCAGCGACGGATGTGTCAGCCGCAGTTTGAATCATCTCTGATGACTTTTTACGGGCGTCAGACAGAAGCTTTGCAACTTCATCTTGAGCGTCAGAAAGGCGCTTTTCTGCAGCCTGTTCTGCGTTTTTGATGCTTCGGAGGACGTCAACCATACCCATGTCAAGCACCTGTTGCTTCCGGTCAACTAAGCGGGGTTTAAGAGTCTAACGGGGTTGTTGACTGGACACAGGTTTCGTGCCCCTGAATCGGCTTGCCATTCCAAAGGGAAGAAGCAAGCGGCCATCCACGCTTTCAAACCCGACTCTTTTCATCATTTTACGATAATATCCGTTCGTCCCGTAGTGAGTGTAGGACTTTGCAAGACCCTTCCACGGGTGGTTGCGCTCACGTGTGAGGATCCGGGCCATCACCTGGACGCCGGTGTTCATCCACAAGTAACCGAAAAAGCCGTGAATTCTGTTGGCCTTTCCGGCATCGCACATGACGAGGCGACCGCCCGGTTTGAGAACTCTAAAAATCTCCCTTAGACCTTGTTCTTTATCACGAAAGTCCCTGAATGAAAACAAACAAAACACCATGTCGTAGGTGTTGTCGGGCAGGGGGATCTCTTCGGCGATTGCTTCGACGTATTCAGCGGGCGCCTCCCCTCTTTTTTCCCTCGCTCCGTCGACGCGTTGTTTTGCCGTAGCCAACATCTCTGGAGAAGGGTCGAGGCACGTCACATCGAGCCCCACCAAGTCTTCTGCAAACGATCCTGGGCCGCAGCCCACCTCAAGCACTTTCATGCCTTGAGCGGCGTGATTACGGACGTTGCGACGCCATCGTTTGTCCTGACGAAAGGTCATCCATTTGTTGACCCGATCGTAGTTGGGGATGGTGGCTTCAAGTTGGGCTTCCAGCGACTCCCAAGCTTCCAAATCGATACCGGATGGGTCGTACCCCCCAGTCGCCGCTCTTGTGCCCATGACCCCGGCTGAAGCCCGACTGTTTTGGAGGTGTCGTTGATTTCCCAATACAACTTCAAGCGATACGCTCCACGGTTTCGGGGGTGATGCCTTCATCGGGCGTGACTCGGAACACGAGAATCTTGAGGTTCTCTGGGGCGTTTCGGAATTTGCTTACGATCATTGAATTCTCAAAGTCCGTACCAATCGTTCGAACCTTGAACGAGAGCACCATGTCTGCAATGGAGGACAGTTCTTGTTTCACAGTGGAATCTAGACCATCGGTCGAAACCGAAATCATGAGAATCCCACGCACCATTTGAGCATGGGCTTGCAACATACGAACCATGGAAAGAACCCGAGATTTATCGTTGCGTTGCAAAAAGAAATCAAGATTGTCAAGAACCGCACGGAAGTATGGACCCAATCCCATGATTTCGTTGGTCACTTCGGTGAGGTAATCCTGGCTGGAGTCGTCCACGAATCGTGTTTGAGCCAGACGCTGAATGTCTTCGAGACGGAACCCCTCAAGGCGGTAACGGCTGGCAAGGAGTTCTCTCTCGAGAACATTGGCGTTGTATTCTTCGCCGATGGTGCGCACGTTGATGTCGAGCGGCCAGCCGTACTTTTGGAAGATGCGAGCAATTTCTTGTTCGCCTTCATCCGTGGTGATGTACAGGGTGTTTTCCGATTCTTCGGCCGGGGAGGTGAATTGTTTGGCAAACAACTCGCTGCCCGAACCGGTTTCAGTAAACGCCACAATGGTGAACCCGCGGGGGACACCACCGTGCATTTCATTGTCGAATTTCGGGACACCAAACGACCCTACTTTTCCAAAGAATTCTTCGTCATCTGCATCAAAGGTCATTTTTCTTGCCATGAACTCACCTCAGAGAAGAACCACTTGCCCACGATCGACAATGTCCGTGCAGTAGGTGTCGAGATTGGCCAAAACCAACGGTGGTGTTTGGTCCGGGACGGTCAACAGGACAGAGAGCACCTCTCGCTGGCGAAAGGTGTTGATGAAGGTGTGAAGATATTCGGCAAGCATGCGCTCATCGTTGTAAATGGAAAGCGCATTGATGCTGTCGAGAATCACGAAATTCCGAGGTGTGCTTACGGTGCGCAGCGTGTACAACGTCCTCAATAAAATCGATTCCAACATGATGGGGCTGTCAACGAAAGTGATGTTGGGGTAATTCACGTCCGTACCGCCCATCACTCCGGACGAAACGAGATCCAAGAAATGGATGTTGGAGACGTCAATGCCAATGGCCTCGTAGGCTTGTATGATTTCCACAGCCCCTCGGCTTGCGGAAATGTAAACGCCCCCCATCTCAAACATCTGCATGAGAGGTAGCATGGTGCTGGCCGTAACGCCAAAGGCGTTGCCTGTGCCTACTCGGACTTGGATGGCGCTGCTGAGGGACACTTGTGTCAACTGCTCGGCGATCATTTGGTCCAGTTCAAACATGCTCATTGCCCCCATCGACCGGCTTTGTCAGCTGAGGCGCCCCATTTCAACATCGGAATGAGCATCACGCCCAACGGTGTGAGTTCGATGGCATGCTTTGCCCGGCTGTGGAACGTACCCCGCATCTTCACGACCTGAAGGAACCGCAGCAAGTGGCCCATTCGTTCCGAATCGCCCATGACGATGATACCGTCTGCAATGGCCTCTTCAACGCCAAAGGACGACCAATGGGCGTTTTCAGTTGCGGAGGTGATCTCTGAGATGAGAATCGTGGTGCACCCCAATGTGGCTAATTTTTTACCGAGGGTGAACAAAAAATCTCGAATCAGTTGTTCTGACTTTATTTTGTAACACAGGGTGGTCACGGAATCGATCACCAATCGGGTAACTCCAATCGTGTTGACGATATCAACAATGGATTTGATCAATGCGTGGACGTCGTCAAGGTCAAAGGAGGCCTTGTCCAAACCCAACCAGGAATACAGCACGTCCATGTCAAAAACGTTGATGAGCCCCGAATCAACCATGTTCATGTCGAAAAAGGAGTATTGGCGTATGTTTTCAAGAAGTTTGACCGATGGCTCTGTGGCCGTAAAGTGGGCACATGCCTCTCCTGCCAGTGCCCCGCGAACAAGAAATTCCATCCCCAACGTTGTTTTTCCAGAGCCGCAGGTGCCTGCAGCCAGCACGGTTGAGCCGTAGGGTATCCCGCCGCGGAGAATTTCATCGAGACCGTGAATTCCGGTCACGCACCGGTCGCGGGTGTAAACGCCTGAAGACTGCATGTGAACAAGGTACAGGAACGGTTGCAGGTTGATGAAGTGTTTCCTTGATTGGCCGCTTACGAGCGGGGTGAATCAAACATCTCCGGGCGAGGGTGCATCGCTCACCGACCAAGATGTTGCTGCGTAACGGTCCGCCCCGTCCCACGCCAAGGACTGACCAGTGACCATGAACAGCCCCGTGTCCCCTCCCCAAGACGTTCGACCGACTTCAGAGGGCGTCACCTGCTCCAATTGAGTGTACCTCAACGAGAGGATCGCTTGCCGGTCATCAAGTCCATTGAGGGATCCTACGCCGAGGAAGCCGGATTGACCCAGATCAATGACCTCGCTTGCGTTCCCGTAGGATTGCGTCGAGGGGTCACCGCTCAATACCGCTAAACCGCCGCCGGAAACGACCCCTTCTTGGAACAGCACGTTGCTCGTGGCTGAACCAGAGGTGTGGTTGAGGGACCAACCTCGAAGGGCAACAGCAAAATCGTTGGGATTTCGAAGTTCAATCCATTCAGGTCCACCGGCAGCAGGACGGGTCATGACTTCACTGAGTTCCAAAACATCGAACTTTTGCGCCCGATTGTGCACCTCCAGAACGATTTGCAGGACACGACCGTCCTGATGGAATTGGCGGTATGCCGTGGAAGAGGCGGGAGATCTCGCACGCTCAGTGCCGCCTTCAAAGAGGACCGAACCTGTTTGGTTTGCATCGGTGTGCTGTTGAACGGTGATCGAAAGGTGCAAACTCAAGCCCTCGCCCAAACCAAGTCCTTGAGCCATGCCGGTCTCGGTAACGTTTCGAAGGGCTGAAATCCGATGGTCGTCAACGATACCATCGCCCAACAAACCGGCTTGCAATCGTCCATTGGTCAGCGTTGCTGCATCCAATTCATGCCAATCGCTCGTGCCGTTGTCCACATCCAGGCCCCCAGAGGCATCATAAGGCACAAACCATCCCTCGCCTCCTGTCAATCGGTCAAGCCCGATTGCAGCGGCGCGATCCAGCCGATCCACCTCAGGATCGTTGGGGCCCATCTGCAACTGGGCCAACGAGATGAACGCCGTTAAGATCATCAAAAAGAGGGTAAAAGCCGATAAAAATTCAATCACGGCGGTCAGCCCGCCTTCATCAGCGGCCAAGGTTCGCCTTGCCTTGGTGCGCATGCTTTGGTTCAAGACTTCGGGATTCATGAGGTTGCCGCCGAACATCGCCCCGATAGTTGCGATTGTCCTTGCAACACAACCCGGGAGAACAGGGTGACATCGCACTTTGGAAGCGATGAGTCTTTGAATCCCCAAGTTGACCAATCCAACATGAGCGAGCGAGAGCGGGGCCCTGACCGCATCCAGCGCCGAAGCGCAGGCCTGGTGTTCCTGCTCCTCTCCTCCACCCTGTTGGCGCTCTCCATCGCCCCGACCGCAAGCGCTGTTACTGGCTCCTTGGGGATTTCAGACTCGCCATCACCGGCACCCGACAAATGGTACAACGCCTACGAAAGAATCACCTTCACCGCAGAGGTGAGCAATTACATCGGCAGTTCGGACGGCCTAGGCAGAGCCATGTCATGGTATGCTTGCGAAGGCGACGTGCCCATCAACACCTGCGTTGCGGACGCCGACGAGGAAGGTACGTTCACCCTCACCAACATTCCCGGAAGTTCCTCAGCCAACTTCACATCGCCCGACCGATGGCGCCCCGGCACAGGGACGGAGGGCGTTTACACCGTCGTCTATGCATTTGCAGCTGACGACCAAAACGCAGCAGATGACGAATTCTCGTTTCAAATCAACATCACTCAGCACTTCTCGGACATCACCGTCAACGAAAATCACGACGTGCTTGAGAACGTCGAGAACCTGGCGATGCTCGACAACAACCGAATCCTCAACACAGGAACCGATTACGGCCTGACGGCAAGCGGCATGGTCATCAGTTGTACAACCTGTGGACTTGATGCCAGCATGGGTTGGCAACTTTGGAATGCCGATGGCACCATCTTACTCGACCAAGCCTACCGCAACGTTACCGATTTGCCCGATTGGGGTGGAAGCGCAAGTTGGAACCGACCGTTGCCCAACCTCACCCACAGCACTGAAGGCACCTATCTCCTGAAATGGGGTTCATTCAACAGTATCGGCACAATTTATGGCGACAAGAATCTACAGGACAACCTCGCTGAAACCCAACTCGTGTTCAACGACAGCCTTGACGTTGAAGTGATGGATGTATATCCAACTCATAGCCAAGAAGCCACCACCTTCTACTACGGCAACGACCGCCTAACCTCCGTACTCAGAAACAAAGGAAACGTCACGGTGGAAAACATCCAAGTGAGCCTTGAGGTGCTTTCACCCCAGTTCCAAGTCGAGGTTGAAGAAACCTGCACGATTGCACAACTGCACCCCGGTCAATCCACGAATTGTTTGTTCCCGATGACGACAACTGGCGACAGCAGAACCGTACGCGTGAGCATGCCGATGATTTACTCAGCCGGCCAGGATGTCCGCACTTCCGACAATCTCTACACACTGCAAGCCGACGTGGAGGTGGGAGCGATCAACCCGACCATCCAAATCAACAGCCAACAAAATCTCTTTTCGGCTTCCGAGGACATTCAACTCGTGGCAAGATACAGCGAAATTGCATCACAGCCTCTCAATTTCACGTGGAGGCAAGGCTTCTTTGTGTGGGGATACGGCCAGGTGTTCAACCAAACAGGAGAAAACTTTGGGCTGGGTTCCCACAACGTGACCCTCGTGGCACGAGACCCTTGGGGAGAGGAAGCCTATGCATATGTTGAATTTAATGTCCTTAACGCCATCCCGCTGTCTCTTGAACCCTATGCGACTGGAGAGGCCGTCACCGAGCAACTCGCCAATCATGAAATGAGCTTGCACCTGCCGGTTCTCGGAAGCAATTACGGGATAGGTGGTGGTTCATCCCCGTTGATGATGTTGGATGTTGACCTCACGCCACAACAAGGTACCGACATGGGGCTAAGAGGAATTGATTTGACCCTTAATTTACCTGCTATTTTGCCCGATGACATCGATCTGAGCACGATAGGGCTCCGTTACCTCCCCTCCATCGACTCCCAACTTTGGACGCCTTTGGATGGTGAGAAATACTACACGCTCAACCAAGACGGCACGGCTTCGGTCCACCTGAACGAACCCGGTGTTGTCCTCATCACTGGGGTGCTGCCCGAAATCAACGTCTCTGCAGTCAACGTGACGTGGTCCCCCCTCCGAGCAGGACACATTGAGTTGAGTTTCGATCATCAAGGCAACACCGAAAACCCGTATGTTGGTGGATGGTCTATCTACAAACTCACCGGCATTCCAGGGTCTACTTTCTTCCCTGACCCGTCGCAGGAATCATCCGAATTCATCTGGGATGAACTCACCAGTAACTCCCTCGTGGCAACCATACCAACGGTGACCACCCAATGGGAAGACCCGGACCCGTTGCCCACAGGCGTGTGCGCATCCTACGCCATTGCCCCGGTGGACAGAGAGGCCTCGCCAAATTTGGGGATGGTCAACATCACCCGAGTGAGTGGTGAGGCCGGCTTGGTTTGTGGCGATGCCGTGCCCCCCACCACAACCGTGACAAACTTCAACCACGAATGGAGTTTCTCAAACGATACAGCGTGCTTTGACCGTCAAGAAGATTGGTCGGTTTGCTACGATGTCACCCTTACATGGACATGGCCTGAACAAGAGGCTCAGGGGAACGTTTCATGGGATTTGTACAGGGTTGAACGCCAACCAGCGGGTGTGGATTTGTCCTTCCTACGACCTGTTGCGGAAGAGCTTCGAGGTGTACCAGGTGAACAGGGGAGTTTCAATCAAACAGGAATGGACATCAATGGCATTCGCCCTTATCGAACCTATTACTACATCCTCGCCCCGATCGACGCCGTAGGCAACGAGCAATTCATTGCCACGGCTGGGTCACCGAACGTTGAACGCGTTCAAATTGAGGACGACTGGTGGAGCTACAACCAGCACATCATCCCTCCAGAACCTGAGCCGCCTGAGCCACCGTTGGGCATTGAATGGCTGCAGACACTCAACGATGCATTGGCAACGGATGAATTCCAAACGGTTGGCTTGGTGATGTTGGCCTTGGTGTTGATCAACTCCATAGCACTCCCTGTGATTCTCAAGAAGAACAAGCGGCTGAAGCGTGTCATCGCTGCACGACAAAAGAACGCTGCAAACAGGGACATCGACATGGACTTCGATGACTTCTTTGAATGATGGCGCGGCAGGGGAGATTCGAACTCCCGAGGTGAGACACCACCGGATTAGCAATCCGGCGCAATGGCCAGGCTATGCGACTGCCGCTTGACCTGCGCCACCGGTGGACTTCTCATGAACATGACGGTGGGGGCTGGTTGCTCACATGGCCGTGCAGTCATGCATTAAGAGGGCCAAAAAAGCCCAACCATGAAGACGGGACTGCGACGATGATCACCAGGGAGAGGAACATCCACCCGAGGTAGAACAAACTTCGGAAGAACGACTTGGCAGCTTTTGGCATGCGACCGTTGTGGTCAAAAGGTTCGTTTGGGTCAATGTCCCAGACGGATTTGCCGTACCACAAGGTCAATCCACCAGACACAAAAGCCCAAAGCAACGGAACGCCAGAACCCGGCCAAAAGCATGGCACAGAACCCAACATAAACAGTCCCACAACATAGAGTTTGGATTGCTTGAGGGTGTGTTCCGGGCCCCGGACCTCGTTCATCATCGGCACGTTGGCCTTCTTGTATTCACCAGAACGGTACAGGGCCAAGGCCCAGAAGTGAGGCGGCGTCCACAAAAAAATGAGGAAAAAGAGCATCCACGGAACGGGTGAACCAAGATCAAACACGTTGGCGTTGTTGATGGAATCTCCTGCCGCAACCGCCCATCCGATGAGTGGCGGAGTAGCCCCTGCAGCACCACCTATGACGATGTTCTGAGGCGTGGAGCGCTTGAGCCACATGGAATAAACAAGGACGTAAAACGCTACGGAAAAGAACGACCAGAAAGCAGCTTTCGCGCTCACGAGCAGAAACAGGGATGAGCCGCTGATGGCGATGAGTAAACCGAACACGAGAGCAAACCTTGGCGTGGCATGTCCTTGCGGAATGGGGCGATGTTGGGTTCGGCGCATTTTGGGATCAATGTCCGCATCGTACCACATGTTGATGGCGTTTGATCCTCCCGCAGAAAGGGTCCCACCGATGACGGTGATCACCACGGCAACGATGGTGTCACCCCAGGAACGATCCAAATCAATGGTCCCGTGGCGCGCCAGCAGGTCATGAATGAGAATGGCGCAAATGGCGGTCACTTGAAGCAAAACAATGACTCGAAGTTTCATCAACTGGATCATGACCTTGAAAAGGCCGGGGTGGGGCACAGTCGGAAACGAGGATGTCTCCTTCATCATTCACTCTCAACTCCTTCTGGCACAGATGTGCCAGCCAAGCGAACGGCGAACACCATGGCCATTGACGATAAGAACGCCGAAACGCCCACCACCAAATGCAGCAACGACAACCATTCTGGGAAATCACCAATCTTGGCGAACACGATGTAGGAACCACCCACCAACACGTTCAAAATCCATACACCAGTTGTGATTTCCGCCATTTTGACAAGATCGGCGTCGCCTTTGCTGAGGGGTTGATGGTTTCGCATGGCTGCTGTGGCCATAACGAGCACCAGACCAACCACGACGGCCCCCGCACGGTGGATCATTTGAATGAAAATACCAGGTCCTTCAAGGGACGGCAAGAACGATCCTTGACATTTGGGCCAACCGTTGGGAAAACCAACAGAGCAACTCTGATTGTATTGCCCGCCGGCTGAAGACGAGACCCATGCTCCAAGAACGAGCAACAACCCAAGAGCCCCCGCCATGCTGTGCATGCGCTTTGTGTGCAGATTCAAGAAAGCGGTTGTGGTGTTGCTCAGCCATTCCCAACGCACCCCTTCAAGTGCCCTCATTCGCATGTACTGGTACATCAGAACAGAGGTGAAAATGGACGCCAAGGTGAGGTGAAGTGCTACGGTCCAATCGGCATTGTCGTACTCCACCGTGATGTAGCCAGCAGCGGCTTGAACCACCAACAAAACGGCTGCAGCGTACGTGTAAGGTTTGATGGCTCGAGGGAATGTGCCACGTTGAGCGAGAAAAACGTTCACGAGAATGGGGACAGCGATGACACCCACCAGCATTCGATGGAACCATTCAACAAAAATTTGGAAGGTGGTGTATCGGTGATCTGGACCGCGGGAATCCGTTTGTTCTGGGTGTTCGTCCCAGTATTCTCCCTGTTGTTCTTCGCTGACCATAAAATGCCATGTGCCAAAACAAGTTGGCCATTCAGGGCACGATTCTCCAGCATCGTTGATGCGGATGCTGCCGCCTACAGCGATGATGAGAAACGCCATCACAACCAGCATAAGCGGGAGGGTCGAGGGGCGACGCCACCACGGCTCTTCCATGAATCAAGGTGGGAGCAGACCCCTTTTGAACACATGCCCCCACCTCCCAACATGTCGAGGGCAACCGGTGCAGCGGTCGCCTTGGCCTTGATGTTCATCCTCCAAACGCCGGTCGTCATAGCCCAAACCACGCAGGAGGGGACGGGTGAAGTCGTTGATGTGATGATGTTTGATGCGGCGTGCCTCAACGAGAGCCGGTGCGATTTAACGAGACCTGACCATCTTGTTGAGTACTTTGCCGCCGACTGGTGCGAGCCGTGCTACGAAGTTTCACCGTTGGTGAATTCGGTTTCATCGACAGAGGTTCTGGTCATCCAGCACCCGTCTTCACCCGCCGACGAAGCCTACGTCTCCCTGTCCAATCAACGCTTTGAGCAGGATTACCGGTTGGTGTTTTATCCGTCCATCGTCGTGGATGGGGCTGCTCTTCTCACGGGGTCAAGGCAAGCGCTTGATTTGAACACCGCCCTCAACAATTCAACCACCGAATGGGGCGGCATGGAAAGCATTCGTGTCGAAAACGGTACCTTGAGCATCGAAGGCGGAGGCTTGGAAGGACATCGCCTGACCATGTGGGTCACCCAACCCACCCTCAATACAGCGGGCAACCTCACGCACACGCACTTGGCGAGCAGAGCCTTAACGCTCAACACTTCACAAGGAACGTTGAACTTGACCAACCTCTCGTTGCCAAGCAATGGAACCGTTGTCCTCGTGCTGGAATCTGAAGGGCCCAAACGATTGACCGTTGCATCCTTGGCACCCACGGGAAGCATGGACCTCATCGGGGCTGAAGAACCAGAAGATATCGGTGCCCGAGATGATGCACCTTGGCTTCTCCCCGCGTTGGTTGGAACGGCGTTGGTCATCGCTCTGGCACCGGCCATGCTGATGCATCGCAGGCTGATGAACCCCGAACCCCTTGGCGAAAGTGAATGAGGTAGGTTCAAAAAGAGACGGTAGGTCGCGAGGAGTGCGAAGTTGTTCGCAAGTGATTCTTATGGTCAAGCCAGCACGACTCCACACCCGCTTCGAACGTGCACGAATCATCGGCGCCCGTGCCCTCCAAATTGGAATGGGTGCCCCCCTCTACGCTACAGAGGAAGTGCTGCGACAAGAGTTCATGGACGAACTCGTCTCTCTTTACGGCCTTGAAGAAGCCAACATCCGTTTCGTCCTCGACCCGTTGAAGATTGCCCTTTACGAGTACGAAAATCACCTCATCCCCATCGACATCGATCCTCACCTTGACGAGTGAGCGATCAAGAACGGGCATTGAATCCGTAAAACGACGGTTCCTTGACATCAGGGAGCGCACTTCGCTTCACCAGCAACGTTCGAACAGCCCACAAATCGACAAACACACGGTACGCCGTGGTGGCATCGAGATAATCCACACCACTCGACCCGCCCGTCCCCATCCGTCGGCCGATGGTACGCTCCACCATGCGGGCGTGATGGGAGCGGAACAAGACCATGGACTCCTCCAACTCGACCATGCTGTCAATCAATCGGCGTGGCCAACTCAGCAGAGGAAGTTCACGGTAGGATTCAATGAACAGCAACCCTGCACGAGCGCGGTTCACTCGGCCCTCCTCGTCCATCAGGAACGTTTTGGCTGAACCAACGCCGGCTTCCAGGCGACCACGGATGGTCGTTTCATCGCCATGACCGATGGCCACCATGTGACGAACAACGCCGTCGATGTGGTTGGTCATCGTGTCAAGGTGCCCCTCTACATACGCTTTCACGGTCGCTTCATCACCCGAATCTTCGGGCGAGGAACCGTGGATCGGAGTGCGAGTTAACCATTCCATGAGAACATCGTTCAAAGATGGCATCGAGGCGGTCTCTTGGAGTGAGGCAAGAGCGTTGTCGGGAACCTTTCCTTCTTGATGCAGGCGTTCCATGTGAGCCAACGGATCCATTCCCCCCATGCGTTGTTCGTTGTCAAGACCCAGCAAAACCTCCATCTCCCTCATTTGCCAGGATTCAAATCCAGACGAAGTACCGAGCTTGTCCCTGAACGCGAGGAAGTCTTGAGGCGACAAGGTTTCCATGACCTTCCACTGGTCGGCCAAGAGACGAAAGATTTCCGTGACGCGCTCCAAGTGCCTCACGACCACGGGGATGTCCTGTTCAGCGACCGAGGAACGATTGAGAAGGTCGCGAGCTTCCTTCAACTCCCGAAGAATCAATTTGAACCAGAGCTCAAAGGCCTGGTGGACGATGATGAAGTGGAGCTCATCGTTGGATGGTTTGGGGCTGTACCCTTCGGGCCCATCCTGCAATCCCAACAGCGATTCAAGTTGCAAATAGCCACCGTACGTCATGCGTACCTCGGAAGACGGTCCCGACATGCTTCCCCACGGCCAACGACGACTCATGAACCCTTACCACCGTACGACTAGACGGTGAGGCTTTTGCAACCCAGAGGAGGACGACAAGTCGAGAACTTGGACGGTAACCCTCATAGAGCCAATACGAAACCCCTCCGCATGGGCGTGTCTTACGATACCGTGCGGGCTTGGCTGAGCGAGTACGACCCCTCGTCCATCACCATTGGCGTGGTGGCCTCTCACTCCTCTCTTCAGATCCTCCACGGGGCCAGAATGGAAGGTTTTCGAACCCTTGGAATCGCTGTTGGTGAAAACCGGCGACGGTTCTATCAAGCCTTCCCTGGCGCCGAGCCAGATGAATGGCTTCTTCTCGATGATTACCGTGAAATGCTTGATCATGCACAATGGATGCGTGAAAAGAACGTCATCATTGTACCCCATGGATCACTTGTTGAATACTTGGGTGCCAACAACTTCCGCTCCCTTGAAGTTCCTACCTTTGGCAACCGGAACATCCTGCACTGGGAATCCAGCCGTGCCCTCCAACGTCAGTGGCTTGAAGACGGTGGTTGCACGATGCCAAAGGTGATCGAGGACCCACACAACATTGCGGGGCCTGTGATCGTCAAGTACGCTGGTGCAAAAGGCGGTCGCGGATACTTCATCGCCAGAGACTACAGAGATTTTCGCCGTAACGTCGACATTGAAGAAGAATTCACCATCCAAGAATACGTCTTGGGCTGCCGCTATTACCTCCATTTCTTCTTTGATCCGACGGCCACCGACGGTTTCCAAGTTCAAGGCAGAGGAGCAATGGCAGGGCAAAACCTCGGTCGATTGGAACTGCTCTCCATGGACCGACGGGACGAAAGCAACGTGGATGAATTTTACAAGTTGGGTTCACTACGTGACCTTCGTGAAATGTCCCTCGAACCGTCCTTTGTGGTGACTGGAAACCAGCCCGTCGTGATTCGGGAATCGCTCCTGCCACGGGCCTTTGAGATGGCAGAAGGCACCGTCGCTGCATCCTACAACCTTGAGGAGGGTTCTCGAGGTATGCTTGGCCCGTTCTGTCTCGAAACCATCGTGACCGACCAGTTGGAATTCAAGGTGTTCGAAATCAGTGCTCGCATTGTAGCAGGTTCAAACCCGTTCATTGGAGGTTCACCCTACTCGGACATCAACGAGCCCTTCATGTCAACCGGCCGTCGAATTGCACGAGCCGTTCGCAACGCCATCGAAAGCGGACAACTTGACAACATCATCTCTTGAGGTTGCAAATCCACCTCATTCTGCACCCTCTGGCCTCACGACCGGGGGCTGAGTTGGGTTTTCCAGCGTCCCAGTGCTCAATTTGAGCACCACACACGCCAACCCGGCGGAAAGCATGAACAACACCGCTCCCGTGTAGCCGGGGGTGCCGATACCCACTCGAACGATCACCGTTGAAAGAACAAAGCCTGTGTTCCTCGCCAACTTGGTAAAATCGGTGATGTGCTTGTAGGAAACCAGGAGGATGACAATGTCCGAGAGAATCAAACACGTGAAGAAATCCAAGAAAAACAAGGTCCGACTCAAACCTCCGTCTCCGTCCAGGACGCCAATCAACCATGAAGAGAATGAGTAGATTGCCACGAGGATGTACACCACCGCTAAGACGCAGGCAAGGTCTTTCTTTTGCATCACGAACAACTGGATTGGAATGTCTTTTTCGCCAAGCGTGTTGGATGATTTGGTCAACGAGCGAAAGTACAGCGATGTCCCAAAGAGCACCACGAACACAGCGGCTTCAATGGTGATGAAGGTCACCTCTGGAGCAATCACTGTGGAGTCGGAACTCCTCACGTCGGCAAGATTCTTGAAAATGTCACGGACCACGAGAAGCGTTACGACTTCGAACTGCTTCCCGATGGAATTGGAGAACGATTCGGGAATGGCCCGAATCAATTCGTACACCTCATAGGCCAGAATAATGGAAAAAGGCGTGTAAAGTGAATCTAAAAACGAGTCTGTGAGACCCGTCAAGCCCTCCACACGCAGGATGTTGGTGCTGTACAGAACGCACGCCATGAGGTGGAGTAAGAATCCTCCAATGGCGAAATTAATGGCAGTGTTCCTCACGAACGCGTCGGTTGAGTCACTGAGAATCACACGATGAGCGGTGGACCTCATTGGTCTCCGATTCTTTCTGTAGAACCTAAAGACCGTTGTCTTTGTCTTCAATCCGATATCGAAGGTGTTGGGGTTTGCAACCCGCAGCGGAATACAGGTCAGAACGAGGTTCAATCATCGCTGTCGTCAGTGCCATCGGCTAAGGCATCGAGGTCCGGTGCACCGGGAAGGTGGTCCTCGGTTTCGGATGTGTCGTCCGTCACACCGCCTTGAGCCGCTTTGAGTTCATCTTCCAACTCTTTGCGACGGGCCTCCCGTTCCTCGGTTGATGGGAGGGTGAATTCGGCCACTTTCATGATGGGGTCTCCCGTCGACAATTCAGCATTGAACTCCAGCAAGTCACCGCCCTGATTGACGATGATTTGGAACTTGGTTGGGTCGTTGCTCTTACGCTTGTTGTGCTTCTTGTAGTAGTGGACAAACACTTGATAGGTGCCTGCAGGAGCCGTGCCGTCTTCCCAGAAGACGTTCTCAACTGGCTTGCGGGTCTCGGCTCGAACGTTGGCATCAACGTCGAGTTCTCCACCGCAAGCAGACTTCTTGTTGCCTCCGTGAATTCGCTCACCAGAGGGGCAGACGACGTGAAGATCAAGGTCGTTGTAGTTGTTCCACATCAAAGAGACTTGGACATCGGAAGATTGAGCCCCTTCCCGTTCCAAACGGGCTTGAAGTTCTGACATTGCGCGTTGTGCAGCAGCACGGGATTCGACCATTGCCTGATTCTCAGCGGCGGCGATTTCTTGCCGGCGTTGGGCTTCTGCTTCTTCCATATCTGCTTGCCGAGCGTCTTCTTCAGCTGAGCGGTCGGGGACGTCCACTCCTGAGGCGCGGAGTTGTTCTTCCAGTTCCCGACGACGTGCGGCCCGCTCCTCGATTGAGGGCAGAATGAATTCAGTCACCAGCATGATGGGGTCGCCCATGGAGAGTTCACCGTTGAATTCTTGTGGGTCTCCTCCTTGATTGGCGATGATTTGGAATTTGGTCGGGTCTTTGCTTCGACGCTTGTTGTGCTTTTTGTAGTAGTGAACATAGACTTGGTACTTGCCAGCCGGAGCGCTGCCATCCTCCCAAAACACGTTCTCAACCGGCTTACGAGTTTCGGCCCGAACGTTGGCATCAACGTCAAGTTCCCCTCCACAGCCAGACTTCTTGTTGCCTCCGTGAATTCGCTCACCGGAGGGGCAAACGACGTGAAGATCGAGGTCGTTGTAGTTGTTCCACATGAGAGAAATTTGGACATCCGAGGATTGTGCACCCTCACGTGCGAGACGAGCCTGCAATTCGGACATGGCCCGTTGAGCCGCTTGACGCGATTCGAGCAGTTCTTCCTCACGAGCGGATTCAATTTCTTCAAGACGCTGGGCCTCTGCTGCTGCCATGTCGGATTGGCGTTCATCTTCGCGCTCAGCGGCAAGTCGGGCTTCTTCAGCTTCGCGTTCCTGTTGGCGCAACTCGGCTTCCTGTTGCTGCAGGAGCAAAGCCGCCTCTGTCTCTCGACTGCGACGAGCCTCTTCCTCCTCCCTGCGACGACGGGCGGCCTCTTCCTCTGCCTCTTGGCTGTCTCGTCGCTGATTGAATCGAGCTTCAGCCGCTGCACGGTCGCTTTGGTTGGAGTTGCGCAGCATATCTTGGACCATCGACAGTTTCCGATCGAGGTTCTTTTTTGCCTTCCCAAAGCCCATACCAGAATGCTGACCCATCAGGCCCTCGGCTGCCATGCCGCTTTGGATGTTGATGGGTGCCTCTCGCCTAACGAGAATGAAGAGCAGACCCATTAGAAACGCCCCTCCTAGTGCGAAGGTCAACACATAGTCCGCGGGGTCCATGGGCTGTCCACGACCAGCAACCACTTCAAACATGCGACGGCGTTCGACCAATACAGGAGAGGCTTTCAAACACAAGAACCTTCAGGGCTGTGCATGCGAGAGGTCCAATTGGTTTGGGATGCACATCCCGAACAACCCACCGTATTCGGTGGTTTGACCTCTGTCCTCGAATCCATGGAAGTGCTGAGTCATTTGGAAATCGCAGAAGATGGCGTTCGTCAAATCATTGCCCCTGAATTTTTACCGGGAAAATCTTTTGAGGATTTGGAGGACCTCTCCTTTCTGAAAGTTGAAGAATATTTTGAAGCCAACGGAACCATGGTGGTTTGGAACAGTCATCCACTTGTGAGCATGGCCTCGAAAGTTGACAACATCCACATCCTGCCACCTTACGGGTTGGCCAACAACGAGGTCAAGTTAACCATCAGAGGCCTGCCTCAAACAGTAGCCGCCTTTGTTAAATTGTGCAGGATGAGTCTTCCACCCAAACACATCAGGGTCCAAACGGTCCGGCAACCAGAAAGTTTCCTCAAGGAATTGTTGTCCTCTCGACAATACGACTGCTTCCACCTCGCCTCGAAACACGGCCTCTATCATGGCAAGGAAGGCGTCACGTTGCAATTTTTGGCGGACATTCTCGGCATCGCCCGTTCAACGTTCCAAGAACATCTAAAAGCTGCAGAAAACGCAATCCTAGCCCAAACAAGTCTGGATTTGCTCGAGGAAGCCTAAAGCAAACCTTTGATGGATATCGGCTCTTCCCCGAACCATGAGCAACGCCTTCAATCCCGCTGAAAAGGCAAAGCGACTCCAGCGATTGTTCCCTGGCGGAAAGGGCGTGTGGATTCCCATTGACCACGGGGCCAGTGACTACCCCTGTGAAGGATTGGATGACTTGGAGGCCATCATCACTGGCCTGATTGAGGCTGGTGTTGATGCCATCGTAGCGCAAAAAGGAGTCGTGAACCACTACCACGGCTTGTGCGAAGGAACCTCAACGTCCATGGTCGTGCACTACTCCGTTTCAACTCGGCACGGAGGTGTCGACAGCAGCAACAAAGTGCTCGTGGGTCACGCCGATGAGACGGTGTCTCGTGGCGGAATTGGTGTATCTGCACAGGTCAACATGGGCTCACCTGAAGAAGCCGCCATGATCGAACGGATGGGCCAACTCAATCGAGATGCCCATCATCTCAACCTACCCTCCTTTGGGATGGTCTATGCGAGAGGAAACAACTTGAATCCGGTGGAAGGAGACGCCACCAACGGCCAAATCCATGCGGTTCGCCTTGCTTTCGAATTGGGATGTGACGCCGCAAAAACAACCTACATTGACGATGAAAAGGCGTTCAAATCCCTCACCTCGAGCGTCCCCATCCCCGTGCTGGTCGCCGGTGGGCCACTGACCACCAACACCGTCGATGTTCTCTCTACGGTAGAACAAGCCATGAACCACGGTGCCTCGGGCGTGTGCATGGGCCGGCAGGTGTTTGCGCACCCCAACCCAACGGCTATGGCTGCAGCCCTTGTCAGCATCGTCCACCACGGATTGAGTGCAAGGGAAGCCGTTGCAAAGCATGGGTTGTGATGGCATGGAAGTGTGGCTCAACCGACCTGATGATGGGACTGAACTCCCCAAGGGAATTGATGCACGGTTTACTGGAAGCACACCCTCCGCTCACATGTGGAGAGAAGGAGACCGACTCATGTCGGACACCAACGTCGTTGGCGCAGCCCTCACGGTTCGAGACGGTGAGGACCAACTTACGGGTCTGGAAACGCTTGGTCTTGTTGAATGGCTGCTGGTGGAGTTCACAACATGGTCCATGATCCCCCTCGAAAACCTCATCGCTCATGCTGAACACACACCCACAAAAATTGCAGCGGTGATCACCGAGCCAATGCAGGCCCAAGGTGCAGGGTTTGCCCTTGAACACGGTGTTGACGCTTTGGTGGTGATGAACACGCCTTCGTTGATTGAAGCATCGCTGAGTGTGAAGGCTCAGCGGACGGCGCAAGAGGAAGACCCCCTTGTGTTCGATGAATCGATTTCTCTGCTGACCATGGACATGAAGCCCGCTCTGGTGGAATCGATTGAAGCCGTTGGGATTGGAGAACGTTACTGCTTGGATTTCATCAGCCTCTTCGACGCCAACGAAGGCGTGCTTGTTGGTTCCAGTGCCAATGCGATGGTTCTCGTTCACAGTGAAACCATTCCCTCATCGTTCGTACCAACTCGCCCGTTTCGTGTGAACGCCGGTTCGCCTCACAGTTACATCCTGATGGCCGACGGTCGGACGAAGTACCTCTCCGAATTGGTGACGGGCGATGAGGTGGCTGCCGTAACGGCTCAAGGCGCAACGCGGTCGGTGGTGTTGGGCCGTTTGAAGATCGAACAACGGCCAATGCTCAAGATTGGATTGAAGCATTCCGTGAACAAGGACGGCAACCCATATAGGTTCCATGTGTTCATGCAGCAAGCAGAGACGGTACGCCTCGTGTGCCCTGCCCCAGAAGCATGCTCTGTTACCTCTTTGAACGAGGGGCAAAGCGTCCTGACCGCCATCGGCGGAGGAGCGCGGCACATCGGCGTGCACGTGTCCACGTCGATGGAGGAACGTTGAGTGGCAGTTCTTGGGAAAGGAACCGCAAATGGCGGTTGCAGTTTGCTTCACGCCGCAGGTCTTGGCTACGGGGCGACCGTCACGTTGGACCTTCCCGTTACCGTCAAATTGCTGGACCGTGAAAGCAAGAAAGGTCCACCAAACGACCCGGACCAATTGCTCAACGCTGTGCTTAACGCTTGGACAACTGCTGGTTACACACTTCCGGAAGGGCTCGAGAGCCGAGACTTGCACTGGAGAGTGGATTCGAAGATTCCGTCTCGTCAAGGCTTGAAATCATCTTCTGCTGTTGCCGTGGCTGCCCTTCGCGCCATCGCTGATGCCGTTGAACAACAACTCGACGATGCCGCAGTGGTTGAATTGGCCGTGGAAAGTCAAATCCATGCCGGAGTAACCATCACAGGCTCGGTGGGCGACACATGGGCTGCAGCCACATCTGGTTGGAAATTGGTGGACCCACAACAACCGATCAGGGACGGTGTTCTTCTCCAAGGGGAGGTGCCCGGAGGGGAAGATTGGGACGTGGCCATCGTGTTGAGGGGTGAGCGGAAACAACGGCCAAATCTTGAGCAGTTTGCCCCTCATGCGACCGCTTTTCAGCAGGCATTGAAGGCGTTGCAGGAGGGGAATTTACTCATGGCCATGACGTGGAACGGTCGTGGCGTTGCAGCCGCACTGAGCGATATTGACGGGCGAAAGTTGGCAAATGACGCCTTCATGAACACGGCACGTGCTGCTGGAATCACGGGATCGGGGCCTGCTGTGGCCATTCTGGTCCCCAAAAACCAGCCTCAAGCCATGAAACGAATTGAACGTTGGATCACCTCACGCTACCAAGGTTCAGAAATTTTAATGACGGGATTTTTGAAGCCTGCCGAAGAACAACGGTGAGCAGTGAACACCTTCTTGAAGGCCGGTTGGCAGGCAGGCTTGAGTTCTCATGCACATGAACCTCGGTGAAGTGATTCAAATCACTCTCTACGGCTCAAGCCATGGGCCGCATGTTGGCGCTACACTGGTTGGCGTGCCTGCTGGCCTGGTCGCAGATTTTGAAGGCATTTCCAACGCCATGGCTCAACGTCGACCAGGTGGAACATTCGCAAGCAAAAGAACAGAAGCGGATGAAGTCCATTGGTTGTCAGGCATCTCAAACGGCCTCACCAACGGTCAACCCTTGGAATGCAGGATTAAAAACACGGATGTTCGTTCGAAAGATTACAGTTTTTTGCCCGACCACCCCCGGCCAGGCCATCAAGACCTCGTGATGATGAAGAAAACGAACGGCGAGGCAGATTTGCGAGGCGGTGGAACATCAAGCGCCCGGATGACCGCCCCCTTGGTGGCGATGGCGGCGCTTCTTCGACCTTGGTTGAAGCAGCACGGTGTTGAATTCATGGCCCAAGTCGGTAACATCGGGGGCATTGAAGCAAGGCCCATCGAAGTCTGCCCTCCACGGTACGCCACGAAGCTCTGCAAAGAACTTCGATGCATGGACCCGGATGCTGCGGAACACATGGCTTCGTTGATCAACACTACGAGAAAAGAAAGGGATTCTCTTGGTTCACGGGTTGACTTGCTGGTCACTGGATTGCCAATGGGCGTGGGTGAGCCTTGGTTTGATGGTCTAGAACCCGCATTGGCTCGTGCCATGATGGCTGTTCCTGCTGCCCGGGCCGTCGAGTTTGGTCACGGCACCAATGTGGTCGACATGCGGGGAAGCGTCCACAACGACATGTGGGGGGGCACCGCTGAGAATCCTCAACTTGAGGGTGAACGCCCCGATGGAGCCTTGGCCGGCCTTGCCTCCGGTTCTCCGTTGCGATTGAGTGTGAGTCTCAAACCGCCATCGAGCATTCCTCAAGCGCAAACGACGTTGAACTTGAGAACAAACCAGAAGGAACCGTTGCTGGTCAAAGGACGTCACGACCCTGTTCTTGCCCCCCGGGGTGTCGCTGTTGTGGAGGCCATGGCCGTTTTGGTGGTTGCCGACCTGATGGTTCGTGGCGGATTCTTGGAGGTGTGAAGCATGGAAGTTCACAAGTTTGGGGGTTCTTGTCTTCGCGACTCGAGCGATTTGTCACGAATCGCTGGTGTGCTTGGTGAGGTTGACGGAAACACCGTCGTGGTGGTTTCGGCTCTCTGGGGAACGACGGATCGACTGATGCGTGCTGCGAAAGAACCTCGCTATGCTGGCCGATTGGTGAACGATTTGGCTTCCCAGCACCTCCGGTTTGCTCCGTCCATCGTTGAGGACCCCGCTTACGAACGGTTTCAGAGGGTTTTGAAGGGCATTGAATCGTCTTTAGCCACCCTCGCCACGGATCGAGAGGACCGGAACGCTCACAATCTGTTGTTGGCAGCTGGCGAACGGCTTTCCGCCTTGGTGGTCGCTCACCAATTGAAACAACAAGGGCTCGATGCACACGCTGTTGGGGCGGAAGACATTGGCTTGATGCTCAACGGCGTGTCCACTGCTGACAGTGTTGATTTGGAGGCTTCAAAAGCCAAATTGGACATGATGGCTCTCGAAGGACTGCCCGTGATCACGGGATGGTTCGGAGAAGGGAAGGACGGACACCTGGCGTTGTTGGGACGAGGAGGCAGCGACCATACGGCAACCGCTCTGGCAGCGTTGTTGAACGCCTCGAAGGTGGTCCTGTGGAAGGATGTTGACGGCATTCATCCTGTCAACCCCCGATGGGGCATTGCCACCACACCTGTTCGCTATCTTGGGTACAGTGAAGCCATCGAATTTGCCAACGCCGACGCCACCATACTCCATCCGGCTACGGTTGAACCTGTGTTGAAAAAAGGAATTCCCATTGAAATCAAGCATTTGGGTGCAACGAATCCAAACCAAACATGCACCACCATCGGGCCCGATATCCACATGACCTCTGGCATCAAAGCCATGTCCTGTCAGCAAAAAGTGGCACGATTGCGCGCTTCCCTCGCCTATGTTCACGATTCGCCCAACTTGCTCAGTGAGGTTTTGCAACGATTCAAGGCACAGTCCATTCGTCTGTTAACCTATCAAGTCCGAGACCGTGAGTGGGAGTTTGTTGTACCACAGCACGAGGTGAACAACGTTTGCAACGTGTTCAGGGATGTGGGTTTGGAGGAAACCCACGAATATTTCGCAGCGCTTGTAAGTTTGATCGGCTGTGATGAAGCGACGTTGTCAAACATTGATTCTTCAGAACTGTCCCGCTGGACAAAAGAACCGGTGTACACCGCACAACACACCTCACACATGTTGATCCAGCGTGGCGACGTCTCCACGTTAATGGGGGAAGTGATGAGCCAGCTACCTGTGAATCGAGCCGTCTAAGGCGTTCACTCAGCCCGGCGTTCACGGAACCGTTGCAGGTGCGTGGGCAAGTTCAAACCGAACAGAATCCCTACGACGATGAACACAAACAGCGTCCCCAACGCAACCCCGTAGACCGAAGTCAACTCGACAGATTCTCGCATCCTGGTTGCGGTGTCTTCGGAGAAGATTCCAACAAACCAAGGCAAGATACTGTTGGCCGACAGGACGAACCAGGCCAGTGCCGTAGCGATGATGGGATTCAGCACCAGAGAACGGTGATACTTTGACACGATCTTCTTGGGGTTCATCACATAGACTTCGTTGGTTCGAATGCTGGTGTCGAGCATGGAGTAGCGGATCACACCGTTGTTCAATTCAAAGTACATGATGAGAAGCACCGAATACACGACCACCAACACGGCCAACATACCGGGATTGTCCTGCAGCCCCAAAACGTCGCTGGAAAGCGAAGTTTTTGATGAAGCGAAACGAAGGATGGCCAAGATGAACAGCAAGTTGCTTACCAAGGAAAGGCGAGCATCGCGCTTCAACGTGCCCATGAACCCACAAACGGTTGCGCCGCCAATCACGACAAGTTGAATCAAATTAGCAAAGCCAAGGCTACCGGTTACCAAGTACCACATGGTGCCTTCGGGAGGAGAAATCATGTACGTCAACAAGGCAAGGGCCACAAGGACACCGTAGACGGCGATTTGGAGGTTCTGAACCATCTTGTCAGGTGGAAGGAATTTCATCTTGGGAACCAAAGGTCCTCCGAGCAAACTCTCAATGAACGAGGGAATGGCCACATCCGGAATCGCATCCTGTGGGATGCTGCTACCAGATCCAACTTGACCGGCAGCCTTCTTGCGCGACGGTGCGGAGGAACGAACGACTTTACCGTCGTACAGGTGGGATGTGTCGCCTGATGGTTTGTTGATTGTCATCCTTGCTCACCTCAGAATCCACGTGCGCCAGCCAAGGCGGTTGATAGGAGCATGTCGGGCTCCCAATCCATGATGTTGACACCCAAACCTCGGAGTTCTCCAATGAGGACGTCTCGTTCGGTTTTCATGACCTCATAGCCGGTTCGATCCAAACGCTTGGCATCGAATTCAAATTCGAGTGAGGAAGGTGACAACACCGTCACGTCGAAGTCCCGGGCTCTAAAGTCCCTGAGCGCATTGACGATGGTTGGGTCTTCCTCCAAGTTGGAGAGGAAGATGATCGGACTGCCTTTGTTGATGTGAGGCAAAATACGATTCACAACCACTTGCAGAGGAATGTTTCCTCGGGCCACGGCACCGGCCAATTTCGTTAAAATGACATAGAGTTGCTTCTTTCCTGTGTCACGGTCAACGCTGACGACATCGTCGCCGTAAACGATGACACCCACCGAATCTCTTCGTCCCAAGAAATACTTGGCCAGTGAAGCGGCAGCCCTCGTGGAGTACACCAAAGCGTTTCTTGAAACCGGTCCAGTTTCAGCGACGGCTCGCGAATCAACAATGATGATGATGTCGGAGACAGCGTCCCGCTCTCGTTCGTTCACCATGAGTTTTCCAGAGCGAGCGTAGGCGGACCAGTTGATGGCTCGGAACGAATCGCCCTCAAAGTATTCACGGAGGGAGTAAAATTCGGACCCAGGTCCTGGCTGGCGAATGTTGACGGCACCGGTGAAGATTTTGGGCACACGGGATTTCACGAAGGTCTCCTTTAGGTCTTCCATCTTTGGGAACACAAGGAAATCGTTGTAAACATGCAATTCTTTTTCCTTGTGAAACAAGCCAAAGGCGTCTTGAATTCGGACGGTGACTGGACCAAGACTGTAGAAACCACGCAACGGGCACTCAACAGTGTATTCGATGTAAGTTTCACGGCGAGGACCAAGCTCCATCAAGATGTAATTCGCACCTTCTTTGATGCGCATCACTTCGGGGACTCGATCACGTACTTCCAGAATCTTGGGCAGCGCTGAGGTGTTTTGCATCCTCAGCGTAACGTTCAGTTCACCGTCCTCAAACATCCGAGCGCTGGAGAGTTTTCGCATGGCAACGACGTTGCCAAGGGCGACCCCTTCCTCACCAGTCCACTCTTCTGCTCGACGACCGCTGGCGGCCACGTCGGCGTGATTCCCCATGAGTGCAGCCCATGTCAAAAACACGAAGATGACCACGGCGATGGTGACGAGTTGGGAGTTGCGCAAGGTCAAACCGAGCAAGTACATGGCAACAGCTAGGCTACCAAGCATGGCTGACTTACGACTCCACATTTCACTTCACCTCATTCGTGGCGGTTCTGCCCCTCAAACGGTGGGAACAGGCACTTCGCGCAGGATTGCTTGAATCACTTCACCTTGCTCAAGGCCCTTGATTTGATGCTCGGGCTTGAGGATGATTCGGTGAGCAATGGCCAATTCTGAAACGGCCTTCACGTCGTCTGGCGTCACGAAGTCACGGCCACGCAATGCAGCTGCGGCACGTGATGTCTTCAGCAAGGCTTGGGAACCACGAGGCGAGGAACCAACCAGAACACGTGGGTCTTCACGGGTGCGGGAAACGATTTCCACCATGTACATGCGAAGAGCCGGGTCGACGTAAACGTCTTCACAGGCTTGTTGCATGGCGATCACACGGGCAGGGTCGGTGATGACGTCAACGTCAACAGCGTCCTTTCCACGGTTGATACGGCGGGCGAGGATTTCGTCCTCGTCAGCACGGTCAGGGTAACCAACGGACATCTTGAACATGAATCGGTCAAGTTGAGCTTCGGGCAGAGGGTAGGTACCTTCCTGTTCCACTGGGTTTTGAGTTGCCATGACAATGAACGGAGCGGGCAACTTGTGAGTCACCGTACCGATGGTCACTTGCTTTTCCTGCATGGCCTCAAGCAGAGCAGCTTGCGTCTTGGGTGGAGCACGGTTGATCTCGTCAGCCAAAAGGAGGTTGCAGAACAAAGGTCCTGGCTTGAACGTAAATTCACCCTTTTTGGCATCATAGATGTTGGTTCCGGTGATGTCAGCAGGAAGCAAGTCAGGCGTGAATTGGACACGCTTGAAATCGCAACCCAATGCGTCGGCGAACGTGTTGGTCATCAACGTCTTTGCCAAACCAGGGTAGTCTTCGAAGAGAAGGTTTCCGTTTGACAGGATGTTGATCAACACGTTGTCGATGACGTGGGCTTTCCCGATGATGACTTTCTGGACTTCAGCAGCGATTGCTTGTGCAATCGCACCGACGGCCTTGAGTCGTTCTCGGACTTCTGGGGTACTCTGGTGCTTCGGCTGGGCCGGAGCGGCCGGTGCT
>QQSC01000001.1:57328-58233 GCA_003602475.1 Candidatus Poseidoniales archaeon | reverse complement strand
CAAGTCGCCGGTGCTGCCGTCTCGTTGGATTGTGGTGAAACGACCCACGTGCCCATTGACCCGATTGGAAATTTAAATTACACGTTTGAATGCACCGTTTCGAACCCAACAGCCTACGAAGAAAGGATTGCCATTCAATACTCAATGGACGGTTTAGCATCCTCTGGGCCCGCTGAGGTCCATGTTGAGGCTGGAAGCAATGAGAGTTTCAACGTCAGCGTGATGTGGAATCAAGAAATGCACAACGAAGTGCGACAGATGACCGTTTCTGCAACCGTGCAAGAACTCAACAACGTCCCTCCACCCAACACCGCTACCGCTCAATACGACGGTGTGCTTGATCTCGGCTACAACTACACCGAAAACGGCTGTTTTACACTTGGAACGATGCCTGTGGTGGATTACATCGTTCTTCAAATGGCATGGGGCACAAGCGAAAGCAACATCACCCTCCATCTTGACCACACATCGAGCCCCATAACGGCCATGAATTTTCAACTTCTGGTCGCCATGGGTTGCTACGACAACACGATGCTCCATCGTGTCATTGATGATTTCATGATTCAAGGCGGAGATTTCACCAACGGCGACGGCACAGGGGGTCACGCTGCGAACTTCACCGGTTTGTGCAACGGCCAGCCAAGCAACGACCCCGATTGTGGAACCTCAGGAGCGAACGCTTGGACCATCCCCGACGAGGCTGACAACGGCCTCTTGCACGAACCCTGTACGATTTCAATGGCCAAAACCAGCGCTCCGGACACGGGTGGAAGCCAATTCTTCCTCATCCCTGAGGACAGCGAACCCTCATGGTTGGATGGTGTCCACACGGTGTTCGGGACCGTCCTGGACGGATGCGACGACATCACCGCCATTTCTGAAGTTGCAACAGCGGACAACGATCG
>QQSC01000001.1:0-57282 GCA_003602475.1 Candidatus Poseidoniales archaeon | reverse complement strand
GCAGTGGTTGACGCTGATGGAGACAACGTCACCAACGGCAACGACAACTGTCCAAACACCAGCAACACCAACCAGAGCGACCTTGACAACGACACGCTCGGGGACGTTTGCGACGAAGACATGGACGGGGACGGCACCCTCAACGATGCGGATGTGTTCCCAACCAACGCCAACGAATCCTCAGACCACGACCAAGACGGCATCGGAGACAACAGCGACAACGACGACGACAACGATGGCATGAACGACACCGACGATGCCTTCCCGTTGGACCAAAACGAAACCACCGATACCGACGGAGATGGGATTGGCGACAACAGCGATGCTGATGACGACGGGGACGGTGTTGCGGACCTCACGGACAACTGCCCCAACATCTCAAACAGCGACCAGGCCGACGTGGACAACGACGGGATTGGGACGGCATGCGACGGCGAAGAAGTGGAGACGGAGACCCCGGCAGTCCCAGCATTGGGAATGATTGGAGCCCTGATGGGGATTTTCTTGGCGGTCGCAACACGGAAGGACCCCGTAAATTGAACAGCCTGTGGAAGGCGAGCCGTAAGAGGCTTGAAGAACGGTCCGCTGAAGGCGCATACGGGAGGGTTTGGCGTGGCGACGATCAAGGAGCAAATCGAATTGATTCGCGCCGAGATTGACAAGACCCAGAAAAACAAGGCCACCAACGCCCACATTGGGAAGTTGAAGGCAAAAATCGCCCAACTCAAACTCAAGGAAGAGAAAACTGCCGCTCACTCAAAAGCCAGTGGCGGCGGCAAGGGGTTTGAAGTTCGAAAGTCCGGCGACGCCACCGTGGCCCTGGTTGGATTTCCTTCGGTCGGCAAGTCCACTCTAATCTCCAAGGTCACCGATGCGCACTCCGAAACCGGCGGCTATGCCTTCACCACCCTCACCTGCATTCCCGGTGTGATGGAGCATCGTGGTGCCAAAATTCAGATTCTTGACCTGCCCGGTTTGATCAAAGGCGCTGCAGAGGGGAAGGGACGGGGTCGTGAAATCCTCAACGTGATTCGCAGCGCCGACATGGTGCTGTACATCGTTGACCCGTTCCAAGACGGTCACTTCAATGTCCTCCATCGGGAGTTGCACAACGCCGGATTGCGGCTCAACGAAGTTAAGCCTCCCGTGTTCATCAAACGAACGGAGCGAGGCGGAATTGAAATTCGGAGCACTGTGGAACAAACCCACCTTGAGGAGGAGGAGATTGCTGCCATCATCCGCACGTTTGGCTTTACCTCTGCGCTCGTGACGCTTCGAGAAAATTCCACAGCAGAGCAAATCGTGGACGCTTTGGCAGGAAACCGGGTCTACGAAAAGGCAGTCATTGCGGTCAACAAGATTGACATCGCCACCGAGCACGACATCGCCCGTGCACGTTCTGCCCTCCCGCAGGAATGGCCCATCATGAACATCTCCGCGTTCAAGGACATCGGTTTGGATGAACTCAAGGATTTCATTTACAACAACCTTGGATTCATGAGGGTGTACCTCAAACCTCAGGGTCAAGAAGCTGACATGGAAGAACCGCTCATTGTCAAGGACGATTCAACCGTTGAGAACATCTGCATCAAACTCCACAGGGACTTTGTTCGAAAGTTCCGTTTTGCTCGAATTCGTGGCCCAAGTGCCAAGTTTGACGATCAGCGTGTTGGGCTGGAGCACCGGTTGCAGGACGGCGACGTGTTGACCATCGTCGTCAAGCGCTGAACCCAACCCCCCATCGAGAACGTTTATCCCAATTTTGATGATTATTTATGATGCATAACACTAAATATTGAAAAAATATGTCAAAACCATGACTCCACAGCTAAGCGAAGATGGAAAATTTCAATGGAATGGTAACGAATGGATCCCGGTTGAATCTTCCGGAACCGTGGAAGAAACGCTCGTTGCAACACCTACCCCTGCGAGTTCGAATGTTGTCTACCCTTGGCTGGAAGCAGGTGAGGTTGTGACTGATGAATTCAGCGGCCTCCTTCAACACACCAATTCCAATCCAATTCTGCGTGTGATTAACTCGGTGGCCTCAATGATCTTGAGTGTTCTAGGATTCAAGCAGAAAGTGAAACTCGTGGTTACGAACAGGCGCGTAATCATGGACGTTCGGAATTATTCACTCTATTTCTTTGAAAGCGGAACCGACATGGTGAATGTGATCCGAGCAGACAGCATCACGACAGGATTCAATTCAACCCTCTTGATATTCAAGAAACGTTACCTTTCAATCGACAACATGGTCATTGGCACCGACCGAAAATTCTCACAATCAGACCTTGAACAAGCAGCCCGGAGTATCGGTACGATTCTAAAGTGAAGCGTAGATAACGGGACGTCCTGTCCATGCGAGGCGGTGAGGATTCAATCCCAGATGCCCATGTCCATGCGAGCGTCTTCGCTGGCGTGGACCTTCGGGTCCCATCGTGGCGCCCACACCAAATTGATGTGAACCGAATCCAATCCTTCGGCATTAAGAGCGGCTCGGTGTGCAGCTGCCATGATTTCTGGGGCGGCCGGGCAACCCGGAGAAGTGAGTGTCATGTCAACCTCTGCGTGTTTTCCGTCTTCCTTGTCTTCGATACGGACGTCATAAACAAGACCGAGTTCAACGATGGAAAGTTCCAGTTCGGGGTCTTCAACCTCGTCCAGTTGCTCAATGACGGCTTCTTTTGTGACCATGTTCATCCCTCGGTTTGCCCTCGTATTTCAGACATTACCTTGTCAAACATGTTCCGAAAACCGTTCGACCTGCTCGGCGTAAGGGTGTTGGTGAGTCCCATCTCCTGAGCAAAGTCTGGAGGAATGGCCAAGGCTTGGGCGGGGGCGAGTCCCTCAAGGGCAAGCGTGAGCACACCCATGAGCCCCTGAACGAGTTTGGCATCGGCTCCCGCCTGGAAGTGGATGAGCCCCTCAGCAACATCCACATGAACATGAGCCTCGGATTGACAACCTCTGACTCGGGAAAGATCCGACCACTGTGAGGTGGGAAACTCGTTGACCTCGTCGGCCAATTCAAAGAGGTATTCCAAGCGTTCACGTTTGTCGTCCATCTCTTGGAATTCGTCGATGAGTTCCTGAAGGGTGGCGGGGTAGAACGTCATGCAAATTTCTCCACAATCTCCTTCATTTCGGCCACAAAGGCCTCGGCCTCTTCCCTGGTGTTGTACAGGTAAAACGACGCCCGGACGGTTCCTGAAATCCCCAGTCTCTGAAGCAGGGGTTGAGCGCAGTGATGTCCGGTACGAACCGCAAAGCCTCGTGCGTCCAAGAGGTGGGCCATGTCTTCGCTGTTGATGGTGGGGTGCAAAAACGATACGACAGCAGCGTCGTCCGGACCGTGGCGACCGTACACCGTCATACCGAGGTCACGGAGTTGTTGAGCGACCCATGCGGCGATGTCCACCAGCCGGGCATGCTCTGCATCCAAGTCAAAGGAATCCATCCAGTCCAGCGCTGCGGACCATCCAACAGCCTCTGCGATGCGGGGGGTGCCTGCCTCAAACTTGTGCTCGTTGGTTTGGTAGGTGGAGCCGTCAACAGTAACCGTCTCAATCATGTCGCCACCGCCCATGAAGGGAACCATCTCATCAAAAGCTGAAGGCGCAATGAGCAACGCTCCAATCCCGGTGGGTCCACACATCTTGTGAGCAGAAAAGGCCATGAAATCAGCGCCAAAAGTGGTGAAATCGATGGAGGCGTGGGGCACACCCTGAGCGGCGTCGATCAGCACCCTAGCTCCAACAGCATGGGACTGCTCTACGATGGATTCCAATGGGTTTCGCACCCCAAGAACGTTTGAGGTGTGAACCACACAAACCAATTTGGCCCCTTCAAGAGAAGCTGCAAAGATGTCCATGTCGAGGGTAAAATCCGGAAGAACCGGGACGTAACGCAATTCCACACCGCGCTCTTCCGCCAGCATTTGCCAGGGAACGATGTCGGAATGGTGTTCCATTTCCGTCAGGACAACGGCGTCTCCTTTCTTCAAGTTCGCACGGCCCCAACTGTGAGCGACGAGGTTGATGCCTTCCGTGGTGCCGCTTGTGATGACGACCCGTTCGGCGTTGTAGCGTTCTTTCAATTTGGTTCGGCAGGATTCGTAACCCTCCGTTGCTTCACCGGCCAACGTGTGAACAGCACGGTGAACGTTGGCGTTGGAATGGGCGTAATAGGTGCTCATGGCGTCGAGGACAACCTGAGGCTTTTGGGTGGTGGCAGCGTTGTCGAGGTAGACCAGCGGGTAGCCGTTGACCTTGCGCTGCAAAATGGGGAACTGGTCGCGAATGTTCAAGCCCTCACCTCTTCAATTCGCACTCCAAATGCACCGTCAAGCGGGTTCGCATTTCTTCAACCAACACCTGATTGGTGATCGATGAGAACCCATGATGCATGAATCCCTCAACGACGAGGGAAGCCGCTTCGTTGCGATCAAGACCTCGACTCATGAGGTAGTGCATCTGATCGGGATCGAGCGGAGCACTGGCTGCACCATGAGCGGCCGCAACTTCGTCGGCAAGCACCTCAAGTTCGGGTATGGCTTCTGCTCTGGCCTTTTCGGACAAAAGGAGATTCTTGAACACCTGACCAGCGTCGCAATGGTTGGCTTCTTTGGCAATGGTCAGCAGACCGGTGGCGATGGAATGACTTCGGTCGTCGCATGCTGCGTGAACGTTGAGTGACGAATCTGTACGTTCAATGTCGTGATGGATTTCGATGTGGTGGTCAACGTGCCGTTGGTCGCGTCCGTGAACGGACACGGCTTGTGTAAGGCGGGAACCGCTTGATGTGAATCGAGTCCGGAGGTCATTTTTGCACCGAAACCCACCCACTGAAAGCGAGGCGTGTTGGACATCAGCGTCTCGACCAAGCGACCAATCTTCGCATCGGAGAAGTTTGCTGTTGACCGACAGTTCGTTGACCATCCCGTAACCAAAACGAACGTTGTCGGCGACCTCACCAGTGATGTGGACGCCAGCCCACGTGGCCTCGCCACTGAGATGGACGATGACGGTGACGTCGTGTTTGATGTTCAAATGAAGGCGACCGATGGCGGCGTGACCCGAAGCCACGGCGCGGATGTGAATCGTTTGTTGACCCTTGCCGGGCGTGAGGGTGTACGCCTCCGTTGCGGCCTCAAGGAGAAAAACACGGGCGATGTCATCGGCCCCCAACGTCGATGGAGCACCGTTCTCGAGAGCGATGCCATCGCTGACCGACCAGCGAATGGGAGTGGTTTCGGGAACCTCTTCAACCGAGGTCGGGTGAATGCGCGCCCAAGGTGTGTATCGCCAGAGATGGAGGGCACGAGATGGGACAGCCATGGTGGCGTAGGTCATCCAATGGAACCCTCCATTTCCAGTTCAAGCAGCTTGTTGAGTTCCACGGCATACTCCATCGGGAGTTCACGGGTGAACGGTTCAAAGAACCCGTTCACGATGAGGGCCATCGCTTCGACTTCGGAAAACCCTCGGCTCATGAGGTAGAACAACTGATCGCCCGATACCTTGGAGACGCTGGCTTCATGCTCGAGGTCTGCTGTGGAGTTGCCGACCTCCATGGTTGGATAGGTGTCGGATCTTGATTGGTTGTCGAGCATCAGCGCATCACAGACGACCTTTGCCCGGCAGCCCTCTGCTTTGGGGGTGACTTGGAGCATGCCACGGTACGACGAACGTCCGCCGTTCTTCGAGATTGATTTCGAGAGGATGTTGGAAGTGGTTCGAGGTGCAAGATGGTGCACTTTCGCCCCAGCATCTTGGTGTTGACCAGCACCGGCGTAAGCCACCGAGATGACTTCGGCATGGGCGCCTTCACCCTTAAGCAAAACAGAAGGATACTTCATGGTCAATTTTGAACCGATGTTGCCATCAACCCACTCCACCGTGGCGTTTTCGTGAGCAACCCCTCGCTTTGTGACGAGGTTGTACACGTTGGCTGACCAGTTTTGGATGGTGGAGTACCGAATTTTTGCCCCCTTCATGGCGATGAGTTCAACGACCGCAGAATGCAACGAGTCCGTCGAATACGTGGGAGCCGTACAGCCTTCAACGTAGTGAATGCTGCTGCCCTCATCGGCGATGATGAGCGTACGCTCAAACTGGCCCATGTTCTTGGCGTTGATTCGGAAATAGGCTTGAACGGGCATTTCGACATGAACGCCTTTGGGGACGTAAATGAAGGAACCACCGGACCACACGGCCGTGTTGAGTGCCGAAAACTTGTTGTCGGTGTGAGGTACAACGGAGCCGAAGTATTGCTTGACAATTTCGGGGTGCTCTCGCAAACCGCTGTCCATGTCAAGGAACAACACACCTTGCTCTTCGAGGTCTTCTCGGATGGAATGGTAAACGGCTTCAGATTCGTATTGAGCCGTCACACCACCGAGCCACTTTTGTTCCGCTTCGGGAATGCCCAGGCGGTCAAAGGTGTTCTTGATGTCATCTGGAACGTCGTCCCAGTCGCCCTCTGTAGCGTTTGATGAGCGGAGGAAATAGGTGACGTTGTCAAAGTCGATGTTGTTGAGTTCACCACAGTTGCCCCAATCTGGCATTTTCCGTTCCATGAAATGATGGTATGCTTTCACTCGAATTTCGGTCATCCATTCGGGTTCGTTCTTGAGTTCAGAGATGTCGCGGACAACTTGTTCGTTCAATCCCTTGTCAAATCGGATTGTGGCGTTTTCGGGATCGTGGAAACCAAATCGATAATCGCCAATTGCTTCTCGTGCTTCGTCGCTCATGCTTCCACCTCCGGGGTGTCAAGCCAATCGTAACCCTGATCTTCAAGTTTCAAGGCGAGTTCAGGGCCACCAGACATCACCAGTTGTCCGTTGATCATCACGTGAACGAAGTCTGGCTTGACGTGATCAAGCAAGCGCTGGTAGTGGGTAATGATGAGGCAGCCAGCATCGGGTGCGATTTGATTGATGCCCTTGGCCACGATGCGGAGAGCATCAATGTCCAGTCCCGAGTCGGTTTCGTCGAGAAGAGCGAGGTTCGGTTTGAGCAACAACATTTGGAGAATCTCAAGGCGCTTTTTCTCACCGCCGCTGAAACCGTCGTTGACGTAGCGGGCGAGGACAGATTTCTGCATGTCAAGGGTGTTCATGGCCTCGTTGAGTTCCTTGCGGAAAGCTCGGGCTTTGAGTTGTTCTTGACGGACGGACTGAACCGACTTTTTGAGGAATGTCCCAACCTGGACGCCAGGAATGACGGCCGGGTATTGGAACGAGAGAAAGATACCTGCACGAGCCCGCTCAAACACGTCGAGTTCATCAAGGGGTTGACCCATGAAAAACACCTTTCCCTGCGTGATTTCGTAGGCTGGGTGGCCCATGATGACACTGGCCAAGGTGGACTTGCCTGCTCCATTACGGCCCATGATGACGTGCTTTTCTCCACGGTTAACCGTGAGGGTAAGGCCGTGCAAAATTGGTGTGTCCTCCACCTTGACGTGGAGGTTTTCGATGCGAAGAATCTCTTCTGCCATGCCAGTCCTCCATCTTCCCTCTCGTCACTCCTTTATCAATGGATGTAATGAAGCAAATTCCGGCTTTCAATCAAGCGGTTTCAGCGCGGGGACCATGCCAACAAGGATTGAAGGGTGCGACGCCCTCGTCAATTCATGGACGACGACCTTGTGGCCAAGTATGCCGCTGAAGCCAAAGCCGCCATGGAAGCGGAAGCACAGCGTCGAATCGAAGAGCATACGGACCGAGACGAAGAAGAGCGGTTGCGAAACCTGTCCCTCGATGAAGTCATTGACGGTTCGTTTGCCGTCCCGGCGTTGTTGTCTCGACTTGGTGCCGTTCGGGCAGCATTGGACGGCCATGGTGGGGGCGTGGCCCTCACAAGGTGGACCAGAACGGATACTGGACTTGATTTGGTGCTTGACTTAACGGGAGCCTGCCTTTCATGCGGCGCTGCTCCAGGAACGCTCGAAGGCGTCAAAGGTGACTTGGAAGCCGACCACGAGGTGCATCGTGTCCGATTCTCTGCTGCGCTGTTGGACACGTTTGATGAACTGGGGCGCGAATTCATTCTGGCTCACGGGGCCGTTGAATTTGTTGCTGTTGAAACCGAGCCCTGACAACAAGTGCTGAGCCGAGCCTTTAACCATGGCCGGTCAGGGCCGTTAACATGGTCGCATGGCAGTCCGGGTCCCGCCCCGATCCCAAAGCTTGTCGCCCCCAAGATCACGGACGGTTTGAGGTGACCCAGCGAGACGGCCGCGCCCGGCTCGGTCGACTTCACACGCATCACGGGGTGTTGGAAACACCAGCACTCTTGCCCGTTGTGAATCCTAACATTCGAACGATTGAACCGCGCGTGATGTGGGACCGTTACGGGATCGCCGCCCTCATCACCAATTCCTACATCATTTGGAAACACAAGGAATTGAAAGCCCATGCGGAGTCCAAAGGCGTCCACGATCTACTGGATTATCCCGGCGTCGTGATGACGGATTCAGGGACGTTTCAGGCCTATGTTTACGGCGACGTGGAGGTCGGCGTAGAAGACATCGTGAAGTTCCAACGAACCATTGGTGTGGACATCGCCACCATGCTTGACGTGTTCAGTCGCCCCGATATGAAACGAGAAGAAGTGAAGGAAGCGGTGGAGGAAACCGAACGCCGAGCAGAAGCCAGTTTGGTGGCCGCTGAAGACACCATGCTCAACGGTCCCATCCAAGGCGGCGTTCACCGTGATCTTCGTCAACTGTCCGCCGTGCACATGGGTCAACATGACTTTTCTGTCCACCCTGTTGGCGGTATCGTTCCGGTGATGGAACAGCAGCGTTACAAGGACTATGCAAAAATTATGATGGCGACGTTGCCGCATCTGCCTCCAAACCGGCCCGTTCACATGTTCGGGTGCGGGCATCCGATGTTGTTTCCGATGTCGGTGGCTCTTGGGGCTGATTTGTTTGATTCTGCTGCCTATGCCCTGTTTGCTCGAGACGGTCGTTTGCTCACACCGTGGGGCACGGAACGCATCGATGATTTGGTGGATTGGCCGCTCTTGATGCCGTGTGTTGCCACAACAACGCCTGAGGCCGTCAGGGCATTGCCCGCAGACGAGCGAGAAAACCTGCTCGCCCATTTCAATCTCGAAGTCACCCTCGCTGAACTGGCCCGTTGCAAGCAAGCGGTCCGTGACGGTAAAATTTGGCAACTTGCTGAACAACGCAGTCATCAGCATCCCGCCCTTCGGGAGGCGTTCCTGTGGTTGAACACACCACCGGGCAGGAGCCCCGTGAACCACGGACGAATCCGTCATGAGCGCCAATCGGGCGTCGATGAAGAAGGTGAACGTGGGACCTGGGAAGACGCATGGGATTGGTTGCTTTGGAGTCAATACACCCCGCGTCACGGAGGCGTGCTATGGGGCGGCGATGACACCTTCAGCCGGCCGTTCATCCAAAAAGCTCGGAAGCTCATTCACCACCGGTGGGAAGCACCCGGAGGTTGCCGCCACGTTGTGGTGTTTCACGGCATCCGCGGCCCGTTCCGCGAACGGTTGACCAACGTGCTGCCTTGGATGAAGGTCCACCTTCCCGAAGTATCGGTTGTCATCCTTACGCCGCTGGGGTTAATTCCTGTCGGATTGGAGGACTTGAATCCCTTCGCTCACTTGGACGCGCCGCCTTGGGTCCTTCAGCACGAACCAGAAGCTGACTGGGTGCGGACAGAACTGGAACGCCTTGGCTTCTTGGAGGTGGAGTATGCGACCGTTAATCTCGCTGGCGAAGGACTCAAACAACGGTTGAGTGATGCCATCAACGGGCTTGGAATTGCACCCAAATCAGGAATTCATGAACCGATTCGTGAAGACGACAGAGAGGCTGCGTTGGGAGCCTGGCGTCTTGAGCAAGGTCGGGACAAGTTGATGACGTTGCACAACATTTCGAGAACGACCGCTGTTGAGTTGCTCGAGGGGTCCACCTTCGTGGTGAACAGAGAGGGGCGCGTCAAGAACATCAACACCGCAGAAGGCGTTCACCTCTTCAGCCCTCGGTTGCGCGACGGGGGCTTGTCCTTGTCCACCGAGGGGGCACGGATGTTGATGAGCAAACGAACAGAACCGTTGCCCACAACGGTGGTCACCAGCGAATGGCTGACCAGCACGCACAGAGGCCCTGCAGTGGTGGTGGTCGATGACGATGCGGAACCGTTCGTTCGGAAAGGACGAAACGTGTTTCACGGATTCACCAAGGCTTGCGACCCGTGGCTGAACCCCGGCGAGGCATGCCTGATCGTCAACGAGTCAGGGACCTACATCGGCCATGGTGTATCACAATGCACCGCCTCAGACCTGCAAACGTTCTCCAAAGGCATCGCTGTCAAAACCCGTGGCGGCGTTGGTGACGCTGACAAGCAGAAGTAACATGGCATGAAAGCCTTCATGGGGCGTCGCTGACCACCTGCAAAGCGATGTCGGAACCGGATGACCTCATCATCCACACCAAGGGGCTGACAAAATCCTACGGCCCCCACACGGCCCTCGACGACCTCAACCTCTCCGTTCCCCGGGGCGCTACTGGGCTGTTGGGCCAGAACGGAGCAGGAAAATCCACCTTTCTCAAGACCATTTTGGGACTCATTACGGCCACATCCGGAGAAGGAACGGTGCTTGGTTACGACATCCAAACTCAGGGATCAGAAATTCGTCAACGCATCGGCTACATGCCTGAATACGAAGCACTGAATCCCAACATGGACGCCATCCATCAAGTCCGATATTCCGGTGAATTGTTGGGAATGAACCCAAAGGTAGCGTTGAACAGAGCGCACGAAGCCCTCCAGTTCGTGGGCATTGGGGAACAACGTTACAGAGAGATCAGCAGTTTTTCCACGGGGATGAAGCAAGCAACGAAACTCGCATGTGCAATCATTCACGACCCGGATCTCATCATCGCAGACGAACCCTCAAACGGCCTTGACATGAACACCCGGGAATTCATGATCAGCACCCTCAACACCATGGTGAACGACGGTCAACGATCGGTGCTGATGGCCAGCCACCTCATGGACGATGTCGAACGGGTTTGCGACAACATCGTGCTCCTCCACAAAGGGAGGTTGGCCGCTCAGGGGCGAATCGAGGACCTCAAGGAAATCGACCGTGAAATTGAGATTCATGTTTGGGGGTCTGCCAGTGCTCTTGAAGAACTGCTCAAGGACAGAGGATTCGGTGTTCGGCGGGAAGGTCGAGTCATGCGCATCGCTCACACCGTTGAAGACACCGCCACCCACATCCTGCAAGCCGCCAGCGAAGTTGGCGCCCAAATTCGCAAAATGCATGAATACGAAGCCTCACTGGAAGACCTGTTCTTGGCCATCATGGACAACCTTGGCTACGCTGTCAAATCAAGCGAAGATTTGTTGGCTTCCACCGTGGAAGCTCGGCGGGTCGACGCCCCACAATCCCTCGGGGGCGGTGGAGCATGAGCGATGGCACGGTGAACCCTGAAGCACCGGTGAAGGGGCAGGCTCGAATGGAAGTGGCATGGGGCGCCAACACAGGAGACGAAACGGAAGCCCAAGCGCAAACGGCCCAAGCGTCGACCAGCGGTGAGATTTTCGAGCAGCATTACACGCCGTGGAACGGCACCCTCAACCCTCGTTGGATGAGGAATTGGGCCATCCTTCGACACCATGTGCTTGGCATCTTTTCCAAGGGTCACCGCCCGTGGTCCATCCCCACCCGTATTTTCATCCTCATCATCTTCCTCGCAGCCCTGGGCGATGCTGCTCTTACGTTGGTCTCCAGCCTGTTTGGTGAATCTGAACTTCACACCATTTTTGGGGTAAGCAGGGACAATCTTTACGGCCATGTGTTGGGCTTTTTCCCTCGCAACTCGCTGTACTACCCGCTGATTGCAGCTCTTTTGGTCGGCGGCGTAATTTCTGAAGACCGCCAGCACGGCACGTCAGCCCTCTACTTTTCTCGCCCCGTTTCAAGATTCGATTACGTCGGCATGAAATTCATCGCCGTCGCTTTGATCCAATCCATCGTGGTCTTGCTCACCTATTTCCTGTATTTCCTAACCGAAATCTTGGCCTTCGGCCGAGGATGGGCTTGGATGGTGGATGTCTTTCCCATGTTTTTGGCAGGGCTGGTGGCAGGCGTCATGTTGATTTTCACCTACACCAGCATTGGCCTCAGCCTCTCAAGCGTGTCAAGAGGGCGGTTTTTCCCCGGCATCGGTTTGTTGGCCATCTTGTTTGGAACCAAGACCATGGCGAGCATCGTGAAGAACCTGTTTGACCGAGAGGTGTTGTACCTCTTCTCCCCTTACGACTGTTTAGCGCATGTAGGCCAAGCCATCATGGGCACACAACCAACCTACACTCAATACCCTTGGACCTACTCCATGGTTGCTCTCTTGGCCATGAACAGCCTCGCCCTGTACGTCCTTGCAAGCCGTGTGGCCTCGATGGAGGTGACCCGAGAATGATGCCGGACATGACCCAAGAAGGCAAGGCTGCCAAAGGGGCGTGGACACCGGACCTTTCGGTGCCCACGGTCTACCTCAACGCCGTTTCGAAATCCTACGGGCGAATCCATGCCTTGAGCAACATCACACTCGGCCTTTCTGGTGGAGTCACCGGCATTTTGGGGCTGAACGGTGCGGGGAAATCCACTTTGTTCAAACTCCTTATGGGTAAAATTCGGCCTTCTGCCGGTGAAGTACGGATATTCGGTGAAGACCCTTGGAAAAACCCTGCGCCTTATGCACGGGTGGGGTTCGTTCCAGAGCATGAAAAGATGCACGATTGGATGACGGCGTTGGAGTTTGTTTCCACCTTTGCTCGACTCCACGGCATGAGCAAAAGCCAAGCGAAAAAAGAAGCCGTTCGGGTGTTGGATTTCGTCGGACTTACCGAGGTGGCCGACAAAGAAATTGGCCAGTTTTCAAAGGGCATGCGACAACGAACGAAGATCGCTCATGCTTTGGTCAACGACCCTGACCTCATCGTTCTTGACGAACCGTTGCAGGGATGCGACCCGTTGGCTCGAACCACCATCATGAACGTGATTCGTGAACTGGGCAAAATGGGTCGCACCGTGTTGGTTAGCAGCCACATTCTCAGCGAAATAGAGCGCATCACCGAGCAGATCATCATTGTCCACCACGGCAAATTGGTGGCTTTAGGGAACCTGCATGCGATTCGAGAACGACTTGATCAAATCCCACACACCATTCGGCTCGTCGGAAAAGACATCAAGGCCCTCGCCAAAGACATCTTGGACCATCCTGCGGTGTTCGGACTCAGTTTTCCGAGCAACAATGAACTGCTGATACAAACGTACCATTTCGGACAACTCCACGCTGAATTGCCACGAATCGTTGTGGAAAACGGCCATCAAATCTCTGAAATTGACAACCCGGACGATGACCTAGAATCGCTCCTTGTCTACCTCACCGGAGGTTCGGTTTGATGGCGAAATCGCAACCCACCAGCATCTGGCGAGGCCTTGATCGCAAAGCCATGGCCGTGGCCGAATTCACCTTTCGCCAGCAACGAAAGCGCCTGAGCACATGGGTCGTGATGGGGGTTGGCCTGCTGGCAATGACCGTCTTAACGATGTTTTACGTTGACGCCATGTCCCGTTCGTACGAAGCGATCGACCAAGACGGGGACAGTTTTGACAGCGATGGAGACGGGTACCCCGACGGCCAAGAACGAATGTTGGGGACCGATTTGTATTCTTCTTTTGACCATCCGGGCTTGTTTGACCCACCCGTCGCCCCGGACGACCCTTCAGTTTGGGTGAACGAGGACGACATCGACTGGGACAACCTTGCAGAAGGGAGCTATGGCGTGGATGATGACGGGGATTGCAATGTCGAAGGGCGCACCACCTCACAGAAGGACGCCAACAGAAACGGCGTTGCATGCGATTTGGTGGTCACGTCTTCGTTGTTTGGTGAACCGATTGTCAACTCGGACGGGTATGTGGATGAGGACCCCGACGACGAAGCCTATGCCAAAGAAGCCTCCCACCGTGCGTTCGTACTTGCCATTGGGAAGTTCGGATTTGTGTTCTTGCTCGGGATATTTGTGCCCCTGTTCATGGCAACAGGCCTCATTCGAGACGAGATGACTTCAGGCACGATGCACTTCATGCTCGCCAAACCCATCGCCCGGTCAGAAGTGTTCCTCTACCGAATTCTTGGATTCCTCGGGTTGGCATGGCCCTACATGGTGGGGATGATCGCTGCCGTAGCCATGGTAACGGGGTTGGTCGGACCAAGTGACGGATTTTATCGCTTCAGCGACTTGGGCGTCTGGTTTGCTGTCCTTTTGGCATCGTTGTTTGCCGTATTGGTGTACTCCATGTTGTTTTGTTTGCTTGGCGTGATGTGGAAACACGGCATCGTTTTGGCCCTGCCTTTCGCCGCTTGGGAATTGGGCATGATCCTGACAACCCTTGGCGCACCTGACGCTGCCATTCTCCGATTTTCGGTCATCGGATGGGCCATGAACGTCGTTGATGCCGGCGCCGCCATGGCCTGGACCGACACCGGATTGTTGGTGGCCACCGGCATGTGGGGAGGAGGGTACGGCGGGCCTTTGGAAGGCGCCGAAGCCCTCAACACCTTTGCATCCAACACGGGACTGGGACTGGCTCCCCTGCCAACGATGATTCTGTCACTGGGCGTGTTGTTGTTCCAAGCCGCAGGGTGTTGGCTGTTGGGTGGCGCCCTCTTCAAATCGAAGGAAATTGACTGAGGTGAAGGGATGTCTGTGCCTGAGCAACCGGCTTTTGAGGGTGATTTTTCCACGATGTGGAAACTCGGATTGAGACCGACCCTCCGGCACCTTACATGGGACTGGTGGTGGTGGTTGGTGATGCTTGACGACCCCGAAGGCGCCCCTTCTGGTCAACAATTGATGGTTCTTTGGTCGACCAAGGACAACGATCGGGTGGAAGTCAACGGCATGCCGTGGCGCCCCGGAGAACGACCCGGAACGGACGATGATGGCGCCCTCTTGATCGACGGAATGGTGTGTGCCTGGTGGTACGATGGTAAGCGAATGCACGAACCCTACGTCAAGCAAATCTGCGAGATGGTGGCGATGGACGACACGCATCCCGCTTGGCCACACGGTTCTGGTCAAGGCATCGGAGGTGGTGCGGTCGTGCCCCTGTTTCACGAAGACATGTCGATGGGGTTGGCCAGTGATCTCTCGCATTTTTGGTTGGAACTCAAAGGGGACAAAGCGGCCGTACTCAACGGTGCACCAAAGGGCATGTCGTTGAAACTGACCCCGTGGAACAACTTGATGTCACGGGCACGCCCCTCCAACGCCACCTATGCTGCTGACATGGGATACGACATTCTTCGAGTCCATGGCACGCAAGTGAGCGGGACCGTGGATGAACGCGAGGTGAACGGAACGGCCTACTTCCAGAAGGTCTGTGTCCAGGCCCCTTCCCCTCCGTGGTATTGGGGCGTTCTTCATTTTGAAGACGGGTCGTACTTGGATTGGTTCTTACCGCACCTTGCCCCAACGATGACCTCCAGAACTTCGCGACCGTGGAAAAAACGTGACATTCAACACATCGCGCTCTCTCAGGGAGGTTTGTTTCACGACGCACGCCATCAACGTACCGAACGTTTCGCTCGTGTCGAGGTCAACAAAACGGCCTCATCAGAACATGAGGGCTCTCATGGAGAACACCCTGGGGCACCTTTGCCAATCTTCGAGGTCCGAATGTGGAACGGTCGCACCGAGATACGGCTGCGAGTAAGAGCGGTCGATCGAGCGCACTGGCATTTCGACCAACCAACAGCAGGAGGAATTTGGTCGCACCTTACCTACAACGAATACCCGCTGGAACTCGAAGCGTTGAACATCATTGATGAATTTGGAAAACGGACCCGGTCGGATTACGGTTGGGCTCGAGGGAATGCGGAACATGCTTGGGGCGTTCTCTATTGACAGAACCGACCCGTGTTTGGGGCAAGGTATTTCATTCAAGACCAAACAAGGAAGGTTGAGGGATAAGCGTGAGTGAACACGAAACAAAGGTCGAAGAGCCTGAAGAGGTCGCAGAAGCACCACCGACCGTGACGACCGAAGAATCGGCAGCGGCTTCCAAAAAGGAAGCTCAAAGCAAGAAGTTTCGGCTCATTACTGGCGAAGAAATCATGGAAAACGGGGAAGCAGGCCCAAGCACCTTGGCCTTTCTCAGCCTCTATGTCCTCGGTGGCGTGGTGCTGTTGGTTCACCTGCTCTTTGCATTCGGCGTTTCATCCAACGATGATTCGCCCACACTGGTGAAGATTTTCAGTACCTTCATCGACTTGACAGACAGTGAAACATTCCCCGTTGGATTTGTGCTGATCATGGGTATTCTGACGTGGTTCAATCGCATGCTCAATGTCTCCACCTCCGGACGCTGGGTGACCATCGCCTTGGTGGTCACGACCTTGATGCCCGTTGCCATTCAACTCGACGACCTGGTCACCCCCATCGTTGGACTGTTCAACGACACCTACGATGGTTTGATTGATTTCACGTACAACTACACCTTGTTCGGCGTTCTGTTTGCCGTGCTGTTTTGGGGTGCCACTTGGAAATATCAGCGAAGTTTCTCCTACGCCGTGACAACCAATGCCATCATCTTCCAACATGCGTTTTTGCTGTCTCGCTCACACCGGAGAATTCTGTTTGACCGCATCTCTGAAGTCATGGTTGAGCGAACCCCAATGGGCACCATCCTTGGGTACGCCACCTTGACCATCATGACGGATTCGGGCATCGGCCTCTCCGAGGAAACCGTTAGCACGAGCGTGGGGACCACTCCAGGCAGCTCATCGGGAGACGACGGACCCGTGTCGGCCGTCAGCCGTGGATTCCTCAGCAAATTCTTTGCCTTCATGACCTATCAACGAACCACACGAACGCTTGACCACGACCCCAAAACATGCTTTTACAAGATCAGAAAGTGGGAAACCGTCAAAATGATGCTGAACGAAATGCATCGCAAGCATTCATCCTCCAACCTCCTCGAGGACATCGCTGAACGCCTGTCCAACGAAGAAGGGTCCAACGCTTGAAGCGTGAATGGTCAAGCGAGCCTTGAAAAGCCGTCCACCGTTCGTTCACACCAGAGATGAACCTCATGAGCGACGAGTTGTTGGAAACCCCCATTGCACGCTTCCGAGAAGGCGACATTGATGGCGCTATGGCCGATATTGATGCAAAATTGAAGGACCATGCCGATGTTCCGCAACTCCACCACATGTGGGCAGAATTTGCGAACATGAAGAACATGGAGGAACAAGACGACGTCATTCCTGGTCGCAAAATCATGAACGCCTACAAGAAGGCCATGGAACTTGACGAGGAGAACATGGAGTACATCGCAGATTTCGCATCCTTTGCTCTTGAATGCCGACGAATTCCCGTTGCAGTAAAAGAATTTCAGCGCTACGCCACCCGTCTTGCCATCGAAGGCATTCCCGTGGATGAAGTCCTCTACACCGCCAGTCGCAACCTCGTGGACGCCATCGAAGTCATGGATCCAAGCAGGAAAAACCCCATGATTCAGCCATGGTTGAAGCAAGCCCTTGAATGGGCAGTTGGCGCTTTGGGTTACTCCACTGAAGAAGCCGTGACCGTTTTGTCCTCTGAAGACTGAGGGGAAAAGGTGAGCGAAAAGGTTCGCATTTTCTTCACCGTTGGGTACCTCGGCGATGCCTTTCACGGAAGTCAAATCCAACCCGATGTCGTCACCGTCCAAGGCGAATTGATTCGAGCCTTCGCCTCACTCAAATGGATTGACAAAAAGCCAGGTGAACATCCACTTGTCCTTTCCAGCCGAACCGATGCTGGCGTTCATGTTCGCATCAACGGCGGTATTGTTGATCTCGACCGCTCTCTTTGGGAAGCGTTGACACCGCGCAAAATGATTCGAGCCGTTGACGACCGACTCGACCCCAACATCGCCTTGCTCACCGTACGTGAGGTCCCCGCCGATCACAATCCACGATTGGCCCTTCATCGGACGTACCGCTATCGATTGGAGGGCATGGAATTCTGGGTCGAGCCCTCTCACGATGACTTTTCAATGTGGCTTGACCTCTTTGTGGGAACCTACAACGCTACAAATTTTGCAAAACTGGAAGAAGGGAAAAACCCAATGCGAACCGTTCTTTCCGTTACGCCGTGGATGGACGGAACCCGATTGATGGGGTTTGAGATCGTTGGGGAGGCATTCCTCTGGAATCAAGTGCGCCGAGTGGCGAATGCACTGTTCAGAATCGCCCTCGGGGAATTGACCGTTCAACAGGTCAAAGAAGCGATTGAACGACCGGACTTACCGGTCGATTTTGGCGTCGCTCCTGCACAATGGCTCACCCTTTGGGGTGTGGCTTGGGAAGACGAGCCTCTTCCACCCGACCAAACAACTCCATTGTTGACGGCTCCTCCGAGTGGGAGAATTGCTGAGCGCACCAAAAAAGGACGTTGGCAACGGGCCGCACAGCACGAGATGAAGGGCCTGCTCTACAACGAGTGGGCGAGCCTTGGCGAGTTGCCGTTGGTGTACCGCAAAGACTCACAGTGAGAGGTGCACGCTGTCTCCATCGTGGAGGTTGAGATGCTCACGAAGAAACACGGGAGCAATCACCTCAATGACATCAACATGTCGTGTCAAATCGGGAATGAGCACGGCGCATTTGACCTCGCTGTCTCCTTGCGAAAGAACCGCCAAGTAAGCGGAAGCTCCCCCAAACGAGACACCGTCGCGCAGGAAGCCACGAACCCGATGAAGTTCGTGACCCTCAACATCCACATCGGCCGCCATGGCACGAGCCTCGTCACCGGCGTCCAAGGTGTCAATGCCCGCTCGGCGTCGCAAAGCGATGTACGGGGCCAAATCCTCATCGTTCACCGTGATGTTCAGGGTACCCGGCCAAGCGGTTTGCCCCAAAATCTCACGAAATTGCTCTTGATAATGCGGTTGGGCCATGAACACGTGCGCTCGACCCAGCCCGCTGCTGACCTTTCCGTGCAGATGCATGTCACTGGGTTTGACTTCCCCTTATTGAGGATGCGTTTTGCAGGGTTTATGTGTGGTCGAGAGATAAAACGGACATGCAACCCTCCGATGAACACCGTTCCGAAGACAAGGATTCCTTACCAACCGTCGACAACGGTGAACCGGTTGGCTATGAAGGGGAGAAATCCATGAAGCAGTACGTTGAGGGTTTGCAAGCATTCACAAGTTTTGTCTCCGCCATGACCTGGCCCGAGTCGTTTGACCTCACCAAGGACAAGGATTTGCTTGTTCGGATGTTCCGGGATTTTTGGCGGATGCGATTTCGCTATCAACGGGATGAAGAGCGGCATGGCGAGAGAAAAAACGGTGAACATCATCGCCTCAGAGGGGAGGATTTTGAGGCCTTCATCCATCGGAAAATGTCTTATCGCTCTTTTGAAGACAACGAGGAAACCGAACGAATTGACGTCGGGACGCATCAGCCGGATGATGAACACCTAACGGATGAAGCCAAAAACCGGGACAAGCGCTTCAAGGACGACTGGGCCTGATCAGCGTACACCGGTCCCGTAAGCGAGGAACTCCACCGAGGAGGACTTCGAGTTGTTGCCCTTGGCCGTGGAAATCACCGATGTTTCAATGCGCATGTTCACCACGGAGGTGCAACCACGCTCACGTGCTTGGGCCTTCAACCGTTGAAGAGCCTCGCGTCGTCCGTATTCAAGCACGGCTGCATACGAGGGGAGGGAACCTCCCATGAGCGATTTCCACCACATGATGAACATCTGACCCCAAGACGGGCCAACCACCACATTGGCCATCAGCAAGGTCGAGTATTCTGCTGCCATGGTGTCGTTTTTCTTCTGGTAGGAAACGAGGAGCTCCTCCCCATATCCCTTCCCGTGTTGGGATTCAAGAACTTCGAGTTGGTTGAGCAAGCCGTTTTGATACCAACGGCCAAGAGCCCACGACGTCACGGGTATGAAGAGCACAGAGGCGATGGGAATCAAAAGATACGCCAGCAGGGTGAGAGATTGGCTCATGCGAGCACCTCACTCAACAACAACAGCCGTTCCGTAAACAAACAATTCCGATGCCCCAGCAGCCACGCTAGAGGTGGCGAATCGAACATTAACGATGGCGTTGGCTCCACGGTTATGGGCTTCCAACATCATGCGTTGCAACGCCTCGTTTCGAGACTCGTTGAGCAGTTCGGTGTAGGCCCGAAGTTCGCCACCAACAAGATTTTTGAGGCCTGCGAAGAGGTCTTTACCGATGTGCTTGGCACGGACGGTCGACCCTGAAACCAGACCGTAAGAGTTGAGAATGATTTTTCCTGGTATGGTTTCAACGTTGGACATCAACAGAGAAATGGCTTGGGGTTGCATGATGATGGGACTCAATGCCACCATATGAACTTCATCCCGGGGGTCCACATTCGCAGATGGTGGATAAGACATTCTTCGATGGATATAAGCCGCAGGGGTCAACAAACGGAGAGAACACGCAGCAGAGGCCCCACATGGACCAAGGCACCCGCACGGTTGTGGCCTTCACAACACGGGTTGATTGCGGAGCCATTCAAGGTCTGAAATGTACAATTGTCGGATGTCATCAAGACCCAACACCAGCATGGCCAAGCGTTCCAATCCCATCCCCCAGGCCAAAACGGGTGTTTTGATGCCCAGCGGTTCGGTCACCTCAGGTCTGAAAATCCCGGCCCCGCCCAACTCAAGCCATTTCCCCTTCCAACGAACCTCAATCTCGAGGCTGGGTTCGGTGTATGGAAAGTACGCCGGACGGACGCGAACCTCCGGATACCCCATTTTTGCATAGAAGGTTTTCAGGGTCGTCACCAGCATCTGAAGGTTGGCGCCTTCTTCCATAATGATGCCTTCAATTTGATGGAATTCAGGAAGATGAGTTCGATCGATGGCCTCCTTGCGAAACACACGGTCGACCGAGAACACACGGCATGCATCGGCGGGATGAGCCGCCAAGTATTGGATGGTGTTGACCGTGGTATGGGTACGCAGGAGACCCTTTTGTGCAGTCTTGGTCGAAAAGTTGCCGCCCCAACCAATTGAACCGGTTTCCCCCCCGTGTTCGTGAATGTCTTTCCAAAGGCCCATCACGTTCTCGTCGAGAGGAAGCGAAGCGGGAGAATCGAGGTAGAACGTGTCTTGCATCTCTCTTGCAGGGTGGTCTTGCGGGATAAACAGTGCATCCATGTTCCATCCAGCGGTTTGGACATAATCATCGACCAACTCCGAGAAACCCATCTCGAGAAACACCGTCCGGATGCGTTCAATGAGGGCCTGCATTGGATGGCTTCTTCCCGTCCGTGGTGTGTTTGCCTCAAGCGTGACGTCAAAGGGACGAAATTCGGCCGTCTTCCAATCGTCGCTTTGCAACAATTCTGGTGTAATTTCGGTGATCACTGCTTTTTCAATCAACGATTCTTTGGGCACCTTCTTCCCTTGGTTGGTGATGCTCCACCGGCGTTCGGTACGATCGGTCAAGAGGATGAACCCCTTGCGTCCTCGAAATGCCTCCACTTGCCCGTCCATGGTGGAGTCCATGGGGCGAGGTAACGACGCCAAGAATGCCGCTCGGTCACGAAGGATGGTTTCGATGGTTGAGGGGTTTTCCGCCACAAGCAGACCTTGCTCAATGGTGACCCCGAGTTGCTTGAGCAGACCCACTCCTGGGCCTGCTTCATGGCGCTCAAAGGCGGCCTGCAACCCCTTCATGCTGGGTTGATCTTGACCTGACAACCAGGACCACAATCGGTGTTCCAACAGTCCATCCTCACGGGCTTGACGTCCCGCAGCATCCAAGTCCACCGTTGTGGAAACGCGTTCTTGAACGCTAACGAGCCCGTGGTTTTCCAAGCCATGTCCCGCACCAACGACCACGGCTTGATCGGTCCAGTCGCAAGCCTCGAGAACCTCATCAAGTGACCAATGGGCCTTCTCGTGCTCCTGCATCCTCAGCAACATCCGTCGCTCTGGATTCAACAGGTTGATGGGAACCATGATTGCGCCAGCGTGTTGGTGTCTTTGAAATCACCGTTGCAGGGACACGAAGATGATTCATTCCTCTTCTTCCCAAAGTTGTCGACCGCAGGAAGAACAGGTGAACTCGGAAGGGCGATGACCGGGCACCACCTCGATGTGACCGCAAGGCCCGCACAAAATTGATGACTGGACCGGTTCATCCAAGGTGACGTCAACACGGAACATGAATCGCCCTGCATCGGGCAACTGTGCCTGTTCGGGTGACCATGCGGCCACTTCGGCTGGTGACAATTCATGCCGTCGACCCATGGTCATGCCGACGAGGAAAAAAGCGATGCCAAACAAACCAACGGTAGCGGCCATTGGCCCAAGTCCCCCAACGGTGAGAAACGCCCCAAAAACAATGCAGATGAGGCCAGTAAGGAGGAAATTTTCCTTGGTCAGTCGCGTCAATCCGTTCACCTCTGCGAGTCGGCCAGGGCCTTGGCCACACGGTCAACCTGATGAACAGGAATGGCGCATAGACCAATGCGAACACCGCCTTCAAGCGGAACCAGATAGACGTGGTCCTGGGCGCAGGCTTCTGCCACGGCCACCGGATCGTTGCATTCAAACCAGGCAAAGAACCCGTCATGCGTTGGGTTGATGGCCACCCCATGTTCGTTGCAAGCGGTGACGAATGACGTTCGTCGGTCGTCCAACATCACCGACAATCGATCGCGCTCATCAGCCCACGCCTGTCCCGTTGAAGGTTTCGAATGGAGGTGAGCAAAGGTGTATTGAGCCAAACGGGGGGCTGCAGACCATGTTTCTCGCCCGGTGACCCCCATGATGTCTCGCAACGTTGTGAGCGCTTTTTCATCCGGGTGAAGACAAATCAGGGCTCCTGCACGCAATCCATACGCCGTGTGTGATTTTGAGAGGCTAAGAGCCATGCACACCAACATGTTCTCAGGCCAAGGCCAACCTTGATTCATAACCTCAAGGAGGGTTTCTGCCCAGCCATGAGGGTCTTGTGCATACAAGTGGTAAGCTGCATCAATCACAAGCGTATGCCCGATGTGTTCGTGACGAAGGGCACTCTCCATGAACGACTCAAGCATGGCCAGACGTGAAGCGGGTGGGAGGCTCAAACCCGTTGGGTTGTGGGCAGGGTCGTTGATCCACACCATCACCTTGGTTTGGTGTTCTACGAGGGCGTTTAATTCCGTTTCAAATCCAGCACGGTCGAAAAACGGAGTGGTCTCGTTTGAAGGCCCTGGCAGCAGCGGATAGGTGGCCCAACCAAGACCCACACCGCGTAAGAATCCCTTGTATGGGCCCCAATGTCGGTCGCGAAGCAGAACCCTGTCGTTGCGCTCCGTGAAGTTCGAAGCCGCCAGAAACAAGGCCCCAGAGCCTCCGGGCGTGGCTGTTGCGATGTGATTCAGCCCCATTGCTTCCAATGCCTGACGGTGTTCACCAAGGGCCAACGTCACCGATAGGTCGAGGTAATCGGGAAGGCCTTTCAACGGAGCATAGGCTGCGAATTCAACAGCTGGAGCTTGGCGAAGTGCTGCATCGACGGTGGCGTTGATGGCCAACTGCCCGTTGTCCTCAAGCATGGCTCCCACCGTACCGTTGACTGCATCGGCTCCAGCTGCCGCGGCGTGTCGGTAACGAGCCAACCAACTGAAGATGACATCGTCGCCCGTGCGCTGACGACCTTGGGACGAGAGGTACTGCATAACCGGCTCCTCGTCCATGCATTGAGGAGGTGCCACTTCTTCTTTGACTTGCCCATGCTCGATTCGGTCCCTTCCGTTGACTTCATGAACGTCGTTGTCCACGGAAGGTTGAGGCCAACGTAGCACAGTCTGGTAGTGCGTCTGATTTGTAATCAGACGGTCGGGGGTTCGAGTCCCTCCGTTGGCTCCACCTCCCCACAAACAGGCATTCATATATTCACGCTATTAATTTCAGCCCATGCCACAATGCAACATTGACGCCAAAGGAAAAGCTGCTAGGATGGCCGGGGGCATCGCAACGATTCTTGGAGCCACCGTCCTTGCGACCGTTTTGGCTCTTGACCTCATCGCCGTGCCCTTTGGGTGGTACGCCGTTGCTGGGGCCACCGCAGGTGGAGCCTTTGCCGTCTACGAAGCACGGGCTGGATGGTGCGTGGTTCGTGCCATGGGGATCAGGACACCCTTGTGAACGGCGCATTTTCAAGCGAATGCTCAAGTCTTGAGCCCATAAGGACCGTCCATGACGGCTCGCTCACTTGATGGAAAGGCCTGTGCAAGCTCGGTCGAGGTGGCCCTCCACAACCGGATTGCGGCATTGAAAGAGCACGGGATCACACCACATCTCGCCGTGGTCATCGTCGGAAACGACCCCGCATCACACGTGTATGTGAACTCCAAAATCAGAACATGCGAGCGCCTGGGCTTGACCTCAACTCACATTGAATTGCCAGCAGACGCCTTAGAAAACGACGTCCGCAAACACATCGAAAACCTCAACCTACGCGACGATGTTCACGGTATTTTGGTTCAGTCGCCTCTTCCGGACCACATGGACGAAGAAGGGTTGACAGAATTGATTCATCCAACAAAAGATGTCGACGGATTTCATCCTGTTAACCTGGGCCGACTCGTTCAGGGTCGTACCGATGGTTTGCTGCCCTGCACGCCCCATGGCGTCATGAACATGCTCGAGTGGGGGGGCATTGAATTGAAAGGAAAGCGGGCAATTGTCTTGGGAAGATCAAGAATTGTTGGCATGCCAGCTGCGCTCTTGTTGGCAGCCCGGGGAGCAGATGCAACCGTCACTGTTGCTCACTCGAGAACCGAGGATTTGGCAGAGCGGTGTGCAGAAGCTGATGTTATTGTGGCCGCCGTTGGTCGGCCCAACATGGTCAAACCGGATTGGGTGAAACCCGGTGCCGTTGTCGTTGATGTTGGTATCAACAGAGTGGACGACCCTTCGAGAGAACGAGGATGGAGACTTGTGGGCGATGTTGACCCTGCTGTACGGGAGGTGGCCGGCTGGCTGAGCCCTGTTCCGGGAGGCGTCGGACCAATGACCATCGCCATGCTCATGAGCAACACGGTTCGAGCAGCAGAGCGAACAGTTGACCTGTGATGCGAATGGATATAACGCTGAACATGGAGGTGCAACCGTGGCACACGACCCAAGGGCTCCTCGCATTGCGGCTTTGGCCACGTTGCTCTCTGCTGGGATTCTGATTCTTACCGCTATCAATCTCAACCTTACACTGGTGGGTTCGGGTGGACTGAGCGAAGAAGAATACGTGGCCTTAACGGTCGTTGGTCTGATGTTGTTGGTCCGATTTTGGGCTGGCCGAGAACTGGAAGTTCCCGAGTTCACGCAACGTTCCATTGAGGCCAACCAAGACTTCACGCCCGTTTCATTTCGCTCCTTGCATCAGCAAACGGTCAACCCGACCACTCAATCAATCATCACGGGTATCCTTGGCGAAACCGCACAGTCTGCTCCTGATGTCAATTCTGCCATGGCCACCCTTGGAGTGGCCAACACACCCGCACAAGCAGCGGTTGCAGCCCCTGCTGCACCGACGCACCTGCCATCTCAGGGTGCGTTGAATTACAGAACGGAAGTTCGAGAAGCGGTTCCAGCCGACCCCAACGACGGACGAACCTTGCAACGCAGCGTGAATCAGCCCGTCCCACTTCCCGGTCAGCGCGCACAGGACCTTGTGGACCCGACCACCATTCCGGGGTTGGAAACTCAACGAGAGTTTGTGACCGATGGGAAGGGTTTGGTGCCTCTACCGTCGTTTGTGAACTCCAAGGAAACGGCCCCCCAGCCATCCCCCAACGTGGGGTTGGCAGAACAGACAGCACCTGAGCCAGCCTCATCACTTCCACCGCTTGAACTCCCTTCGATCAGCGATTTGTTTGACGAACCAAATGAAGAAGCTACTGCGGAATCACCTGTTCAACCGGTCGCTGAGCTTGATTTGCCCATTCTCCCCGACCTCCCTTCTCCCGAAGAGAATCGCCCCTCTTCAGCCGAATCGGACATCCCAGTGCTGCCCAATCTGGACGATTTGTTCTGAGAATGGTTGAAACGCCACCGAGGATTGGCATGCCCATGTGGACTCAAGCGGTGGATTTGCACTCCCACTCCACACACAGCGATGGCCAGCACGACGTGCATACTGTGGCTGAAACCATGGCCAATAGGGGCGTCAAGGTGTGGGCTCTGACCGATCACGACACCATCAACGGATGGGAGGAAGGAGCGAATGCAGCCGCCCGATTGGGCATTCGCTTTGTACCCGGTATTGAAATCACCTGTGAGGTGGCCGAGCCGGCTCATGAGGCGGAATTGATGCGACATGCACAAGAGCGCCCGTCCAATTCATGGCATTTGCTGGCGTACTTTCCAACGTGGATACCTGGGGCAACAAACGAAGAAATCAACGCCTTCCAGCGTTGGTTGCTTCCACACCAATCTGGTCGAATTCCACGCATGATGGCCATGTGTGAACGACTGGGTGAACTTGGGATGCCGGTGGATGCTGAACGGGTGATGGCACGAGCCACAGGGTCGGTTGGACGACCCCACCTTGCTGAAGAGATGGTAAGTCTCGGATACGTGGCAACCAAACAAGAGGCATTTGAAACATGGATTGGCGACGGTTTACCTGGATTTGTTGAGCATCGGAAACCCAACCTTGAACAAGCGGTTCAACAGATTCACAAGGCAGGGGGAGTGGCGTCTCTGGCCCATCCCAAGTACTACGGTGTACCCGTTTCGAAGTTGCTTGAAGTGCTTAACAACAGCGGTGTTGACGCTGTTGAAGCGGTTCATCGCAGCCACAGCGATGCGTATCGGTACGAGTTGATGTTGGCTGCCACAGCCAACGGGCTCGGCATTACGGTGGGTTCAGATTTCCATGGAATGGATTATGGCCAACTCCCCGGCCACATGCCAGCCATCATTGAGCGCTTGTTGCCTGCCGTCCGTCCCTAAGAACACCGTCAACAACCAAAGAAAGTTCGAACAGAACAATCACCGGCATGGCCACCAAAAACAGCGACAGCGGGTCCGGCGGGGAAAGCAACGCCCCCAAGACGAAGGCTGAAAACCAAATGTGCCTGCGCAAGGCCTTCAACACCGACCGTTCCACGATGTGAAGCCGCAGGGCCAATGTCGTCACCACAGGGGTTTGAAAACCAACCATCGAGGCGCCGACCAAACTCACGATGAATCCGGCGTAACCGGACAGCCGCCACTCCGTCGACAAACCTGCTTGTTGTGCGTCCTCCGTCAAGTAAGCCAGCAACAAGGGGGTCAACCATTCCCAAGCATACATCAGACCACCAAACGACAGCACCGTCACGCCAAGCAACGTCAACACCGCTGTGCGTCCTGGTTGAGGCAACTGAAGGTCCAATTCGGCAACCCTCGCCTGGACCGCCTCATGATGCCGTCCAAACAACGCAAGGTGGAGCACCAGCGTCACTGCGATCATCAACATACCAAAAGAAGCCGCCATGCGAAGTTGGAGGAACAAGAATTCAACCGGGGAGACCACGATGATGTCCACCCCTGCAGGGAGGCGATCCTCGGCGATCAACCACTCCACAACCGCTCCGGTCATTGGAAAAGCAGTCACGAATGCCAAGAGAAACAAAACGATGTACACCCGAGCGTACCGCTGCGCGGCGGTTTGCAACGAAGCGAGCACCATTCCACCCGGGGAGTCCATCAGTCGGTCGATGGAGGTGTTACCTGATGTCATGGGCTCACGCTTCTTCGTTGATTTGCTCTGCAGAAGCCCACACATAAGAAGGCGTGGAATCAATCCAGGAACGGCCTTCCTTCTTCAGCCGGTACAAGCGATAAACAACGAATCCGGTCATCCACAACGAAGGCAGACTGAGGAGAACGGCTTGGCCCATTTGGTCGTCGCCGTAATCGTTGATCACACGAACCTCCATGACGTTCTCGCCGCCTTGGTCATCGGCGTAATGCATGGCGACGTAATGGAAACTGTTGGGAGAAGTCACCTCCAGGCGAAGGGTGGATTGCGGGGCAACGACATGATGCTCACCAAGAGTGGTCATCACCTCCCAGTCGATGGACCGTTCCTCCATGGCAGAAACACTGTCTTCAACCATCAACAACACGATTTCCAAGTCACCCGCATCGTTGAGGTTGGTGATGTCGGAGGTGACCGATTCACCAGAACTAATTTTTTGCAGAATCTCGAGGGTGCTGTCGCCTTCGCCCAAACGGAACGACACGCGGTCATCAACGCTTTCTTGTTGAACGTTCACGGCCATTAAGATCGCCGTTAGCAACATCAACATGACGGCACCTTCCACCACGATATGCCGACGTACTTTGGTTCGACTTACCCCTTTGAACATCGGACCGAAATCGTTGCGAAGTCGGGGTTGAAGATGATGGATAAACAGCGCACCTATGCTGCCGATGAGCATGCCAAGTGGAATGTCAACCACCCAATGAATGCCAAGGTAGAGGATGGTGAAGATAAACAGCACCGTGTTCACCAAGACAAACAGATGGTAAGGCCAATGACGCCATTCACGAAGGGTTCCCCCTTGTTGCTTAACGTGAAGATAATTGAGCATCAAAATCCCGAAGGGGATGGCCACGTGCAAGCTTGGTACCGCATTGTCCAATGGATCGTGAAGGGCGTAGAACACCGTGTACCAACCATCATGGTACAGAAGGGCATCCATCCCGGGTATCCACGAAGAGGTGACTTCGACATTAAAGAAGAGGTAATACGGAACCGCTAGGGCGTAAATAAGCAGGTAGTTGAGCGTCACTTTGTCGGTCATGTCTCGGTCCTTGGCAAAGGCGAAATAGACCGTCGTAACGTAGATGAGAAACAGATAAACGAAGAGGTAGTGGAAATTAAGAAACTCCGTCAAAGAATCGTTGCGAAAGGTGTTTTGAATCCATTTGGTGGTCTCCCCTTCCAGACCGTAAACCGCTTCTGTCCAGTGGCCTGTTCTCGTTTTCATCGGTTCGTTGAGGGCATCGGTGAGGGATTTCCATCGGATAATGACAACGTAACCCATGGCGTGAAGGTAGTACCTCTTGTTGTGAATTTCTTCCGCCCAAGAGCGCCACGAAACCCGAAAATCAGGCTGATGTCGGGTGAACACCCAACAGATGATGGGTGTCAGGACCACAATCATCCCCATCATGATGCTGTAGGGGTCCATGAATCAAACCGAGGGCGGCGCGGATTTATGCCTTGGGACAAACGAAGGCCGGCAGCAGGGAAACAAGAAGCAAACATTGAGGAGTGGGAGGCACCGTTGTTGGTCATGGGCACGGAAGCCTCGTGGCAGCAAGCCCCAGAAAACACGTTGGAGAGTTTACGGCACGCTATCCAGCATCTCGACGGTGTCGAATTTGACATCCGCATCACACACGACCAGCAACTGGTGATTCATCACGACCGGACGGTTTCGATTCCCAAAGAGCACCTCGATGGCCGTGACCGTTGGGTTGAAGCATGGACCCTTGAAGAGCTTGAAGAGGTGGGTTTCCTTGGTTTTGAGCGGTTTCTTTGCGACCCCGTGGTCAAGGATCACTGGGTCAACCACGGAAAAATGGGAACGGTTGAGATCAAACGCCCTCATCCAACCGCTCCAATGGGAGGTGGCTACCTTGGCAAAAACTCGCACATCGACCACATTGCTCGAGCGATGACAATGGCCGATGAGTTGTTGTCAGAGCACGAAGTTCCCCATGAGAACATGGTGTTCTATTCCTTCCACAAACACATGCCTGCTTCTGCAAAGCGGTCAGGGACTACCCGACCATGGGCTGCCCTCATCCCTTACATCCGCCCCTACGGTGGCCGAAGGATAGAACGGCTGCTCACACTTCCCACCTTCCTTACAACCTCGTTTAAGCGGCTGAGAACCACCCATCTAAAACAAGGAAGTTCCATGCTCCCGTGCGCCATGGAATATTTCCAAGACAGCACGGCTTGGCTCCCCATCGGGCGAAGTGTCGGATTGCACGGGGCCGCTCTCAACAGGTTGCACAGGGCTCGTGCCGGCATGCCGACGTATGTATGGCCGGCTCGTCCACAGCATGAACACAACTTGCTTCGAGCTGGGTTAACCGCCTTGACGGACATGGCCGATCCAAACATCACCACCTTAGCCAGCGGTCATGCACGGTGGGTGCAACCCGCTACACGACCACTGACAGAATCCCAATGGCTTCGTTTGGAGGCCGAACCAGAACACTTGCATGGAGAGAAAATTGACGAACTGTTGGCAGAAGTGCCCTCTTGGGCAGAAGCGGACCGTTCTCGTCGAGCCACGCTGATTGAGGAATGGCGGAAACAATGGCAGTGGTCAACCTCCACCGATGAATTGCTCAAGCGATTCGATGGGGCAACGCCGCCCGTGGCTGCGCCTCGGCTCATCGGCCATCGCGGGTCCGGGAAAACGTCCCGACCGGTGTTGACGACCCTTCACTCCAGGTGACGCAGGGTTTGCTCTTCGGCCATGTATTTTGGTCGGTAGATCGGCGTGCCCTTTCCATGGCGCATGACGGTGCGTTCATCGACGATTTGAGCCCCGATTCCTGCAACGCGAGCCCAACCGAAGAACGTGGTGTAGTAGGTTGGGTCCGTGAACCCGACGTGATGAAGCAAGGCCCCGCTTGCAATGTCGACGTTGGCATTCGGATTGGAGATCTTGGGATTCTCTGAGAGCACTCGAGGAGCCACCTCACGAAGTGTTCGGATGATCTTGAAGTTTTCATCATCGGGACAGAGACGCTCGCCCAAAGCGAATTGAACCGTGGCGCGGGGGTCCTCGGAACGAAGGACGGCGTGACCGAATCCGAACACCGGTCGCTTAGCTTCCAATTCATTGCGGACAAACGCTTCAACTTGTTCCGGGTCGCTGGTGCCAACTCGCAACACGAATTCCAAGCACGATTGATTGGCACGGCCGTGGAGTGGACCTGAAAGAGCGTTCATTGAACCGGCGAGCGAGGCATAGACCGTTGCATGACCGGATGCAATGGCCTTTCCGGTAAAGGTCGAGAGGTTGCCACCGCCGTGGTCCATGTGGAGAACCAAGTAGGTCGAGAGAATTTGTTCCATGAGCGCATCGTCAACACCTTCCATCTCGAGGGTGGTGACAAAACGTTGAACCATGCTCAACGAAGGGTCATCTTCGGGGATGTTGTCGCCACGACCTTCACGGTGTCGAAAGAGAAGACCCATCATGCGGGGCATTCTTGCGATGAGGTTCAAGGCGTCTTCTTTCCAATCTCCGGTGGTGTCCATCATGCCCAAGGCGTGAATTCCAACGCTCAGCCAGTCCATAGGATGACCGTCCTTTGGCAATGAAGTGAAAACCTCATCCAGGCCGGAAGGAACCACAGCTCTCTTTTGCAGATCTGCACGGAAGGCCAAGGCTTGTTCTGGCGTCGGCAATTCTTTGTTGAACAGCAGGTAAATCACGTCTTCTGGCTGAAGGTTGGCCAGTTCAGCGATGGGGTAACCGCAGTAGTGGACGCCTTCGTCAGGAGTCACGAACGATGTTCGGCAGGTACCGACGGGAACGCCGCGCAGTCCAGTGTTGAGGTGGTCACCGGTCACGGTAAAGAGTGCGTTATCGTCGGTCATGTGCGTCCCTCAGCATGGGCCAACGAGGATTGAGGTATAAATCCGGCTACGACCGGGGGTTCGTTGCCCGTTTAGGTGTGCCCAGCAACACCGCCGCAGTTCAGCGATTCCAAAAGCCGGTTGAAGGAGGCCACGAACGAAAACCCTTGGAGGAGGTCCGGTCAGAGAACACGTGAAGACGAATCGTTGCACCATCGATGAGCAACGCATCCTCAGCGTCAATCCCGGGACAGCGCTCTTTGGTTTGGCTCCAAGACCGTTTGTCGGCCAGGTTTTCCCCCCACCAAGGGAACGCTTTGCATTGTTGAGGGCGAACAGAATAGATGTCGCATTGCTTGTTCTCATCCAAATGGATGCACACCCCGTCGCTTTCTCTGCTTTTCAGCACATAACGGCCATCGTAGGTGGTTCTTGCGTCCCTGTTCAACCATTCAGGCACCTCAAGACCCTCGTGGTCAGCGATGCGACGGGCATCGTCGGGTGAGAGGTACACGATACCTCCGGGTTCATCGCAACAACGCCCGCACTGCGATTGGCAGGCAAAACGGACGCCCCCTTTCCACCAAGGACCCTTCATTCCTCTTCACCTATCCCAGACGACACGGGATGAATCCGGGCCAAACGAACAACATTCAACGATGGTTCATCGTCCTCAAGGAGGGCATCGGCTTCGATGCCATCGGCTTGGATGTTCCATTCGCCGTCAGGAGTGTACGAATCAAGAGGGTCCTCTCGTACGGGTTGTTGTTTCTTTTGCCGTCGACCAAAACGGCGTCGCTTGGCCGGAGGTTCTGTGGTCGGTGCGGCATCAATATCCTCCGCAAACGCGGGCAGAGGTGCACGATCCGGGTCGAGGACAACCAAGCGTTCTTCAATCACCCGGAGTTCATCGGCAATCGTGATCAATTCCTCAATGTCAGCTTCCGCGGCACGGTGTGCCAGTTCCACCATCGCATTCTCCAACGCGTGAAGTTCGCTGTTGGATTCAACCACGCCTGCGTCGGATGCCCCCATGCTTGCATCGATGGAGTCTTCGAGTGCGACGAGCATGTCAACGGCACGGTCGATGTCGTCCGTCCTGAGGTGTTCATGGCGGTTGAGGAGAAACATGTCTCGTTCGTTGACATCGAGCACCGAAGGCATGGAAGGTGTGATCCGTTCCATCGTGCGTTGCACCCGGTCGTTCACTTCTTCATTTCCACGTTGAACAAAGTCGGATGCTGACCACTCCGGAGGTGCGTAGTCATCAACGCCCATATCAACCGATGACGACAGAACTTCTATGCCCCCGGGGTCAATGTCAGAAAAGACATGATCCACCGCTTGATTGACCAAGCGATGGGCCACGACGGAGGCTGCTTCTGAAGGCGCTGCAGGCTGGGGAGATGGTCGACCAAGTGTGCCCTGTTCAATGAGGGTCAAGACATCGTCGTCTTCCATCAACACCTCGCCTTTGTTGAGGGCCAACGTGACCTGTTCAAGACGGGCGTCAACCGACCCCCATGTCGCTCCGTTGTGACGTACTAGACGGGACAAATGAAGGTCATGGAGGAGAAGATTGTTGGCTGAAGCACGCCATCGAGCGTAAGCGAGCAAGGTTGGAACCGACGGTTTGCGAAGTTGAACAACCGTCGATGAACGCAACACGTCTTTCAGTCGAGTTGGAGCCATGGCGTCAACGCTGATGCGTCCCCCGAGAATCACCTGCACCCCCAGGTTCAGCGCTTGGTCAACCATGACACCCAAATGATGCGCCCAGAGGTCATGCGAAGCAAATTCGTGGAGGTCGTCCACAACGATGGCAAGAGCATCGGCCATGGCGTCCTCCCACATTGGTTCCATGGAATCGCGTTGAACGATATCAGCGGCAGACAAACGCAACACGCGACCGGACTGGCGACGAAGCAACGCTTGCCCGGTGGCATGAAGAAGGTGGGAGCAGCCAGATTGCGCCTCAGCATGAATCAAGACCGGATTCAGCGGTCCTCCCGGGCGGTCCACCACACCCTCTGTCGTCTGAGTAGCGGCAAAGTTCTCTTCCCCAACAAACCAATGCTTGAATGTCCGGTGGTTTGACCGAGTGAGGGATGTGGGCCACGAGGGAGTGTCGAATGAAGGCGATGCGACAACAGCCTCCACGCGAGGTTCGATTTCTCCGTCTTCAACGGCCAAGTGTGCTCGGGACACGCCCCGATGTTCCTCCAGAATTTTGCGCCAAACCGGGCGACCATCGGCCTCCCAGCCCACCGGAGATTCTGCCTCTTCCTGCCCCTGCACCTCGGTACTGGTCCACCGGCCCCTCAAGGTTCTGAGTCGAGAGGCCACATGTTCGGCGTAACCGCTGTGCTTGGGCTCATAAGCAGCCACATCTGGACCGAGAACTCGTTCAGCAAGGAGATCGTAGGTTGGCCGTTGGGCCAAGCCCACCCGTTGGAACAACGGCACGCGTTCTTTGGGGGTGTGAGATGTTCCCAACAAGATGTTCAATTTTGAAGCCGGTGGGGTGGATGGAGGGGGATTCGCAACGGTGTCGGCTTCATGGTCCACTTCGCGCCCTTCCAACTTCGCTTTGGCAGCCTCAAGGGCAAGACGAAGCTTGGTTCGAGGTTCGCTCACGTTCGGTCAACTCCAAATCGATGCAAGGGTCGACCGGTTTCATCGTACAGTGCCGTTGACCTGAATTGGGTTTGTTCTTTCCTTGACACCCATTCCTGGTGAAGGGCATCGAGGTCATCATGGTGTTGTTGTCGGTTAGAGGATTCACGACTTCTTCGTTCGGGTGTGATTCCTGATGGCACACGACGTCCCTTCAACATGGCATCTTCATTTGAGGGCAACGGCCACGTTTTCCTTTGACCGGTCGAGGGATGAGGCGTCACCACCGTTTTTTCGTTGCGCAAGGCGTCTCGAAGTTCACGTTGGGCAGCAGAAGGCAAGGGTTTGATCGCCTCTATTTTCCGATTCATTCGTTCTTCTACATCGGCCAAGCCTTGACGGTTGAACGGCGAGCGACGACCTCGTATGGCCTCGAATGCAGCGTCATCGGATGAGGATTGATTCGAAAATGCGGTTGTTGGCCGGTGCTCGATATCTGGCAGGCGGGGGGACGCTTTTCGGGCCTTCATGCGCTGGGGGCGTCGTGGCCCTTTTGGAGCCGTAGGTTTCACGAACGTGGCACGAGGTCGTCGAGGTGACCTCTGTGAAGGGGAGAGTGGTGCAGATTCAGCATTGGAACGAACAGCCTCCATTGGCGGCTGGGCAGGACGAATTTCTTGTTCGCTTCGAACCTGCCAGGGCGTTGTTCCAATCGGAGGGTGTTGGGGGGCGCTCTGGGGAGCTGATGATGGTTTCAAAGGCTCCGAATCTGGCCAATCATCCACCAATCCTTTCAGCGCTGTTGTCGCGGAGTGCCGTGTGTCGTTGTCAACCTCAACACTGCCCCCAACCATGTCGATGTGGCCCGTCCCATGACCAAAACCCGTTTCCCTGGCATGGTGGTCAAGGTGAGCTTCCATCCACATCAGTTCGTCGTCTTCATCGGGTACGAGAAGCGGATGGTCCAGCAGCAAATCCGAGTCGTGCAACCAACCATCGATGTCTCTGTGTGAGAGGAGTTCCGCCTCGCTTCTCAATTTGTGCTGAGTCATCGTGTCGAAGACACTCAAATCGGTGGTGCACAACAACGCGTGATCGCCCATTTGGACGTGGTCAGTAACCAAACGATAGAAGGCCATCATGGCTTCATCTCCAAGAGCGTTGCCAATGCGGTCCAAACCGTTGAGAACGACGACACTGCGGTCGCTTTCCCACAAAAACTGGTTCAGAACCTCAACCATCTCGTCGGTTGTTGACAAGGTCGTGAGGTCACCTATGGAACGAAACAAACCGTAGCAGGAGGGGCTTGGGAGTTGACGAGTGATGTCGGTTTGGGCGTAGGGAAGGGAAAAGAGACCCAGCAAGGGCATGCCTCTCCCTCCCAATTCAACACCCAAATGCAGCATCGGGTGCGGATCAGGAGAATCGTGGAGGTACACCCCGCCAGGTGACAACAACCGTTCTTTTTGTCGAGGAGTTTGTTTGGTCCTCGGTCGAGTATCGGTGCGCAGTTCCAAGTCTGCAAGGTCTTCTATGCTGGACGTGCGTCGCCATCCCGTGATCGGAAGGGCGGTGTTGGCCCACCAGGCTCCATCAACCGCTTTGTCGGTTGAGGACAAGTTGAGAATCGCTTCCGGGTGTTGCTGAATCAAGGTTCGGATTTGAGCAACCGTTAGTTCGTGGAGCATGAGATCACACGTGGATTGCAAGCCCAGTTGTTCGATTGACAGGAGAGCATCCAAACCCGATTCGTCATCCAGAGACGCCATCACGGGCTGTCCAAGACGAACAACAAGCCATCCTTTTTGCCCTCCGTCTATGGATTGGATTTGGATGGCACCAGAGTGGTGATGGGCCCCGAGGGTCGCCACCATCACCCGCAAGGTGTCAACACCGCCGCGACGTTGCTCAACGAGGTCGCCGTGGTCAATGTTGTGCATTTGGGTCCACCGGTGGAGGAACAACCTCACCGACACCTCTTGAAGGGTGCGGAGAAAGCAACTCGATGACCAACTGTTTCAACCCCCAACCCCAGCGGCGACCATGTCCCGCCAACACGCCATGCCGTTGGCTACTGACCAAGAGGAACAATGGTTCCAAGACGGTTGGGATTGCTTTGATTCCGGCAGGTTTTGGCACGCTCATGAAGCATGGGAGGACCTTTGGAACGCCCTCAAACGTCGATCTGCACCACTCCATGAGGTTCGACTTGTGCAGGGATTGATTCAGACGGCGGCGTTGCTTTATCATCACGAACGAAAAAACACAAACGGGGTCCTCAAACAGTGGATAAAATTGGAACCCAAGCTATCGGGGTGGGTCACAGCATGGGGCATTGATGTTCGCACACATTTGGAGGCGATTTCACACTACCACGGCGACGTCAACAAGTGGTTGTTGGTGGCTGGTGACGCCCAATTGCCAAAAGCGTGAATTTGAAAGGACCGACGGGGTTGGTTGAACCATGGTCCAGAGGCTCGATGACCTACCGCCCGATATGCGACGGTTCATCGACACACCCGTGGCCAAAGGGTTCCGCGTCGGATTTCTGACGGGAGCAGTCTCCGGAGGTGTTGTTGGGTTGTTCTTGGCGGGTCTCTTGGTCGTTATCGGAGCCTCGTTCCTTTGGGCCATGGCCATTGGAACATTGGTGGTTGCTCTCAACACCGCCGTTCTTTCCCTGAGGTACCGCTCGCATTCCAGCACACCGCTGGCGGTGAATTTCAATCACCCCTTCATGGGCGAAGAACCCATGGGGGAAGCCCAAGTGTTGATTCGGCTGAGCAACGGCGATTGGGTTGACGCAGGTCCACACCGGGTTCGAACGGTCAAGGACGAACTCACGGGTGGATTGGGGCTGGTTCAGGACACGGACAATTATCCAACGATCGGTCATTTCACGGCTCAAACAGAAAAAACACCACTCGTTGCCCGTCATCTCGCTCTCATCAATCAGGCCATCGCTCTTCGAGACGCTGTCAACGAAGTGCCGGATCCAATTTTGAGCGCCAGAAATCGGGAATCCGAAGAAACCGGGTTGTTGGAGCGCTCATGGCTTGAAGAAGAAGCCTCGATTGAAGTTGAAAGTCCAATGGTGGCGTTCTTCCGCAACAAGGAATGAGCCCTCGCAGACCAATTGGGCCGCTCATTTCAAGAAGCGAAGGTGGGACCCGGGCACGTGGACGGTGCGACATCGTGGCAGAGCAGGGTGGAGCAATTGGCTCCCCATGAGCAGGAAGTCCTGCTCGGGACATCGCTCTCAAAGCGCTTCGCATCGCTTCCACTTTGGCTGAATCACCCGGCCAACATTGGAGCATTTTACGGACTCTTGGTCTCTCTTGCTTTGGTGTTGCCTTACGCCTTCGGCCAGAAAAACAACGACGTATGGGGAGTTGAGTGGGTGTATCACGCATCGCTTTTGCTCGTCGCATGCTGGATTTTGGGATTCAGTTCCATGATGTTTGTGAACTTCTCCAAGCGTTTTCCCATTGCACCACCTCGACAGCTTCTGTATCCAATGCCGTTTCTTGGTTTGGCCTTGTTGTCGTTTGACCGAATCGAACTGACCAGCCTTCCACCCGCTCTCATGTGGCTGTTTTTGTTGCTCCCCGGACCGGTATATGTCCATCTCTCTTGGGCACCTCGTTTCCGACTTCTGTGCATGCTCGAGGACGGCAAGGACCCGTTTGATGGGCTTGAAACCAAAGAGGACACCGGCATGGAAGAAGCTGAAACACTTGCCGGCGATGATACCGAGTTGCTCGAAGTGGTCGACGCCTACGAATCGGAATGATTCAGAGCAAACCCACGGCTGGTCCGACCCGCTCGAAACACCTCAACACTTCATCGAGGTCCTCGCGACTCAAGCCTGCGGACATTTGGGTTCGAATACGAGCCTTGTCGCGAGCCACCATTGGAAACACGATCGCTCCTGCCATCACACCTTCTTTTGCTAGGGCTTGCGTCATGGCTTTCGCTGTGCTCGATTCACCGCACATCACCGGGATGATGGGCGTCACCGAGTCGCCGGTGTCAAAACCCATGGATTGCAATTCGTTGCGGAAATAATCCGTGTTGTCCCACAACCTAGCGTGGTGTTCTGGCTCATCCATCAAGACTTCAATGGCCGCTTTTTGAGCCGCCGCTACACCGGGTGGTTGGGACCCTGAGAGCAGCCACGAACGGGAGTGATTAAGCGCATGGTGGCGAGTCATTTCCGTACCGGCCAAAATACCACCCTGAACTCCCAGCGCTTTGGAGAACGACCCGGTTTCAAAATCCACTTTGCCTTGCAGGCCAAAATGGTCAACGATACCGGCGCCACCCTCCCCGAGCACACCCTCGCCATGGCAATCGTCGACGTAGACCATTGCACCGTGCTCTTCAGCCAAGGCCGTGATTTCATCGAGAGGTGCAATGTCTCCATCCATTGAAAAGACGCCATCGGTGATGATGAGTTTGCGTTGAGAAGACTCGTGGGCCTTCAGCACCGCCTCAAGTTCGCCCATGTCGTTGTGAGCGTAAACAGCCCTGCTTGCCTTTGTGAGGCGAACACCGTCAATGATGGAGCCGTGGTTCAAAGCATCGGAGATGATGACATCGTTGGGTCCCGTCACCAACGTGGGAATGAGTCCGACATTGACGGTGTAACCTGCAGAATAAATCAACGAAGCCTCAACCCCTTTGAATTCAGCCACCTTCCGTTCAGCTTCAAGGTGGATGTCCATCGTTCCGGCAATCGCACGAACAGAACCGCTGCCAGCGCCGTATTTTGAGGTGGCTTCCTGCATGGCGGCGACGACCCTCGGGTGGGTTGTGAGGTTGAGGTAATTGTTGGCGGACAGCATGATGGTCGGCTGACCGTCCATCCTGCATCGTGGCTGGTTTGGACCCTCAAGCGTGGGCGGTTCCCATAGAAGCGACTTCTCACTCAACTCGTCGTAACGAGCTTTCATCCATGACATGTCACCTGGCACACAACAACCTCAGTATGCCTACGAGGCGCATGTCTTTGTTGTTTGTCTTAGGCTGTCTCACCAACAAGTGTCAACAGGTTGAGATGGCTCATGTCCATGCAGTCGCCCTCGCCAAGCCCCATGTCTTCAAGCCACAATTCCCCAACCGCGGCGCGGTGAAGGTCAACAACATCGTGACCTAGGCTGGCCAACATGCGACGGACTTGACGTTTTTTGCCTTCATGAAGTGTGATTTGGACGCCGTTCTCATCCAACCGTTGGACGTTCGCCGGTTGGGTTCGATACGTGGAAACCTTCCCGTTGTCCTCAAGTTCGATGGTCACCCCTTCGCTGAGGTTCTGAATGTCGGCATCTGCGATAGCCGAGGCAGTATGAACCAGATAGACCTTGGCCACATGCTGATCTGGTGCAGTGATTTGGTGAACAAGTTGACCATCGGTTGTCATCAACAACAACCCGGTGGTGGCTTCGTCGAGGCGACCAACGGTGACCATTCGGTCCTTGTCACGCTGGGAAAGATGCTCGGGGAGGAGGTCGAAGACGGGTGTTTTTCCAAAGGAACGTTCTTGTTTGTTGATTCGAGAGCAAACGTACCCGGCCGGCTTGTGGAGGGCCAAGGTGATGTGGTCTTCTGGTATTGTGAGCACTTCTCCACGGTAGGCCACGGGCTTGGTTCGAGGATTGAATTGAAAGCTGATGTTCTTCATCACCTGACCGTTGACCGTTACATCGCCTGCCCAAACGGCATCTTTGGCGTCTCGCTTGGAGGGAAAGGCCCCCGTTTTCGAGAGAAATTGGTGAAGTCGTATCTTCATGCTCACGCTGTGAGACTCCCTCTTCTTTGAGCGTTCCGACCCGTTTGTTCTCTGCTGCCTGCCGTGGCCAAGGTTCGGCGTCAGCCATGGCTTTCTCCCTGAACGGAGTTGAATTCATGCAACAACAAGCGTGTACGACCCCAGATCAACCGATTCAACCGTGACCATCATGTCCTCATCTTCTTCGGAACGTTCGTGAGTGATGAACACGGTGATTTTGCAACCCTGTTCAGAAGTATCGGAACACAGGTCTCGCGTGGTTCCTTCTGAAATGAGAATGCTTTCCAAAGCTGTGAGGCGGCGGTCATCAAACAATTCGAGGTACTCATAGGTGCATGAACCAGACCGTTCCCATTTGCATGTTAGTTCATCACCTCCGTTGATTTGGATTGACACCTTGATGGTCTCCTCTGAATAGGCGTTGGTTTTATCCAGCATGTCAATGACGGCCAATTCGTCGGATCTCCCCTCACTCAGATTCCCGTTTGCATCTCGGATTTGGAACAATGGTTCGTTCGACGAGGCGACCACAAATTGAATCAAAAAGAAGCCACCAACACCGGCCAACAACATTACGCTGGCCATAACGACCGTTTTCACCTTTGCACGCCACTCAAGGTCGTCCTCCTCCTCATCAAAGAGGTTGTAACCCGTTGACCCCCTTGCGTTTTCGTAGCCACCGTAGTCGTCATCGTCCTCCTCCCAGTCGTGGTTCATCATGGTTCGAAAGGCACCTGCTCCAATGAACACGAGGGCCACCATCGAACACATTCCCGTGTAAAATGAATCTTGTTCGTAAACGCTTAAACCGTTGAAATTGCTTTCTTTTACGGTGATGAACAGGACGCACAGGAGAGCAAAAGAGGATGCTGGAAGAGCCCACCACGGCGTTTTTTTGACGAGACTGAGGAGGGACACAAAGGCGACGAATCCGGAAAGACGAACCACGAAGAGGTTGTAAAATTGAACCGTTTGAAATCCTTCACCTTGCGTTGACAATTCACCTCCAAAGGTCAAAATGTTCTCATCGGTTGCGGGAATGAAGAAGAAATACGTAATGGCGAGGATGGAAAGTGACATCAAGAGACCAATCATGGAAGTAAAACCGCCAAGTTTTGGAGTGCCTTTTGAGAACAGTTGGATGTTGAGTTCGGTGGTTTGGTCCTCATTGACATCAAAATTGACCCAAGTGTTTACCGAACGGTTGAGAAGGTAAAGGAAGGTCACCATGATCAACATGGTCGGATAGATTGAATCGATGAGAAACATGCTGGAAGATTCGAGTTGATAGCAATAGTAAACCGAAGGGTCGCATTGCTCCAACCTGCTTCGCTCAGCAGCCAAGGCCACCACCGAAGCCGCCAAAAGAAGCGAAAGAAGCGAAGCATGGGAAGCGATCATGGTCCACCAGGGCGTACGCTTTGCCATGCCCAGCGCACCGACCACAATTCCAACCGAGGCGAGAAGGAGAGTCAATGTGTTGAGTGTTTGGTAACGCTCCAACCCGTCCAACATGGTCTGGTCCATCTCATCGGTGGTTGACGAGGCTGAAGAAAGGGTTTCCAAATTCAATTCGGCCGTTGGAATGGTGATGAACAACGTCCAAACAACCACGAGGAGGCTAAGAATGAGCCCGAACACGGCGGTTCCAGCATCCAACGTGGGCCTCGGTGTGGCCGGTAAATCCTCCTCATCCTCACGGTCCTCGATTTGTGAAGAGCTTGAATCCAAGTGGTCGGAAGATTCGTTGTCCGTTTCCTCGAAGGCTTCATCCTCATCAACCCAGAGTTGAAAACCGCCTTCAGTTGAGTGCCAATGTTCCCCCTCTGCAGTCCGATACCAATGAACACCGTCCTCATCGTTGTCCAGCCATTCACCCTCCGGCAACTCTTCCCAATCGCTGACAAAATGGTTCCGAGCGTTTCTTCTCGAGGCGGATGGAGAGGGTGCCGCCATAACCTGTCAACATGGATGTTGGCTAATAGATTAAAGGGAGGAAAAAAACGACTTCACGCATTGGAAGATGAGGTCGTTGTGGTCCATGACCAACCGCTTCATCGTTGAATTACTCTGAGAGATCAGCATCAAGGACGAGTTCAGCAGCCACCGCGTCTTCTTTCTCTTCAAGGAAGACATTGTCGTATCGAACCCGTTGATTGAGGGCAAAACCGGCGCCGATAGCGCTGCCCAACATCAGCAACATAAGGAACAACATCCCGAATGGATGGTCAGCAAAGAGTTGGGATATGGCCGAAAGCATGCCGTCGCCTTCGCTCTCACCATCCATGGATTTGGGCTCAATAAGGGCCACAACAGCGGCCTGGTCGTAAGCCAAGCGCGTGAAGGTCAACTGTCCGTCCATGTCGCTGTCGTAGAATTCAGAAGGAGTTGCAGGGTCGAGGTCGGAGTAAAAATCTGGTCGCTGATTGAACGCAATGTCCACGGGTTGGCCCAAGTCCATCGTCAACATCACATCAACCGTGTACGGAATGCGGGACTCAAAGAATTCAATGTCTTCAAGGACACCCAGCAAGGTCACGGCTTGCCCTGAGACATCAAAATGTGCCCATTGGCCCCAGGAAGAACTGTCAACGTCGAGGTCGTAATACCACGTGTCGGCTTGTCGTGTTCCTTGCCCTTGGGCGTCGTTGCTTCCATCTTCACCAAGGTCGATGGACAGTTGCAATTGTCCGGCCTGAGCGGATTCGGCTTCGAATTCAGAGGCGGAGAACGTTGCTTCAAGCCGTTGAGTACCGTTGGGAATCCACACATAGTGGGAATCTTCGGTGTAATAGACCGCACCGGTGGCGCCGTTGTTGAAATGGTTCCAATCGCCCTTCCAGGCGTGTCGCACCCGGTCCGTGTTCGCTGGAATGGTGGCGTTGACCATCATGGCCTCGTAGATTTCGTAAGCGTCCCAAACATCGTATTCAGGGTGATCAACAATACCGTCGCCGTCCTGGTCGCGCATCAACTGCAAGGTGCGGGCGAGCGCTACGGCAGCGTCGGTGTCCGTCAGGCCGTGACCAACCCTCCAGTCGTGGCATTTACCGGTGGCACTCTCGTAGCATTCTGCGGGGATGTCACCGCAACTGTCCTCGTCGTTGCCTGCTTCGCATGAATTGGCCATGCCGTTGTAACGAGCGGTCAGTTCAAGAATGAGTTCCAACTCATGGACGCGGCTGAAGTTTTCTTCATTCCAGTTCTCAAATTGACCGTACGCTGCCGTACCGTCACCGCCAACAAGGCTGTCTGTGAAATCATGATCGTCCCGGTGGTATTCTGCAACGCCCAACGATGGGGCTACGTTGAGTACGAGTCCTGCGATGCCTCCAACGTGAGGCGTGGCCATCGATGTTCCAGAGATGGCCATGTAGTAGAGGTCACCCTGGGTGCGGGTCGAGGCGTCGATTGCCGTGCCACGGGGAGCGGTTGCCCAAATGTCACGGCCAGGAGCACCTACATCGGGCCAGGTGTGCTGTTGGTTCATGCAACCGCGGGATGAAAACGAGGTCACAGCCGTCCCGTCGTGTGTGAGGGCTGCCACGGAAATGGCTGATGGGGTGTTGGCGTAGACGTTGGTCCTCAAGTCGCCCGAGCACTCGGACCCTGAGCCACCCGAATTGGAGGCTGCGAAGATGACCGCCACACCGTTTTCAAAGGTCAATCGGTCCGTGAGTTGAGCAACCACGCCGTTGGGGTCGTAGTCGCCGTCCGTGCCCCATGAATTGGAAACCACGCGAACATGGTAGGGGTTCTGTCCGGGAGTTGAGTGAGCAAAGGTCCACTCCAATCCTTGTTCTGCAGCAAAGATGGATGCACCGTCACCTGTACCAAGAGCAACGAGTTGACCTCCTTTGGCCACACCAGCACGGCGACCACCAGAGGCGTCTCCGTTTCCAGCAATCGTACCGCCAACGTGAGTCCCGTGACCGGAGGAAGTGTCTGAATTCCGAGTTTCTGTCCATCCAATACCGTCGTATTTCGCAGAGTAGATGGCTTTCTCACCCGTCCACGGTTCAAGATAATCGTAATCGGGATGGCCTGCGTCCACACCGGTGTCGAGGTCCACAATGGCGGTACCGTCGCCGTCCCATTCGGTGAAGGCCAAGTCGACATCGTACTCCACTTCGCCAGAAGGGGAGATGATGGCTCTGCTCCACGAATCGGTCGCCGTCACCACATGGGTGGTTTCGTGCATCATGATGCCGGGTTCGGTGGTGGGCTCGCCTCCCCATTCGGGTGGGAGATAGAAGAACTCAAGCGGTTTGTCCAGTTCCAAGTATTCAACCCGGTCCCAGTTTGAAAGATGGCGGACGGCTTGTGCTGTGCCTTCAACCAAACCACCGTCCACGAGAGGAGCGTCGCCGAGAACGACGAACCCAAGGTTGACGAGGTGGTCGCGATCGTCATCGGTGACCGCTGAGTTCAGTTGGAAAATCACAGGAAGCACTGCGGTGTCAGCTTCTTCTGTCAACGCATTGACGAGATCGACGTTCATCTTCTCGGCGTCGCCAAGGGGGTTGACGCTCCCTGCCAGCGGTGAGGCAGTCACACCAACCATCAGCATTTGCAGTACAACAGCCACCAGAACCAGAGGTCTTCGATGAGAGGCCATGGCTATTTTTGGCCGGTCGGCTTCTTATAATGCTGATGGCCTTGAGTGCAACGGTTATGGGAGAAAAAATCATCAAAAAATCACTCGCTGGAACTTCACACGCTGATGCCGAGCAGAAGGGCCGTTATCGGTTGGTCTTTGCAGCAGCCAACAAGGATGAACCAACCAACCCTGCGAGGTTCCCGAAGCGGGCTTTCCGAATGTCGGCTTGAACCGTTACGAGTGGAGCCCAAGCCTCCCAATGTTCGGTGATGCCACCTCCCACCACAATCACATCGGGCTTAAACTCGGCCTCGTACACGTTCAGCACTTCCTGAAAGCGAAGGGCCCACTCGTCGAGGGACAGATTGTCCATGGTTCGTGCTCGTCCACTCGCGTGCTCTTCTAGACAACCACCTCGAGTAGGGTGGGCCAAGAGTCCAAACTCAAGATTTGGAATCAAAATCCCGTTGCGGTGGAGCGCAGTACCAATCCCTGTGCCTACGGTCACCATCAGCACCGTCCCGTTCTCTCCTTTGGAGGATCCAAAGGCTTGTTCAGCCATCGCTGCAGCGTCTGCGTCGTTGATCGCTGCGATCATGGGGCGGCGAAGCGCATGGGAAAGATTGGTTCCCGCCCAAGTCGAGCCGAGGTTGGGAGCGGTCTTCAGCAACGAATTTTGGACCACACCTGGAAACCCGACCCCGACTGGAAGGTCTTCGGGGAATTCTTTCAGGGCTTCACGAATGTTCGCTAAAATGGCGTTCGCCGATGTTTCGGTCGTGTGCTTCAACATCGTCACCTCGCTCACCAACGCCCCTGTGGTCACATCAACTTGGCCCAACCGAACCCCCGACCCGCCAATGTCGATACCGATGCATTCCATGGTGAACACCAGAACGAGGTTGACCTTCTGCAGCGACCGGTCCTTCGTTCTGGATATCCGTAGAGCAGCGACGCGTTTAACCCTTGGGAGACGCTCTCCACGTCCCAAAATCAACGAAAGCGACGGCGTTGAGTCCCTTGCAAAACACCATCAGCGCCCGGCGTCTTCGCCCCATGGCATAATAGAGGAGGGGCATGAGGGCGAGACGGGCGTAGGAACGGTGGTTCACCACCGATGATGGGTCCGGGGGACACCAACATGGACACGTTCGACGAATTGGGACTGAACAACACGCTTCTTAGCGCTGTCAAACGGGAAGGGTACACCGAACCCACACCCGTACAAGTACAATGCATTCCTTCTTTGTTGGAAGGCCGAGACGTGTTGGGTATTGCTCAAACTGGAACGGGCAAAACTGCGGCCTTTGCTCTCCCTGTGCTCCAGATCATGTCCAGAACTCCTCCCGCACGACGCCGCGTCATTCGCGCCCTTGTGCTCTCGCCCACCCGTGAATTAGCGGCACAAATCGACGAACGATTTGCTGCTTACAGCAGCGAGATGGACCTTCGTCATCGCGTCATTTTTGGGGGCGTCAACCAAAACCCCCAAGTTCGAGCCCTTCAGAAGGGATTGGATGTTCTGGTCGCAACACCCGGACGCTTGTTGGATTTGGTTGGACAAGGTCACATCGATCTGTCATCCGTTGAATTTTTCGTGCTCGATGAAGCCGACCGTATGCTGGACATGGGATTCATTCATGACATCAAGAAAGTTCTGAAACTTCTTCCGAAAAAGCGCCAAAACCTGCTGTTCAGTGCCACCATGCCGGACTCCATCGCAACCCTTGCAGGAAGTTTTCTCCGCGACGTTGTCACGGTGGATGTGAGCCCTGAAACGATCACCGTTGACCGCATTGAACAGCATGTTATGTTTATGCGAAAGGCGGACAAACGCCGGGCTTTGGTGGATTTGATCATCGACCAGCAGGTGCATTGTGGCATCGTGTTCACCCGAACCAAGCACGGAGCCAACCGTTTGGTCAAACAACTCGACCAGGCCGGTATCGATGCCGCTGCCATTCACGGTAACAAATCGCAAGGAGCCCGAACCCGTGCCCTCTCGGCGTTCAAAAAAGGAGACATTCCAATTCTGGTGGCTACCGACATCGCCAGCCGAGGCATCGACGTCGACGGCATCACGCATGTCTTCAATTACGACCTTCCAAACGAGCCGGAGAGCTACGTCCACCGCATCGGCCGAACTGCGAGAGCGGGACGTTCAGGTGTTGCCTACGGCTTTTGTGATGAAAGCGAGGCCGGCTACTTGGTCGGTATTGAGCGGCTGATTGAACAAAGCATCCCAGTGATCGAAGATCATGAATTCCATTACGAGGGCGCTCGGCCCAAACCCGGACAAAAACCTGGAAAAATCAAGCAAAAGGGCTCTTCTCAAGGCCAATCCCGCGGCCGAGGCGGCGGTGGTAACCGTGGCGGCGGTGGTAACCGTGGCGGCGGTAACCGTGGTGGCGGTGGTCGTGGCGGCGGCGGAAACCGTGGTGGCGGTGGCCGTGGCGGCGGTGGTAACCGTGGTGGCGGCGGCCGTGGCGGAGGCGGTCGTGGCGGCGGTGGTAACCGTGGTGGCGGCGGTCGTGGCGGCGGTGGCCGTGACGGCGGCGGTAACCGTGGCGATGGCGGTAACCGTGGCGGCGATTCCCGTTAGGACCGCACTCAGAAGGGGTAAAATCTGTATCAACGGGTGTCGCATGGGTAGCGTTGTGAAAGCCCCACTGAGAGCCTTTGTAAACGGGTAAATTGTACATATGGGTGTTTCGTTCTTGTGGCGAGCACCTTGAGTCGGAGGAATTCAAGCGCTGCATGAAGANAGAGAANCAGNGGGTTGAGGGAAATACTGTGGTGGNTTTTCCTTGAGATGCGATGAATGTGATAAATCTCCCGTGCGTCGGAAGAACAGATAAAAACAAGAAATGAGAAGTACGTATCATGTTCTCAAGCTTGATTCTTATTTTTGAGGAATATCCGGCGCTTTTGACCATCCTTTCTGGGATGGTGATTCTCGGAGCGATCGGGTTCGTTCTTATGATGGCCTTTAACATCAAATCTTTCCTGACTTACCGAAAACGGAAAGCCGATGACAAAAATGGAGAAGGGGAAAAGGAGCATTCAACACTCTTTTGGGCCGTTGATGGGTTTTTCACATTCGCCTTATCTTTGGACTTCCTGTCGATTTTTCTCATTTTCATTTAGAATACGACCCACTGCAAACCGTTGTGAACGTCATATCTGTGCACAAGGGCAACCCTCGTAGCCGTATACATCTACAACCGTACCCATGCGATTCTCATTCAAGCCCTCATGTTGTTGTCTAAAAATGATTAAAGCCAGCCCTCCTCTACTTTCTTCATGGAAGATGAATCGACTTCACCTCAAAAAGTTCGCCCCTTTCGCAACTTCCTAAAACTCGTCCCTGTGTTGGAATGGTTCTACCCCATCGATCACCGTAGGCTCTGGAAGGACGCCTACAACGAAGCATATCCAAGCGGAAAAACGCTCAAAGAGAGCTACAAGGATGTTTGGGAAATGAACACCTTGGCGGCTGTGTTGGTGTTGGCGATGAATGCATCGCTTTTTTTCAGTTTACTTACTGGTGAATCAAAAGACTTCTACTGGGAAGCAGAGTCTTACTCCAGTTTGGCATGGTGGACCATGGTGATGGGAGGCGTCATTGTCGTCATCAATTTTTGTCACCTCAACTGTCTTCTCGTTGTCCATGGTATCTATTCGGCCGTGGATGATGATAATTTTCGTACAATTGTGAGCGCCCGAGGCCCCACGGGGAATCTTGCCATGATCCCTGATTACCTCGTCGTCTGTTCGATGTATGGGATGGCAACCTGGTGGAGCATGCTTCTTGTGGTTCACATACGACATCTTGTTGGAACTCTCGTGATTGTGGGAGCACTTGTGTTGATCGTGACGTTCTTGGTCAGCTATTCCAGTTATGCTGCAAGAATCATCTATCACAGTGGGGCTCACAAGCCAGAGAGTATTTTCAGTGAAATGGCTTCAGAGGATTTGCCCCGTAGCCATGAGGAACTCGGACAAATGCTGATGCAACGTGCGTTGAGCGATGCTCAAAAAACCATGGAACCTCTCAACATTGGTTCTCAAATCGAAAAAGATCTCGAGAATACTGAAGGATGGTCGTCTTCTCCAAAGTAACCGTCTCAGACAACAGGAAGTTGACTTCACCAACACGATGTTTGTTGGTCAAAGGAAGGACCACACTCTGAAGAGTATCACGAACGAAAAGAGAGCGCTGCTTCGCTAACGCTCCCTCGCAAACCTCTCAACACCCGTCGGGCAACGGTGGCGAAATGGGTACATCTGGTGAGCCTGAACCTTGAGTGGTTCGGACTCCAACTACGCTCAATCATTGGTATTTGGTCCATTCAACGGCTTGGCCAATCGGCCGGTAATACATCTCACCTTGATGATTTAGCCACTCGTTCCCGTCGTTAACCCCTGCATTCGCGACAGTGTGCACGGCCGGCCCGTGCGATGGTGCCGGGTCGAGAGAGGCGAACCACGCATCGTCAACCGTCGTCTTTTCGTCATGGAATTGTGTGTGAAGGGGGTCGTCCCTTCTTCCCCGGGCAATGACCGCCAAGAGTAGCGAAATCACCAAGAGCAAAACCGCAACCATCACCCCAAGGAAATTCATGTCAAGGTCGTCCAAGGAACCTTTGCTGTTGTCTTCGTTGCGGTTGGTCGCGTTGTTGGTTTCATCCTGTTCGTCTTCAAGATCGGTTTCGAATTGAACGGTTTCGTCCAAGGGGTCAAAATCAGCGCTGTCGCCCAAACCGTCGCCGTCGGTATCCACGCTTTCTGAAGCGTTGGTAGGGAAGGCATCGGATTCATCTCCAACCCCGTCGCCATCTGAATCCAACCATTCGTTTGGATCGTTGGGAAACGCATCAACGTCATCGCTGAATCCGTCGTTGTCTGCGTCGGGAAAATAGCGAATCGTGAGTTCAATTGTGGAGGAATATTTGGCATCGGTCACCCTCAGGTAAACGCTGAGGTTGGCGGGCACGCCTTCATCCAATTCGCTGCTCAAATTGAGGTCAAAGGAAAAATTTCCAGGCGCCGTCATCGTTGAAGCAGCGAATAAATTCATCATTTCCATGCCCTGTTTGACAACTTCGCTGGTGTCGAGCAACGAGGGGTTAATGGCCACCTCAAACGTGACGTTTCCTGAGTTTGTGTTGTTGATGAGAGAGCCGTTGATCGTAGCGTTGCGATGCCCGATGGTGGTGGAATTAACGGTACCGTCAAGTGACCATTGCACTGCAGAGTACGTGAAAACCTCAACGATGCTCGTGTCGAGTTCAACACCGTATTGTGCCCAAGATGAAACCAACTCAAATTCCACGGCCCCCATGCTGTCAAACACCGTCGGTGCGCACAATTCAACGGTGATGTACTCTCCAACCTGGCGATGTTCAAGAGCCCATGGACCTCGGAATTCAGAGCGATCAATCGCCAATGATTTGATGTCGTATGTCCACACGTCAAGAGCGTTCGTAAATCGTGCATCTGAAGCGCCCATCAAGTCGAGGTAAAGGTCACCGTTTCCGTACATCTTCGTGAGTTGCAACCTTAGAAAACGGCATTCTTCAGGCAGGAAGTAAGGATCGAAGGCATCAATTCCGAACTCAACATGGCCCTCGAGTTTTGGAAGGACCGTGAACTCAATGAGCAATGTCGAACTTTCCAACGGGGTCACATAGGCCGAACGCACCTCAATCTGCACGTAGTAGGTGCCAGGGAGAATGTGATCCTCCGTTTGAACCAACAGCGTGCGGTTGACACTTTCACCTGGACCAAGGTAATCGCTCATGAGGAGGAACACATTGAAATCCGTTCCTTGGTGTGTTGAGTTGGTGGTCCATCCAATAACAACTGTTTCCACCACGTTTGATTGACTTTGAATGGTGAATCCGATGCTGTTGTTGCCGCCCTGGACGATGGACATGCTGGTGTTGGCAGCAGAAATTGAAAGGGAACCGTTGACGATCATGGTAACGTTAAGGCTAAGGGTTTGTTGAAGTGCTGAAAAATCCTCAAGTTCAGCACTCCATTGAAGTCCGATGGATTCGGAAGCAGTTGTTTCGTAAATCGAGGGTGCTGAAAGCATCATTTTCAGATTGATCGATTGACCAGCACCGATATACAGGCGGTCCTCGGTAGCGATAGGCGTACTGTTTTCCAAGAATTCCATGCTCACATTCCAAGAAGCTGGTGCAGTAGGTAGGGTGAGAATCACAACTTCGTCAAGTGTTGAAGGCACGCCAAGCACATCGGTGTCAAGGACCATGTTGAAAGAAACAACATCACCGGGCGACATCGCATGGGGTTGAATTGGTTCGTCCTCGAATTCAAAATTAAGACCTCTGTCGACGAAGCGAACATGACAGATGGAGGAGTACGCTCCAACTGTACCATTGGTGCAGTGATGAGTGTCATCCCATGCCAAAACAGCAATACTATCCCTGGTGGAAAGCGCTACTGATGATGCATCGACCAGTTTATCTGATGACCAATTCGAAACCCGATGGGCAAGGGTGGTCAACGGATTTTGAACGGCGTCAACATCGAACTTGGTGTAGAAGATTTGAGGAGGAGCAGCAGGCCCTCCACCCAACCATGCTGCGTGGACTTCACCGATTTGAGAAAACACCATCGAAGAGGTGCCGGTAACCGGGCTCGATGCGTTGTTGCTGATGGATTTTGGTCCGAACAGCATCCTCGTTCCGTTGATGTGCAGGCCTTCAGGCACACCATCAGACCGATTGGTGCTGATGTCGAGCAAACTGTATCTTAACGTGTTGAACCGTGTATCGTTCAAAACATCGATTCGGGATTCCGTCCAGGTGAGATGCAGACGATCACGATCGTCCAATTGAGCAACTGGATGCGAATCGCTCTGCTTTGTGGCATGGGAAAGATTGGTCGGGCTGGACCAGTTTGTCACAATGGAGCGTTGCACCTTCACAAAACCTCCGAGATCTTCCTGATACTCACCTTCAGAAATGGAGTGACCAGATGACCCGATGCTCCAGGTTGAGTTGTTGTTGATCAGTCCATAGGGGTCCAATGTCTTCATTACGAGATCTCTTGGTGCATTCGTATTGTATTCAAACCACAGGGCTTCAATGAACAAGGCAAATGTAGATTGGACCGACGACCCTGTCGGGAATTCATACGCATAACCCCCCGCTGAAGCGTTCGAAACGGTGTTGCCTGGGCAATTTCTTGGCTGTGTGGAGACCACACCGTTCGGGCACTGAACCAGGTCCATGAAGTGAGATTGGATGTTACCTACCCCACCGTAACCTTGGCCGTAAAGTCCGAATGGAATGACACCTGCGTTCAAGCAGTTGTCGTGGGCTTCCTGGATGGAGGTTTTGTCGTCGGCTTGTTGTGAGGGGTCACCGTCTTTGGGCCCTTCATCCGACACTGGAATGACGATCTTGCTGGCGTTGGGGTTCCAACGGTGGTCGGCCGCAGTGGGGGGGTTCCCGGGCACGTTGCCGGCTACATCTTTCCAAGAGAGGCAGGCCCAATTGGATCCAGGACCCCAGTCTTCACCGGAATAGCCGGTGTAGGTGTTGCCGTTGTAGACCGTACTTGGCAGTTTGCGGATACCGCCGGAGTCGTCACCCGGTGTTTGACCCAATGGAGTGCTACGTGGACCAGTGTTTTGATTGTGAGCAGCGCAATTTCCTTGGCTGGCTGCCCCGGGAAGCGTGTTACCAAGACCGTAGATGGTCTCGTAAATGGTGACATTTTCTTCTTCAAACATGGGCTTAAGCCCTTGATAGTACCCTCCAGAGGCCCAGTTTCCTCCGTACATCAGCGTGCAAACATCGGCCCATTCGCTGTACATTGAGCCCGAGGTATCGATGATGAAGGCAACTTCCAACCCGTAGTCATGCGATGGGTCGTCCCACAACACCGTCGGTGCATCATCCTGTGAAAGGACGATGCTCGGATTGGCGCTCTCCAAGGGACTGATGGAGACCAAGGTGGTGTCGATGAGTGTGTCCACTCTCTGCTGGAGCAACACAGGCTGAAGCAATTTGTAGTAAATGTTGTTCGATGATTGTGCTTGGCCGAGGGCATCGTACCCGTCCTCCCAAACGAGATGAACATTGTTGAGGGAATCAACGACGATATGCGGGTTGTTTCTGTCTTGTTGTTGATACACCAAATCAGTGTCGTCTACAACAGTAAGGAGTGAATCGGTCGTGTTTTGCCCCGTCCACGGGGCAGCGAGTGAAGGATCCAGTGCGCTGTACACAATGGCACGGGATTGTTCCACCCACACGACATGGGCGATGTCGTTGCTGTCAACATCAATCATTGGGACGGTGGCGTTTCGGATCCCTGCATTGGAAATTTGAGTCGGTTGAATCAGCACCGTCCCACCACCATCGGAGAGGGCATAGTAGACATGGCCGTTGTCGTGAACAGAGACTGAATGCAAACGTGCTTCAGAGTCCATCGAAACGGACACTTGGGTGAAGTTCGAAGTGTTGTTTTCGTGGAGAACAGAAGCCGGTCTTGAATTGTATTGTCCCGATGTGAAAGCTGAACCGACTGGAAGCGTACCGAGCAAAAGCAAAACAACGATTGCTACAGCACGATGAATGTACATGGCTGTTTTACATCGGTTTAGTATTTAATGATTTAAACGATATAACACTGGAAATATTAGTCGCTCCGTCTGATGAACGGACTGATGAGAATTCGGACTCTAAAAACGCCAACTGCAACCCAGAAAGAGACTTGACGTCGAAGCTGGACCAGCGATGCGCAGCGAGCACGGCGCTCCAGGTAAGAGGCAAAGTGGACGCTGGGGAGTCGGACAGGGGTGCAACTGCCGCTCAGTCTTGGATGCCATCGCTTCACTCATCGAAGCACAACGTGCCGATCTGGTGTTGGTGCTGATTGAGCACGAACTCAATTCTCAAACTTGACCCTCTTTGCCCCCCATTTCCAACGGTACCCATGCAATTGCACACCAGTCGAATGTGTACAAGTAACAAGATCGATACTTGTGAGTCTGAACCCTTGGTTTTCTGGACCATTCGGGTTGAGTAGTTCCATCAGGGGAGATCTCATAAATTGAAGGCTTTATGATGCGCGAATCCTTGCTTTTCAGTTGGTATCAGCGTCAGCATCATCAGCAGCGTCAGCATCATCAGCAGCGTCAGCATCATCAGCAGCGTCAGCATCATTATCAGTATTGGTATCAGCGTCAGAACCTGTATCAACATCAGCATCAGCGCCATTACCGGCATCGGTATCAGTATCAGCACTGGCGTCATCACCGGCATCGGTATCAGCCTCAGTTTCAGTATCTGTTTCCGATTCGATTTCTATTTGGCCCCAGGTATAGGTTCTGGTGTAGTACTGTTCGATCGGTGTATCTTCTTCTTCTTCGATTCCAGGTTCATTTTGCCATTCTTCTATTTCCGTTGAAATATGACCTGAGCCATCATATGATGTAGAGATGAGTGTCCTCCCATAACCTTCCCATACTCTTTCGACTTGGTTCAATCTATCCTGAGAATCATAAGTGTAGTACGTATAGACCTCAAATCCATCACCCCATTCATACGATTCAATGGTATGGTTGAGTAAGTCGTTTGAATCATAATGGTAAGTTATGTTCTCGGGAGTGTCAACAAGTCCTACCATGGTAATGATAGAAATTTGTCCGTTTGAATTATACGTAGTATTTTTCCAACTGGTTCTACCATTCCGGTGGCTCAGCTCCAATTCGTAAACGACCATCGTTTCCCGTCCAGATGAGTCATAGGAATAGTTCTCATAGAAAAAAGGCCCACTGTCATAATCGGGCGGAGTTACGATGCTGAGTAAAGTTCCATTGGCATCGTAATAATACTCTCGCAGGGTGGTATGGGTTGTCCATCCCCACTCATCATCACCGGTGATCAATGTAGTGTTCATAAATTCAATATTTCCAGAGGAATCATAGTCAATTGACACATTGTAGTCTCGGTAATCACCCCATTCTTCATCGAAGCTTCCAGTGATTGTAGTATTTATTTTCTTACAATTTTCATCGTATGTGTGGTTCGTCCATGAAGTATTGCCCGGGGAATGTTGTGCTGTTTCCACTATTTGCAATAAGACAGTACAACCATCCCCTTCTTCATTGTAGACAATTACATCTTCGTCAGCGATGCAACCGGCAACAGACGCAGTTACAATCAAAATAGCGAAGGCAATCGCATTGGCTCTCATATTTTTTATACGAAATTTGCATATTTAATTTTAGTCCCGATAATATCAGGAAATTACTCCTTAACCAACAGATAATCACATCGACATTGACTGAGACCATGCCGTCCAAACCTTGCGAATTTCAAACCCTTGTGAGTTCACACGCAAAGGGGTTCAGACGCACCGGCGTCGTGTTTTTTGAGGGTAAAACCCGCACACCGCGAAGCCAAAAAGGGATGGTGGACGCTGGGGGATTTGAACCCCCGGCCTTCTGGTTGCAAACCAGACGCTCTTCCAACTGAGCTAAGCGCCCTTGTGTTCCGAGCGGTGAGCCACTCCCTTTTGAGCCTTCACCTGCTGAATCCAGTAAGCAACGTGGGCTTGGGCAACTCAGAGGCAGTCAATGGTCGCATCTCGGTCAGGTCCGACGCCCACACTCACGCAGGGGACCCCAACCAATGTCTCGAGCTGAGCGATGTAGAGTTGAGCTGCGGTGGGAAGCACACCGATGCCCTTGCCGGCTTCGTTGGCATGGACCGCCATGGCCAGCCATTCAGGAAGGGACATTTCAGGGAAACCGGGCATGGACGTGTAAATCGGTTTGCAGCGAGCCAGTGCAGAAGCGGACGAAGGCATCTCCGTGATCTGTTGCCCGTCAAGTTCGTAGGCTACACAAATCTTGATTTCCTCAAGTCCACCGAGAACGTCGAGTTTGGTCAACGCAAGACCCGTGAACCCGTTGATGCGCTGAGCGTGACGCATCACCACTGCATCGAACCATCCGCATCGGCGCTTTCGTCCAGTTGTGGTGCCGAATTCGTGACCGACCGTGCCCAAGTGATGGCCGGCTTCGTCATCCAATTCCGTTGGCATGGCGCCGTGACCAACCCTGGTGATGTAGGCCTTGGTGATGCCGATGACGTCCTTGACATGACCCGGGTGGATGCCTGCTCCATGTGTGGCGTTCCCGTGAGAGGTCACCGATGAAGTGACAAATGGATAGGTTCCTTGGTCGATGTCAAGCAAGCAACCTTGCGCCCCTTCAAGGATGACGTGTTCCTCAAGTTTGAGGGCGTTGTCCAGCATGAGACCGGTGTTGGCAATGCAGGCTTCGTAGGTCTGGTGAATCCAAGCAACGTCACTTTGGAGGCCCTTAGCATCAACCCGTTCCGAGGAACCGGCAGCCACCAACGCTGCGTTCATGCGTTCGCTGGTAGCGCTTGCCCATGCATCGTCGCCGACCACTTCCGAAAGGTCGCCAAAACGCAGACCAACGCGGTTGATTTTGTCTGCGTAGGTTGGTCCAATGCCACGACCGGTGGTTCCGATTTTGGTGTCAAGGCTGTCCATGTAGCGGTGGTAAGGAAGAATGAGGTGAGCACGTTCACTGATGAACAGACGGTGCCCCCTTGGGTCTTCCCCAGAGGATTCCATCCAGCCTTGCAGTTCCTTGTCAAGCACCCACGGGTCAATGACCATTCCATCACCAAGGACGAGGTTGCACGAGGGTCGCGTGATGCCCGAGGGGAGCAAGTGGAATTTCAGAACACTGTCACCCAGCACCACGGTGTGGCCGGCGTTGTTGCCACCCTGAAAGCGAACGACCCAAGAGGCTTCTTCGGCCAAACGATCCACAAGTTTCCCTTTGCCTTCGTCGCCCCATTGGGCGCCCAATATCACGGTGGCTGGCATGCTTATCAAAGTCGATTGGGGCAACGGCCGTCTTTGAACCCTGTGCCGTGTTCGCTATTACAATCCTCACCCTCTGCAGTCGATTTTTACGACCTGCAAGGGAACGACGGTTTATATTCAGACGAAGGAGATTGGTGGATACAAGCCGGAGCGTCAATGAAAGAAAACCGTGACATTGGAGAACATTAGGTATCACCAAGACAACCACGGATTTATATACATAGGAGCCCGACTACTAAACAAGGAGTTGAGAAGTTGAATCAAAAGCGAACAACCGCCCAAAGCACCACCAACCAACACGGAGGCATCGGGCAAGAACGTCCCTCCCGAAGAACCGTTGAGGGGCACACACGACCGTGCGAGGAGTGCGGTGCGGTGGCCTGGACACTGGACACGGGTCGAGGGGAAATCACCTGCGATTCATGTGGGCTCGTTGCCGAGGAAAATGTACCCGATCCGGGCGCAGAATGGACCAACCGAGACAGCGGTGATGACCGCTCACGAGTCGGTCGCCCGATGACCTACACCCTCGCCGACAAGGGCTTGAACACCACCATTGACGTACGCGACCTCAACACCGGCATTGCCAGCCGTCACGGCATGAGTTCGCAAGCACGCAGGGACTGGCGAAGACGCAGGGTCATCGACGAGCG